>JBLHML010000017.1:0-53792 GCA_047622005.1 Dokdonia sp. | reverse complement strand
TTCGGAAACCTTTAAGATAGAAACGTTGTTTTGTGTTACATTAAACTTAAATCTTGGCCTTAAGACCACTTCGTTGGTTACAGACATTTTAATTTTTTTAGTAGAAGTTTAAATTATTATTTTTTGATGAAGAACTTAATATGAACTCATTTAAACTTTTTATTTGAAGCGAAAAAAATGATTTTGTAGCCCATTGAAAAAGGTTCAAAGATATCTTAGAATACTATTTGAGTTAAAAATAATAGTGCATCAAACATATTGATTACCTTTGCACCCGCTTACAGGATATGTAACGCAAATAAAATAAAGAAGTTATGGGAAGTATAGTTGCAATAGTAGGTCGTCCAAATGTTGGTAAATCAACTTTTTTTAATCGCTTAATTCAACGTAGAGAGGCTATTGTTGATGCAGTAAGTGGTGTTACTAGGGATCGACATTACGGTAAAAGTGATTGGAATGGGAAAGAGTTTTCTCTAATTGATACCGGTGGATACATCAAAGGAAGCGATGACGTTTTTGAAGCAGAAATTGATAAACAAGTAGAATTAGCTATCGATGAAGCAGATGCTATCATTTTTATGGTAGATGTTGAGACTGGTGTTACAGGGATGGATGAAGACGTAGCAAGACTACTTCGTAAGGTTGACAAACCAATATTTCTAGCAGTAAACAAAGTTGATAATGGAAAACGTTCTGAAGACGCAGTAGAATTCTACGCATTGGGTCTTGGAGAATATTTTACAATTGCCAGTATTAATGGGAGTGGAACAGGAGATTTATTAGATGCTTTAGTTAAAGCATTGCCAGATATAGAAGACATAGAAGAAAGAGATGAACTTCCAAGATTTGCGGTTGTTGGAAGACCAAATGCCGGAAAATCATCATTTATTAATACCTTAATTGGTGAAGAACGTTACATTGTTACAGATGTAGCAGGTACAACTAGAGATTCTATAGATACAAAGTATAATCGCTTTGGATTTGAATTTAATCTTGTAGATACCGCAGGAATTAGACGTAAATCTAAAGTAAAAGAAGATTTAGAATTCTATTCTGTAATGCGAAGTGTAAGAGCTATTGAGCATTGTGATGTATGCCTGGTTATTTTAGATGCCACTCGAGGATTTGATGGACAAGTACAAAATATATTCTGGTTAGCACAGCGTAATCGCAAAGGAATAGTAGTGCTTGTTAATAAGTGGGACTTAGTTGAAAAAGAGACCCAGACAATGAAGGAATATGAAACGGTGATCAGAAAAGAGATGGAACCTTTTACAGATGTTCCAATTGTATTTATTTCAGTATTGACAAAACAACGTATTTTCAAAGCAATTGAAACTGCTGTTGAAGTGTTTCAAAATAGAACTAAAAAAATCAAAACAAGTAAGCTTAACGAAGTCTTATTACCTGTTATTGAGAATTATCCTCCACCAGCATATAAAGGTAAATTCGTGAAGATTAAATACATCATGCAATTGCCTACACCTCAACCGCAATTCGCGTTCTTTTGCAACCTACCACAATATGTTAGAGATCCATATAAACGTTTTTTAGAGAATAATTTAAGAGAGCTTTTTGATTTTAAAGGGGTTCCAATTAGTATATATATGCGTAAGAAGTAAACCCTTACGTATGACATAAAATTTATTTTCTTCGGAAATATGCGACATCCAATAGTTCAACTATTGGATGTTTGCATTTATAATGGTTTTTAAAATCCATAATATTTTACAAAAAGTAAAGTAAAGTTTACTTTTTGTATATTTTTGTTTACTTTTGACTTTTAATTATTAATGTATACACTTATGAAATCAAATTATTTATTATCAAATAAGTTTAAAATACCAGGTTGGTTATTACTATGTGCTGGTTTAATAACTGGTTTGCTATTGATGATCATGGAGTTTGATTCTGATATATTATCCTTAAGTGTACTAGCGTTCTATAATAGCGACAGTTTATTCTCCAGTAATAACGGTTTTTTTGTAATTATAACTAACGGTGTATTTGATGAAATTATAGCTTTATGTATAATTGTAGGCGGATTATTAGTAGGGTTTTCAGAAGAAAAAATTGAAGATGAGTTTATCTATAAGCTCAGGAAAGATTCTTTAGTTTGGGCTATTATATTTAATTATATCGTACTAATGTTTGCGATCATTTTTATTTATGAATTTACTTTTTTTAATATTTTAGTCTTTAATATGTTCACGCCTTTATTGTTCTTTATTATCAGATTTAATATCTTAAAAGCTAGAGCTTAAATGAAAAATAACATAAAAATAGAGCGAGCAAGACATAATCTTACTCAAGGCGATTTAGCAGATAAAATTGGAGTAAGTAGGCAGTCTATTAATGCTATTGAAAAAGGTAAATATGTGCCTTCTACATTATTAGCTATCAAAATTGCACAGCTATTTAAATTACCAGTCGAGGAACTGTTTACATTAGAAGAAGGGGAATAATTACAAATTTTATAATAATATTAAGAAAATTCATACGAAAACTAAGTTAAATTCGTTTTTGTAATCATATTACTAATCATCAATCAATCAACCACATGAAGAAGTTAATCTATGTCTTCGCGCTCCTCTGCGTGTCCATTTCATTTTCACAATCCAAATCGTTTAAAATTTCAGGAAAGATACTTTCCGAAGACAACAAAGAACCTCTGGAAGCTGCCACAATTTATGTAGAGCGCTTAAAAGATAGTAGTTTGGTGACGTATACAATTTCTGATAAAACAGGAGTGTTTGAAATCACAGACGAAACCTATGATGAAAAGCTCAATTTATATATCGCTTATGTTGGTTATAAAACATATTTCAAACAGATTATAATTAATAAAGAAGTCATTGATATCGGAAGAGTAGAATTAGGAATCAGTAACGCTTTAGATGAAGTCGTTATTAAATCAAGATCTCCAATTACTATAAAAAAAGATACTTTAGAATTCAACGTCAAATCTTTTAAAACCAAGAAAGATGCTAATGTTGAGGATTTACTAAAACAGTTACCCGGAGTTGAGGTCGATGAAGCAGGTAAAATTACAGTAAATGGGAAAGACGTTAGTCAAATACTAGTCAACGGAAAACCCTTTTTTGGTGATGATCCTACAATTACAACGCGTAATTTAACTAAAGATATTATCGAGAAAGTTCAAATTATGGACACCAAAACAAAGTCGGAAGCGTTCGCAGGAGAAGAAGGTGATACAGAGAATAAAACCATCAACCTTACTATTAAAGAAGAAAATAATAAAGGTGTTTTTGGCAGAGTTTCGGGTGGTGCAGGAACAGATGAGCGCTACGAACTCGCCGGTATGGTTAACTTTTTCGATAATGATAGACGTGTAAGCGTGCTCGCAGGTGGAAATAATACCAACTCACCAGGATTTAGTTTTGGAGAAATTCAAAAAATGTTTGGAGGTGGTTATAGTATGAGTATGAATAGTAGTGGTGCATTTACAATTGATGGCAAGTCCTTTGGTAATGGAGAAGGCATCGTCACTTCCCAAAACGCTGGCGCAAACTATGCAGATGTACTTAGTGATAAAGTAGAGGTCAATGCCGATTATTTCTTCTCTGGTAGCAACTCAGAGAATGAAACAATAACAGCGCGTGAAAATATATTGCCAGACTCTAGATTCTTTTCAGAGTCGAAATCACGTTCCTTAAGTGACGCTCAAAGCCATAGCGCCAATTTAGGGTTTGATATAGAAGTCGATTCTACCTTTTTAATTAATATTAACCCATCGATTAAATGGTCAACCTTGAATAGGACGTTTTCTGAAGATGAAGACACACTTAACGAAGACAATGAATTGACTAATCAATCTACAACAGCTTCATTTTCTGAGAGTGAAGCAAAGAGTTTTAGTAACGAGTTAGACATCACAAAGCGTTTTGGTAGTCGCGGTGCATTCTTAAAGTTTAAAGTAGAGACTGATATCAATACAACTGAGTCTGATGATTTTTTAACTTCAGAAACTAACTTTTTTAATTCTACTTCAGACGATATCATTCGGGATCAATTCACAGATGCTGAAAGTGCAAATCGCAATTTCAATGCTTCTGCAACATACAGGTTACCACTAATTGCAAAAGAATTATTTTTAGATTTCGAATACCGATTTAGAGATGATAAGCGCACTAGTTTACGAAGCACCTTTGATGGTGACGCAGCGACTGGGCAATTTGATAATTTTAATTTCGATTTAAGCACAGATTTTGAGTCTCTCAATCGAGAGAATACACCATCGTTGAAGTTATCCTATCGTAAGGAAAAATGGTCTACTAGTTTTACGACGCGATATGTGTTTAGAACATTAGAAAATAAAGACTTTTTAAGACCAGAATTAGATATTAAACGAGACTTCCAAGCCTTAGAATTACGTTCTTATTTTAATTATCGCTTTAGCGAGAAATCTTCTATGTATGCAGGGTATTCTCTAAATAATAGAACACCAAGTTTAACGCAGCTGCAGCCTTTTCAAAACGTTAACGATCCTTTAAATACAATTACAGGTAATCCAAATTTAGAACCAACAAACACGCATCGCTTATATATGGGTTATAATGCGTTTGACTTTCAGAAAAAAACAGGTGTTTATAGTTATGTAAGTGTCAATGTAGATAATAATGCTGTAGTGTCTAGAACTATTGTAGATCCAGAAACATTGAAAAGAACCACAACGTATGCCAATGTAAATGGTAATTATAATGCCTACGGAAATATCAACTACAGCAAAACCGTAAAAACAGACTCTATTAGATCTATAAAATTTGATGCTGGGATGTCTGCAGGTTTACGTCAGAATTTAAACTTTAATAACGAGGTACAGTACAAAAGTAATGTGACCACATTAACACCTAGTGCAGGACTGCGATTCACATGGAAAAAAGTATTAGAAATTAGGCCACGCTATAGATTGACGTACACAAAAAACACCTTCGATATTGACACCTTTGAAGATGTAGATTTCGTTAGACATGATTTAGATTTAAATTTTACAACATACTTACCTAAAGATTTTGAATGGACTAATACTATAGATTACGCCTACAACCCTAATGTTTCCGAGGGGTTTCAAAAGAGTGCGTGGTTTTGGAATTCTACCCTTGCTTATTCGTTTTTAAAAGATCAAGCAGTGATGACTCTTAAAGTTTATGATTTACTTAACCAAAATACAAATGCAAGACGACGCGCAACTCAAAACTTTATTGAAGATAGCCAGAGTACTGTATTGGAGCAGTACTTTATGCTAAGCTTTAGCTGGAAATTTAATAGTCTAGGCTCAAAAGGAGAAACAGGTGATAGTGGTATGTTCTTTATGGATTAGGTTTTCAGTCTGCAGTAAAGTTCGCAGTAAGCATTTAACAGCTGCTAGTCTATAGTTTTATTTGATATTAAAAATACCAAATAAAACCATAGACTAATAATTCCAATAAAACTGCAAAATCTAGGCTCCTCCCTTTTTTACGAAGGGAGGACAATTTAGCTTCGCTGAATTACGAGGGTTTGAAATCTAACAGTAGTTCATTTTATATTTCCGAAGAAAACGTATTTTAAAAACTTTGAGAAACTATAGAGTATACAATCGCTTTCTTCTTCAACATCTTTAATAAAATTAGATGAATAAAAGTGTAATACGGAAATATCAACTACAGCAGGTGCGGGAAGGCATTATTTTAATAAAGTCTTTCGTAATTTTTAAGAACTATTGAATTATTTGCTAAAGTAAAGGCGAAAAAACTACCAGCTCCCACCAGCACCACCTCCAGAGAATCCGCCGCCTCCTCCGAAGCCACCAAATCCACCTCCACCAAAACTACCACCAGAAGAGCTTCCGCCTCCAAAGATGCCTCCACTAGATGTGCTGCTTCCTCCATAACTTCCACGACCCATATTACTTAAAATAATAGCGTCTAGAATACTAGTGCCATTAGTTCGTGAGCCACCACTGCCATTGTTTCCTCCACCACGTCGATTTCTGGAAATGGCGATTATGAAAATGATGAAGATGATAAACATGATCACGAAAACGCCAATTGGAAAGTCTCCTCCAGACTTGTTGGATTGTCCTGTGCCTTTATAGGTGCCATTTAGAATTTCAAATATGGCGTCTGTACCTCTATTGAGTCCTTCGTAATATTTATCTCTTTTAAACTCTGGGATGATTACATTACGAGTGAGTTCTCCAACAACACCAGCAGTTAGTTTATCTTCAACACCATAGCCTGGAGAAATCCATATTTTGTGATCATCACGAGCTAGCAAAATAAAAACACCATTATCTTCTTTAGCTTGACCAATTCCCCATTTCTGTCCCCATTTTGGAGCTAGGAGTCCAATGTTTTCGCCTTTTGTTGTTGGGACAATAACAATTATCACTTCGGTAGAAGTCGTATCGTTATAATTCTTTAATTTCTCATAAAGGAATTTATATTCTCTCTGCGTAAGTGTATTATTAGTGCTATCTATTACTGGAGAAATAAAATCTGGTTTTTTGGGAATATTAAATTGAGCAGCAACTGTTTGAGCGCAAAATAAAAACACTAAAAAAAGCATGATAAAGCTCTTAATTGAGTCAATAAATTGAATGGTGTTTTTCTTATTACTCACTGAATACTGCATAATGCTCACTGTTTTAACCTTTAGAAATCTCGTTTGGTAATTCATTAGTGTCACCATGAATCCAAGGGAAATGTTTTTCTAATTGTTCACCTGCTTTCGATACACCCTCAATGAGACCTTGTTTAAACCTATTCGCTTTAAAATGAGATTGCATAATATCTTTTGTGCTATACCAAAAATTAGTAGGCACCACATCATTTATGCCTTGATCGCCATAAATAATAAAGGTTTTAGCATCAATAGCAACATAAATGAGAACACCATTTTGTTGTTTGGTATTATCCATTTTTAAGTAATGAAATACCTCCATCGCGCGTTCAAAAGCATCAAGCTCTGATTTTCGTTCTATATGTACACGAATTTCGCCAGAGGTGTTTTGTTCTGCATCACGTATGGCATGAATAATATCTTGTTCTTCTTCTGCTGTTAGAAAGTCTTCAATTTTAGACATAATTAATTACTGAAGTCAAATTCTACATCAACTGGTTTTTCTGCGCCAGTTTCAGAATCAAAATACGGTTTTTCACTATAACCTAGCATGCTTGCTAACATCGACCTTGGCGCTTGGTTAACGTATGTGTTGAATGGCTTTATCGCTTCATTGTAGCGAGTTCTTTGGGTTTGAATACTATTCTCTGTACTGGCAAGTTCATCTTGTAGTTTTAAGAAGTTCTGGTTTGATTTTAAATCAGGATAACGTTCAACGGTTACCAAAAGTCTAGATAGTGCGCTACTTAATCCGCCTTGTGCTTGATTGAATTGTTTCAATTGCTCTGGAGTAATATTTGAAGGATCAATAGTCGTTTGAGTAGCTTTAGATCGCGCTTCGATTACGTCTGTGAGAGTTCCACGCTCAAAATCTGCAGCGCCTTTTACGGTATTTACTAAATTCCCTATAAGGTCATTTCTTCGTTGATATGCGTTTTGAACATTTCCCCAAGATTCTTTGATATCTTCATTCAATACAACAGATGTGTTTTTAACATTAAACCCCCAAATTGCGAGAAGAACAATAATAATTACAGGTACAATCCATTTTTTCATAATGACAGGGTTTTAAAGTTGTGATTTGATTTTATTAAGTTGTGCTTTAATGCCTTCAAGTTTTTCTATGATCTCAAAAGTGTCTAGCGACTGTTTTTTGCCTTCTTTAAGATGTGTTTTCGCGCCTTCTAATGTAAATCCACGTTCTTTTACTAAATGATAAATGAACTTCAAATTCTTGATGTCTTCAGGAGTAAACTTACGATTGCCTTTAGCATTTTTTTTAGGTTTGAGAATATCAAATTCTTTTTCCCAAAATCTAATTAATGAGGTGTTTACGCCAAAAGCTTTAGCGACTTCGCCAATGCCATAATATCGTTTTTCTGGAAGATTGATGTGCATAACTTTAGTCTAAAGATTGGTTTTCTAATGATGCTTTTTGCAGTAAACGCGCATATTCTTCCGCAGTTAAATTTCCGTAGTAAAAATTAATTGGGTTAATACGTTCTTCGTCTTTAAATACTTCATAGTGTAAATGAGGTGCTTCAGATCGTCCTGTGCTCCCAACATATCCAATGAGATCACCGCGCTTTACCTTTTGGTTTGCACGTACTTTATATTGATATAAATGTGCATAAAGAGACACGTAACCGTAACCATGATCTATTCTTATGTGGTTGCCATAACCTGTAGAATTATTGTCTGCACGTTTTACAACGCCATCACCACTTGCGTAAACAGGAGAGCCTCGAGGTGCAGTGAAGTCCATGCCAAAGTGGAATTTCCGTACCTTAGTAAATGGGTCTGTTCTATAACCATAACCGGAAGCCATATGCTTCAAGTCTTTATTCCTTACCGGTTGAATCGCTGGAATTGAAGATAAGAACCTCTCTTTATCTTCTGCTAAAACAACTATTTCATCTAAAGATCGTGATTGTACGACGACTGCTTTTTGAAGTTTATCTAATCGTTTATTACTTTCTATAATGAGTTTAGAATTATCATAACCTTCATACTTCTTATAACGATTAATTCCTCCAAAACCAGCACGACGTTGTTCTTCTGGGATTGGATTGGCCTCAAAGTATAGTCTGTAAATTGAATTATCGCGTTCTTCAACGCTTTCTAAAGCAGCAAATGCATTATCTACCCGTTTATCTAGCAGTTCATACTGTAATTCCATGTTTGCCAACTCATGTTTTAAAGCACGCTCTCTTGGTGATTGGATAAATTGACTCGCAATAAAAACAAATAGAAATCCAAAAAGTGCAGAGGCTAATAGAAAAATAAAGCCATACTTGAAGGTTTTCCCCTTCTTACGCTCTATTTTGCGGTAAGAAAGTGTTTCTGAATCGTAATGATATTTTACTTTAGACATATCTTAAAAAATTCTATTTTTGCAAGACTAAATAGAACGTAACACAAATATATAAATTGTTTCTTATTTATCGAAGATAATAGAAACAGGTTTTGCTAGCAATATGTTAAACATCTAACGATAACTCTAATCAGAAAGAGAAGTGTTTTTGATATGTTCCATTTGAGAGTTAAAACAAAATAGAAAGTAGCACATGAAACGTTGAACACATACTTTAATCAAATAGAGTATTGTTTCACAGGGCGTTTCTTGTGACAAATGTAAAAAATAACAACTATCACATGAAGTCTCAAGACATTCGAAATACATTTTTAAACTTCTTTGAAGAAAAAAAGCATAGCATCGTGCAATCTGCACCAATGGTTCTAAAAGACGATCCAACCTTAATGTTTGTGAATTCTGGAATGGCACCGTTTAAAGAGTTTTTCCTCGGAAATGCGAAACCTAAGAACAATCGTCTTACCGATTCTCAGAAATGCCTTCGGGTGTCTGGGAAACAAAATGACTTGGAAGAAGTTGGAATTGATACCTATCACCACACGCTTTTTGAAATGCTTGGGAACTGGAGTTTTGGAGATTATTTCAAAAAAGAAGCTATTGCTTGGGCTTGGGAACTTTTGACTGATAGATTCGGTATTGATAAAGAGATGCTTTATATTACTGTTTTTGAGGGTAGTGATGATGCTGATAATTTGAATATGGATCAAGAGGCTTTTGATATATGGAAAAACTATATTCCTGAAGATCGTATCCTCATGGGAAATAAAGCTGATAACTTCTGGGAAATGGGAGACCAAGGGCCTTGTGGACCTTGTAGTGAGATTCATGTCGATATACGTTCTGCAGAAGAGAAAGCCAAAGTTGACGGGAAAACCTTAGTCAATATGGATCATCCACAGGTTGTTGAAATCTGGAACTTGGTATTCATGCAGTACAATCGTAAAGCGAATAAATCTTTAGAGAATTTACCGGATAAGCACATTGATACAGGAATGGGCTTTGAGCGTTTGTGTATGGTTATGCAAGGTGTACAGTCTAATTATGATACAGATGTGTTTACGCCAATTATTCGTGAGATTGAAACGATTACTGACAAAGACTACGGGAAAAATGAAAAAGTTGATATTGCGATTCGTGTCATCTCAGATCATGTTCGTGCAGTTGCGTTTTCTATTGCCGACGGACAATTGCCAAGTAATACTGGAGCTGGTTATGTGATTCGTAGAATTTTACGTCGTGCAGTGCGTTACGGATTCACATTTTTGGATAAAAAAGAACCATTTATTTATAGATTAGTAGAAGTGCTTGTGAAACAAATGGGACAAGCATTCCCAGAATTAAAAGCACAACGTCAATTGATTGAAAACGTCATTAAAGAAGAAGAAGCTTCTTTTTTGAGAACCTTAGAGCAAGGTCTGATTTTATTAGATCGTATTATTGAAAACTCACAAACCAAAGAGATTTCTGGAACAAAAGTATTTCAACTTAAAGATACTTATGGATTTCCAGAGGATTTAACAGATTTGATTCTTCGAGAAAATGGATATACCTATAACCATGGGGATTTTGATAAGAAACTAAAAGAACAGCAAGGAAGAGGTAAGGAAGCGTCACAATTAAAATCTGATGATTGGACTGTTCTTATTGAAGATGAAGAGCAAGAGTTTATTGGTTATGATACTTTAGAAGCCTCTGTTCAAATCGTTAAATACAGAAAAGTAACCTCTAAAAAAGATGGTGAGTTATATCAAATCGTGTTTAATATCACACCTTTTTATGCTGAAGGAGGTGGACAAGTAGGGGATAAAGGGTATTTAGAAGATACACATGGCGATATCGTCTATATTATTGATACAAAGCGAGAAAATAATGTTGCAGTGCATTTTGCTAAGAACTTACCAAAGCATATTAATGAGGTCTTTAAAGCTGCTGTAGATATAAAACAACGTTATAGAACTGAATGTAATCATACAGCAACACACTTACTACATCAAGCATTACGTGAAATTCTAGGAGTTCATGTGGAGCAAAAAGGATCTGCTGTGCACTCTAAATATTTACGTTTTGATTTTTCGCATTTTTCTAAAGTGACCGTTGAAGAATTACGTGAGGTAGAAGATTTTGTCAACAGACGTATCTACGGAAATTTACCATTACAAGAAAAGCGTAACGTCCCAATGCAACAAGCCATTGATGATGGAGCTATGGCTCTTTTTGGTGAGAAATATGGAGATACAGTACGTGCAGTTCGTTTTGGGCAATCTATAGAATTATGTGGTGGAACACATGTGAAGAATACAGGTGATATCTGGCATTTTAAAATTGTATCTGAAGGTGCAGTAGCATCAGGAATTCGACGTATTGAAGCAATAACTAGTGATGCTGTTAAAGATTTCTATTTTGAAAATAACAGAGCGTATTTTGAAATGCGAGATTTATTAAATAATGCAAAAGAACCTGTTAAAGCATTACAAAGCTTACAGAATGAAAATACCACGCTTAAAAAGCAAATTGAAAGCTTATTAAAAGAAAAAGCAAAATCTATAAAAGGTGATCTTAAAAGTGAAATCACCGAAGTTAATGGTATAAATTTCTTGGCTAAGAAGTTAGATTTAGATGCAGCAGGAATTAAAGATGTATGCTTTGAATTAGGAAGTCAGTTTGATAACTTATTCTTATTGTTTGGAGCAGAAAATGATGGTAAAGCCATTTTATCATGTTACATTTCTAAAGAATTGGTGGCTAGTAAAGATTTGAATGCTGGAACAGTAGTTAGAGAATTAGGTAAGCATATCCAAGGTGGAGGAGGCGGACAACCATTCTTTGCAACTGCTGGTGGAAAGAAACCTGAAGGCATTGAAGAGGCGTTGAAGGCTGCTGAAGGGTATTTAGTCTAATGCTTTTCTTGCAAAGACGCAAAGACGCAAAGTTGACTCGTTGCTCTCACCCAAAACAACTTTTAACATACTTAAAGCTTACAAATTTGAAACTAGGGTTGTTAATTAATTTTAATAGTCCACTAATGAAAACAGGAATCACCAGAATTGTAAATAATTTATAGATCTTTAATATTTGCTGAGAGAAGAGAGAATAACATAAGAGTAAGAAAACTAGAGTAAACACATAAGAGTAACTTTGCGTCTTTGCGTCTTTGCGAGAGGTAAAAAGCCAATAGAAATGAACCTACAAACCAAAATACCGTTAGCACCAAACAAGTTTAATCAAATAGATTACAACTCAAAAGTGCTATTGTTGGGCTCATGTTTTTCTGAAAACATTGGTGAGAAGTTCGAGTATTTTAAATTTCAGAAACTACAAAACCCATTTGGGATCCAGTTTCATCCTCAGGCGATTGAAACCTTGGTTACAAATGCTATTAATGAAAAGAGATATAACCAAGACGATATTTTTTTTCATAATGAGCAATGGCATTGTTATGATGCACATTCTTGTTTGAGTAATGTGTCCCAAGACCAACTACTTCAAAGACTAAATGATAATATCACAAGTGCACATCAGTTTTTAAAAGAGGCTTCTCATGTGGTTATCACTATAGGCACTGCTTGGGCTTATCGTTTTATTGAAACGGATAGGTATGTTGCTAATTGCCATAAGGTTCCGCAGAAAAAATTCTTAAAAGAGTTGCTTGCTGTAGAACAAATATCAGAATCTCTGGATGCTATTATGAGTTTGGTTAAAAGTATAAATCCTAAAGTTGCATTTGTTTTTACAGTATCACCAGTAAGACATATCAAAGATGGCTTTGTAGAGAATACACGAAGTAAATCACATTTAATTTCTGCAATTCATCAAATAGTAGCGCCTAGAAATCAGAGCTACTATTTTCCATCTTATGAGATTATGATGGATGAACTTCGTGATTACAGATTCTATAACGCCGACATGTTGCATCCCAATACCCTTGCTGTAAATTATATTTGGGAGTGTTTTGTGTCCATTTGGATTTCCGAAGACACGCAAAAAACAATGCAAGCAATTGGTGAGGTTCAAAAGGGATTGGCACATAGACCGTTTAATTTAAAATCGGATGCACATCTTACCTTTCTTATAGGGTTAGAAGAAAAGAAAAGTATAATTAAGTCCCACTTTCCGAATATTATGTTTTAGGTAGTTTTCTTTTAGTCTGTTTGTCTTGACGGCTTGATTTCAGTGATTTACGTTTTAACTTTTTTAATGACCTCTTATCGAAAAAATATTAGTCGGCTGTGAATTAGTTCTATATTCACCTTGCTATTAATCAATTAGAAGAAAGCGTCAGTTCCTTTTATCGTCCACAAAGGCCATATAAATCTGATGCTTTTTTTGTGCTCTTAATTGAGGCTTCATTATTCTATATTCTACTGAAGTTCTCTCGCGGGAAAATTTCCGAAGTTATGAGTCTTAAGATGTTTCTAGATTGTAAAAATGATGATTTACTGCTAATTGGTGAGCACCCTATTTAACGCGCACACTCTTTGGGACCAGTTTGGTGTAATCACCATCATTTCTAATGACATCTCTTACAATAGAGGAGGATATATAAGACGTGCTGGCTGCAGTCAATAGAAATACAGTCTCAATAGGAGCAAGATCTCTGTTGGTGTGCGCAATCGCTTTTTCAAACTCAAAATCTGCAGGATTACGCAAACCTCTTAAAATAAACTCAACATCATTTTTCTCACAGAAATCTACTGTCAGTCCTTTATAAGTAACGACCGTCACTTTTGGTTCATCTTTAAAGCTTTCTTCAATAAATTTTTGACGTTCCTCGAGTGAGAACATATATTTTTTATCTGCATTGATACCAATAGCAACAATAACTTCATCAAAGAGTTTTAGGCTGCGCTTTATAATGTCCTCGTGACCTAAAGTTAGTGGATCAAATGATCCTGGAAATATGGCTCGTTTCATAGTTTGATTTCTGATATCAAAGATAATTATTATTTATGGAGTGAGTATTCAATAGCATTCTCAAACAAGTCTCTCACACTAATTCCAGCTTCGGCAGCTTGCTGAGGTAAAATACTTGCAGCAGTTAACCCAGGAACCGTATTGACCTCTAATAGATGAGGCTCGCCATTTTTAAAGATGTATTCGCTTCTACTAAAGCCTTTTAGTTTTAAAACGTTGTATACTTTTTTGGCGAGTGTTCTCACCATATCGGCTTGGTCTTCATCAATTCTTGCAGGCGTGATTTCTTGAGATTTCCCAAGGTATTTAGCTTCGTAATCAAAAAAATCATTTTCTGAGACGATTTCAGTAAGCGGTAGAACCATAGTCTCGCCTTTATAATTAATAACGCCTACAGATATTTCAATTCCGTCTAAAAAAGATTCAATGATAACTTCATCATCTTCTTTAAAAGCCACATCAAGGGCCTGCTGTAATTTTTCTTTTTTATATACTTTGCTAATTCCAAAGCTACTTCCAGCGCGATTCGCTTTAACAAAACACGGCAAGCCTACTTTGTTGACAATAGCGTCTTCATCAATAGGATCACCTAAGTTGACGAAGTAAGACTCAGCAGTTTTAATTCCGTAAGGTTTTAGAGCGCTTAAACAGTCACGTTTATTAAATGTTAGAGCTGCTTGATACATGTTGCAGCTTGTATGCGGTATATCCAACAATTCAAAATAGCCTTGCATAAAACCATCTTCTCCTGGCGAGCCATGAATCGCATTAAAAATACAATGAAAATTAATTCGGGTTTCGTTGACTAGGACAGAAAAGTCATTCTTGTCTATTGGGAATTCCTCGCTCATATCATTAACAAATACCCACTTGTCCTTAAAAATATGAACGCGATAGGCATTGTATTTTGATCTGTCAAGGGTGTCATAGACTACTTGTCCGCTTTTAAGGGAGATTTCATATTCGCTAGAATATCCACCCATGATGATGGCAATATTTTTTTTCATGCTTGCTGAACTTGCTTATGCTGAATTAATTTCAGTATTTCAGTATCTGTATTCTTGAAAACTTCAGTCCTCAAGAATCTCATCGATTAATAACCTCAAAACTAACAATAAATTACATCTATTATCAGTTAAGCTAAAATACCAAATAAACCATAGAACTCAACTCGACTTTATCTATTTCCTAAAAAAATGGTCAAAACTCGCTCATATTTCCCTTATTTTATTAGTTAGAGCGATGCTATGACTTTCAAAAATAATCTCATCTCAACGAGTTTAGACACATTTTCGGTTAAACATAAAAAGTCAAGTTGAGTTCATAATAAAAAAACCCTTTCGTTTTTATATATTTGCCATACAATAAAATATGACATGAGTTTCATACAATTTCTCAAGAGCAAGACATTTTTTAAGCACTTAGGACTGGCAGTAGTCGCTTTGATGGTTATTGTATTTCTAACAATGCAATACTTAAAGAGTACCACGAATCATGGTGAGTTTATAAAAGTTCCTGAGTTGACAGGTAAGTCTATTGAGACGGTTAAAATAGAACTAAACGATAATGATTTGGCCATGGAAATTCAAGACTCAGCCAATTATAATCCTAAATACCCTAAGTTTTCTGTGATTGAACAATATCCAGTTGCAGGAGCACAAGTTAAAGAAAACAGAAAAATATACTTAACTTTAAATCCATCAGGATACCGTAAAGTATCAGTTCCAAATATTGTACGTCGCACATTTCGTCAAGCAAAACCAACATTAGAAACCTTAGGTTTTGAAATTGGGAACGTTACTTATATTGATGATATAGGTGAAGAAGAAGTGATAGCGATTAAGTACAAAGGAAAAACCATAGAAGCAGGAGATATGCTTCCTCTAACCTCAAAAATTGATGTTGTTTTAGGCAACGGAAAACGAGGATCCAACTAAAAATGACAACACAATATACAGTAACAGAGAAGAATGATGACAATTTATACGAGCATCATTCCTTTACAGCAGATAAAGGCCAGGCACCACTTCGTATAGACAAATATTTGATGAACCGTATTGAGAATGCGACCCGAAATAAAATTCAGGCAGCAGCAAAAGATGGTAGTATTTACGTCAATGATGTTCAAGTAAAGCAAAATTATAAAGTCAAACCTTTAGATATCATTCGTGTGCTTTTTGAGCATCCACCTTTTGAAAACTTATTGACGCCTGAGGATATCCCTTTAGATATCGTGTATGAAGATGACGAGCTTTTAGTTCTTAATAAACCAGCAGGAATGGTGGTGCATCCCGGACATGGTAATTATTCAGGAACGTTGATTAATGCCTTGATTTTTCATTTTGACAACTTGCCAAATAATTCTAGTGAACGTCCAGGATTAGTGCATCGTATTGATAAAGATACGTCCGGATTATTGGTTGTTGCCAAAACAGAACATGCCATGACGCATCTCGCAAAACAGTTTTTTAATAAAACGAGTGAACGAGAATATGTGGCGATTGTTTGGGGAAATATGGACGACGATGAAGGTCGTATTGAAGGTCATATTGGACGTCATCCAAAAAATAGGTTGCAGAACACCGTTTTTGATGGAGATGACGCTGACGAGAAAGGAAAACCAGCAGTCACGCACTACAACGTTATTGAGCGGTTAGGTTATGTCACTTTGGTCACTTGTAAATTAGAAACCGGTCGCACGCATCAAATTCGTGTGCACATGAAATATATAGGTCACACCCTTTTTAACGACGAACGTTATGGAGGCGAGCGCATTTTAAAAGGGACTACATTTACAAAATATAAACAGTTTGTAGATAACTGTTTCAAGATTTTACCAAGGCAAGCGCTACATGCTAAAACACTAGGATTTGTGCATCCAACAACTGGAGAGAAGATGAGTTTTAATTCTCCAGTTCCAGAAGATATGCAACAGTGTATCGAGAAGTGGAGACACTACGCAACTCACATGCAATAACACAAATCCCCTTGCAAAAAGGGATCTCTTAATCGTAAAAACACAGTTTATAAGTATTTTTTGGGCGTTACCTTTTGCTCATACCTGCAATCGCGATAAAAATCGAGATTGTAGGATCACAAAATGTCAGGCTCTCGCAAGTCGCTATCTGTGGTGAGCTCCATCAATTGCTCCATCCCTAACGCGAAGCCGATAATTGTAACGTCAAAACATCCAACTATTAAAATCATCAATATCTAAATAACATTTAAAAAACGAGATGTATTGGTTTTTTGAATAGCAGGTATTATTTTTAGGAAAATTAGTAGTGATGAGAATTGATGAGATTATATTATTTTCCGCAGATATTAAAAGTCAAAAACGCTTTTATAAAAAGGTCTTGGGTTGTAATCAAATGAGAGATGACCATGATCACATTTCATTTCAAATAGGAGCGAGTATTTTAAGTTTTCAGTATAGAGAACACATCAAACCATCGCATCTCACTATTAATATACCAGCGTAAATGGTACATAAAGCATTAGCATGGTTAGAAGAACGTATGGACGTCATTCCTTCTGGAGATGATAGAATCACAGACTTTAAGAATTGGAAAGCAAAAGCAGTTTACTTTTATGATGCAGATAAAAACATCATGGAATTTAGTGCCCGAGAACATATAGAAGCAAATAACCACGAATCCTTTTCCAGAGAACGTATGGTATCCATAAGTGAAATGGCATTAGCAGTTTCAGATATAGAATCTATTTATAAATCTATTAATGACATAAAGTCCATCCCGATTTTTGATGGTAGTTTTGATAGATTCTGTGCACTAGGTAATGATGAAGGCCTGTTTATTCTCATTGATAAAACCAAAAAGAAATGGTACCCAACAAATGATGAGGTATTTACTTCAGAATTTGTAATTAAAGGCGATTATAATTTTAAATTCGAAAACGGAATTATTAGTCCGTTACTCAACTAAAAAAAAAGGCTATTGTCTACCATGATTTTTGGATACTTAACACAAAGCTTCTACGTCTTAATAAGTTTTGGTTATTGCAACATAGAAACATTTGAAATAAATGAGTTGAGAATATTATTATAGTATTGTAACTTTACATTTAAGAATGTGTTCAACCATTAATAAGATACCCGCTTTCGTGGGCAATGACTATGAAACTCGTATTATCACCAGCAAAATCATTAGACTACAATAGTAAATTACCAACGACAAAAGCGACAGAATCCTGCTTTTTAAACGAATCACTTCGCATTAATAAACTGTTGAGGAAAGAGTCGCCTAAACAATTATCTAAACTCATGAAGATTTCAGATAATCTGTCACAACTCAATTATGATCGTAATCAAGAATGGACTTTGCCTTTTACAAAAGACAATGCAAGGCCAGCTATTTATACGTTTAGTGGTGATGTATATCGAGGGTTAGATGCCTATACTATTGATAATAATAAATTGGATAAAGTTCAAGATACAGTGCGAATCATATCAGGACTCTACGGACTTTTAAAACCATTGGATCTTATTCAACCTTACCGATTAGAAATGGGAACAAAATTTCCAGTCGGTAAAAACAAGAATTTATATGAGTTCTGGAGAAAACAAGTCACTCAAGCTTTAAATGAGGAGTTAGAAGATGATGAGTTGTTTTTAAATTTGGCGAGTCAAGAGTATTTCAAGGCTATTGATACCAAAGCTTTAAAAGTACCAGTCATAGATATTAAGTTTCAAGAATTAAAAGATGGAAAGTATAAAACCATTGCTATTTTCTCAAAATTGGCGAGAGGTTTAATGACCAGATATGTGATTGATATAAATGCAAAAACCATAGAAGATTTAAAGGGGTTTAGTCAAGATCGCTATCGTTATACTGAAGATTTATCTAGCGAAAACGAATTGGTGTTTACGAGGTAGTATTTAGATGTTCTCCATTTAAAGAGAAATTTTAAAATTTACTTTAGTGTTTTTAGTCTTTAATCCTAATTCAACAGATGCCTTATTATTTAATTATTGCATTACAAGTGTTTTGCGTTTATCATTTGTATAAGAATAAGAATAATTACTATTGGTTTTTTTTAATCATATTCTTACCTGCTATTGGTTGTGCCATCTACCTCATTACTCAAGTCTACAATAATCGTGATGCTAATAAGATCAAAGAGGGATTAACAACGATTATCAACCCTACAAAAAAAGTAAGAGATCTTGCAAAGACGTTAGAGTTTTCAGAGACATTTCAAAATAGAGTGAATCTTGCTGATGCCTTTTATGATATTAAAGATTTTGATGCTGCGATTGTGCATTATGAAAATGCAATAGCTAAAGATTTTCATAATGATCCACATGTTATATTTCATCTCACTAAATGTTATTACTTTATTGATAAATACGACAAGGTTATTTTTTATGCTGAAAAAGTAAAAACTCATCTCGATTTTAAAGGGTCTAAAGCTCAGTTTTTTTATGGGTTATCACTTGAGAATATTGGAAAATCAAAGGAGGCTGAAAAACAATTAGAATGTATAGATCAACGCTATTCAAACTATGAAGAACGTTTACAGATTGCCCAGTTTTATATTGATAAAAACAAAGTTGTAGAAGCGAAAGAACTACTAATAGAAATTTCTGCCGAGTCACAGCATATGACTCCTGTCAACAAACGAAAGTATAGAGTAACGATAAGAGAAGTAGAGCGTCTTTTAAAAACGATCTAAGTGTTTTTTACACAAACATCCATACCAACCCTTCATCCAAAAAGACAGCAGGAAACTTATTGTTGGCACCTTACCACCTCCAAGATTTACTACAGGAGAATTGCTAGAAAAAGATGTTGATTTTTGCTATGGTAGCTGCTACAATTCACTGTGGTTGTTCATAGATAAAATCCATAATTTGAGATTACACTTTGATAATGCTCAAGAGGCCATAGACCAACGAAAAGCCTATTTAATAAAACATAATATAGGTGTTTGTGATATTGTAGAAAGTGCAGAACGCACTAAAATTGATGCCCCAGATATAGGTATGCAAAACATCCAACTAAGAGATGTGATGAGTTATTTAAAACAATACCCAAATATAGATACGCTTTTATTTATTGGAGGTAATAGCAAAAACGGATCAGAATACTTCTTTAGAAAGCACTTAAGAGATTACAATCTAAAATTACAATTGGTGTCTAAAGAAACTCCCAAAGTTCATGAGTTTGAACTAGATTGTCATTCAGAGCGCAGCGAAGAATCTCTGGGCGAAAGAAATATTAATAATGAGATTTGGCAATCGTTACGCGCATTTTGGAATGACAAAAGGGTCATCAAAACAGTGTCCCTAACTTCTCCCTCTGGAGCAGCAAACATCTCCATTAGCAGAAACCCATTGTACAAACATCTCAAAGCTAAAAACTCCAACTTTAATATGTTTGATTTTAGAGTGCTGCAGTATCGAGAGTTTTTTTGATGGAGGTTTGTTTGACGTTTGGCATATGGTTTGTTAAGAAACTAAATAAGCACAAACCA
Source organism: Dokdonia sp. (assembly GCA_047622005.1). Taxonomy (GTDB): domain Bacteria; phylum Bacteroidota; class Bacteroidia; order Flavobacteriales; family Flavobacteriaceae; genus Psychroserpens. Next base: position 33,388 of record JBLHML010000017.1, on the reverse strand, counting down.
AGTCCTCTATTTCAAAAATGAATCTAATCCAGTTGTCAAACTATAAGTTTAAATACGTGTTAGTAGTACTCTAAAATATTAACTATCATGGTTTAAGAAAATAGATTTCCTTGAGAAAAACTAAGTTAAGTTCTGAATGTATAGTTTTATTTATTTATTTTCGCGAATTAATTAAAACCATATACTATGAATAAATTACTATTTTTTACATTTCTTTTCGCTTTTACTGCGACAGTATCAGCACAAAAATTACCTTCAACTAAGGATTTGAAAAAAGATACTTTAGAAACAGTATCAAAAGAAAAACCAAACGTAGATGATCAAGTTAAAAAGGCTTTGATGAAGGATGAAGGTTTGCAAAAAGAAACAATTAATTATTTAAAGTCTAATCCAGAAACTGCAAAATCGTTAGCAGGTATGGCAGCAGAGAACAAAGGTTCTAATTCGGGACTTATGAAATCAATTTTAGGTGATAAAGACTTATCTGCAGCTGCAATTGATTTTATTACAAAAAATCCAAAGTTATTAAATAAGGCAATGAAATTCGTTGGAATGTAAATTATCACTTTTTTGACTTAATTATTAAACGACTCTTGTAAAAGAGTCGTTTTTTTTTTGAAGTAAATTACCTCTCTTTTTTATAAACAGAACGACCTTCCTTGATCGTCTCTAATACTACAATGTTCTTTATATCTTCTTCTGGCACTTTTAAAGGGTTTTTGTCTAAAATGACGAGGTCTGCTAATTTTCCTGCTTCTAAAGTTCCTTTGGTCTTCTCCTCAAAATGTTGATAGGCAGACCATATTGTAATTCCTTTTAAGGCTTCGTAGGTTGTTAGTTTTTCATTGGCACCAATAAGTTGTCCAGATCGTGATTTTCGCTCTACCGAAATCCCAACCATACGCATTAAATTAGGCAATGCTACAGGTGCATCTGTATGAATAGTAATTTTTAATCCTTTATTTAAGGCAGTTCGTGTTGGGCTTATTTTATTGCCTAGACTATCACCAATGATTTCTTTATGCCAATCTCCCCAATAAAAAGTGTGCAAAGGAAATAAGGATGCGATCACGTCTAGATCTTTCAATGCATCTAATTGATCTTCTCTAATATATTGTCCATGAATAAGCACGTTTCTTCTGTCTTTTTTATCATATCTTGATTGCACTGCTGTCATAGTTCTAATCATTTGATCTATCGCTGCATCACCATTGGCATGTGTGAGAATTTGCCAATTGTTTTCAAATCCTTTTTTATAAATAGATAGTACCATACTATCTTTTGGGATTGCAGGATAACCGTTATAACCGTCTTTAGCGCCATCTGGTGGGATTAAATACGGTTGAGTTCTCCATGCTGTTCTGCCTTGTGGAGAGCCATCTAATGTTAATTTCATACCTCCAATACGATAATGGTTTGTATAGGTTTTACTATTCCATTTAGAATCCATGTATTGGTCAAGAAACATGTAGTCAACATAACTAACAACATCTAATTTTAGTTTGCCCGCTTCTGCTGCATCAACTAATATTTCATGATTTTGCATGGCTCTACCTTCTTGAGCTGTGGTATAACCAAAGGATAATGCCAGAAGTTGTCCAGCTTCAAAAAATTGACTAGCAGCTTCTTTACTTGCTGGGTTTATCGCTTTTAACATGTATGGGATTGCAGCTAATTCTTCAAGAACACCATTAGGTTCGTTTCCGTTTTCTCGTCTTATAATTCCGCCTTCAGGATTTTTACTGTTGGCAGTAATATTTAATAATTCTAAGCCTTTGGAGTTCACCACTGCAAAATGTCCCGAAATATGGATAATCATTATTGGGAATTCTGTGGATACTTGATCTAAATCGTGTTTTGTAGGAAAGCGTTTTTCTTGTAATACGGAGTCGTCAAACCCCATTCCAAAAATCCAACCTGTTAAGACTCTGTTTTCCTCGGTATTCCAGTCTTTTAAAATAGTGATCAGTGTAGGGATATCTTTTGCACCAGCATCTGGTGGTGGTAATATTTGAGCGCCTATGGCTTGTGCAGAAAAGGCAGCGAAATGCGCATGACCATCAATTAGTCCGGGTAATAAAGTACGTCCTTTGAGGTCAATCATTTGATGTCCTGCTCCAGCTATTTCCATTGCTTCATCATAAAGCCCTACAAAGCGTATTTTGCCTTCTTTGACTACAATAGCTTCTAAATATTCAGTTGTTTCTCCAACCATAGAGATAATATCGCCACCAAAGTAGACCTGTGTCGTATTTTCTAATTGTGTTTTTTCGCTGTCTTTACAAGAGAATAAAAGCGCTAGGCCTAAAATTAATAATAAACTTTCTTTCATGGTATAGAGTTGTTTTTATGCAGCATCAATGCTTTAGAATATCGTCTGTAAATTGTAGATATTAAGATTTATGCGAAGTTCGACAATTTTTTGATAACGTAAATACATGGTTCTACGTATATTTCAATCAGGTTTTGTTAAAGTGTTTCACCAAAATAATCTTTCCGAATTAGTAAAAATAGACCTTAGTTATTGTCTGTTCTAAGTTTTTGTGATTGGTTTTGACTCGGTCGTTCAACCAATCGCCATAGGACATAGGCTGATAATATGGAGATAAAGAGACCTGTGGAAATCACCAGAAATTTCCCGATTGGAGATAAAATTCTGTGGGACATGAAATTAATAAATCCTGCGCCAATAATTAAATGCACTAAATAGAGTGAATATGATATTTTTCCGAAGAAAGCACCAATACGAGAGCTGTGTTTTGGCAAAAAATGAATTATTGATAATGCTCCGAAGGCTATGGCTAAATCAATAAGACCTTGTTTAAAATATATTACGACAGAACATAATAGTATCAAAACTACAAATTCTTTAAACGTGTATGTCTTTGTGATGTACAGCGTGTAAAAAATGCCTATTCCAAAATAGGCAGACCAGTTGAAAAAATAGCCACTTGATGATACCAAAAAAGGGACAATCAATATGAGGCTATTGAATCCCCATTTTAAAATGGTCTTATTAGACAAGGCTAAGGGTAGGCAAATGGCGAGAAATATATAATATTGAAATTCTACGGATAAGGTCCAAAATACGGGATTAACCCATTCTACACCTTCAATGAATGGCACTAGGTACGTGCTATTTAAAAACGTATCTCGAATAGTAGGAAAAAGATTTACATCTGCTGAAGTCGTCACAAAGTTTCTCGCATATAAATAGAACATACTTAAGATTATTGCTACGAGATAAGGTGGTTGGATGCGTATAAGTCGTCGTAAGAGGTAGTTTGTAAATAGATTGATTCTATAGTTTGAACGTACCATAGACAATGTGATGACTACTCCAGAAATAATAAAAAATAGTTGAACTCCTTTTCGTCCAAAATAGAAAAGGTCAAGTAAGGTTTCGTTTGTTATATAACCTTTGATGGTGACAACAAAATGATACAGACAAATAGTGAGTGCAGCAAAACCTCTTAACGAATTAATAACTGGTATTTGGTTTGAGTTTTTATGCACTTCTAATTGATGGTTTAACTTTTATAGATAGATTGTTTGAACTTCGAAATTTATATTTTCAATTTAAGGTCTTTAAAGTGAGACGAAATTCGACTTTTTTTGCTTAAAAGTATAAAGTCATAACACTATATTTTTAAACTTAATGAGTTTTTTGAGCAGAGTAATCTGTCCTAAATGATAATGGGTATGCTCAATGATTCCGTTGATGTTACTATAGTAGTTTCCATATTTAAGATCTACAAAACCGCTCCAGATGTTGTCTTCGGGTAAGACTTCAATATGTTGTGCTAATATTTCAGCATTATTTAAAATAGTTTCGCATAGGTTTTTCCAATCTGTAGCAGAAATGATTTTTGAATGGTCATAGCTGTATTTGTCTCTAATTTCTAGAGGTCTATCATTAAAAACCTCGAGAACACCTGTGATATAATAACCAATATGGTAGGTGAGTGCGAGAATGGTATTTAAATCGTTAACCTTTTTATTTACTTCTTCCCAGGAGACATCTTGTAATTGGTCTTTGAGGTTTACACTAGTCCAGTTGCCTCCAAAAAAGATAGCTCTTAAGTGTGTTGCTAAATGTTTTGAAATACTCATGGCATAAAAAATACAACATAATAATCACTATAAAAATTAGAATTCATACTTTTAAGAATGCAAGAAGATTTCCTACACTATTTGTGGTTACATAAAAAGTTGGATGTACTCCACTTAAAAACAACACAGCATGAGCATTTAGAAATCGTAAATGTAGGACAGCATAATCATAATTCTGGGCCAGATTTCTTTAATGGCCAAATTAGAATAGCAGATCAGCTTTGGGCTGGTAATATTGAAATCCATATAAAATCTAGCGATTGGTTTGTGCATGGTCATGAACTAGATGCTGCTTATGATAATGTGATTTTGCACGTCGTCTATGAGCATGATACAGATATTTTTAGAAGTGATAATTCGACGATCCCTACTTTAGAACTCAAAGAGTTTATTAATAGTTCTTTATTAGAGAACTATCACAAGCTATTTTCTTCAAAAAATAAATGGATTAATTGTGAGCAAGATTTTCCTGAGGTAGATGAATTTATACTCAAAAACTGGCAAGAACGTTTATACTTTGAGCGTTTAGAGCGAAAATCACGTGCCATTGAAGACTTATTAAGGGCTTCAAAAAACGACTGGGAAGCAGTTTTATTTAAGCTGCTAGCCAAAAACTTCGGACTTAAAGTCAACGGGACAGCTTTCGCTAGTATTGCTAATTCTATGGCCTTTTCTACAGTGCGAAAAACGAGTTCTAAATTGGAGCAATTTGAAGCTTTGCTTTTTGGCCAGGCTGGATTGTTGCAGAAGGAGATTAGCACAAGTTATTACGAGACCCTCCAGAAGGAATACAAATTTCTGAAACAAAAGTTTCAGTTGGAGACTCAGGGTATTATCAATGTACAATTTTTTAGATTACGACCTTCAAATTTTCCGACCATACGCTTATCACAATTAGCAAATGTATACCATAAGGAACAGCAGTTGTTTTCAAAAGTGATTTCTGCAGAAAACTTAAAAGAGATCTACTCGCTTTTTGAAGTGAGTACCTCTCCATTTTGGAAAACGCACTACACCTTTGATAAAGAATCTAAACAGAGTACAAAAAAAGTAACAAAGTCATTCGTGGATTTATTATTAATAAATACGATTTTACCTATAAAATTCTGCTACGCGAAACAAAACGGAGAGGCCATTGATGAAACGATATTGGAGATTATAAATGCGATAGCTGCAGAGAAGAACTCTATTGTTGATGGTTTTAGCCAACTAAAACATAAACCAAAATCTGCTCTAGAGTCACAAGCTTTCATTCAATTAAAAACAGAATATTGCGATAAAAATAAATGTTTGCAATGTGCTGTTGGAAATGCCTTGTTAACGAAATAAATTTTACCTTGCACTGTGAACATCTTCTATCAACTATTATACTATTTTCAAAAACGTGGTTACTACGTTTGTCAGCGTATTGCAGAACGTTTTGGGATTAGAGCTAGAGTAGTGCGTACGTCGTTTATGTATCTCACTTTTGTAACCTTAGGTTTTGGTTTTGCGTTGTATTTATTCTTCGCATTTTGGATACGAATTAAAGATATTATCTATACAAAACGCTCATCTGTGTTTGATTTATAATCTATGAATCCATTAATTAAATTTTTTAGAAAGAAGATATATACCGCAGTTTTTCTGTTGGTATTCTTGCTTTTTGTTGGTGTTTTAGGTTTTAAAATCATGTCGAATTACTCGTGGGTGGATTCGGTCTACATGACTGTGATTACGATTACCACAGTAGGATTTGGAGAAGTCCGGCCTTTAGATGATAGTGCAAAAATATTTACAATATTCTTGATTTTGACAAGTGTAATAATTTTGGGTTATGCTATTACGGTCATTACCGAATACATGTTAAGCAAAAACAATTTTGAAGAACTAAAACAAAGAAAGATGCAAAAGAAAATTGACGGTTTTAAAGGACATATTATTATTTGTGGTTACGGACGAAACGGAAAACAGGCTGCAGAAAAATTGTTAGCTTACAAAAAGTCTTTTGTTGTGATAGAGAAAGACAAAGAGCGCATGGAAAAATTTCAAAGCGAATTGGTGCCTTTTATTTTAGGAAATGCTAATGAAGATGATATTTTGGAACAAGCAGGTATTGAGCGCGCCAGCACACTTATTTCTGCGTTGCCTAATGATGCAGATAATTTGTTTGTAGTGCTTTCTGCAAGACAGATCAATAGTGATTTGAATATTATAAGTCGTGCCTCTCAAGAAACATCTTATAAAAAATTAAAATTGGCAGGCGCTAACAGTGTTATTTTGCCAGACCGAATTGGAGGAGATCATATGGCGTCTTTGGTTGTGGTTCCAGATTTAATTGAGTTTATTGATAACTTGTCTATTGTTGGTAAATCAAATATTAATATTGAAGAAATTCCTATTGAGAAACTCTACATATCCTCAAGCATAAAAACAATTAGAGATTTAGATCTTCGAAAAAAAACAGGTTGTAATATCATTGGTTATAAGGATGATAGAGGTGAATACATTGTTAACCCGGAAGCTGATTTAGAATTTGCACCTAAATCTAAATTAATTGTTTTAGGTAGACCCGAGCAAATTCAGAAGCTGAATTCCCTGTACAACATCGATTAAATCAGATTTCATTTTAACAACCGATGCTTTAAGAAGTCGAATTTTTTTAGCATCTTGTCAACTTATTAAAAAACTAACTAATTTAAATTATTAAGGTATGAAGAAATTTCTTCTTTCATTTTTTGCTTTTGCATTACCCATATTAACCTTTGCTCAAGATACCGAAAAAGGTATTGATGAAATTATTGATGAAAAGTTTGGTGATGCTACAGGCTGGTTTGTAGAATTAATATTCTATCAAATACCCTTTACCGATACCATAAGTGTCTACTGGGTCTTATTTCCTTTAATGATTGGAGCCACTTATTTTACCATTTATTTCAACTTTATCAATTTTAGGGGCTTCTTTACCTCTGTAAATATTGTAAGAGGGAAATATGATGAGTTAGATCACCACGAATCTTTAATAGGTGCAGGAGATTCAACTCCTGGAGGCGATAATATTGAGACGATAGCTATAGAAAACCATGAAGGAGAAGTATCCCATTTTCAAGCCTTAACAGCTGCGTTATCAGCAACTGTAGGTTTAGGTAACATCGCAGGAGTCGCAATTGCAGTCTCTATTGGTGGAGCTGGAGCAACGTTTTGGATGATTGTAGCAGGATTTCTTGGTATGGCATCTAAATTTGTTGAGTGTACGCTTGGTGTAAAGTATAGAGATATTGCTGAGGATGGAACTGTTTATGGTGGGCCAATGTACTACCTTACTAAAGGCCTTAAGGAAAAAGGGCTTGCAGGCTTAGGTAAAGTATTAGCAGTATTATTCGCCATTTTTGTGATTGGTGGTTCATTTGGAGGTGGTAATATGTTCCAAGTAAATCAAGCGTTCCAATTGGTTGAAAACATAACAGGTGGTGAGCAATCCTTTTTACATGGATATGGTTGGGCATTTGGTTTAGTAATGGCAATACTTGTTGGTATTGTAATTATTGGAGGTATTAAAAAGATAGCTAAAGTAACAGATAAGATTGTACCTTTTATGGTTGTTATTTATGTAGCAGCCTCTTTATTTGTCATCTTCTCTAAATTTGATATGATTGATGATGCATTCGCTGCAATCTGGAATGGTGCTTTTAGCCCAGAAGGAATAGCAGGTGGTGCTATTGGTGTATTAATTCAAGGATTTAGACGTGCAGCATTTTCAAATGAAGCAGGTATTGGTTCGGCTTCTATAGCGCATGCAGCAGTAAAGACAAAATACGCAGCAAGTGAAGGGATGGTAGCATTATTAGAGCCATTTATTGATACGGTTGTCGTTTGTACAATGACAGCTTTAGTATTAATTATCACAGGTTTTGTTGATCCATTGAATCCGCCAGCATCAGACGCTCAAGCAATTTTATTAACGTCAAGTGCATTTGAATCCTCTATATCTTGGTTCCCATATGTACTAACAGTTGCAGTCGTCTTATTTGCATTTAGTTCTATGATTTCATGGTCTTACTATGGTTTTCAAGGATGGACTTACCTATTTGGAAGGTCTAAAAAAACAGAGTACACTTATAAAGTGATCTTCTGTATATTTGTAATTATTGGAGCAGCGGCAAGTTTAGATTCTGTAATAGGATTTTCAGATGCGATGGTATTTGCTATGATGGTTCCCAACATGGTTGGTCTAATTCTACTGGCTCCTAAAGTAAAAGAAGAACTTAATAGATATATGGCAGCAATTAAAACTAACAAGGCATAAATTGACATAATGAATTTTAAATCCCACCTCTCGTTTACAAAGAAACAGAGAAGTGGGATTTTTTTATTGCTTATTATTCTGTTAATTGCCCAATGTGTATATTTCTTTTTTGATTTTTCTTCGGAAGAATTAGATAGTAACACACAAGATGTTTCTGTGTTTCAGGCAGAAATGGATTCTCTACGCATCGTAAAGCTGGAAGCTTCAAAACCAGTTATATTTTCTTTTAACCCTAATTACATTACAGATTTCAAAGGCTATTCACTCGGCATGTCTGCTACTGAAATTGATAGACTTCATGCCTTTAGAGAAACAAATAAATGGGTGAATACTGCGAAAGACTTTCAAAAGATAACAAAAGTATCAGATTCCCTTTTAGCTAAAATATCTCCCTTTTTTAAATTTCCAGATTGGGTCACTAACCCGAAACCCAAAACAAATTATACTAACAGCTATTCTAATAACTCAAAGCCTAAAACTTTTGCTCAAAAAAAAGATTTGAATACTGCAACCGCAGCGCAACTCAAACGTGTCTATGGGATTGGAGAAAAACTATCTGAACGTATTGTTGCTTATAGAACCAAATATGGTGATTTTATAGCAGATGTTCAACTTCAAGAAGTGTATGGTTTATCGCCAGAAGTGATTGAGCGAGCGCTAAACGATTTCACAGTTAAAACAGCAAAACCAATAACTAAAATCAATATAAACGATGCGACCATTGATCAATTGGTGACTATAAAGTATATTGATTATGAGATTGCACATAATATTATAGAGCAGAGGACACTAAGGGAAGGGTTTGAGTCCTTTAACGAATTAACTAAAGTTAAAGATTTTCCTATCAAAAAAAGTGAGATAATTAAGTTATATTTGACCTTCGATTAGAGGATGTCGTTTACGTCTTTTGGATGGTAGCTAAAATTAGAAATTTTTGACGATTTGAAGTGGTTTTTAAGTTTCATAGCATCGCTACGGAAGGCGAAAATGATGAAAAATGAACTAAAAAGATCAATTTTTTAGCGAATTATAAAAGGATAAACGAGTTCTAGATAAAAAGAAATAATAGTTTATGAGCAGTAGATACTTCACAGAAGAACACGAATTATTTAGACAAAGTTTAAAAGATTTTTTGCAAAAAGAAGTCGTTCCTCATATTGAAAAATGGGAAAAAACAGGTCACATAGAACGTTTTATTTGGGAGAAATTCGGTGAAATGGGTTTCTTCGGAATAGCATATCCTGAAGAATATGGAGGTATGGATCTCGATTTGTTTTATACGGTGATCTTACTTGAAGAATTACAGAAAGTGAATTCTGGTGGATTCGCAGCTGCAATTTGGGCACATGCCTATTTAGCAATGACTCATCTTAATAAAGAAGGTGATGACGCTATTAAGCAAAAATATTTAGCACCAAGTATCACTGGAGAAAAAATTGGCTGTCTTTGTATTACAGAGCCATTTGGTGGTTCTGATGTTGCAGGAATGAGAACAACTGCAGTTAAAAAAGGAGATACCTACGTAATTAATGGATCTAAAACATTTATTACAAATGGAATGTATAGTGATTATTTAGTCGTTTGCGCAAAAACAAGTCCTGAACTTGGTAATAAAGGAATTAGCATATTTGTCATGGATCGCGATATTCCAGGGATTTCGGCAACAAAACTTGATAAATTAGGTTGGAGAGCATCAGATACTGGTGAGATTGCATTTGATAATGTAACTATTCCAGCATCTAATTTAATGGGAGAAGAGAATAAAGGCTTCCCATATATCATGCAACATTTTGCTTTAGAGCGTTTAATTATGGGTATTAATGCACACGCTCGTGCAGAGTTTGCTTTAGAGTATGCTCGAAATTATATGAGTGAACGTCAGGCTTTTGGAAAAACTATTGATAGATTTCAAGCCTTAAGACATACGTTTGCAGATTGTTATGCAGACATGTTAATGTGTAAAGAATTCAATTATGCCATTGCAGACCGCCTTAATAGTGGCGAGTATGTGGTTAAAGAAGCTACAATTTCTAAATTACGCTCAACAAAAATGTCAGACGAGGTGATTTACCAATGTCTTCAATTTTTAGGAGGCTATGGTTATATGGAAGAATATCCTCTGGCAAGATTATCGCGTGATAGTAGACTGGGACCAATTGGTGGTGGTACTTCAGAGATTCTACGTGAGATAATAGCGAAGATGGTAATCGATGATAAGGATTACAAACCAGCAACATAATTTTTTTTTCTTCGGAAAAATAAAACCAAACTGTTCCCTCGTAAATTTAAAGAACACTTAGTATGGTAATTAAATACATTAAAAATTGTCTAGTGGTAGCGCTATTGCTTTCTGCTTTTGCTACAACTGCACAAACTGAAGTCAAGAATAAAATTATTGACTTCGTAATGCAAACACCTATAGAAAGTGCTAGTATTTACGTGCAAAACACAACAATTGGTACAGTAAGTAATGCTGATGGTAAATTTGCACTCGTAGTGCCGCCAGAATTTGTAAAAGACACGTTAATAATATCCTCTATAGGGTATAAGAGTTATAAAATCCCAGTAGATCAGTTTGATAACAGTTTTGATGTTTTCTTAGAAGAAGATGTTGCATCGCTAGATGAGATTTTACTCATTGCAGAAGCACGTCCTAAAACAGGAAATGACATTGTGCTTAAAGCGATGAAGAAGTTGGCTGTTAATTTACCAGATTCTGCATATATCCAAAAAGGGTTTTTACGACATAAAGAACGAAACAAAATTGAGTTTAAATGGCTTATTGAAAGTGCTATAACGGTATATGATTCTGGATTTGCAGCAAAATCAGGTGACTACTTGAAAATCAATGTTGATCAGGTTAGAAAAAGTTATGACCTTAGAGATGTAGATAGTATTTTTAATTATGTGGCTTACAATAATCAAAATGCAAGGCGCAGCAGATTAAAAGTAAAAGATGTAAAACGAAGTCAATTATCTACTGCACAATTAGAAAAAGCCATAAAATGGAATGATACTAGAGTCAACGGACTTCAGAATATATTTCAAGGAAAATTAAACTTGCTAAGAAATTCAACAGACGCTAATGCGCTTTTTGGTGAAGACGTTTTAGAAAAGCACCATTTTGATTTAGATACCATATTGGTAGATAATGATAGAAAGATTTATAAAATTAAAATTTCAGAAAGTAGAAAACTGGTAGACCTAGAAACCAAGGGCATTTTTAATGCAGGTTATGAAGCCAAAGGGTGGTTATATGTTTACTATGATAATTATGCAATTAAAAGAATAGAGTATGAGCTTGTGGCAGCTTCTCAAGCCCAAAAAGTGCGGAGTAAACGTTTATTTGATACACAAGTTAATCACAAATTAGTAATGACATATATGGAGTATCAAGATAAGATGTATCCTAATTATATCTATTACGAAACACCAAAACTCGTCAATGTTGGTTTAAAAACAGATCATAAAGTGAGTGACGAAGAAAAGGAACGCTATAATAAAGAAGAACGTTATTATTATACAGTACAAGAGATTCTGTTTTCAGAAATTATTTTAGATAAAGAGATCATTAAAATGAAACTTGATGGTGATTGGGATATGGATATCTTCTCTCCTAAACCATATGATAAAGTATTCTGGAAGAATTACAATGTGCTTTTAGAAAGTGAAGAGGATGAAAAGTTGATTCAGGATTTAAGTCAAAGAGCATCTCTATTTAAAGACTAAATTCAATTTTAAAAAAATAGAGTTGGACATTTTAAATTAGTTTTTATATTTGCAGCCTTAAAAAATCTAAAAGAGAGGAGGTTAAGAACGATGTTAATAATTCCAATAAAATCAGGAGAAAATATAGATAGAGCGCTAAAGCGTTACAAGCGCAAGTTTGTAAAGACAACGGTTAAAAACCAGTTGCAAGAGCGTAAACAATTTACAAAACCTTCTATAGAACGTAGAACGCAAATTCAAAAAGCACAATATGTTCAAGGTCTAAGAGATCAAGAAGCACTATAGGTATTGCTTTTTTTAAATATTAATCCTGCGTATTCACGCAGGATTTTTTTTGCTCAATACTGAATAGATATTCAAAAAGGTTGTATTTTTAATTTTACACTGTATTTAAGCAGTAAATAGTATCTTACTTCGGAAATTATAAAACATGTCTTTTAAAGCATTTTCAGATTACCTCTTGCTAGAGAAAAACTATTCAAAGCTAACGCTGAAAGCTTACCTAGCCGATTTGCAGGCGTTTCAAAAGTTTATAATTTCAGAGTTTCAAGTAAACACAATAGACGATGTCAACTATCAACAAATAAGAAATTGGATTGTTAGTTTAGTTGAAAGTGGTATTTCAAATCGAAGTATAAATAGAAAAATATCTTCTCTTAATACCTATTATAAGTTTCTTTTAAAAATTAGTACCATTACTGTAAACCCTTTGAACAAGCATAAGGCTTTAAAAGTGAGTAAGAAAATCCAAGTACCATTTTCTGAAATGGAAATGCAACAAGTCTTAGGTGAACTAAATGCTGTAACAGATTTTGAGGGATTAAGAAACAGATTGATTATTGAATTGTTTTATGCCACAGGAATACGTCGCATAGAACTTGTGCAACTTAAAATTTCTGATGTGGACATGTCAAATAGAACGCTAAAGGTCCTAGGTAAGCGAAACAAAGAACGACTAATTCCTTTATTGGATTCAGTTGTAAGGACATTAAAAACATATTTAAATCAAAGAAATGAAATAGAAGGTGTTGTAGATGATTGTTATTTATTTTTAACTAAAAAAGGGGTTAAAATCTATGAAACTCTTGTTTACAGAATTATAAATGACTACTTTAGTAAGGTATCTAGTAAAGTAAAAAGAAGTCCACATATATTGAGGCACTCATTTGCGACTCACTTACTTAATCAAGGTGCAAATTTAAATGCTGTAAAAGAACTTCTTGGGCATTCAAGTTTGGCAGCAACTCAAATCTATACGCATAACAGTATAGCAGAATTGAAAAAAGTGTACTCAAATACACATCCAAGAAGTAAAAAGTAATAGTATCTAACCTATAAAAGAACGAGAATATGAAGGTAAACACACAAGCTGTAAATTTTAATGCAGACAAAAAGCTAATTGACTTTATTCAAAATCGTATGGATAAATTAGATATGTTTTATGATAAGGTCATACAATCTGACGTGTATTTAAAAGTTGAGAACACTAGTGACAAGGAAAATAAAATTTTTGAAGCACGCGTAAAAGTTCCAGGAGATAGTTTTATTGTAAAAAAACAATGCAAAACTTTTGAAGAAGGAGCAGATATGGCAGTTTCGTCTCTAGAAAGGCAGTTAAAACGACGAAAAGAAAAATTAAGAACACATATGTGATAATTTTTTTCAAAAAATGTTTTGAATAAATAAATAAATCTTTACATTTGCAGTCCGTTAGAAATAGCGGGCTTTTTTTATAGCGAAAAAGTTATATAAAAGCCGATGTAGCTCAGCTGGCTAGAGCAGCTGATTTGTAATCAGCAGGTCGTGGGTTCGAGTCCCTCCATCGGCTCTAAAAAAGTCTAAGATAAACGAAAGTTGTTTTTAGCAAAAGTTCTTTAAAATTGGGGAGATACTCAAGCGGCCAACGAGGGCAGACTGTAAATCTGCTGACTACGTCTTCGCAGGTTCGAATCCTGCTCTCCCCACAATTATTTTTTAATAAGAAGTTGCCAAAAGTTAGCTTTTGTAAAACTATGTTTGAAAAATAATTGGATTGGTTTACCAATCCAGGATAACTAAGCGAAGCGAAGTAATCTAAATTTATATGACATTTCAAAAATTTATTTTTGAAATTAGCAGTGTAATATTAGATTGTGTTAAGCGATGTAGTTAAAAAAAATGAACTTAGTTTTCTAACTTAGTTTAAATGTGTAGGATTGTTAAAGTGATTCTACTTTGAAATATTGAAACCTTTAATTGGTAAAACAATTAAAAAATGCGAGAGTAGCTCAGTTGGTAGAGCGTCAGCCTTCCAAGCTGAATGTCGCCAGTTCGAACCTGGTCTCTCGCTCTAGCTAAATTGACATTTTGTCGATATAGTTTTAAGTAAACGTTTCTGTTTAGCTTACAAGCTTTAAAGCCGGTGTAGCTCAGGGGTAGAGCGTTTCCTTGGTAAGGAAGAGGTCACGAGTTCAATTCTCGTCATTGGCTCTTTTTTTTTTTGAATATAGAATTAAATTGAACATTAATATAAATAAGATTAAATAAATTTAAACATGGCAAAGGCAACTTTCGATCGTTCAAAACCGCACCTTAACATAGGTACAATTGGACACGTAGATCACGGTAAAACAACTTTAACTGCTGCTATTACTAAAGTATTAGCTGATGCAGGTTTATCAACTGCACTATCTTTTGATCAAATTGATAATGCTCCTGAAGAGAAAGAAAGAGGTATTACAATTAACACTTCACACGTTGAGTATTCAACTGCTAACCGTCATTACGCGCACGTTGACTGTCCAGGTCACGCCGATTATGTAAAGAACATGGTTACTGGTGCTGCTCAAATGGATGGTGCTATTTTAGTAGTAGCTGCTACAGATGGTCCAATGCCACAAACACGTGAGCATATTCTTTTGGGACGTCAGGTAGGAATTCCTCGTATGGTTGTATTCATGAATAAAGTGGATATGGTTGATGATGAAGAATTGTTAGAATTAGTTGAAATGGAAATTAGAGAGTTATTATCATTCTATGAGTATGATGGAGATAATGGTCCTGTAATTGCTGGTTCTGCTTTAGGTGCACTTAACGGTGAACAAAAATGGGTAGATACAGTATTGGAATTAATGGAATCTGTTGATGCTTGGATCGAAGAGCCAGTGCGTGACATGGATAAGCCATTCTTAATGCCAATTGAAGATGTGTTTTCAATTACAGGTCGTGGAACTGTTGCTACAGGTCGTATCGAAACTGGAGTTGGTAATACAGGTGATCCAGTTGAGATCATTGGTATGGGTGCTGAGAAATTAACGTCTACTATTACTGGTATTGAAATGTTCCGTCAGATTCTTGATAGAGGTGAAGCTGGAGATAACGCTGGTATCTTATTAAGAGGTATTGAGAAAAGCCAGATCTCTAGAGGTATGGTGATCTGTAAGCCAGGCTCTGTAACACCACACGCTAAATTTAAAGCTGAGGTTTACGTATTGAAAAAAGAAGAAGGTGGACGTCATACTCCATTTCATAACAACTACCGTCCACAGTTTTATGTTCGTACAACGGATGTAACTGGGAACATCATGCTTCCTGATGGTGTTGAAATGGTGATGCCTGGAGATAACCTTACTATTACTGTTGATTTAATTCAACCAATTGCAATGAACGTAGGTTTACGTTTCGCAATTCGTGAAGGTGGTAGAACAGTAGGTGCAGGTCAGGTTACTGAGATTTTAGAATAAATATTTATTATATAAATATTGATTAAGGTGTCTTGTTTTTGCAAGATGCCTTGATTAATATTTACGGGTTTAGCTCAGTTGGTAGAGCACTGGTCTCCAAAACCAGGTGTCGGGAGTTCGAGTCTCTCAACCCGTGCAAAGAAATAAAAACGGGATTTGGTTTTTTAGATGTTTCTAAAAAAACCTTTCTATTAAAGTCTACACAATACGAAAGTAGAGTGTATAAATACTAAATCAAATGGCAGGAATTATAAATTATGTAAAAGAATCTTTTGACGAGTTAAGAAACAATGTTTCTTGGCCTACATTGTCTGAGGCTCAAAGTTTAACTGTTTTGGTTGCTGTATTTTCAATCATATTCTCACTAGCTATTTGGGGAGTTGATACTGTTTTTAGTAAAGTGATTAAGGCTTACTTTGATTTAATGTAACTAAAATAACAGAGAGAATGTCTGAGACTAATGTAAGTAAAAAGTGGTATGTTGTTAGAGCTGTAAGTGGTCAGGAAAACAAAATTAAAGCCTATATAGAAAATGAGATTTCTAGATTAGGTTTAGAAGATTTTGTAGATCAAGTGTTAGTTCCAACGGAAAAAGTTATACAGATTCGTAACGGAAAGAAAGTAAATAAAGAACGTACTTATTTTCCAGGTTATATTATGGTCCAAGCTAACTTAAGTGGAGAGATTCCTCACATTATTAAATCAATTACAAATGTAATCGGTTTTTTAGGTGAGACAAAAGGTGGAGAGCCTGTGCCTTTAAGACAATCTGAGGTTAATAGAATGTTAGGTAAAGTAGATGAGTTATCTGTTGAGGCGGATGCTAATATGGCTATACCTTACACTATTGGAGAAACAGTTAAGGTAATTGATGGACCATTTAATGGATTTGACGGTACTGTTGAAAAAATAAATGAAGATAAGCGTAAACTTGAAGTTATGGTTAAAATTTTCGGAAGAAAAACACCATTAGAATTGAGTTATATGCAAGTAGATAAAGTATAATAATTGTTACATATATAGAAAGTATATCTTTTTGCTTCCACATTAAAAGAGATACAAAACTAAAAATTTAAAAATGGCAAAAGAATTAGGTAAAGTAGTTAAATTACAAGTTCGGGGAGGTGCTGCGAATCCGTCGCCACCGGTTGGACCCGCTTTAGGAGCTGCTGGAGTTAATATTATGGAATTTTGTAAGCAATTCAACGCTAGAACTCAGGATAAGCCTGGTAAAGTTCTTCCAGTTGTAATTTCAGTTTACAAAGACAAGTCTTTCGACTTTGTTATCAAAACTCCTCCAGCTGCAGTTCAATTGATGGAAGCAGCCAAAGTAAAAAAAGGATCTGGTGAACCGAACCGAAAGAAAGTAGCAAAAGTAACTTGGGATCAAGTGAAAGCTATAGCAGAAGATAAAATGGTAGATTTAAATGCCTTTGAAATCGGATCAGCTATGAAGATGGTCGCAGGTACTGCAAGATCAATGGGAATCACAGTTAAAGGTGGAGAAGCACCTAACTAAAAAATTTTTGAAATGGCAATTACAAAAAACAAAAAAGAATCTCAAGCTAAAGTAGATAAGAATAAATTATATTCTGTCAAAGAAGCTTCAGCGTTATTAAAGGAGATTACGTATACAAAATTTGATGCTTCTGTTGATTTAGCAGTAAGACTTGGAGTTGATCCTCGTAAAGCTAATCAAATGGTAAGAGGAGTTGTTTCTCTTCCACACGGAACAGGTAAAGACATGAAAGTTCTTGCATTAGTTACTCCAGACAAAGAGGAGGAAGCTAAAGCTGCAGGAGCAGACTACGTAGGATTAGATGAGTACCTAGAGAAAATCAAAAATGGTTGGACAGATGTTGACGTTATCGTTACTATGCCAGCTATCATGGGGAAATTAGGTCCATTAGGTAGAGTGTTAGGTCCAAGAGGATTAATGCCAAACCCAAAGACAGGAACAGTTACTATGGATGTTGCTAAAGCAGTAGCAGAAGTTAAAGCTGGTAAAATTGATTTTAAAGTTGATAAAACAGGAATTGTACATGCTCCAATAGGAAAAGCATCATTTAGTGCTGAGAAACTTGAAGAAAATGCAATGGAATTGTTAACCACTTTAAATAAATTGAAACCAACTGCTTCTAAAGGTATTTACATGAAAAGTGTTTTCATGTCTAGTACTATGAGCCCTAGTATAGCAATTGAAGTTAAATTCGCATAAGTAGTTAAATCTTTATTATGACAAGACAAGAAAAATCAAAAGTAATTGAAGAGTTAACTGCTCAATTAGCAGATAATGCAAATATTTATTTAGCAGATATCTCAGGTTTAAATGCAGTTAAAACTTCAGATTTGCGTCGTGCTTGTTACAAAGCAGACGTACAATTAAACGTAGTAAAAAATACATTATTAACTAAAGCTATGGAGGCTTCGGATAGAGATTTCGGTGAACTTCCTTCAGTTTTAATAGGTAATACTTCTGTAATGTATTCTGAAACTGGAAATGCTCCAGCTAAAGTAATCAAGAACTTCCGTAAGAAATCTGAAAAGCCTTTGCTTAAAGGTGCTTTTATTGAAGAGGCAGTATACATTGGCGACGATCAATTAGACATGTTAGTAGATATCAAGTCTAAAGAAGAATTGATTGGAGATATCATTGGATTGTTACAATCACCAGCTAAGAATGTTATTTCAGCACTTAAGTCAGGTGGTGGAACGATTGCAGGTATTATTAAAACATTATCCGAAAGAGAAGGATAATCAACTAAGTACGCACTTAAACAAATTATATTTTATTAAAATTATTAAAACGATAGAAAATGGCAGATTTAAAAGATTTCGCAGAACAATTAGTTAATTTAACAGTAAAAGAAGTTAACGAATTAGCAACAATATTAAAAGACGAATATGGTATCGAACCAGCAGCAGCAGTAGCAGTAGCAGGTCCTGCAGGACCAGGTGCAGAAGCAGCTGAAGAAAAAACTGAATTCGATGTAATCCTTAAAGCGGCAGGTGGTTCTAAATTAGCAGTTGTAAAATTGGTTAAAGAATTAACTGGATTAGGATTAAAAGAAGCAAAAGGTTTAGTTGATGATGCACCAAGTGCAATCAAAGAAGGTGTTGCTAAAGATGAAGCTGAAGCTCTAAAGACTCAATTAGAGGAGGCAGGAGCAGAGGTTGAAGTTAAGTAATCTTAACAAACCTACAAATTATGGTTTAGGTCTTTCGATACAATCGAAAAGACCTAAACCCTTTTGTGTATAAAAATGTTACACAAACAAACTAGTTATTTTTTTAATCAAAAACGCGTTCATCGATGTTAGCAAATACAGCTGAAAGATTAAATTTCTCTTCCATAGTAAACAGAACTGAGTATCCAGATTTCTTGGATATTCAAATTAAATCCTTTCAGGATTTTTTCCAGTTAGAGACAAAATCAGAACAAAGAGGTACTGAAGGTTTGTATAATACCTTCATGGAAAACTTTCCAATTACGGATACACGTAATCAATTTGTTTTAGAATTTTTGGATTATTTTATTGATCCACCTAGATATTCAATTGAAGAATGTATCGAAAGAGGACTGACATACAGTGTGCCATTAAAAGCACGTCTAAAGTTGTATTGTACGGATCCAGAACATGAAGATTTTGAAACGATTGTTCAAGATGTATATTTAGGAACTATTCCTTATATGACGCCAAGTGGAACATTTTGTATCAATGGTGCAGAACGTGTAGTTGTTTCTCAATTACATAGATCTCCAGGTGTGTTCTTTAGTCAATCATTCCATGCGAATGGTACTAAATTGTATTCTGCAAGAGTTATTCCTTTTAAAGGATCTTGGATAGAATTTGCTACAGATATTAACCAAGTGATGTACGCTTACATTGATAGAAAGAAAAAGTTGCCTGTTACAACTTTATTCAGAGCTATCGGTTTTGAGCGTGATAAAGATATTTTAGAGATTTTTGATTTAGCTGAAGAAGTTAAAGTATCAAAATCTGGACTTAAAAAAGTTATTGATCGTAAGCTTGCTGCTCGTGTATTAAATACATGGCATGAGGATTTCGTTGATGAAGATACCGGAGAGGTTGTCTCTATTGAGCGTAACGAAATTGTATTAGATCGTGACACAGTTATAGATAAAGACAATATTGAAGAAATCCTTGAGGCTGGTGTAAAAACAATTTTATTACACAAAGAAACATCTCAACAAGGAGATTACGCAATTATTCATAATACATTACAAAAGGATCCAACAAACTCTGAAAAAGAAGCTGTTGAACATATCTACAGACAACTACGTAATGCTGAGCCGCCAGATGAGGAGACAGCGCGTGGTATTATTGATAAATTATTCTTTTCAGACCAACGCTACTCTTTAGGGGAAGTAGGTCGTTATAGAATGAACAAAAAATTACAGTTAGATATCGGTATGGATAAGCAAGTGCTTACCAAAGAAGATATCATAACTATTATCAAATATTTAATTGAGTTAATCAATTCTAAGGCAGAGATTGATGATATTGATCACCTATCTAATCGTCGTGTGCGTACAGTTGGTGAGCAATTGTCTTCTCAGTTTGGTGTTGGTTTAGCACGTATGGCTCGTACTATTCGTGAACGTATGAACGTTCGTGATAACGAAGTATTTACTCCAATTGATTTAATTAATGCGAAGACATTATCTTCTGTTATTAATTCGTTCTTTGGAACAAATCAATTGTCTCAATTTATGGATCAAACCAATCCATTAGCAGAGATTACACACAAACGTCGTCTATCGGCTTTAGGACCTGGAGGGTTATCTAGAGAAAGAGCAGGTTTCGAGGTTCGTGATGTTCACTATACTCACTACGGAAGGTTATGTCCAATTGAAACTCCAGAGGGACCAAACATTGGATTAATATCTTCTTTATCAGTTTATGCTAAGGTAAATGCAATGGGATTCATTGAAACACCTTACAGGAAATCTGATAATGGAGTCGTAGATATTGTAAATGAACCTATTTACTTAAGTGCGGAGGAAGAAGAAGACATGCTAATCGCTCAGGCGAATATTCGTGTTGATGATACAGGTAAAATCTTAGAAGATAAGATTATTGCACGTCAAGAAGGTGATTTCCCAGTTATTGATCCAGCAGATGTAAACTATACAGATGTTGCACCAAACCAGATTGCATCTATTTCGGCATCTTTGATTCCGTTTTTAGAGCATGATGATGCCAATCGTGCATTGATGGGATCTAACATGATGCGTCAAGCAGTACCTTTATTGCGTCCACAAGCACCAATCGTAGGAACAGGATTAGAGCGTCAAGTTGCTCAAGATTCTAGAGTATTGATTAATGCTGAAGGAAATGGTACGGTTGAGTACGTTGATGCTAATGAAATCACAATAAAATACGAACGTTCTGTAGAAGCAGCAATGGTGAGTTTTGAAAGTGATACCAAAACATATCCATTAGTAAAGTTTAGAAAAACTAACCAAGGTACATCTATTAACTTAAAGCCAATCGTTGAGAAAGGTGATCAGGTTAAAAAAGGACAAGTACTTTGTCAAGGTTATGCTACTGAAAAAGGAGAATTAGCATTAGGTCGCAACATGAAAGTAGCATTTATGCCATGGAAAGGTTACAACTTTGAGGATGCAATTGTAATTTCAGAAAAAGTAGTTCGTGACGACATATTTACATCTATTCATATAGATGAGTATTCATTAGATGTTAGAGATACCAAATTAGGTAACGAAGAATTAACTAATGATATTCCTAACGTTTCAGAAGAGGCTACAAAAGACCTTGATGAAAACGGAATGATTAGAATTGGTGCAGAGATTAAGCCAGGTGACATTCTTATTGGTAAGATTACACCAAAAGGAGAATCTGACCCTACACCAGAAGAGAAATTATTACGCGCTATCTTTGGAGATAAAGCCGGTGATGTAAAAGATGCATCTTTAAAAGCATCTCCTTCATTATATGGTGTTGTTATTGAGAAGAAATTATTCTCAAGAGCAATCAAAGATAAACGCAAGAGAGCAAAAGATAAAGAAGACATTGAAGCACTAGAAAATATCTATTACAAGAAGTTTGATGATTTACAAGTTGTACTTGTTGAAAAATTATTTGCACTTGTAAATGGTAAAACGGCTCAAGGTATCTATAATGACTTAGGTGAAGAAATCATTCCGAAGGGAAAGAAATATACACTTAAGATGTTAAACTCAGTTGATGATTATTCGCATTTAACTTCAGGAGTTTGGACTACAGACACGCATTTAAATTCATTAGTTGCAGATTTAGTTCACAATTATAAGATTAAAGAAAATGATCTTCAAGGATCGTTACGTCGTGAAAAGTTTACAATATCTGTAGGTGATGAGTTACCAGCAGGTATTATCAAATTGGCTAAAGTTTATGTTGCTAAAAAACGTAAGCTTAAAGTTGGTGATAAAATGGCAGGGCGTCACGGTAACAAAGGTATTGTTGCTCGTATTGTTCGTCAAGAAGATATGCCATTCTTAGAAGATGGAACGCCAGTTGATATTGTGTTAAATCCGTTGGGTGTACCATCTCGTATGAACATCGGTCAGATTTATGAAACTGTTCTTGGTTGGGCTGGACAAAAATTAGGACGTACATATGCGACTCCAATTTTTGATGGTGCGACACTAGATCAAATCAATGAGTTTACAGATGAAGCAGGTGTGCCAAGGTTTGGTCATACTTATTTATATGATGGTGGAACAGGAGATCGTTTTGATCAACCAGCAACAGTAGGTGTGATTTATATGATTAAGCTAGGTCACATGATTGATGATAAGATGCACGCACGTTCAATTGGACCATACTCATTAATTACGCAACAACCATTAGGTGGTAAAGCACAATTTGGTGGTCAGCGTTTTGGAGAGATGGAAGTTTGGGCACTAGAGGCTTATGGAGCTTCAGCAACATTACGTGAAATCTTAACAGTAAAATCTGATGATGTTATAGGTAGAGCTAAAACATACGAAGCAATCGTTAAGGGAGAGCCAATGCCAGAACCAGGACTACCTGAATCTTTCAACGTACTTATGCATGAATTGAAAGGATTAGGATTAGATATTAGATTGGAAAATTAATCGATCCATCGATTATTAAATTTGAATAGGTGCAACTCGCGAGTGGTACCTATTCAAAATGCCAATTGCAAAAAATAAATTAAATAATTGTTAGAACCATAAAAAAATGGCAAGAAGACAAGATAAGAATGTAATACAGAAATTTAGCAAAATTTCTATTGGTTTAGCATCTCCAGAGTCTGTGTTAGGAGCATCTCGTGGTGAAGTGTTAAAACCGGAAACTATTAATTATCGAACACATAAACCAGAACGTGATGGTTTATTTTGTGAGCGTATTTTTGGTCCTGTAAAGGATTTTGAATGTGCTTGTGGGAAATATAAAAGAATACGTTACAAGGGTATTGTTTGTGACCGTTGTGGTGTAGAGGTAACAGAAAAGAAAGTACGTCGTGATAGAGTGGGACACATCAACCTTGTTGTGCCTGTTGCTCATATATGGTATTTCCGTTCGTTACCAAATAAAATAGGTTACTTACTTGGTTTACCATCTAAGCGTTTAGATATGATTATCTATTACGAACGCTATGTTGTTATTCAGCCAGGAGAAGCTAAAAATGTTGAAGGTGATCCATTACAAAAATTGGATTTCTTAACGGAAGAAGAGTATTTAACTATTATAGAAGGTATTCCTCAGGAAAATAGACATTTAGATGATACAGATCCTAATAAGTTTATCGCTAAAATGGGGGCTGAATGTTTAATCGATTTATTATCAAGAATCGACTTAGACGAATTATCCTTTGAATTACGTCACAAAGCAAACACAGAAACTTCTAAACAACGTAAGACTGAAGCGTTAAAGCGTTTACAAGTTGTTGAAGCGTTTAGAGATTCTAACAAAAATAGAGAGAATAGACCTGAGTGGATGATTATGAAGGCTATTCCAATCATTCCGCCAGAATTAAGACCTTTAGTGCCTTTAGATGGTGGACGTTTTGCAACTTCAGATTTAAATGATCTTTATCGTCGTGTTATTATTCGTAACAACCGTTTAAAGCGTTTAGTTGAAATCAAAGCTCCGGAAGTTATTT
This sequence comes from Dokdonia sp., assembly GCA_047622005.1. Taxonomy (GTDB): domain Bacteria; phylum Bacteroidota; class Bacteroidia; order Flavobacteriales; family Flavobacteriaceae; genus Psychroserpens. The sequence continues at coordinate 9,382 of JBLHML010000017.1, read as the reverse complement.
TACGTAATGAGAAACGTATGTTACAAGAATCTGTAGATTCATTGTTTGATAATACACGTAAAGCTTCTGCAGTAAAAACAGATTCTAATAGACCACTAAAATCATTATCAGATTCACTTAAAGGTAAGCAAGGACGTTTTCGTCAAAACTTACTTGGTAAGCGTGTTGATTATTCTGCACGTTCTGTAATTGTTGTTGGACCAGAATTAAAATTATTTGAATGTGGACTGCCTAAAGATATGGCAGCAGAACTTTACAAGCCTTTTGTAATTAGAAAACTAATTGAAAGAGGAATTGTAAAAACTGTAAAATCTGCAAAGAAAATTATTGATAGAAAAGAGCCAGTTGTTTGGGATATTTTAGAGAATGTTCTTAAAGGACATCCTGTATTACTAAACCGTGCTCCTACATTACACAGACTTGGTATCCAGGCTTTCCAACCAAAATTAATTGAAGGGAAAGCAATCCAGTTACACCCATTAGTGTGTACTGCATTTAATGCCGATTTTGATGGTGATCAAATGGCTGTTCACTTGCCACTTGGTCCAGAAGCTATTTTAGAATGTCAATTATTAATGTTGGCTTCTCATAATATCTTAAATCCAGCAAATGGTGCTCCAGTAACAGTACCATCTCAGGATATGGTACTTGGTCTATACTATATGACCAAGCTTAGAATAACTACAGATGATTACAAAGTTATAGGTGAAGGCCTAACATTCTATTCTCCACAAGAAGTAACAATTGCTTACAACGAGAAGAAAGTAGAATTGAATGCTGGTATAAAAGTAAGAACTCAAGATTTTAATGAAAAAGGAGAGTTAACTACTCAAATTATAGAAACTACTGTTGGCCGTGTGCTTTTCAACGAAAAAGTTCCAGCTGCAGCAGGTTACATTAATGAGGTATTAACTAAGAAATCATTAAGAGATATTATTCATGGTATTCTTAAAAAAACAAGTGTACCAGAAACAGCTGCTTTCTTAGATGAAATTAAAACTCAAGGATATAAGTTTGCATTCCAAGGTGGTCTATCATTTAGTTTAGGTGATATTATTATTCCTGCGGAAAAACAAGGTATGATTGACAAAGCTAACAAGCTAGTTGATGGTATTAAGGGTAACTATAACATGGGATTAATTACCAATAACGAGCGTTATAACCAAGTTATTGATATCTGGACTTCAACAAATGCTGAATTGACAGAATTGTCGATGAAGCGTATTCGTGAAGATCAACAAGGATTCAACTCGGTGTTTATGATGCTTGATTCTGGAGCTCGTGGATCTAAAGAACAGATTCGTCAGCTTACAGGTATGCGTGGATTAATGGCGAAACCTAAGAAGTCTAACGCAGGTGGTGGAGAAATTATTGAAAACCCAATTCTTTCTAACTTTAAGGAAGGTCTTTCAATTTTGGATTACTTTATATCTACTCACGGTGCACGTAAAGGTCTTGCCGATACAGCACTTAAAACTGCCGATGCAGGGTATTTAACACGTCGTTTAGTTGATGTATCTCAAGATGTTATTATCTACACTGAAGATTGTGGAACGTTAAGAGGTATTGAAGTTAAACCATTAAAGAAAAACGAAGAAATTATAGAATCTCTTGAGGCTAGAATTGTTGGTCGTACATCATTAAATGATGTGTTTGACCCACTTACTGAAGAGTTATTAGTTGAAGCAGGTGGTCATATTCATGATGATGTTGCTAAACGTATTCAACAGTCTCCATTGGATGCTGTAGAGGTTCGTTCTGCATTAACTTGTGAAGCTAAAAAAGGTATTTGTTCTAAGTGTTACGGTCGTAATTTGGCGACAGGTAAAATGGTACAAAGAGGTGAAGCTGTTGGTGTAGTTGCTGCACAATCAATTGGTGAGCCAGGTACACAGCTTACGTTACGTACATTCCACGTTGGTGGTGTTGCGGGTAACATTTCAGAAGAAAACAAATTAACCATTAAATTTGATGGTATTGCTGAAATAGAAGACCTTAAAATTGTTAAGGGTACTGATAAAGAAGGAAAAGATGTTGATATTGTTATATCTAGAACTTCAGAATTAAAATTAGTAGATGCTAAAACAGGTATCACATTAAGCACAAATAATATCCCTTACGGATCTTTCATCTATATTAAACCAGGTGCAAAAGTGAAGGCAGGAGCTGTAATTTGTGAATGGGATCCATATAACGGTGTAATTATTTCAGAATTTGCGGGTAAAGTAAGGTATGAAAACATCGAGCAAGGTATCACTTACCAAGTAGAAATTGATGAACAAACTGGATTCCAAGAGAAAGTAATTTCAGAGTCTAGAAACAAGAAATTAATTCCTACACTTATTGTTGAGGATGGTAAAGGTGAAGCAATTCGTTCTTACAACTTACCAGTAGGTGCACACATAATGATTGATGATGGAGAAAAAATTAAGATTGGTAAAGTCTTAGTTAAGATTCCTCGTAAGTCTTCTAAAGCTGGTGATATTACAGGTGGTTTACCTCGTGTAACAGAATTATTTGAAGCACGTAACCCTTCTAATCCTGCTGTAGTAAGTGCGATTGATGGTGTTGTTTCCTTCGGAAAAATTAAAAGAGGTAACCGTGAGATTATCATTGAGTCTAAACTTGGTGAGGTTAAGAAATACTTAGTAAAATTATCTAATCAAATCTTAGTACAAGAAAATGATTATGTAAAAGCTTGTATGCCTTTATCTGATGGTTCTATTACACCTAACGATATTTTAAATATCAAAGGCCCAGCTGCAGTGCAACAATACTTAGTAAATGAAGTACAAGAAGTATATCGTTTACAGGGTGTGAAGATTAATGATAAGCACTTTGAGGTTGTTGTAAGACAGATGATGCGTAAAGTTAGAATCATTGATTCTGGTGATACTATTTTCTTAGAGGATCAACTCGTACACAAAGCAGATTTCATTGAAGAAAATGATAAAATTTTCGGATTGAAAGTTGTTGAAGAAGTTGGAGATTCTCAGACTTTAAAACTAGGTCAAGTATTAACTTCAAGAGAGTTAAGAGACGAGAATTCAATACTTCGTAGAGAGGATAAGGCATTGGTTACTGCTCGTGAAGCGCAGCCGGCAACTGCAACTCCGATCTTGCAAGGTATTACAAGAGCATCTTTACAGACAAAATCATTTATCTCTGCAGCATCGTTCCAAGAAACTACAAAGGTTCTTAACGAAGCAGCTGTGAATGGTAAGATTGATGATCTTGAAGGATTGAAAGAAAATGTAATCGTTGGTCATAGAATTCCAGCAGGAACAGGTGTTAGAAAATTTGATAACATCATTGTAGGTTCGAAAGCAGAATTCAATGAAATGATGAAAGTAAAAGAAGAGATGAACTATAATTAAATGAGATTTGTATTCCATAAGCCGAAGGCGAAATGAAATCCAATAGTCTTATTTGTCCCAATGAATGTTGGGGTCTCATGAGAGAATTAGACATCTATTTGCATAAAAATGAAAGCCTTCTTGTATTTATTACTTGAAGGCTTTTTTATAAAATTAAATTATAAATTATAAATCATATTTCTTTTTTCTACGGAAATATTAAACTAAAATACAATGGCAGAAGAAAATAAAAATAAGAAACCAGGAATAAACATCGAGTTAGATGAAAAAATAGCAGAGGGAACTTATTCTAATTTGGCTATTATAAATCATTCAGTTTCAGAATTTGTTGTAGATTTTGTAAGCATCATGCCAGGAACTCCTAAAAGCAAAGTGAAATCTAGAATTATTTTAACACCACAACATGCTAAACGATTATTAAAAGCATTAGGTGATAACGTGAAACGATTTGAAAAAGCACATGGGGAAATCAAAGATTATGAACAGCCTCCAATACCTCTTAATTTTGGACCTACTGGACAGGCCTAAATATCAACCCTTTGATTAATCTCAAAGGGTTTTTTAGTTATAATATGTAGATAGTTCGTCTTTATTCATAATTAATTTGACCTTAAATATCTAAAATTGTATGATCTAACCTCTAGAAAAAATGAAGGGTGACTTATAAGATAAGACAGTCTTCACTTCTTAGGTTAAAAAGATTGATGTAGCGTATGAGATCAAATAAATAAGATTGAAGTTAGAATGAATTTCATATCATTTAGGGCATGATACAATTAATAATAAATTGGTCATTAATGATTTAGTGGATTAAAATTTTATAGAGAGGAACGACTATCGGATCTTAAAAAAGTGAAATATATTGGCTAATATGTTGTCATTCAGTTCTATTAAACCGACAACGCGTACCATTTGACGTCATTGTTCTGTGTTACTTAGAATATTACCATAAATTTAAAAGAAAGTTTAGAAACACTAACTTACAATTTGATGGCTATGAATTTATATGTTAATCCTAAAAATGTTTTTTACAATTTATTAAAATTAATAGGTGTTCTTTTAGTATGTAACATAGTTGTAATATTTCTAAAATTATCGGAAACTGAAGGTGTTTTTAAAAACATTATTTATTTCTTTGATTTTGACATTGAACGTAATCTTCCTACTTTATACTCGGCTTTAGCACTCTTATTAAGTGGTATTTTGCTTTTTATTATTTCTGTTCTTCATAAAGATAATAGAGTCGAACGCTTACAATGGAGAGTGTTGTCATTTATATTCGTTTTTCTATCTATTGATGAAGCTACCGTGATTCACGAACAACTCTGGATGCCAACTAAAGATCTTTTTAATACTTCAGGTCTTTTATATTACGCTTGGTATATTCCATATGGTTTTATTCTATTATTTTTAATACTTGTCTATGCTAAATGGTTATGGAGATTACCCAAAAAAGTAAAATCTCTTTTTATTATTTCTGGTGTTGTTTTTGTTTTTGGAGCCATTGGGCTCGAATCAGTTAGTGGGTTTTATGATGAATTAATGGGGCAAAACAACCTCTATTATTGCGCGCTCTATACATTAGAAGAATTATTTGAAATGTGCGGAGTGGCAATTTTTATTTATGCTCTTTTAATATATATCTTTGATAAGGTGGAGCATTTTAATGTAACATTAAAGTAATTATCTAATACACCATTTGGAGCTTTTTGAGCTAGGCCTAAGAGCATGCGTTTTATAAATCATGGTTTCATATGGTGAGTAAATGAAAGAGCTTACTGCTTGTTAAAAAACATTAACTAATACTTAAGCTAAATAGTTTCTCGATTATTCTGCATTGAGGTTTCCTATTTAGCTCTAATTGAGAGAGGTCGTATTTTGCGTTTTCTACAATTTAGGTGATAATAGTTTCTATCTAAGCAACTTCTTTATTGACATGGAATTGCAATGCACCAGATGGGCATTTTTTAACTTGCTTGATTATCTTTTTTGTAGAAGCGCCTTCTAGATCAATCCACGGAATTACAGTTTGACGAAATACATTAGAAAGTTCTTTTGCACAACGCTCAGCGTTAATACATTCACACGGATTGTAGGTCACAGTAATATCATTATTACTGAAAACATTAGGGATAGTTTTCATAAGTAGATCAATTTTGGGGTTCAATCTGTTCATAAATTTAGATGACTATATCGTTATTTAAATCTAAAACACGTTTAAAGGTATTAAAACGTCGATGAAAAACAAATTTTATTGAGATTATTAGATGAATGACATGAGTTTATTTAATATTCTTAGTCAAATTCCGAAGTATTATGAAATTTGATACTCTTATATTTTTGCTGTGTCATTTGTAATGAAAATGGTGAATCTGCAAAAAACACAAGTTGCCCACGCTTATCTTTAGCTAAGAAACGTTGTTTGACTCTCAAAAATTCTTTGTATTCTTCACTCTTTTTATCATCGGTTTCAATCCAACAAGCTTTGTGTACATTGAGATTTTCATAAATACATTTTGCGCCATATTCATGCTCTAAACGGTATTGTATGACTTCATACTGCAAAGCACCGACAGTTCCAATCACTTTTCTACCGTTGAGTTCTAAAGTGAATAATTGAGCAACACCTTCATCCATTAATTGGTCGATTCCTTTATTTAACTGTTTAGATTTTAAAGGATCTGCGTTATTGATATATCTAAAATGTTCTGGTGAAAAACTTGGTACACCTTTATAATTTAGGATTTCTCCTTCAGTTAAAGTGTCTCCAATCTTAAATGTACCTGTATCTTGTAACCCTACAATATCTCCTGGGTAAGAAATGTCTACGATTTCTTTTTTTTCAGCAAAAAAGGCATTTGGACTAGAAAACTTTAGTTTTTTGTTATGTCTTACATGAAGATATTGAGTATTCCTTTTAAACTCACCTGATACTATTTTTATGAAAGCTAATCGGTTTCTATGGTTAGGGTCCATGTTAGCATGAATCTTAAATACAAATCCAGTAAACTTGTCTTCATCTGGTTTTACTAAGCGTTCTTCACTATGTTTTGCTCTTGGTTTTGGAGCAATCTCAACAAAACAGTCCAATAACTCACGAACTCCAAAATTATTTAAAGCAGATCCAAAAAACACAGGTTGTAAGTCACCATTAAGGTATTCGTCTTTATTAAATTGAGGATAAATACCATCAACCAATTCAATTTCGTCTCTTAATGTTCGAGCAGCCTTTTCACCAACGAGCTTATCGAGTTCAGGAGAAGCTAAGTCATTAATTTCAATCGTTTCTTCAATATCTTTTCGGCTATCACCACTAAAAAGATTGAGATTCTTTTCCCAGATGTTATAAATTCCTTTAAAGTCATAACCCATTCCAATTGGGAAACTTAATGGTACAACACGTAAACCTAGTTTTTGTTCAATCTCATCTAAGAGGTCAAACGCATCTTTACCTTCACGATCCATTTTATTAATAAAAACAATCATTGGGATGTTACGCATTCTACAAACTTCAACAAGTTTTTCAGTTTGTTCCTCAACTCCTTTAGCAACATCAATAACTACAATAACACTGTCTACAGCAGTTAGTGTTCTAAAAGTATCTTCTGCAAAATCCTTGTGACCAGGCGTATCGAGAATATTTATTTTTATACCATCATATTCAAATGCCAAAACAGAGGTGGCAACAGAGATACCACGTTGACGTTCAATTTCCATAAAATCACTGGTTGCGCCTTTTTTGATTTTATTGCTTTTTACAGCACCAGCCTCCTGTATGGCACCACCAAATAATAGTAGTTTCTCAGTTAAAGTTGTCTTTCCTGCATCTGGATGTGATATAATTCCAAAAGTGCGTCGTCTATTGATTTCTTTTTTAAAACTCATAGTGATTTTAGTAGATGCAAATATAATTTTATTAAATAATTAAAATTTAAAAACCCAAATTATAATTTTCCCGTAAATGAAATGGAATATGCGCTCATCTGTATGTGACTTGTTAACCATAATATGTGTCTATAGATTGTACCCTATAATGTTATAAATCATGGATTCTATACAGAGTGCATTTATACGGAGTAGTGATGTGGCTGTCGGGCTTAGTTAAATAAATATAAATTGTGATGATTTTCTTAGGATTTCTTCGTTTAATCCTATTAATTTGTATTTCAACGATTAAATAAAAGACAAACAATTAGTACTAATTTCAAAAATAAATACATTATTTTTGATTTAGGTTAATAGCATAGTCTTATCAACATACGATCAAAAAGTAATCCTTTACTCACACTTGTATAAGTGATGGTTTTTACATTTGACTGTTTTGTCTTAGATGAAAATGTTATTACTCTTTATCATAGGATAATAAAATATATACATATATAAACATTTTTACTTTAAGATAATATGAAAATTATTAGCCAACCCTTAATTAGTTCATCACGTTTGAGCAAGGTGTTATTTACCTTACTCTTTTTTATTGTTACTGTTAATATTACTCAGGCTCAATGTGCAGACACGTCACCCACTGGAGATTGTGATGGTGATGGTGTTCTTAATTCAGTTGACATATGTGATGGTTTTGATGATAATGCAGATGCAGATGGTGACTTAGTTCCAGATGGTTGTGACGATGATGATGACAATGATGGTTTGCGAGATTCAGATGAACGAGGAAATACGACAAGTACTTCGCCATTATGTGGTTCTCAAACAGTATTGGATTTTAGTGCGATTCCTACGGAAGAGTCTGGGGATGGAACTATATCAACACTGCTAGAAGGAGAGGTTTTTAGATTTATCAATGTTACAACAGGAACTGATGCATTAGTTACTTTAGTAGATTTTAATAATGCTATTGTTGATGTTTTAGATGACAATTCTTCAAATCCTGAATACTTTAAACCAGGAACACGAGTAAGTTTCTTAAATCCTAATCAAGAAGGTTATATTGAATATAATATTCAACTTGTTCAGTCCGGAACTTCGACTTCGGTGAGTTTCCCAGAAGTGTTTGTTGGATTTAATGATATGGATGGAAACCTTGATTCATTCGAACGAAATAGAATACCGTATCCAATCAATTATTATTTAGACAATCCAACAACATTAACGATTTCATCAGAGCCTACTTTTGTAGTGGCTACTTCAGGAAGTGTTGATTTTCCCGGATCCTCTAACAGTAATACGTTTTTAAATATTCAAGCGAATTATAATAATTTTTCTAGTTTTACATTTAGAGTAGGAGTTTTAGCAAATAATACTTTAGTAGATGTTGTACGTTACCACAGTCTCTTATTTGATTGTGCTTCCAATTTTGTTGATGCTCAAGCAACGGATCCTGATACTGATAATGATGGAATTCCAGATTATTTAGATAGCGATAGTGATGATGATGGTTGTCCAGATGCTATTGAAGGGGATGGAGGTTATACCGTGTCAGATTTAGACACAGATGATTCATTAGGTGATAATGTTGGTGCAAATGGTGTTCCTCAAGATGGAGGAATGAATTCATTACAACAAAATGATGTGAGCTCCACCGATGCAGCTATAAATGCTTGTGAAAACCCAAGTATTTTATCAGAGAAGAGTGCAACAATCACAGATAATGGTGACGCTGTATTAGGTGCAGGAGACACAATCAATTATACGATTACAGTAGAAAACACAGGAAACGTAACTTTAGATGGCATAACCCTTGCAGATGCGTTAACAGATTTAGATGGAAACGTATTAACGTTAACGACAGGTCCAACATTTGACACTGCAGACTTAGGCAGTTTAGAAGGCATCTTGTTGGTAGGAGAGACAGCAACATATTTAGCATCCTATGTGATTACACAAGATGATGTAGATGCAGGAGGTGTTAGTAATACAATATTAGCATCAGGCGATAGCCCAGATGATACAACTGTTGCAGATGATAGTGATGATCCAAATGATGCAGACAATGTAGATCCAGATAATGATGGTGATCCAGATGATCCAACAGATACCGTAATTAA
>JBLHML010000016.1:0-55457 GCA_047622005.1 Dokdonia sp. | reverse complement strand
GGACCAGATAGTGATGGCACATTAAGGAAAGTGAAAAAACTAGCCAAAAATTTAGATCTCAATGTAAAATTTACCGGAAAACTAACCAAACAAGAATGGATTGATATCTCAAAGGACTATAACATATTTATCAACACGACAAATTTTGATAACACGCCTGTGAGCGTCATTGAAGCAATGGCATTAGGCTTGCCTGTAGTCTCGACAAATGTAGGTGGTATGCCATTTTTAATTGATAGTAATAATGGTGTGTTAGTTGAACCAAACAATGAAGATCAGATGATTAAAGCTATTATTGACATCTTAAATGATGATATAAAACGAGATCAAATTATTAAAAATGCAAGACTCAAAGTGGAAGGATTTGACTGGCAAAAGGTTAAAGAACTGTGGATTGATGTCTTATAACTAAATAATTGTTACAATGTAACTTAACTTATTATATTTGCGGACGATCTGGTCTAACCTATGAGTAGAAAAAAAAACATACATTTCGAGATATCCGAACGTAAAATACTATTGCGTATAGTAGATCTCTTTGTAGTGATTCTTGGGTTATATATTATGCGAAATTGTATCGATTTTGATTATCTCACAGTCACAAAAAATAATATTGGTTACCTTGCAGTTCTAGCATTCTATATTACCGTTTTTGGTACTGTTTTTGAAATATATGACCTTCAAAAATCAAGTAAATTAGATATTACCTTTAGGAATATTGTCTTAACCGTATCTACAACTGCGTTGTTCTATCTTTTAACTCCAGTATTGACACCGTTCCTTCCTGAGCAACGTCTTGAGATAATATACTTTTATTTCTGTATCATGATTATGATATTTCTTTGGAGATGGTTTTATATAACGTTTATATCCACTCCTAGATTTTATAAAAAAGTATTGCTTGTAGGAGAAATTTCTAATATTGAAAACATTATAAAACCTCTAAATCAGGTAGATCCTAATTATAAAATTGTGGGGTTTATTAATTCTGAAACAGAAGCAGAGTCCCCTATAAAATTTAAAGGTTTAAAAGAGTTTAAAGCGCAAAACTTACTCCAAGTTATCCGAGAAGAAAAGATTTCTGAAATACTTGTAGCTAGTTTTAACTCTGAAACCATAACATCAGAGATTTACCATGATCTCATATTGTTGCTGGATAAAGGATTTAGTATAAGAGAGTATACTCAGGTTTTTGAAGAGATTACCTATCGTGTGCCCATTCAATTTGTGGGTAAAGATTTCTATAAGTATTTTCCATTTAGTCGCAGTAACCAAAACACATTGTACCTGTTTTTTCACCGGTCATTTGATATTGTATTTTCAATCTTAGGACTATTTTTTGGATGTTGTCTGTTGCCATTTGTGCTCTTCGGAAATTTTATTGCAAATAAAGGACCTCTGTTTTATTTTCAAGAGCGTGTAGGTCAAAACGGAAAACTTTTTCAAATCGTAAAACTTCGCAGTATGGTAATAAATGCTGAAACAGGAGTTGCGAAATGGGCCCAAATAAATGATACACGTATTACTAAATTTGGAATGTTTCTTAGGCGTTCGAGAATTGATGAAATCCCACAGTTTTTTAACATTTTGAGAGGTGATATGAGTATTATTGGTCCGCGTCCAGAGCGTCCATTTTTTGTAAATGAACTCTCTAGAGTAATTCCTTTTTATGAAACAAGGCATACAGTTAAGCCGGGACTTACAGGTTGGGCTCAGGTTAATACGCGCTACGGCGCATCTGTTAATGATAGCTTGACAAAGCTTCAATATGATTTATATTATATCAAACACAGGGGTATTTTTCTGGATATCAATATTGTGGTGAAGACGTTAAGTACTATTTTGTATTATAGAGGGCAGTAGGTTTTTTAAGTGTGCGGTTGACCGTCGCTCTTGATAGCTGTTTGTCCTTAATTTTATTTTTACTCTAATTCTCGTTCTATATTTTGATTGCGATTCATTGTATCACCTTTAAGAACAAGTAGGTATAACTATAGCTTTTCTCTGTAAAACTCTAGGTAATAGCTTCAAAACTAAAACTTTTCCTTTTTTCTTCGGAAGAATCCAATCAATCCCACAAACACAAGAATGAAAATACTAATTCTAGCGATATAGTCTCCAGCCATGACATAGAATGTGATTTTATCGTTGGTAATGATTTGTCCTGATAATGCACCTTTTTCTCCATAAGCAATACTACTAGTGATCTCACCTTTGGCATTTATAATTGCAGATATGCCAGTGTTAGCACTGCGCACAATATCACGACGTGTTTCAATAGCTCTTAATTTTGCATAACTTAAATGTTGTTTATGACCTTGGGTTTCATTCCACCACGCATCATTGGTTACTATAGCTAAAAAGTTAGCTTCGTTTCTTACATAGCCTGATACAAACTCACCATAGACAGACTCATAGCAAATAATTGGTGCGACTTTAAATTTTGAGTTTGACGATGTGAAAACACCTCTGTAATCTTGTGTTGTTTTCATAGCTACAGTGCCGCCAAGATCTATAAGAGCATCGCCAACGATAGGTTTCAAAATATCTTGATATGGAAAGTTCTCTATACCAACAACCAGTTTTGACTTATTGTATTGCTGGACCGTTTTTGAACTATTCATTAAAATAGCAGCGTTGTAATCGTCATACCAAGTGTTTGGGGTAAATTTGTAAACATTAGTTTCTTTTCTTATTTTGTTCTTGTCTTTGAACAGGTCATAGAATGAAATTCCAGTTAGTAGATTTACATTTGGATGAGCTTTAATATAACGGTCAAACTTGCTCTTTAATAATGAATTATCAAACTTATGAAGTGCTGTGCTTTCCGCTAGAAAAGTTTCAGGAGCAATAATAAAATCTGTAGCATCTGTAATTTTGGAGTTGGATAACTCAAAAAACAACTCTGCAAAATTCAAATTAGTCATATTGTATTTTTCCGAATAGGGATCAATATTAGGTTGTAAAACTATCACATTAACTGTTTCGCCTTCATGAGAATATGAACTATAGATTCCGAAAGAAATAAGAATAGGTGCCAATATGAGTCCAGTACATTTCAGTAGTAAAGATTTTAAAATACGTTTAGATTTTTCATCTTGATAGGATAAAACACCTGTAAAAATCACTGCGTTTAAGATCCAAATCCATAGTGTGCCTCCAAAAGTACCCGTATATTCATACCATTGAATCCAACTCATGTATTCTGAAAATCCATTTCCCAGATTAAGCCATGGCCAAGAAAACTCCCATCCTAAATGTAGTTTTTCGAAACTGATCCAGAGCACCACTAAAAATAATAAGGCTCTATTTTGTGATTGACGCTTAGCATATTTGTGATAAATCAAAAAGAGGAGAGCCATTAATGCAGCGTTTACAAAAACAGCAAAACTTGCGCCAAATAAGTCAGCAAATCGTAACCAACTTGTGGTAATCGTATTCCAGATGACAAATGTGAGATAAGAAAGCCCGAAAATTTTGAGGCCTTTACGTTTTGCATCAGACAATCGTAATTGACGTTCTGCTAACAATAATGGTACAAATGCAAAAAACAGCAGTAACGGAAATCCGTAGGTTGGCCATCCTAGGGCTAGTATTATTCCTGAAAGCAATGCGAGTAATGCCAATTTGAATTTAGAAAAACGCATAAAAAAATTATATTATTTTAAGTTGGAATTAGGCAAAAATTTAAAGCATAGCCAAAGTTAATGTTTCCATTTTTAACGAAGTTACAGCTAAAAAGAATCGATTTTTTGAGTTATTCTATGTTTGATTTGGTATTGGAGTTTGTTCACTATCTAAAGATACTAAAATCGAGTTTCAATGAAAATACATTGGAGTATAAAGCAGCACTTTGGTCTCCTATATCTGTAAACGCATAATCTATTTGAATACCTCGATATTTAAAACCTAAGCCTAGACTAGGTTGGAAGGTTAGATTGTCAGAATTATCTATTTGTAATTCATTTTGAAAATTACCAGCTCCGGCTCTTAAGAATACCAAATCTGTAAATCCAAATTCAAATCCTAGTGCAGGATTAAAACTTGCAAAAGATGAGGATATGACATCATTGTTTTGCTCAAACCTCACATTTAAATCAAAGGATGCTAGCAATGAATAGTCATAATGAAAGACGAATTTTTTGGATATTCCTAATTGTAATTTAGGAATGGTAAGCTCTGTGTTTTCTGGTATTGTTTGGTTTTGACCTTCAATAGCATTTTGAATATCTCCTAATTTATCATCGTCAAAAGACCAAGCATTAAAGGTGGTTGTGATGTCTCTGGCCATAATGCCAAACTTCCAATCGTTTTTACTTTCAAATTGAATTCCAGCATCTAAGCCAAATCCCCAAGAATTAGCGAAATCACCAATAATACGTCTTACAACTTTGGCATTAATACCATAACTCAAACCATCTAAAGGCAATTTTCTAGCGTATGAGAATGTTAAAGCGTAATCTGCTGTAGAGAATAAACGAACCCGATCATAATTAATGTTTCCTTGATCGTCTATGAGTTGTGTGGTATCTAAAATATCATCAACACCAAATCTAATAAGTGATAAAGCCATAGCACTTCTATCATCTAAAGGTTTGGCATAAGCGATGTAATTATAGTTAGCAATATTAGCAAAATAGCTAGAGTGTAAAAGTGCTAATTGACTATCTTCAAGATTAACAAGTCCAGCAGGATTCCAGTAACCAGAATTTGCATCTGCAGTATGTGAAACCACACTATTACTCATGCCGAGAGCAGCTGCGTCAACGCCAATATTCAAAAATTCATTAGAATATTTAGTTTGACCAGCGCATAAAAATGTAATCAAAGTTGTAACAATGAATAGATACTTTTTCAACAGCAAAAATTTTTTACAAAGATGCACAATATTTTTCACCTATTAAACTGCAAATAGGCTTAGATATTGTGCTAGATACAGATGAAACCATTAATCAATTAAATCTAAAGTAATAAAAGGTGCTTTTTTCATTTCTCTTTCATTAGAAAAATAAACGATAAGATGAGCTATGCTTGGTTTTGTAATTCACAGCACTAAAAATTGCATCATTTTTCTTCTTCTGTATATTCAATCATTAAATGGTTTAGTCGTAAATAGTTTGTTATTTTTACACAAATCTTATTGTATATGTCAATAAAAAAGCACATTCCAAACTTTGTAACCTTACTTAATTTGTTCTGCGGAAGCATTGCAGTCATCTTCGCTGTTCATAATAATTTTGTAGCCGCCGCAGTATTTGTGTTTCTCGGAATTTTCTTTGACTTTTTTGATGGATTGTTAGCCAGGAAATTTAATGTGCAAGGTCCATTGGGTGTTCAGTTAGATTCTCTAGCGGATATGGTGACGAGTGGTCTAGTTCCTGGAATCGTGATGTATAAATTGATTTCTATGAGTATTAACGCTCCTGAAATTGTGACTCAAAATGAATGGAATGCAAATTTTAGCTTTCAAGAATTAAATATAGTACCAGTAGCACTGATTGGGTTGTTTGTCACTTTAGCATCTGCTTACCGTTTGGCAAAATTTAATATTGATGAAGATCAACAGACGTATTTTAAAGGGCTTCCAACACCTGCCAATGCCTTGTTAGTTTTGTCATTGCCTCTTATTATACAATTTCAGAATAGCAGCTTTGCTACCAATTTAATACTAAACCAGTGGTTTTTAATAGCGTTTACCCTGGTGAGTTGTTATTTATTGAATTCAAAAGTTAAGCTATTTGCCTTAAAATTTAAAGATTATAGTCTTGCTAATAATAAGTTTAGATATTTACTAATCCTATCCACTGCAGTATTATTGGTAGTTCTTCATTTTATAGCAATACCAATTATTATTTTACTCTATATTATTTTATCCCTAATTAAAAAATAAACCAAAATACCATGTTAGAAGTCATTTTCACACTATTAATGCTTGTGCTTTTGCAAGCTGTTTTAGGATTTGATAACCTGCTTTATATTTCATTAGAATCTAAAAAAGCACCTTTGGATGATCAAAAGCGGGTTAGGAAAGTTGGAATTTTAATAGCTATTGTACTTAGAATAGTGTTGCTTTTTGTGCTTGTAAGAATCATTGGGTTTTTTCAAGAACCATTCTCTTGGCTAACGGGAGACATAGAAGACGTATTAAATTTTGCGTTTAATGGGCATAGCTTGATTGTCCTCGCTGGAGGTGGATTCATCATTTACACAGCAATCAAAGAAATTTGGCACATGATTGGTAAAGTCGATCTGCATGAGTCAATGGATGGACAGGATAAGAGTAGAAAATCATCGAATGCTGTCATTACCAGTATCGTTATTATGAATCTTGTGTTTTCTTTTGATTCAATTTTGGCAGCTATTGGATTGACCAGTGAAATTGAAGATTCAACGACAGCATTTATTGTCATGGCAATTGCAATCATATTAAGCGGACTAATGATGTTATTGCTAGCTGATAAAATCTCAGTGTTCTTGGCAAAAAATAGAATGTATGAGGTGCTAGGTCTATTCATCTTATTTATTGTAGGTATTATGCTAGTTACAGAAGGTGGGCATTTAGCGCATCTTAAAATCTTCGGAAATGAGATTGTTCCAATGAGTAAAACAACATTTTACTTTGTGATTGTGGTTCTAATTATCACAGATATTGTTCAAGGTCGCTACCAAAAGCGATTAATTGCACAGCAAGAAAGAACAATAGCGAAAAAAGAGATTAAAGAAAAAAACGAAGCGCACTGATGAAAGAGCCATAACTGGATGTTGATACCCAAGAAATGATTTTGTAGATACACCATATGACCATTAAAAACAATAGTTATAATCTCATGAAAGATTTAAACTTCCCAATAAGCTTCAAGTTTAGAGTAACAACGCTGTCTAATGATTTTACTGCAAAAGATGCCAGCGGTAAAACGGTGGCTTATGTTAGGCAAAAAATGTTTAAGCTTAAAGAAGATATTAATATCTACGATAATGAGAATAAGAACAATCTTACTCATAACATTCGTGCAGATAGATGGATAGATTTTTCTGCAGCCTACAGTTTCAAGGACGCTCAAGGTAAGGAGATTGGTAAAATCGCACGAAAAGGTTGGGCTTCTGTATGGAAAGCACATTATGAGCTTATTGATCAACATCAAAAACTACAATATCATATTAGAGAAGATAATGCTTGGGTTAAGGTGTTGGATTCTGTTTTTGGACAACTTCCAATTCTAGGGGGATTTACTGGGTATTTTTTCAATCCTAGTTATACGGTAACAGATTTAAACGGTCAAGCCATTTGTCAGCTTAAAAAAGAGGCTTCTTTCTTCGGAAGAAAATTCAAACTCTCAAAACTCAAACCAATAGATACTGATGATGACCAACGTATCATTTTAGGATTTATGATGATGGTATTACTGGAGAGGCGCAGAGGGTAGTGACTCTAATTTTTGAATAAGTGATAATAGAAAATGCCAACAATGACTTTTAACATTAAATAGTTAAATAACGTCTTCTTGTTTTGGTTCTTGGGTGGTTTCAAAATTCAATTTTTTCTTACGCAACTCAAAATTCTGGCCTAAATACACTTTACGTACCATTTCATCACTCGCTAAATCTTCAGGTTTTCCAGCTTTTAAAATGCTACCTTCAAACATCAAATAGGTTCTGTCGGTGATGGCTAAGGTTTCTTGTACGTTGTGATCTGTAATAAGTATTCCAATATTTTTTTTACTAAGCTGTGCAATAATACGTTGGATGTCCTCAACTGCTACTGGATCTACACCAGCAAAAGGTTCGTCTAATAAGATAAAATCGGGATCTGTGGCAAGTGCACGAGCAATTTCGGTACGTCGACGCTCTCCACCTGAGAGTAAATCACCTCTACTTTTTCTAATGTGCTCTAAGCTGAACTCATCAATTAAATACTCCATTTTAGCTTGTTGCTCCTTTTTGCTGAGCTTGGTCATTTGGAGTACACTTAAAATATTGTCTTCAATACTCAATTTTCTAAATACTGAAGCTTCCTGTGCTAAATACCCAATCCCATTTTGAGCACGCTTGTACATTGGATAATTGGTGATATTATTACCTTCTAAAAAAATAGTACCACCATTTGGCTTTATGAGACCAACAATCATATAAAAAGAGGTGGTTTTACCAGCGCCATTTGGTCCAAGTAATCCAACGATTTCTCCTTGTTTTACTTCAAGAGAAACATCTTTTACTACTTTTCGTCCGTTATAGGACTTCATTAAATTCTCTGCTCTTAGTGTTTTCATAAATGAGGTAATAATGGCTAAAATAGCAAATTCAATACGACTTGCTTTTTAGTTTATTATAAGTTTAACGGTCATATCAATTGGTTTTCAATATTACGTATTAATAAATTGAAATAGTTTTAGATAGAACGAGGCAAAAAAATAAAGCATAGCCCTAGTTACGGTTTCTTGTTTTTAACAACGTTAGTGTAAAAAAGTAACAATTTACAGGAGTTCTGTTGAGATTTAATTGGTGTTATTTTCTAGTTCATCCCAATATTCATAGGCTTTTCGCAAATGAGGAATCACAATTGTACCTCCAACTAAAGTGGCGATACTCAATGCTTCAACAACTTCTTCTTTATTTAAACCTGCTTTATGGCTAGACTCCAAATGATACTTAACACAGTCATCACATCGTAAGACTGTTGAGGCAACTAATCCAAGAAGTTCTTTCGTTTTTTTATCCAGAGCACCTTCAGCAAAGGCATTAGTGTCTAGATTAAATATACGTTTGATGACTTTATTATTATCTGCTAGAATAGCATCGTTCATTTTAGAACGATAGGCATTAAATTCATTAACTACATCAGACATGGGCTTTCTTTTCTTTTTTAGATTGATTTCTAACGACTATTTTAGAGATATAAATACTTACTTGGTATAAAATTAATATTGGGATTGCTACAATAACCTGACTCGCTAAATCTGGAGGTGTGATTATTGCAGATAGAATAAGTACAATGACTAAGGCGAATTTTCGATATTTTCTCATTATTTGAGGTGTAACCAGTCCTATTTTAGTCAAGAAATAAATAATTATTGGAAGCTCAAATACAAATCCAGCAGCGAGGCAGGACGAGCGCACAGTTGAAATATAAGAGCTAATATCAAACTCATTAGAAACTTCGGAGCTAATACTATAATTGGCCAAGAAATTTATGGAGAGCGGCGTTACAATGTAATAACCAAATAAAACGCCAAGAAAAAACAGGAATGAGGTGACGATAATAAATCCTCTTGAGTGTTTACGCTCTTTAGAATGCATCCCTGGACTAATAAAACTCCAAAATTGATAAATTACGTAAGGAAAGGCTAATATGAAACCAGCAAAAATTGAGGTCCAAATGTCTGCGGAAAACTGCCCAGCCATCTGCCTACTTTGTATTTTAAAAGGAAATTCTGTTGCACAAAAAGTAGTATCATTAATCCCTATAAATTGTGATGCTTGACATAACCATTTGTAGGTTGGGAAATCCATTCGCTTTGGTGCAAATATGATATGCTCAAATATGAAACCGCTAAATATAAAAGCAACTGTAGCACATATAAGTATGGCTACCGTAATTCTTATTAAATGCCATCTTAAGTCTTCGAGATGATCTAGAAAAGACATCTCTTTGGTATTGGTATCTGCCATTATATAATACCTTCTTTTATTAAATCATGAATATGAATGACACCTGCGTAATCACCATTTTTTTCAACCAATAATTGAGAAATTCCATGTTTTTCCATGAGTTCCATAGCATCAATTGCCATAGCATTCTCATCAATTCGCTTAGGATTGCTGCTCATAATATCCTTTGCAGTTAAGTGAGTAAACGCATCGCTTTTTGTTAGCATTCGCCTTAAATCTCCATCTGTAATAATGCCTTCAATTTTGTTATTATCAACAACAGCTGTTACGCCAAGCATTTTTTCTGAAATTTCTACAATCACATTTTTTGCAGTTGTATTAAGTTCTACTCTTGGTTTTTCATTTATGGATGATAAATCACTTACTCGTAAATACAAGCGTTTTCCTAAAGCGCCTCCAGGATGGTATTTTGCAAAATCTTTACTAGAAAATCCGCGAAGTTCTAATAAACAAACTGCCAATGCATCTCCAAGAACTAATTGCGCAGTTGTACTCGTAGTTGGTGCTAAATTATTAGGGCACGCCTCTTGTTCGACATAAGCATTCAGAATAAAGTCTGCTTGTTGTGCTAAAAACGATTTGTCATTGCCAGTTATAGCTATTAACTTGTTTTTAGCATTTTTAATAAAAGGAACTAATACTTTAATTTCAGGCGTATTTCCGCTTTTAGAAATACAAATAACAACATCATCTTCTAGAATTAATCCTAGATCACCATGAATAGCGTCTGCAGCATGCATAAATACAGAAGGTGTACCTGTAGAATTTAAAGTTGCCACAATTTTGTTAGCGATGATAGCACTTTTTCCTATACCTGTAATGATTACTCGACCTTTAGAATTGTAAATTAGTGTTACTGCATTGGCAAAATCATCTGTTAATAGATGGCTTAAATTTGCTATAGCATCACGCTCTAAATCTATAGTCTTTTTTGCGGTTTTAAGGATAGATTGAATACTGTTCAAAATTATTTTTTTTTGTGTTTGATGGGTTTAAAGAAATTGTTATCTTTAGGTTTATGCAAATGTATCAAAAATACTAATAGGGATTAATGAGTACAACAAAAATTGATATACATTCTGCACTCAAACAACACTTCGGTTTTTCTAAGTTTAAAGGACTTCAAGAGACCGTCATTGAAAGTGTTGTGGCACGTGAGGATGTATTTGTTATTATGCCAACAGGCGGAGGGAAATCATTGTGTTACCAACTTCCAGCGCTAATAACAGAGGGTACTGCAATTATAGTGTCGCCACTAATTGCACTAATGAAAAACCAGGTAGATGCTATTCGAGGTATTTCAGATCATGATGGCGTTGCCCATGTTCTAAATTCTTCTCTCAATAAAACTGAGGTTAAGCAGGTTAAAGAAGACATCGTAAACGGAGTCACTAAATTGTTATACGTCGCGCCAGAGTCATTGACTAAGGAAGAGCATGTTGAGTTTTTACGCTCTGTGACTATTTCATTTATGGCTGTGGATGAAGCGCACTGTATTAGTGAATGGGGACACGATTTTAGACCAGAATACAGAAATCTTCGTCATATCATTAAACGAATTGGAGACAATATACCTATTATAGGATTAACTGCTACCGCAACACCAAAAGTTCAAGAAGATATTTTAAAGAGTCTGGATATACAAAATGCTACAACATTTAAAGCCTCTTTTAATAGACCAAATTTATACTACGAAATACGCCCAAAAACCAAAACTGTAGATGCAGATATTATTCGTTTTGTTAAAAAGAACGATGGTAAATCTGGTATCGTTTACTGTTTAAGTAGAAAACGTGTTGAAGAATTATCTCAAGTGTTGCAGGTGAATGGTGTAAAAGCGGTTCCTTATCATGCAGGACTAGATCCTAAAACGAGAGTAAAACATCAAGACATGTTTTTGATGGAAGATTGTGATGTCGTTGTTGCAACCATTGCTTTTGGGATGGGAATTGATAAACCCGACGTTCGGTTTGTGATTCATCATGATATTCCTAAAAGTATAGAAAGTTATTATCAAGAAACAGGTCGTGCAGGTCGAGATGGAGGTGAAGGTCATTGTTTGGCGTATTACGCATACAAAGACATTGAGAAGTTAGAAAAATTTATGTCTGGAAAACCAGTAGCAGAGCAAGAAATTGGTCATGCATTGCTTCAAGAAGTTGTTGCGTTTGCAGAAACATCAGTATCTCGACGTAAATTTATACTTCATTATTTTGGAGAAGAATTTGACAATGAAACTGGAGATGGTGGAGACATGGATGATAATGTTCGTTTTCCTAAAAAACAAAATGAAGCCAAAAGTGACGCTGTCATCGTATTAGAGACCATTCAAAAAACCAATGAAAAATATAAATCTAAGGACTTAGTTCAGGTTTTAATTGGAGAAACAAATGCACTTATTTCTTCCCATAAAACAGATGCTCAACCTTTCTTCGGAATAGGAAGACATCAGGATAGGCGTTACTGGATGGCATTAATTCGTCAAGTACTCGTAGCTGGTTTTCTGAAAAAAGACATTGAAACTTATGGTGTTTTAAGAATTTCACCTGAAGGTCATGGCTATATAAAATCACCTCAATCTTTTATGATGACAGAAGATCATGTCTTTGATGAAGGCACAGATGATGGTATTATAACAGCTGCCAAAGGCGGAGGAGGCGTTGCAGATGAAAATCTAATGAAAATGCTTAAAGATTTGCGTAAGAGAAATGCAAAATCTTTAGGAGTGCCACCATTTGTGATTTTTCAAGATCCATCTTTAGAAGATATGGCTCTTAAATATCCTGTCACTATAGAAGAATTAAGTAATGTTCATGGTGTAGGAGATGGGAAAGCAAAAAAATATGGTGAAGATTTTGTCTTATTAATTACTCAATATGTAGAAGATAATGATATTGAAAGACCAGACGATTTTATTGTTAAAAGTACCGGTTCAAATTCTGCTATAAAACTATACATCATTCAAAATGTAGATCGAAAGTTACCACTTACAGATATCTCATCCAGTAAAGGTATGACGATGTCAGATTTTATAAAAGAAATGGAAGCTATCGTGTTTTCTGGAACAAAACTTAATATTAATTATTGGATAGATGATATTCTAGATGAAGATCAGCAAGAAGAAATTCATGACTATTTTATGGAATCTGAAACCGATAAAATAGATGATGCTATTGAAGAGTTTGACGGTGATTATGACGACGAAGAACTACGTTTGTATCGTATTAAGTTTATTAGTGAGGTAGCGAATTAATTTTATGGTATCTATTGATGAATTACCTCGCCTTGTGCAAAGTGAGTAAAAAACATAAGTATTAAATTATTTTTTTTTACAGGTATTGAAGTGAATATCATAAGCTTTACATTTCAATACCATTTCATCAATGTTTTCAGGATTAATTTTGGCAGCATCCTTCTCTTCAATTTGAAAATCAATTTTTGTAATATGTCGCCCTTTTACATCAGTACGATCCGACTCAAATTCTACAGATTCCGAATCTAGCTCTAAAGTAAAATCTTTACTTTTAATACTCAGATGCCCTCCTTTTTTTGTCTTTACCTGAAAAGTTCCACAGATAATAGTTTGAAAAGAATAATAGCCACCAAGCTCGTTTAATCCAGCATATAACACATTACTTTCAGAAATGGCAAATGGTTCATGCTCGATCGCAGCCATGATAGCGTCTAAAGTATCAGAATTAGATAAGGCTGACTCTGTTTTAGTATTTCCGAAGGCAGTTTTTAATTTGGTAATAAATTTCATGTGGTTATTGTTTTTTACAAATCTAAAGTAATTGCAAGCAATTCCAAATTGTGCTTCTCACTTAGTTTCATATCTTTGCACTTCAATTAAAAAAATATCTTGATTTTCAATTTAAAAGGAAAAGTCAAGATGTGTTAAAAAAAATTAAATACAATGCAAGACGGTTTATACGCAAAATTTAATACGACAAAAGGCGCCATTGTAGTCGCTTTAGAATTTCAGAAAACCCCAGGAACAGTGGGTAACTTCGTAGCTTTAGCTGAAGGAAATTTAGAAAATGAAGTAAAACCTCAAGGGACTCCTTATTATGATGGATTACAATTTCACAGAGTAATTCCAGATTTTATGGTACAAGGTGGTTGTCCTCAAGGTTCAGGAACTGGAAATCCAGGTTACAAATTTGATGATGAGTTTCATCCAGATTTAAAACATGATGGACCAGGTGTATTGTCTATGGCAAACTCGGGACCAGGAACTAATGGAAGTCAGTTTTTTATCACTCACATAGAAACGTCGTGGTTAGATAATAAGCATACGGTCTTCGGAAAAGTGCAAGAAGGACAGGATATTGTTGACGCTATCGCTCAAGGAGATGCTATCGATACTATAGAAATCGTGAGAGTAGGAGCTGATGCAGAAAATTTTAATGCCGTAGAAGCATTTAGAACTTTTGAAGGTTCAAGAGAAAAAAGAGTAGCTGCAGAACGTGATGCTGCAAGTGCAGAATTAGATAAGTTAGCTGCTGGTTTTGAAGAAACTAAAAGCGGACTGCGTTACCAAATTCTCCAAAAGGGAGCAGGTGGTAAAGCTGCAGAAAAAGGTAAAATGGTATCAGTACATTATAAAGGTCAGTTAGCAGATGGTACTGTGTTTGATTCTTCATACAAAAGAAATGCACCATTAGATTTTCAAGTAGGAGTTGGTCAAGTCATCGCAGGTTGGGATGAAGGGATCTGTTTATTAAACGTTGGTGATAAAGCTCGTTTGGTAATTCCTAGTGATTTAGGTTACGGTTCTGCAGGAGCAGGAGGTGCAATTCCACCAGATGCTACTTTAGTATTTGATGTGGAATTGATGGATGTAAAGTAAGCAGAGAACTAAGTTTTACTTTTCGTAAAACTTGAGTGAATCGCTTATCCCGAACTGGTCGGAGCATATTTAAAGAGGAATCATATTATGGCGTTTGAACATCGTTCAAATTCTGATTATAAACAAAAAAAGCATCAATATAATTGGTGCTTTTTTTTATGCTTTAGTGTTAAATTTAATTGTTTTTATACGTCAAATTTATAATTAGCTCAGCATTTTTTTTGTCAAAAACAACCTTATACCTTATGTTTTTATTGTCATTCTTTTTAATGTACAAGTCATCTATAAGCGTAAAGTTGTTTTTTGAGATATAATCGTCTAAATCTACTTTTTCGGTATCAATACTAAATTTCGAAATTTTTTTATGGTCTTTACATTTGCAATCTGTCACTGTTATTTCTCGGATATCCACTCCAGTTCTTAATTCGATATTATAACGTTCATAAGATTGCCTGTGTATATCATTTTCCGAAGAGATGTAAACCACCATAAAGCATTATAATAATTCCAATAATAAGGGATATACCTATTCTTGTTTTTTTTATTTTTATGCTATTGGTTTTGTGTAAAATGTCTATTGCTAATACTTTATGATACGACTAATAATTTAGTAGTCAACTATTGCCTGAATTTGAAGATTAAAAAAAGCACGCCTTTATTAGCGTGCTTTTATAGTTGGATGCGAAATTGCTATTTTCGTTTAGCCACAAAAGTGCCATTGGGCTGTATCATTTTTATTTCACCAATAGTGCCATCTTCAGATTCTAAAAATTCAATTTTAAAACCTTCTAAGGTCTTAAATGAAAATTTATGTTTTGCAGTGGCAATTTGTTCGTATTCGGGTTGTCCTTTTACAAATAGATAGAGGACTTCTTTTTTTATGTAAATTTTTATTTCTGTACCAGCGATATCATAATCTCCAATATACATTTCTAATGTTTTTGTTTCTACGTCAATAGTGTTGGGAGTGCGTTTAAATACAATCGCATCGACTGTAGGTTCTATTTTAATGTTATATCCAGAAATATCGCCAGCATCATTAGTAATAAATGTAGCTTTTAAAGAATTTCCATATTGTGTGGTGTCAACTTTATTATCGGTAATATCGACTAGTTCGAAAAGATCATAATGATAATGATGAAAATAGATTTTATCATTATTAATTGTGCCAAACAACGAATCATTTTTTGAAGTGATTTCAAATGTTCCATAACCGTCATGAGAATAGCTACCAGTATAATCCAAACTTATGTGCGAAGGTTTTGTATTTTTTACATTAGAAATTTCGGAGTCTTCTTTTATTTCTGCCTCAGCTTTTTTACCCTTTTCAATATTTTCTTCATAACGTCCAATCCAGTCTGTGAGCTCTACGCCAATCATTCGATCTGCAATCGTATTTCGAACTAAAGTTGGTACAGATGAACCGTTTTGATTGACTAGCACGACAATGCCAATGTTATCACTTGGAAAGAATGCTACGTTAGCAGAGAATCCATCAATATTACCACCATGTTCTACACGATAATGCCCTTTGTATGATTTTAAGAACCAGCCATATCCATAATTTGAAAAATGAATATCTGGAAACGTATCATCTGGTGTATTACCACCAACTACCATTTGTGAACTGATGGCTTCATTGATATAACTCTCAGGAATGATTTCTTTATCGTTATATTTTCCGTCATTAATCCAGGTCATTAGCCATTTAGACATATCATTAACACTACTATTAATACTTCCTGCTGGTGACATACCTGCTATATCGTAATAATCCATTTTTTTGATGACTTCATCTTTAACTTCATAACCAATTGAGGCATTTGAGCTTGATTTCATTTCAGCAATTGTAGCATTAGTATTAGTCATTTCTAATGGTGTAAAGAAGTAATCCTTTAAATTGTCTTCCCAGCTTTTTCCTGTGATACGTTCGGCAATCACACCTTGTGCAAGAAATCCAAAGTTGTTATAATACCATTGTTGTCTAATTCCAGTAAATGGCTCTTGATATTTCATACGCATCAAAAGACTGTCTTTATTATGCGAAGGAAAATAATACCATGAACCATCATGACGACCTAGTCCAGTACTATGTCTCATCAAATCTTTGATAATTATATTGTTATTCATATTATCATTGTAGAACTCTAATTCTGGTATGTATTGTCTTGGACTATCGTCAAAAGATAATTTGTCATCAGCTCTTAATAGTCCTAAAATTGATGAGGTAAATGCTTTTGTAGATGAGCCAATAGCAAAAAGTGTATTAGCGTCTACAGATGTTTTCTTTTCATAATCTCTATACCCAAACCCTTTTGAATAAATGATTTTTTCGCCTTCAACAACCGCAACAGCAAAACCTGCAGTATTTGTAGTCTTAAGAATTTTGTTCAATTCTTTTTCTATATTTTTAAGTCGTTTGTCTTGTGAATTAATTGAGAAAATGATGAAGAAACCCAATGTGAGTAAAACTAATTTTTTCATTGTATTGGTTTTTTGTGTAGGAATAGATACTCCATTGGTAGCTTTGGAAGCTCAAAAGTTACTAAATTCTTCAATTATTTTACAATTCATCTTAAAGAAATTACAGTTCGGTCATTCGCTTTTTAAAAATAGAGACTTCTGTTGGATATTTGTCTCTTCAATCAAGCTGGAACAATTTCAGCATAAATCAAAAAAATTATGGGAACATTAGTTAAGTTTTTTATTCTGTTGTTATTTAGTCAATTACTAAATGCTCAAATAGTATCTGGACAAGACATTACAGTTAAGATTACTAATATTGATAGTGATAAAGGAAAAGTATTAGTAGCTATTTACGATTCTGAAGATTCTTTTTTAAACGAGAGATTTAGAGGAACAATAAGTGAAATAAATCAAAATAGCTGTGAGGTTACTTTTAAAAATATACCACAAGGCGTTTATGCTATTTCTTTATTTCATGATGAAAATGGCAATGGTAAAATGGATAGTAATTTTCTAGGTATCCCAAAAGAAGACTATGGATGCTCAAACAATGCAGTAGGATTTATGGGGCCACCAAAATGGGAAGATGCAAAATTTGAAGTAAAAGATAAATCAATAACACAAAAGATAACACTATAATATTATGCAAAAATTATTAATCATCACAATTATTTTGGTATCAGGTTTTACATCTGCACAAACCAATTATGAAAAAGTAATGGAAAGGGCTTTAGCTCTTTGGCAAGATCAAAAAATGGATGAAGCAGAGAATATGTTTGAGCGTATTTCTAATGCTGAATCTAAAGAGTGGCTTCCTCATTATTACATAGCACAAATAAACAGTCTGAAAAGTTGGAACATAAAAGACGAGACTATTTTGAAAGCACACTTAGAAAAAGCACAGGCTCATATAAATAGCGCAATGGCTATTTCTAGCGACAATCCTGAAATTCTAGTTATGCAAGCTCAAGTCTTAACCAATTGGGTTGCGTTTGATGGGATGACTTATGGAATGAAATATTCTGGAAAAATAACCGAACTATACAGCAAAGCAGAAAAGCTATCACCAAATAATCCAAGAGTTATGTATTGTAAAGCAGAATGGGCAATGAATAGCGCTAAATATTTTGGACAAGACACAACACCCTATTGTGATGCGATAGAAAAATCTATTAAACTTTTTACTAACTTTAAACCAGAAAGCAACTTATACCCCACTTGGGGAAAAGATCGTGCTGAGCAAGGTGCTAAATCATGTAAAGAATAAATTCATTATGACAAAAACATTAAGAAAAATCATTATTACCGTCATCATTGGATGCATTGTATTTGTTGTTGGAAATGCTCTGTCAGGAGGGTTTAACTTTAAAACAATCAATGATTTTTTAATTGATTTTGGGTTTTATCAACTGTATTCTTTTGTTTTAGGTTATTCTAATATGACATTCTTTGATTATATGGAGCGTCGCAGCTGGAAAAAAGGGGATACCATTAAACGTATCATGGTCGGAGTCATTGGCGCTGTCACTATCACGCTACTTGGATTATTTCTTGTCAGAGTTGGGCAAGCAATGTTGTATAGAGGATATACTTTTGAAGAGTTTTTAGCGTACGATTCTTGGCAAGGTTATTACTTTGGACTATGGATCACACTAACAATTGTTTCAGTATTTCATGTCATATTCTTCTATAATAAATATCAAAAGAATAAAATTAAAGAACAAAAAGTTATTGCAGGTGCTGCAAATGCTACGTTTGATGCTTTAAAAAATCAGTTAGATCCACATTTTTTATTTAATAGTCTAAATGTACTAACCAGTTTAATAGAAGAAAATCCAAAAAATGCTCAAAAGTTCACAACGTCTTTATCAAAAGTATATCGATACGTTTTAGAACAAAAGAATAAAGACTTAATACCTGTAGATGAGGAATTGAACTTTGCTAGGACGTATATGTCGCTTTTAAAAATGCGTTTTGAGGATAGTATTATTTTTGAAATTCCAGATCATGCTACCAATCCAGAGAGTAAAGTAGTGCCATTATCGCTTCAGTTATTATTAGAGAACGCGGTAAAGCATAATATGGTAACAAGCAGTAAGCCCTTGCACATTAAAATTTATGAAAAAGAAGGGATGCTCATTGTGGAGAATAACCTTCAGCCAAAACAAATTGTAAAAAAGAGTAGTGGGGTTGGATTAGAAAATATCAAGCAGCGTTATCAATTATTATCAAACAAAACCGTATCAATCAATCAACAAGCAACCCGTTTTGCAGTCGCAATACCAATGCTTACCAAACAAGTAACCATCATGAGATCAATAGAACCAAAAACACAATACGACGACAGATATGTAAGAGCACGTAAGCGTGTTGAAGAGATGAAAGAATTTTATTATAGTTTAATTTCTTATTGTATCGTCATCCCCTTTTTATTCTTTATTTGGCTTCGTTACACACCAAATACGATTCAATGGTTTTGGTTCCCGATGTTTGGTTGGGGGATGGGATTAGCCTTTCATGCCTACAAAGTGTACGTCAATGACGGTGTGTTAGGTAACGGTTGGGAAAAGCGTAAAATTGAAAAATTTATGCGTGAAGAAGATGAACAACGTTGGAATTAAAAAGCACTGAATATTATGGAAGAATTTACAGAAGCACATAAATATAAAAAAGTAAAAGATAAAGTAGATAATCTTAGAGCGTTTTATATACATTTCACTGGTTATATTGTTTTTAATACAACCATAACTACGATCAAGATTATTGATGATTTAGATGAAGGAAAAACATTACAGGAAGCTTTATTTGACTTCGGAACAGTGGCTATTTGGCTAATCTGGGGAATAGGAATAGCATTTCACGCATTTTCAGTTTTTGGATTTGATTACTTCTTAGGCAAAAACTGGGAAAGAAGAAAGCTTCAAGAATGTATGGAAGAGGAAGAACGTATTTTAAATCAGAAAGAATAAAATATTATGGAAAACAATATAGAATCCTTTAGAAATAGTAATGCTCAAAGAGCTTGGGAAAAAGAAGAAGCCTATTTAAGAGCTGAGAAAAAAGTAAAAGCTATCATGGGTTTTTATTGGCACCTAGCATCTTATGTGATTGTGAATTTATTCCTAATCATTTTGATAACTACTAGTGGTGGACGGCTTTTTAGCTTCGGAACATTCTCTACAGCATTTTTTTGGGGAATCGGACTGGCATTTCACTTTATGGGCGTTTTTGGTCCAAGTTTTTTCTTTGGAAAACATTGGGAAGAGCGTAAGATTAAAGAGTTGATGGACAAGGATACAAACAATTGGGAATAATGGAAAACAATAGAATTTATCACAAAGAACGCTACCAAATTGCAGCTAAACGCGTAAAACGAATTAAAGGCTTTTACACACATGCATTGATTTATATAGGAGTGAATCTCGTTTTTGTTTATATCAATATTGAAAACTTAGAGGATGGTGAAAGCTATTTTCAATGGCGAAATTTTATCACATTCTCTTTTTGGGGAATAGGTTTATTATCTCACGCTGGTTCTGTGTTTTTACCAAGTTTTATTTTTGGTAAAAACTGGGAAAGCAAGAAAATCAAAGAGTTTATGGATAAAGATTCTAATGAGATTGACCGTTACGAATAATTATAATAGAGCATCACAATGTATCAAAATTGAATTATTAACCAATCAAATTAAATCTATTTAAATGAGTATCATCATCATAGAAGACGAAAAACCATCAGCAAGACGTTTGCAACGAATGTTGACCTTATTAGATATGGAAGCAGAGACTATGCTGCATTCTGTAGAAGAATCTATCGCGTGGTTTCAACATAATGAGCATCCAGATTTGATATTTTTAGACATTCAACTTAGTGATGGTTTATCGTTTGAGATTTTCGAAACTATTGACATTAAATCTGCAGTGATTTTCACAACAGCCTATGATGAATATGCGCTTCAAGCTTTTAAATTGAATAGTATTGACTACCTATTAAAACCAATTGATGAAGATGATTTGGCTGCAGCAGTTTCAAAATATAATGAGCGTTTACCAAAAGAACAGTCGGTTACTTTAGATTTTGATGATATCAAGAAGTTATTGGTTAATCCTATTGAGCGAGAGTATAAAAAACGATTCTCTGTAAAAGTTGGTCAGTATTTAAAGTTGATTAATATAGATGATATAGAATGTTTTTACAGTGAAAATAAAGGAACTTACGCGTTTACTTCGGAAGGTAGAAATTACTTGCTAGACACGACGTTAGAGCAACTTGAGGACGAGTTAGAGCCTCATAAGTTCTATAGAATTAGTAGAAAATTTTTCATCAATGTAAATGCTATTAAAGATATGGTGAGTTACACCAACTCTAGACTTCAAATTAAATTGAATACCTATAAAGAGCAAGATGTAATTGTTGCTAGAGAACGCGTAAAAGATTTTAAAGAGTGGTTGTCTTAATTATCTTCTAAAATATATTAAAAACATCACCAAGAGAATCATATAAGCCACTAAAGCTAGCTTCCAAAGAGAGGTCTAGTAATCATAATGCGCTCAGTGAATCATCCCCATAGTTTTTTAGATTTTTTATTAGACTCTTTTTTCCGTGATTTATATGGTTCTTCCTCTATTGGCTCACTAATAATTATGGGTTTATTGGTTTCAATAGAAAAAAGTATTTTGTTTAAATGTAAAAGGTTTTGTTACAACTATCCCACTTTTTTTATCCTAAAAAGGGCTCAGAACTCAGCTTAACTTTTTGTTTTAAACCGAAAACCCAAGATGATTCCTAGTCCTCAATTCTATTATCATCAAAGGCAGATGGTAATAAATTAGGAATCAATTTAGCGAACAAAGGCAATAAAATAGCACCTCCAGGAAGCATGAAGATTGCAAGACTAGGTATTGTTTTTAAAGCGTCTAGTAATTGAGTTTGCATTTGTTTTTGCTCTTCTTTACTGAGTTCAGAATGGGTGGATTTTGAAATCAATAACATCAAGTCTTTACTTTGGCGCATTTCTTTTACCAATCGTTTACTGTTACGTCTAATGAGTTTATTAACTAGCTGAGATGAGTTTTCATAGAAGTTAGCTAGCGGATTACTTTGCTGAAATAGCAAAACCTCTTTTTTATGGTTTCTATGAAATCGAGATATACTTAAAATAGAATCTTGTATTTCAGAGGTTTCTATTTCTATACGCTTAGTGAGCTGTTTTAAAAACTGATATTCTGAGCGCTCTAATATTTCATCATCCCAAACCGAGAGACACATGAGGTCTAAAAGATATTTTTTCTCATGTAAATTAATGTCGTAATCTATGTCATATATAAGATCTTCTGTATCTATGTCATCATCCTCCATATATGAGGTTGAGGATTCAATTATATTAATAATTGCCTTATCATAATCTGTAATCTTACTCTTAGAATTTAGAGATCTATATAAAGTGCCAACAATAATGCTTTCTATATGAGCAGCATAAGATTTTGGATCTATATTATCTGTCAAATAGGTATCAAACGCTAGTACATCAACAAAAAGTAAAGAGTTTGTTATTGATTTATTGAAATTTCTAGTGAGTAGATTATCATCTATTTGAATTCTATCGTGTATTAAATGCTCAAGCATTGAGCTGTCGCTTTTACCGATGACTAATTTATCCCAAAGTGATAAATCTGCAACTTCTAATGCCTTATAATATTCCAGTAAATCTTTTATGAATGCTGTTGGAGTGAATTTTTCTTTTTTAAAATAATAGATATGAAATAAACCTGTGATGAGATTTACTTTGGCTAATTCATCTTCAGAGTATCTTTGAATTCTCTCAAATTTTTCTGTAGCATCAACGTTGACACCATAGATAAATCCAAAGCTTTTTAGACTGGCATACAGGGAAGTGTAGTTTTGAAAAGGAATTCCATTTTTCAGTAACTGAGAACAGAATTTTTCTATCCAACCACTTGTAGAAGGGTTCATTTCTTCATTTTTAATGACAGTGTAAAGTTACTTTATTCTTTTAATAATTATAAGTTTTTGATAATTATTGAAATAAAAATAAAACTGCATTTACGCTTTTTGCGTAGGTAGAATAGAGACTAATAATAAATTAACAAAACTCTCAAAAGTATTATGAAAAAATCTAAAATTTTAATTGGAGCTGCAGTCGTAACAATGGCGGGCTTTTTTGCAATCGCAGCAGATCATATTGATGCTCCTGCAGTTGCTGGTGGTACAAGTGATATAGCAGATTTTATGGTCATTCTGGTGACATTTAAAAATCATATAATCATTTTCTAAAAGCATTAGAGATTGATCCTGATGATGCTTATGGAAAAAAAGGAATTGCTTGGATTGTGTATTCACATGAGAAAAATCCTGACGAATCACTTCGTGTTTTGAATTCAGTAACCGAAACCTATAAAGGGCCAGATTATTATTTACTCATGTCTGACATCGCACATTACAAAGGCGATATAGAAATTAGTATATCTCAATTACAGCGCTATGATACTGCTATGGCAAATAAAACGTTCGAACCAGCAACATTGTATCATGTGGCAGAAATTTATAAATCCTCAGGAAATACTGAAGACGTAAAACCACTTAAAAAAGAATTGTTGGCTAGTCTTTATGAGTTAGGACCAACAATGGTAGACAAAATTAAAAACCTATAATAAGTGAAAATTAAAGTAATCACATGTTTGATGTTTACATTTTGCCTTGGGCAAGTCTTTTCTCAAGAATTATGAATGATGCCGAGAGATTTAGACGAAACTTACAAATCTCTTATAGATTTTGATGCTGAGAATGCTAACGATCTAAAAAGTATATTGTTTCTTCAATTAGGAGGTGATTTGTATGATTTGCGACTTATTAATTATGAGATACGTTTTATTTCACTGGGAATAAATTCAAGATTAGAAGAGGAATTACCCTTTGAGGATACTAGTTATGATTATACAGGTTTTTATTATTTGGATATAGGAGTTAACTATAGGATTGATGATTTAAGTATAGGATTGTCTATAGAGAATTTTTTAAATCTCGATTCTAAAAATTTTAGTATTGATCCAATTATAAAGTGGTTTAGTGGATTTGTTAATGACTATTGTTTTTCCCATGAAGCGGATGCTTTAATTTCAATGACATTAACCTGTAATTTTTAAACTAGAATTCATAGGCATTTGAAGATATAAATATTCACCAATATTTTGAGGTAATTAATTGTATATCAATAACATAATATTTATTAATTATTAAGACTTACCATGTGGAGATCTGGTATTTTAGAGTTTTTTGTTAGGTGAAAACACCTGCTTCTGTTTTGTGAGCAGGTGTTTTCTTTTGGTTGTACTAATATTACACTCTTAAAAGCTACAGATCAAAATCAGTTACTTGTTTATGTTTTATAAGCCAGTTTATTCTTTGAAGTAAGGAAGAAGGGTTGTTGGCTGTTGCTCGGCAATTGTAATTTACAGTATGTAATTTCGTTTTAAGCGTTTTTAAGACTTCTCAACCTAATATGTTTTGCTAGTCGAGCTGTGAAACTCCTTAGTATTTATACGGCCAATAATTGTATATAACAAAAATGCTTTAAAGATTGAAGGGATTAAAATGAGTTCAATATTTTTGCTTAGAGAACTTGAAATATATAAATATCAGAGTTTAAAAGATGTCTAAATAATTCCTTTTTTCAACGTTTATGAATATTAAGTTTAGGATTCATTTCTGTAAAAAAAAAAGCGCCAAACTTGAGTCTAGCGCTTTTCAGTATAATACAATATATATTTAAGGTTGTGATACCATTCCTAAAGTATGGCGTTGCTCCATAGAGGGAGATTCACTATCCCCAGCAGGTTCTATGGTGATAGCAAATGCTTGACTTATGTTAAATATTTTACTGTCGTCATCATTGAAGTTGTCAATAACACCAAGACTTGTTGGAGTCAAAGGGTTCAAGGTTAATGACCATGCTTGCCATACTTTACCCTCTGGCGTATTTGGTAAACCTTGGGCATCTAGGTAAATACTATTTCTTGATTTGTTCCAATATACTTTGGCGTAAGTATTTGCAAAGTCACCTTGACCTCCTAATGTTAGAGAGATAATATCTCTATCTCGAAGGATATTTAGTAAGTTTTCTTTGACTGCTAAATCAGTTTTTGCTTCTTCAATCTGAACTTCTAAATATGCATTTTTTATTGTTCCTATTGGGATGTCTAATTCTTCTGAGGTTTCTTTTTGTGTATAACCCTTAAAGTATAAGTATTTAATAATTTTTTTGCATTTTTCACCGAGCGCTTTTACGTATTTTTCAATACCTATAGCATCAACTTTATCGTTTAAGTTATCTGCAATTTCTAAAATATCTACGAAAAATTCAGCTTTAAGGTTTCTATCAGAATTCTTATAAGCTTTTGATCTCGTTTTGTTTATAGCAGTATTTCTTACGATATTTAAAATCCAAGTAAAAAATCGTCCTTTACTTCAATTATATGAGTCTGCTTAATGCCATGCTTTTATCAAAACGTCTTGCATAACCTCTTCGGTAACCTCGTGATCTCTCACAATATTGTAAATAACACCATGCACGCTATGACTATACATATGGTATCATTTCTCAAAAGCTTTTTCGTCCTGCTTTTGAAAATCTCTTACCAATTGATATAAATCCATAAAATGTGTTTTGCTCTATGAGGATTAAAATACAAGATATTTTAAAATTTACAAATAACTCAATTGTTTGAAATAGGAATCTTATTGAATAATACCACCGCAGCTTACACGACTTCCTGCAGCTCCAGAGGGTTGAGATTTAAAATCATCAAAACCTTGATGAACTATTATAGCTTTGCCTAAAATATCTTTAGATTCGTCTCCACAACCAATACACCACTCATCAGTAACTTTAGATATGGTAGCTTGACCTTGAGCATTGGCACTAAAATTTCCAATATCACCAGCATGATATCCAGTAGCGTTACCCCATTTTCCATGTGGCTGAGCTGTTGGATTCCAATGACCTCCTGAAGATTTTCCGTCATCAGATGAGCAATCAGCCTTTTCATGAATATGAATAGCGTGTTCTCCCTCTGTTAATCCATTTAAAACAGCAATCATACTTACAATACCTTTTTCCTGTTTAAAAACAACGTTGCCTTTAACTCCACTATTGCTTTTAGGATCTAATGCCATGGTTACTTTTTTCGTCTCGTTAAAGTAAGCAGGTCTCTCTTTAGTATTAGTGTTAGTAGCGTTTTGTGTTTTTTCTTCAGTTTCAGTTTCAGTTACTGTTGCTTCAGTCTCAATCTCATTTGGGACTTCCTTCTTGTCAGATTTACAAGAGATACTCAAGCCTAAAGTTAAAATTGAAATGTATAGAATTGATTTTTTCATTGGTTTTATGTTATTGGTTAGTGATTTTGAAAGGTACTCATTATTTAAAACGATTGAAAATTTTTAAACTTATTTTCCCAATATGAACTTTGTCACGTTTTTTGAACATCAATGGCAGTAATTTTAGTTTAAATTGTTTGTGCAATTCAATAGTTCATTATTTTTATTTATATTATTTAAATAGTGCTGTGACGCATATGCGTATCTAAAAACAATAGAAACAATTTATTTATGGCATTTCAATTGATAGAAATGATGCTTTGAGTCTATTCGATGCAAATCTTGATTCATTGTTAAATAAATTTTAAAAACGTTGTTAGATATTCAAAATTTATATATTCAAACTTAATTAAAAAACAACAGTATGACTAAGATAATAGTGCCAATAGATTTCTCTCAATGTTCTGAGTATGCACTGGAAGCAGCTGCTATTTTAGCAAAACGAAACAATGCAGACCTTTTAGTCTTACATATGTTAGAACTCGATCAAGGAAGCTTGATTAGCTCTGGTAATGATCAAAACCAACAAATGGTGTTTTTTTTAAAACTTGCAGAGCAGAAATTCGAGGAGTATTTAAATAAAGATTTTCTTGAAGGTTTAAGTGTAACACCAATTGTAAAGCATTTTAAAGTATTTAGTGAAGTGGCAAATGTTGCTAAAGAGCATGATGCAGATATGGTTGTTATGGGGTCACATGGTACAAGTGGTTTGTCAGAGATTTTTGTCGGTTCTAATACAGAAAAAGTAGTGAGGTACTCAGAGATTCCTGTACTAGTCGTTAAGCAAAAACCAGATAAATTAAATTTTGATATGGTTACATTTGCTTCCGATTTTTCTAGTGAAATGGTAGCGCCATATATGAAAGCTCGCAAGCTATTTAGTAACTTAAAATTAATACATGTTAATATTCCTGGAGAAGGTTTTAAAAGTTCTTCGGAAATGCAAAAAACAGTAGCAAGTTTCCTTCAAATAGCAGATGGTAATCTAGACAAGTTAAATGATGTGCATTATACATCGGATTATACCATAGAAAAAGGAATTCTGAACGCATCTAACTTATTAGGAGCAGATTTGATCGCAGTCCCAACACACGGAAGAAAAGGGTTAGCCCATTTCTTTTCAGGAAGTATATCTGAAGATGTTGCAAATCACGCAACATTACCAGTTATTACATTTAAAATTTAGTTTATTATTAGATGTTTACTAAAAAAAAAGCCTGAGTATAGTACTCAAGCTTTTTTTGAATGCGGACTAAAACTTGAAGTGTTAGTTTACTTCTTTAGCTTCAATCTCAGTACTTTCAGTTTCTCCATCAATAGACATATTTTCCTTTTTAAGATGTTTGTCTAAAAACTTTAGAATTCTGCTATACGATTCTATTTGGTTTCCTTTTTTCACGAATCCATGACCTTCATCTTCAAATAAAACATATTCTACAGGAACACCATTTTTTCTAACACCAGCTACAATCTCATCACTTTCTACTTGTAATACTCTAGGATCTTGTGCGCCTTGTAAAACAATTAATGGTTTGGTCACTTTATCAGTGTGAAACAAAGGAGAAATACGTTTTAATCTAATAGAATCTGCCGAATATGGATCGCCTAATTCCAAATACAATGATTCTCTAAATGATTCCCAATAAGGAGGAATACTCTTTAAAGTACGCATCCAATTCGTCACACCAAATAAATTGACACCAACGTCAAACTCTTCAGGAGTATAAGTCAAAGCGGCCATGGTCATGTAACCACCATAAGATCCACCTATAATTCCAATTTTATCACCATCAATTTCAGTTTGCGACGCTAACCAGTTTTTACCTTCTACACAATCTTGTAAATCTTTCTCTCCATGGTTGAGATCATCCATTTGGTAGAATGTTTTTCCGTAGCCACTACTACCACGATTGTTTACCGCTAAAACTGCATAACCATGATTAACCATGTACTGCAGTAAAGAGTTAAAACCTTGTCTTGTTTGTCCTCCTGGACCACCATGAACCCAAACCATTGCAGGAACTTTGTTTTCTGCAGAAGCTTGCTTAGGTAAGTAATATATTGCTGGAATAACAGTACCATCAAACGACTCATAACGAATAACCTTTGCAGTTACTAAATCATCAGCATTAATCTCTTCATTTAATACATTAGTAAGTTTGTGTTGCTCTTTTGTCTCTAGATTATAGGTGTGTAAATCTGAAGGAGAATTAGATCCTCCAACATACATACGCATCCATTTTTCGTCATCACTAAATCTAACACTTGTAATACTTTTATCACCAAAATCAGGTAAGTTGATAGCTGTCATGGTTTCAGCATCTAAAACATCAATAGCATTTTTGCCATCATCATTAACATAAACCACCATATAGGTTCCTTGTGATGTGTAACCAGCGCCCGAAATATCCCATGATTTATCCAATACTTTTGTAGCTTCTTTAGTCTCTAAGTTGTAGGACATCAGGTATGCGAATTCTGAGCCATCGTCAGTAGTATAGTAGAATGTGGAGTTGTCTATAGAAAAATCTTCTGAAGAATTACCACTCTGGTTGGCATTAACCTTAGTCGTCTCTTTTGTAGTGACATTGTAAATAGACAGGTCACTATCATTAGTGTTTAATGATTTGCTCAATGCAAAATAATTCTCATCATTAGACATTCCTGAAAACGTAAGCCCAGTATCATCTTGATATATCATTTCTGAAGTATAGTCATCGATTGACATTTTGTAAACATCAAAATATCTTGGGTTTCTTTTATTTGAGCCAAAATATAAGTATTGGTCATCTTCAGACCATCCATAAAAGCTAGCTTTTGCACCTTTAGCTGGAGTGATGTCTTTAATAGTGCCATCCAGTTCTCTCACAAATAGGTGATCAATTTCGTCACCATTTCCATCTGCACTCAATAACATTCTGTTGTCATTTGGGAAATAGGAATTTGCTCTAATTGAGGTGCTATCAGAGCTTGTTATCGCAGTCATTTCTCCACCTATAGTAGCAATGGTGTACACATTGTAAATGCCAGATCGATTGCTCGATACGAGTAAATTACTATTATCTGAAGAAAAACTTCCGCCTCCAACAGCTTCATTGTCCATAAATTGTTCAATCGTGTATTGTTGGATTTCTCGTTCTGCTATAGCTGTATCTTTGGTATTCTCTTTACAAGAGAACATCAGCAGTGCTAGGCATAATATTAATAATTTTGTTTGCATAGTGATTGTTTTAGTGTTTGGTTTTTTAAAATATCGAAACTTCAGTTTGCTAATTAATTAGTATAAAAAAAGCTTATGATTTTTATTTCATAATGTACTGAATTATAATCAATTAAATTGAAAAGTGTGTTTTTTTAAGTCAATATTAATGGAGTTTTCATTTATGACAGACGATCATTGCAACAAATAATTAGGTTGTAAACCTATTTTATTAATATATAAGCCAGTTCTCCTCTTTTTTCAAAGAGGAGAACGATTCAAAACTTATTTTGAATCTAGAGGAGTTCAATTACAAGAGTAAATCCAATAAATTTCAAACTCAAATTAATCTAATTTAAAAGCCCTTAGATCTTTAAATGGATTTGGTTGTACTTGTTCCATTTTAGATTGGTAAGGTTTCCAGTTGTCATTAAAAAATGTATTGATCTCGGTTAACACACTTTCTAAAGCGTCTTTAGCATTTTTCATCAAAGTCGTTTCCGTTGCCGTAATTCCATTTTGTCTGGAGCCAACATATTGTCTCGCTTGACCTAGTCGTTGCATAACTGTAACTTCTGGATTTCTTGTAATCCCTTGGCGCTTATCTTCTTTTCCTAAAAATTTATCAACGATACTATCAATGTTTTTAATAATCGTTTTTGACGCTT
This sequence comes from Dokdonia sp., assembly GCA_047622005.1. Classification (GTDB taxonomy): domain Bacteria; phylum Bacteroidota; class Bacteroidia; order Flavobacteriales; family Flavobacteriaceae; genus Psychroserpens. Next base: position 25,213 of record JBLHML010000016.1, on the reverse strand, counting down.
TTATATCGTCCTTGTACTTCTTTTTATCTAGTTTACTAAGCAATGACTGATAATCTTTAGCAATAGTTTTACTTTCTATTAATTGCTTTACAGCATCTGCTGCAGTTTGTTGCATGCCTTCTAATTGCTTAGAAGCATCATAAATTTGATTTATATTTGCCATTGAAACATTAACTCTTGGATCTGATTTTACAGTGATCATTTCTTCAGAAGTTTGATCACCAAAGTTCATAACCAACTTATAGTTTCCTGGTTTTACAGTCACACCTCCTGGTTCATTTGTACGTTTTCTAATGCGCTTTGAAGGGTAATCAACACCGGCTTCTTCCATATACCAAGTCCATTTATATAAACCAGTGGAGTCAGGAGCTTTTTGTTTAAGTGTTCTAATTAAGCGATCACCATCATAAATTTTGAGATGAATAGAATCCCAGCTCACCTGAACTTGTTTCAGGTTCTCATCTATATTTTCTTTTTCTTCGGAAACGTCTTCACTCACATCACTATCATCCTCCACATCTTCATCTTCATCCTCATCTTTTGAAGATTCTTTTGTTTCATCAATTTTTAAAAAGTAAGAGAGTCTAGCTCCGTAATCTCTGTTTTCACCATGATACATAGCATCTGCACCAAAACGACTACCTGTGGGTTGTTGGTAAGCAGCTTGATAAGCAGTTGGCGGTTCAAAAAGCTCTAACTTTTGATTGATAACCTCTTGGTTTTTTGCCATGGCACGTAATGGACGAATATCATCTAATACCCATGCAGCGCGACCAAACGTACCAATAATTAAATCATGTTCTCTTGGATGGATAATCAAATCTTTTACTGAAACGGTTGGAAATCCATTAGTCCATTTAGTCCATTTGTTTCCAGCATCGAAAGACACATATAATCCATCATCAGTTCCTAAAAACAATAGGTTTTTTTCTATTGGGTCTTCTACAATAGATAACGTATAGCTTTGTACATCTTCAGCATCTACAATACGAGTCCATGTTTTTCCGTAGTTAGTCGTTCGGTAAGCATAAGGCATATAATTGAAACGTCTGTAATCATTAGCAATTAATAAGGCTTCACCTTTATTTTTGTTAGAGGCTTTTATTTGAGCAACCCAACTTCCAGCTGGTAAATCCTTGATGTTTGACGTGACGTCAGTCCATGATGTTCCGCCATTTAATGTGTAATGTATTTTGCCATCATCTGTTCCTACCCACAACATGTTTTTCTCTACTGGAGATGGTTCAATCACTAAAATAGTTGTGTGATTTTCTGCTCCTGTAGCATCCATGGTAAGACCACCACTTTCAGATTGTTTCTGTTTTTCTGGATCGTTGGTCGTAAGATCTTGTGAAATGACGGTCCATGTATCTCCTTTATCTATGGATTTATGAACAAACTGACTTCCGAAGTACAACGTGCTATTATCAAAAGGATCAATACTTATCGCAGAGTTCCAATTGAATCGTAAAGCGATTTCTGGATCTGGATGTGTTGGTTTTACTGAATAATTATTTCCTGTTTGCCAATCATATCGACTCACATAACCTTGTTGACTCATGGACCAACCGTAGCGAGAATCGTCTTTATCTGGAACCACATCAAAGCCATCACCAAAACTAATTTCTTGCCAATAACTGTTGCGAATTCCTTGTGTTCTCCATACATAGGCTGGACCTCTCCAAGAGCCATTATCTTGCATGCCACCATAGACATTATAAGGCGTTTCATTATCGACATTAATATGATAAAACTGAGCAACGGGTAGATTGCCAATGAAGCGCCAAGAATCTCCTCCATCTTGGGTAATATTTAGTCCTCCGTCATTACCATCAATCATGAAATCACCATCTGTAGGGTGAATCCACCACGCGTGATGATCTGGATGTACTCCATTATCAACACCATAAGCAGGCATTAATTGTTTGAAGTTTTTACCGCCATCTTCAGAAATATTAATATATGTGAATACGGAGTAGACACGATTTTCATTTTGGGGATCAACATAAATTTCAGAATAGTAAAACGGTCTATTTCCTATACCGCCAGAACCTCTACCACTAGATTTATCATTAACTTTTTTCCATTTAAATCCGCCATCTTCGCTTTTGTACAAGGCATTTTTATTAGCTTCAACCAGTGCGTAAATAATGTTTGGTTTGTTTTTAGCAATAGCAACGCCAATACGACCTAAATTGCCTTTCGGGAAACCTTCCTTTTCTGTGATTTTTTTCCAAGTGTTCCCACCATCATGAGTAATATGTAATCCAGAACCTTCACCTCCAGAATTGAAAAACCAAGGATCACGTTTGTGCTCCCATAGTGTTGCAATTAATTTATTTGGATTTGTTGGATCCATCACCAAATCTGCAACCCCTGTTTTGTTATTTGCAAATAGAACCTTGTTCCATGTTTTACCGCCATCTATAGTTTTAAAAACACCACGCTCTGGATGCTCTCCCCAAGGTGAACCAATGGCACCAACATATACTATATCTGGATTTGTTGGATCAATAATTACACGATGAATATGTCTTGTGTTTTCTAATCCCATAGAATTCCATGATTTACCGCCATCAAGGGATTTGTAAATACCATAACCACCGTTTAAACTATTTCTAGGATTACCTTCACCTGTCCCTACCCAAATCACACTAGGATTTGATTGTTGTATCGCAACTGATCCTATAGATGCTGTTAATTCATTATCAAAAATTGGTGACCAAGTAATACCTCCAGATTTACTTTTCCAGAGGCCACCAGAAGCAGTTCCTACATACATGATCTTTGTGTTATTATGTACAACATCTATTGCTGTGACACGTCCAGACATGCCACCAGGGCCGATGTTACGAGGTTTCATGTTTTTTAATACATCTAGTGAAATGTCTTGTGCGATAAGAGTAATTGATGCTAGTAATAGCAACAAGAATAGTGATTTTTTCATTTGGTTTGGTTTGATTGCTTTAAAGATAAACAAAAGTTTGAATCCATAAATATAGACCCCGTTTAATAGAAAAAATTTAACAAAATAAGTTTATCACATACATGCATTATTTAATTAGGATAAATTTATCCTAACTATGATATATGTCATAGTTTACTTTCTAATCAGTTATTAGGTTTTCGTCATAAAACAAACTAAAAATGAAGATAAGCGGCCTATATTTGGGGACAAGCTTACCCTCTTTGAATGCTATTGCGCTTATTGATCATGAATTGTGTTATGTGTCAAAAGAACAAATAGTGAGCCTCTTGTAAACCAGTTAAATGCTTTGCTGTATTACTGCATTTGGCTAAAGATTTTCGACATATTAAAAACGATTTAATTGAGATGGCATAAAAGATAGTATCAAAGTGCCTTGCATCCGTGATTATGGATGTTTAAAAAATCTTTGTTGTGAATGATAAAGGTTTTTTAAATTTGATTTTATCATTAGAGTACTGCTTAAATATTGTTGGGACTACAACAGAGTCTGCAATTAGAATTATCTCACAGCTTAAGAAAGATAATTTGATTTCTACGCAAGGAAAATAGATAAAAATTGAGAATCTCGAAAAACTGAAACGCATAGAGTAGTTTTATAAAAACTTTACGATAATTGATTTGAAATAGTCGTATTTTTATACAGCTATGAAAAAACAAAACAAATTAAGTAAAGGTTTCGTTTTTAAACCCTACGAATCACCTACTCAATCCCCTTTTGAAAAACTTTTTGAGATTTTCAAAGAGTTAATCACACATACCTCTGGGGATTTTGATGAAGCAATTTCTTGGCTTCGCGAATTAGATAAAGAATATGAATTAACCAACGCAGAGTACACTATCGATGATTTTATTGAAGACCTTAAAGAGAAAGGGTATATCAAAGAGGAAATCGATCCAGATGGAAATGGTGAAGGAATGGCGATAACCGCAAAAACGGAGCGTGCTATTCGGCAACAAGCTTTAGAACATATCTTCGGAAATATAAAAAGAAGTGGTCAAGGTAATCATAAAAGTAAAGGTGTTGGTCTTGGTGACGAGCACACTGGCGATTTTAGAAACTATCAATTTGGTGATGCACTAGACAAAGTGTCAATGACCGAAAGTCTCCGTAATGCTCAAATTAATCATGGTATTGATGATTTTAGATTATCTGAAGATGATCTGGTGGTGGAAGAGACCATGCATAAATCTCAAATGAGTACAGTTTTGATGATAGACATTAGCCATAGTATGATTTTGTATGGCGAAGATCGTATTACACCAGCAAAGAAAGTAGCCATGGCGCTTGCCGAATTAATTACGACGCGTTATCCTAAAGATACCCTAGATATTATTGTCTTTGGGAATGATTCTTGGCAAATTGAAATTAAAGATTTACCATATCTTAAGGTTGGGCCTTACCACACAAACACGGTCGCTGGTTTACAATTAGCTATGGACTTGTTGCGACGTAAACGTAATACGAATAAGCAAATTTTTATGATAACCGATGGCAAACCAAGTTGCTTGAAGTTACCCGACGGACAGTATTACAAGGATAGCAATGGTCTTAATCCATACATCACAAATAAATGTTATGCTATGGCAGGTCAAGCCAGAAAATTACACATACCGATAACAACATTTATGATTGCTCAGGATAGCTATTTAACTCAGTTTGTTGAAGAGTTTACGCGAGCAAATCAAGGCAAGGCATTTTATACAGGGTTGAAAGGCTTAGGTGAAATGATCTTTGAAGATTATGAGACGAATAGAAAAAAAAGAATAAAAGGATAATAATTAAGAAAGAAGAATAAAGAGAATTGAGAGAAGATATGAGTTCCTTATTATGGATTGAGTCTTTTTCTGTTGCCTTCAATCTCTTTTCTAAAAATTTAATATGAAAATAGAAAACATTAAAACACTAGGAGAACTAAAAAATGCAGGGTATCAAACTAAATCTATAAAAGATGAGTTGCGTGATAACTTGATTATTAAAATTAAAAATAAAGAAACTGCTTTTGAGGGTGTTCATGGTTATGAGAATACTGTGATTCCTGAATTAGAGCGTGCTATTTTGTCAAGACATAATATCAATTTACTAGGTCTTCGCGGACAAGCGAAAACGAGATTAGCGCGTTTAATGTTGAATTTGTTGGATGCGTATATTCCTGTCGTTAAAGGGTCTGAGATTAATGATGATCCATTCCACCCAATTTCACGTTTTGCGACAGAGTTAATTGCCGATAAAGGTGATGATACTCCAATTATATGGATGCATAGAAGTGAGCGTTTTGCTGAAAAGTTAGCAACTCCAGATGTGACGGTCGCCGATTTGATTGGTGATGTAGATCCCATAAAAGCCGCCAACCTAAAATTAAGTTATGCCGATGATCGGGTGATTCATTATGGAATGATACCAAGAGCTAACCGTTGTATTTTTGTAATTAATGAGTTGCCAGATTTACAAGCGAGAATACAAGTCGCCTTGTTTAATATTTTACAGGAAGGTGATATTCAGATTCGCGGATTTAAATTGAGATTAGCTTTAGATGTGCAATTTGTTTTTACTGCTAATCCAGAAGATTATACTAACAGAGGAAGTATCGTAACACCATTGAAAGACAGAATTGGAAGTCAGATTTTAACGCACTATCCCGCAGATATTGAGACTGCGCGTTTAATTACAGAGCAGGAAGCTAAAGTTGTTGAAGGTCAAAAGAAATCTGTAATGGTTCCTGATTTGGCTCGTGATTTACTAGAGCAAATTGTATTTGAAGCTCGAGAAAGTGAATTCATAGATTCAAAAAGCGGTGTGAGTGCACGTTTGAGTATTACTGCTTTAGAAAATTTATTAAGTACTGCCGAGCGTCGTGCGCTGAGAGTAGGAGATGATAAAACCATGTTGCGTTTGAGCGATTTTGTTGGGATCATTCCTTCAATAATAGGTAAGGTTGAATTGGTTTACGAAGGTGAGCAGGAAGGAGCTGCCATGGTAGCGTATAATTTAATTGGCGAAGGAGTTAAAAGTTTGTTTCCTGAGTTTTTTCCGAAGATAGAAAAGTTAAAGAAAGACTCTGAAGAAACCCCATATGATGATATTGTATCCTGGTTCTTCAACCAACAAGATGGATTTGAGATCTTGGATGATTTAAGAGATAAAGAGTATATGGCTTTGCTAGATGCTGTCTCTCCGTTACATGATTTATTAGCAGAACATCAGCCTAACTTATCGAAGGAGGAAAGTTATTTCGTTAAAGAATTTGTGCTTTGGGCTTTAGTAGAATTCAAGCAATTGAGTAAATATCGTTTTACAGAAGGCATTCAATTTAAAGATCCTTACGGCAGTTATATTAGTGGGATATAATTACCACTTACTTTTACTATGAGCATCGCAGAGATTTATAATCTCTGCGATTTTTTTATCTTATATTGTCTTGTCTTGTCTTGTCTTGTCTCTTTTTTTATGATAAAGAGGCAAATAAATATGCATATAACCAGAAGTAAGTTTGTTATAGGTGTTAAGTCTTCTTGGTTTTTATCAATTGCGTCTTTTAGGGTTTATGTATATCATCTTTTTCAATGTTATCTAATACTGTATAGTTACTATTTTGTCTTACGGTTTGTATTGACTTATATGTCCTTTATGTTTTAGATTTCTTTTGATTACTCGTTCTTGTTTCATGTAAACCAAACACTTTTATGTTTTCTTTTGTATAAATAGTGAGTACGTTCTTGATGTTAAAGGAGGTTAAATAATACTACTTTATTATCGTGATTATTGATGAGATAAGGTCTCTAGATTGGACTTGTGTTAAGCTATTTTGAGCTATTTTAACTCGAATTTGAGACTTAATACGTTGAATAGATTGTTTTTATGCTGTATTTTTGTTTGATTTTACAGTGTATTTCATCGATTTGCTTTATCTTTTTTGCGTTTTGTCGATTTTATGTTACGCTTTATCGGAATAATTATTATATTTGATCTGTGAATATATAAATTTACGAATGATATTGACATTGTATCCAATTTTTTTACAATGAAATATTTGGCCCCAAGCCTATGAAACATTAATACCTATTTAGTACAGCAATAGCTGTTACGTTGTGTCTTCTTTTCCTAAAATCTGTTTTACAGATAACTTAGGATTATCTCTTGGCATGAACGTAGTTATCAAATCGGTAATTCGCTTCATATTTATTTTTTCAATATCTAATTAATCCAAAATACATTTCGTAATAACGAAAGTATTTCCCTCGTTGTGTTCACTACTATTCATTGTATTAGTATCGTCACATCTAATGAAAAAATATTATTAATATAATAAAGTAAGGGATTTACTTAAACAATGGTGCCATACATCATTAAAAATTATTATTATGAAAGCTATTAACCACTTTAGAAGACCTATAATTACAAGATTTTTTATTTTAATTTTCTTATTCGTTTTTAATACTATTTTAGCGTCTGCTCAACAACCTAAAGCTAATAACGTAATTAATATTCCAAGTGATACAGTCTTAAATTCATTAGATATACAAGATGTAACTTCAGAGTCGTCTTTGACTATTTGCGAAACTACCATTATAAATTTTTCAACTTTTGAAAGTGGATTAAACGGTTGGTCTCTTGGAGGTGGCGACGCACAAAGAATAAATAATACTTCATGGTCGTATAATGGGAACTATAGTATAAGATTGAGAGATGATGACCCTTCTGGTAATTCTTCATCAATTTTATCTCCGTTATTTAATATCTCGATGCTTGATAAAGTAGATTTTAAATTCTTTTTCAAACCTAATGGAATGGAGAATGGAGAAGATTTTTTTATTGAGTATAGTAGTGATGCAGGTTCAAATTGGACTGTTGTTGGAACTTTTGTTAGTGGATCTGTTGCAAGTAAAACAGCAGATTTTGAGGCGACTAATACTGCTATAGGTTATAGCAAAACAGTAACCATATTTAAAACAGATCATTCATTTCCTACTGGAACTAATGCGAGATTTAGGGTGCGTTGTGACGCAAGTAGCGATAATGACATGATATATCTTGATGATGTTAAAATATCTGGAGTTTCATTTTGTACCCCAACAAAAGCACCAGGAGGAATAACATCAAATTTAGATTTATGGTTAAAGGCAGATAAGTTAAATGGAATTACATTTGGAGCAGATGGTTCTCTTGTAAGTCAGTGGATTGACCTAGGTAAAGGTAATAATGCAGAAGTTGTTGTGCCTGGTCAAGAGCCAGTTTACAGAAATAGTGTTGCCCGGAACTTTAATTTTAATCCAGTTATTGATTTTGATAATAATAATAACACGGCAAATCGCGACATGACCTATGTGATTAATGATGGGAGCAGAAATGAATTAAAAGGGACAGGTGGTTTTAATACAAATGATATGTTCGTTATACTGATGCCGGACCCAACAATAACAAGCTCTATAATACCATTAGACACGTTTACAAGTGTTGACCCAGCAGGAGAAACCTATACTGAGGATGTTACTGGATTTGGATATGGAGGATATACAGCTAGATTTAATAATGAAAGACTTACGTATTGTATTGCAACAACTAATGAGGCATCTGGTGGCTCTGCAGAAAACGGATACGGACGATCGGATACGAGCTCAGCAACAGATTATAATCAAATTCATATCGTGAATTTGAGACAGAATGCAGCTGATACCGACATGGAATTATATTTCAATGCGAATCAAGTTGGTAACGAAACTAATGATATTGATAAATATAAAATGATTAATAATGGTAAATATTGGTTAGGACGAAGCCAATATTGGAATGGAAGTTTTGATGGTCGTATTGCTGAGGTTATTACTTATAATTCTAGAAAGACTGATGGTGATTTAACACAGGAACGAAATAGAATTCAGTCTTACCTTGCGATTAAGTACGGTATTACCTTAGGAGTAAATGGTACCTCGCAGGACTATGTTAATAGCAATGGAAATCTTATTTGGGATCAATCTCTTAACCTTGGTTATAATTATGATATTGCTGGTATTGGAAGAGATGATATCTCAGAATTATATCAAAAACAATCGAGAAGTGTCAATGATGCGATAGATGTAGATGGAAGAATAGAAGGTGTTCTCACTATGGGTTTAGATAATATATACGATACAAATACAGCGAATATAACATCTAATACTGTAAAGTTTGATAATAGGGAATATTTGGTTTGGGGAAATAATGGTGAAGATTTAAATTTAGCTGCATCCACTATATCTGTAAATATGAGCTCAGGTATCTCTCCATCCTTAACTACAAATGTGTCTTTTATAGCAATGAAACGCGTTTGGAAAGTCATAGAAACTGGAGGAGATATCCCTTCGATAAAAATTAGAATACCACAAGATGCGATTAGAAATATTACACCCCCTGGAAGTTATTATATGTTTATATCTAGTACTGGTGTATTTGATCCAACTGCAGATTATAGAATTATGACATCAGATGGTAATGGTAACCTTGAAACAGATTATGACTTTGATGGCACAAAATACATCACTTTTGGATATGCTCCAAGAGTTGAAGTTGTCCGCTCTGTATATTTTGATGGAAATGTTGACTACGTAGATATGGAAGATGCTTTAAACCTAAACAGCTCTGAGTTTACAATTTCAGCATGGATAAAAAGGGATCCATCAGATTTTTATACAAAATCAATTATTTCTAAGAGAGACAACCCTTTTACTAAAGGTTATGACTTAAGAATTTTAAATACGAATAAAATTCAAATGTATTGGAAAAACGGCTCTAACCAGATTTTAGTATCCAATACTGCTATTCCGAAGAATGAATGGCATCATATTGCTGTGATTTATGATGGTACTCAAGCTTCTATTTATATAGATGGTGTTTTAGATATTTCTGCTAACAGAACTAATCCAGCTGATACAAATGAATCTTTCTACATTGCCGCCGCTGGTAAAAATAGTCCGACACAACATTTTGGAGGTAATATTGATGAAGTACGTGTTTGGGATATAGAGCTTACTCCTTTACAATTGAGATTCATTATGAATCAAGAGATTAGAGAGAATAGTACTTTTGTAGCAGGAAAAATAATACCAACTACAATTTCAAAAAATGATATAGCAGCCATTCCATGGGACAAACTAGCAGGATATTATCCAATGTCTGTGTATACTTATACAAATACTGAAGATGCTTCTGGAAATGGACATCAAGGTGCTCTTAGAAATTTAAATACTGTAGATAGACAAACAGCTCCATTGCCGTATACATCGAATGCAAATGGTAATTGGGAAGCTAGTTCGACATGGACTAATGGTGCACTTCAGACGATCCCAGGAGCGGAGTCGATTGTAAATTCATTAACCCATATAGATTGGAATATTGTTCAAACCTCTCACAATTTGACTTTAGATAATACTTCTATTACTTCTGGAAACAGATCGCTACTAGGATTATTTGTGAATTCAAATAAAATAACTGTTTCAGGAAACAACGTTACAAAAACTGGGTTTGGTTTGACCATAACACATTATTTGAAATTAAATGGTGATATTGACTTACAAGGCGAATCGCAATTGATTCAAACCAATAAAAGTGATTTAGAAATTTTAAGCTCTGGGAGTTTAGAAAAAGATCAGCAAGGAACTAGAGATTTATTTACCTATAACTATTGGTCTTCTCCTGTTGGAGTCTCAAGTACTTTATCCAATAATACAAATTATACGGTGAACGCCATTTTTAAAGATGGTACAAATACGGTTTCACCACTAAATATAAATTTTATTACCAATGGATACGATGGTAATGCGGGTTCACCTATTAGTATAGCAGATTACTGGATTTGGAAGTTCGCCAACCAACCAGATGATATGTATTCAGCTTGGCAACATGTAAGAAGTAATGGTAGTTTAAGTCCAGGTGAAGGATTTACTATGAAAGGTGTAACCAATACTTCTGGCAGCGTATCCTTAGAACAAAATTATGTACTAAAAGGAAAGCCTAATAATGGTGATATCAATTTGCCTTTAACAGGGGGTTATGATTATTTAATAGGAAATCCATATGCCTCTGCAATTGATGCTCATTCTTTTATCATGGAGAACGCTCCTACAATAGAGGGTGCAGGTAATACTACAGGAACATTATATTTCTGGGAACATTGGGGAGGAGGTTCTCATAATTTAGCAGAATATCAAGGTGGTTATGCAACCTATAATTTAGCAGGAGCAGTTCCGGCTGTAGCTTATGGTATAGCAGATCCTGATGTAGACCAAGGCTCATTGATAGGAACTAAACTTCCAGGTAGATATATCCCAGTCGGACAAGGTTTCTTTGTTGTCGGTGAGAGTAATGGTACCATTAGATTCAGTAATAATCAACGTGTATTTAAAACTGAAGGGACAAGTGCTTCTATATTTATGAGAAATGATTCAGCGTCATTAATTACTCAAGATGCGGATGAGGACATAGATAGACGTATGAAATTAGGATTAAAATTTAATTCTATTAATACGTATACAAGAAAAATATTAGTAACAGCAGATGGAAATGCGACCATGGGATATGATTGGGGCTATGATGCAGAGTTATATGATATTCAAGCAGAAGATATGTATTGGTTGATAGATGAAGGTAAATATGTAATCCAAGGTGTTAATGATCTTACAATAGAGACTGTGCTTCCATTAGGAATTCACACAGAAGAAGATGGATCTAATGCGATATCCATTGATAAGTTAGAAAATATACCAAACGATATGGATATTTATTTACATGATATAGAATTAGGATTGTATCATAACCTAAAAGAAGGAGGGTATACTTTTACCTCTCAAGCAGGTGCTCATTTAGCACGATTTAAAATTGTATTTAGTAATGAAGATACATTGAGTGTGGAAACAGCAGCAATAGAATCTGATATATTGAACATATTATATAACAAAGACAACAATAATATCTCAATTTTAAACCCCCAAAATTTGAGTATAGAAGGTTCTGCGGTATTTACCCTATTAGGACAAAGTGTATTGTTGTTAAATGATTTAACGACTGCTACTGAAATTAAGCTAGACACTAAATCATTAAGTACGGGAGTGTATGTCGTTAAAGTAAAAACCGATAAAGGGCTTATCTCAAAGAAAGTTATAGTTAATTAGTTAGTTTTTTAAATTAAGTCAGCAAAAAGGCTACCTCTTAGAGGTGGTCTTTTTGTGTTTAAAATAATTTAATTTTCAAATGATAAACATATCATACTATATAAGTTTCTCTTCTTGAAACACTTATTGTCTTGTTGGCAATTAAAATGATATGCTTCTTGTTTCGTAGTCATGCGTACCCTTCACATCATCGATTATATTAACCATTTTACTCTTTTAAACGAGAATTTGACTCAAAATATCGAGTATATAACTCGTTAACAATGATTTGGATATATCTTTGAATTTGTATTGATATTGTAGTATTTACAATTAAATATTTGGCCCCAAGCCTATGAGATTAAAGAACTGTTTTAAATCTCATAATTTTATTTCATTACAAGATTAATCTAAAATACTTTTCATAAAGCTAAGTATTCTCCCTCAAGTGTTAAGTTTAAGATGGTAATCTTAAAAGACACAATATTATTTTTAACAAGAGAATTTAACTAAGCAATGACGTTAGTCATCATTAATAACCTACAATTATGAAAACTATGGAAACATTTTTACTCAAAATTATTACCAAATCATTCGCAAGTACTTTTATTTTAATACTAAGTACTACATGTTTATTTGCAACAAACCCTTCAAATACTTCTGATGATTCAGATGAAAGAATGAAGATTAGTTTAATTCTCAATTCTGCAGGAACTTACGAAAGAGAATTATTTTTAATGGCAGATGAAAGTGCAACATCTGGATACGATTTAGATTTTGATACAGAGATAAATAATATCCAAGCCGATGATATGTATTGGTTAATTAATTCAGGAAAGTATATAGATCAAGGTATTAATGAAATTAATGAAGAAACAATCATTCCATTAGGAATTCATGTAGATGCCAATGGTTATAATACAATTTCTATTCACAAGCTTGAGAATATACCAAATACAATGAAAATTTTTGTGTATGATAATATTCTTGGTGAGTATCATAGTATTAAGGAAGGAGCATATGAAGTGTATTTAGAGGAAGGTGCTTATTTAAATAGATTTGAAATTGTGTTTTTCCAACCAGAAACGTTGAGCACTAATGAGTTTCAAACTAAAGAAAACCTTTTGGATATTCGATTTGATTATGTTACTAAAGACATTAAAATTGTAAACAATTCTAATGTAAATGTTGAAAGTGTAAACGTATATTCTATTTTAGGACAATCTGTTTACAGCTCAAATACTTTGAATTCAAATAATGAAATAAGTGTTACTACTAGTAATATTACTACAGGAACTTATATCGTAATTGTACATACTGCAAACGGTATTAAATCAAAGAAGATTTTAATCAATTAGTTAGTTTTTTTATATCAATTCAAAAGACCGCTCCCGAGCGGTCTTTTTTTTATTTACCATTTACCTCATGATTTCATTCGGAAAAACAACAACACTTTCAAAGCCATCTTCACCAACAGCAGCAATTCCGAAGTAAAAATTATCAATAACAATACCTGTCAAGGTGAATTTGTTAACATTACCTATATATCGACTATGATCCCAAGTTGGAGATGTTGTGTCTCTCCAATAGATTTTGTAGCCTTTGGCGCCATCAACAGCATTCCATTTTAACTTTGTAGAGGGTTCTACAATTCCACCAATAGCAACGGTGGTTGGAGCAGGAGGAGCAGAAGCTAAACTTGCCATATTAATAGCATTAACTGCTGTAAGTTTCTTAGCATAACCAAAGTTTACGTGTTCAAAAGTATCACCATAATTGATCCCTTTTTCCGTTCTTATATTTTGGTGTTGTTGTGTGTAATTCTCATGAGCTTCCATAATTCTAATTCCTGGAAAACCTAAATCGTTGAATGGTCGGTGATGACCACCACGACCAAAACGATCTAAACGATATACCATCATTGGATTCATTTCAGGCATATATGTTTTTATAGTCTTGTGAATATATCTAGCTAATTGACGAGAAATTCCATCAACCTCTCCGCCATAAAAGCGTCTTGCTTTTCGTTGACGTTCAGTTTCATTAGGAGGAACAGGTTCAGAGAATATTCTAAATGTACGATTATCAATAACGCCATCAATACCCTCAATATTTCCAATCATGTCATTATTTAAAATCCCAATAATGTCCCAGCCTTCGTCTTTGGCATATTTTGCTAATCCTGCACCGCCAAATAAGCCTTGTTCTTCGCCAGATAAACCAACGTAAATAATACTGCTTTTAAATTCATATTTAGATAACACTCTAGCAGCTTCAATTGCTCCAGCCATACCAGAGGCATTATCGTTTGCTCCAGGAGCATCAGTTGTGAAATCCATAGTATCACTAGCTCTAGAATCTATATCGCCACTCATAATGATATAACGATTTGGATATTTAGTCCCTTTTTGTATAGCAACAACATTAACGACCCAAGCATCGTGAGGTACACGACGATTCCCTTCTTTTGTTACAAAGTCTTTTTGATAAAACACATTGAGGCAGTTATCGCAATCTTTAGAAATCGTATCAAATTCATTTTTTATCCATCGTCTTGCGGCTCCAATTCCTCGCGTAGTACTTACAGTATCACTAAAGGTGTTTCTGGTGCCAAATTCAGTGAGTATTTTTACATCTTCTCTTAATCTTTCTACGGAAATAGAATCAATAATATCATAGATTTTCTGGTTGGTTTGGCCAGAAATAGTTGTTACTGCAAAGAGAAATATATAGAGGACTTTCATAAAAAAGTATTTATTTTATAAATTTAGATAATAAGTGTCTTACTTCATTAGTGTTTTTGATATAATACTTCGCACTGGTTTTTTTGAAGCCAACTTTAATCGTCTGAGCAGATTTTGGTAATTCTTGAAACATATATTCATCGGTCCAATCATCCCCTATGCATAACATAAAATCATAAGTTGTAGAGTTAAGTAGTCTTGAAGCTGCTCGACCTTTATTTACGCTACTACTTTTAATTTCAATAACCTTATTACCTTTTAACACAGATAGATCGTGATTAGAAGTTAGGCTTGTTAATACAGTATCAATTTCTAAGGTTCTAATTTGAGCAAGTTCTGGATCTGCTTTTCGGTAATGCCAAGCCAAAGAGTATTTCTTTTCTTCAATAAAAGTACCAGGAGTTCTATCGACGAAAGTTTCTAAAATTGGCTTAATGTTTTCCATCCACCCATTTTTAACACGTTCTAAAGCTTCCCAATCTTCATTTGGTGTTTTTAACCAAACACCGTGATCTGTTATAAGCGTGTAATCTTTATGAGCAAACCACTCTGTAAATGTTTCTCTATCTCGTCCGCTAATGAGAACGACATTATTTTTCTCATCAGACTGAAGTGTGTCTAACAATTCATATAATTGTTTGTCTGGACTCGCGTCTTTGGGATTATCTTTGAAACCAACTAAGGTGCCATCGTAATCCAATAAAAATAAACGACGCTTCGCATTTCTGAATTTTGTAATCACTTCATCTTCAATTTCCGAATTCAAGCGTTTAGCAATTATAACAGCACCTAAATTTTTAGTCGCTTGAAGTGATTTCATAAATTCCTCTGCCCATTTTTCAACAGTATAACGTTTTAAACGTTTTTGAAGAATTTCCATTCTGGAACGCTGCTCTTCTAATGGCATTTCTAAAGCTTGTTTTAGGGTATCTGCTATTTGCTCAAAATTATTAGGATTTATGAGCATGGCTTCATTCATTTCTTTAGAAGCACCAGCCATCTCGCTTAATATTAATACACCGTCTTGTTCAGTTCGTGTGGCCACATATTCTTTTGCGACAAGATTCATGCCATCTCTCACCGGTGTTATCATTGCAATGTGTGATGATGTATATAGGTCTATAAGGTTTTCGAATGGCATTGAGCGGTAAAAATACCAAATTGGAGTCCAGCTTACCGTTGCAAATTGTCCGTTTATACGACCTACAAGTTCATCAGTTTCCCGTTTAAGTAATTGGTATTGAGGTACATTAGAGCGTGACGGAACAGCTAGCATAATTAGGCGAACCTTTTCTTTATACTCTGGATATTTATTAAGAAAATATTCAAATGCACGAATTCGGTTTGGGATACCCTTTGTGTAATCCATACGATCAATGGACAAAATCATTCGTGCGCCTTTACTCGACTCAATATGATCATCTAACCGTCTTTGAAGCTCAGATTTTTCTTCCTTTTTTTGTTTTAGAGCCGATTGATGAAATTTATCATAGTCAATTCCCATAGGAAATGAATCTACCTTTACAATTCTATCTTCATAGGTGATCTCATTAAAATTAACATCTAATCTTAAAATTCGTTTTACTGAGCTTAAAAAGTGACGTTCATAGTCATACGTGTGAAAGCCAATTAAATCTGCGCCTAACATACCATGAAGTAATTCTTCACGCCAAGGAAATGTTCTAAATATTTCATAGGACGGATATGGGATATGTAAAAAGAAACCAATAGTTGTGTTTGGCTTTTTATCTTTAATAAGTTTAGGTAATAATAATAATTGATAATCATGAACCCAAACTGTATCGCCATCTTCTATATGTTCTAAAACGGCATCAGCAAACTTCTGATTAACCGCTTTGTAAGATTCCCAATACGAATTTTCGAACTCAGTATATTCCATAAAATAATGAAACAAAGGCCAAAGTGTGCGATTGCTAAAACCATAATAGAAATTTTCGAGGTCGTTTTGTGTTAGTGATACGGTTTCACATTTCTCTTTCTGAACAAGCTTTTTAACTTGTTTTGATAAACCCTCAGTAAGTTCTTCTTCTGTTAGACCTGACCAACCAATCCAAAGGCTATTTCCTTCTTGGTGTATGGTTTTTAATCCCGTAGCCAATCCTCCAACACTCGGTTTAACTTGCAGTTGATTGTTATCTATTTTTATTTGTAGTGGTAATCTATTTGAAACAATTATTGTTTTATTCATCTTAAATCTTTTGATTATCGATAGCTTTTTTGTTACTTTTATTAAAATTGTTTTAGAAACACTTAATATAAAAAAAAGATTTGAATAATAACTTAGACTACGGAATAATCGGAAATTGTAGAAGTGCAGCATTAATTTCAAAAAACGGATCGCTGGATTGGTGTTGTCTACCTGAGTTTGATTCCTCATCGGTTTTTGCGAAGTTATTGGATGATGATATTGGCGGAAGTTTTGAGTTTCTAGTGTCAAAAGAGTACTTTATTTCACAAGCGTACATTGAGAATACCTGTATTCTAGTCACCTGTTTTTATTCCGAAGAAAATAGCTTTGAGGTACATGATTTTATGCCACGTTATAAAAAGGAAAATGGAGATTACTATGCACCTCCAGAAGTTATTAGATATATTAAACATATTAAGGGGCGACCTCGGTTTAAAGTCAAATATAATCCAAGGCTAGAATATGCTTTAGATAAAACCAATACCTATATTAAGAAAGATTTCATTGTAAGTCTTACCGATAAGGAAAAATTTGACTCGCTTTTTCTATATACCAACTTTGATAAGAAAGCTGTAGTTCGTGGAGAAGAAATTACGTTGAAATCCGATGGCTATTTTCAGTTTGGTTACAATGAAAAATTATTTACGTCAACCGTTACAAACGTGTGTTTAGAGTTAGATCGAACAAAAGTGTATTGGCTTAATTGGATGGAACGCACGCCTACATATAAATCTTATAACGCTGAGATTTCTAGAAGTGCGATGACTTTAAAATTACTTAGCTATGAAAAAACAGGAGCTGTTTTGGCTGCAGTAACGACATCTTTACCAGAAACTATTGGAGAAGTTCGTAATTGGGATTATCGTTTTTGTTGGATTAGAGATGCTTCTATGGTAATTAAAGTGGTGTCTTCTTTGGGACACAAACGCATGGCGAAACGTTACTTAAGCTTTATAACCAATTTGATTCCTCATAAGGATGAGAAACTCCAAATCATGTATGGTATTAATGGTGAAAAACAATTGACAGAGTTGCAATTAGATCATCTTAAAGGCTATATGAATTCTAAACCTGTACGTATTGGTAATGCAGCTTTTTCACAACGTCAAAATGATATCTACGGAATTTTAATGGATGTCATCCATCAACAATTAGTTAAATTTAATACAGATATAGAGAATGGAGAGGAACTTTGGTCCATCACAAAAGGTATTGTTTGGGTGGTTAATAAACACTGGCAAGAACCAGACAAAGGAATTTGGGAGTTTAGAACAGAAGATAGACACTTTACGTTTTCAAAAGTCTTATGTTGGGTAGCTATTGATAAGGCTATTAAGGTTGGCAAAATTTTAGGTAAGGAGCATAAACTTAAAAAATGGTTGCCCTTAGAGAAACAAATTAAGGACGACATCATGAACAATGCTTGGAATGATGATGCACAAGCATTCACGCAAAGTTATGGGTCAAAAGATTTAGATGCTTCAGTGTTACTAATGGAACCTTATGGGTTTATTTTAGCAAAGGATCCCAAGTATGTTAGTACCGTTAAAGCAATAGAGCGTGATTTGAGTAATGACGGATTATTATATCGCTATAAAAATGAAGATGATTTTGGATTACCGTCCTCATCTTTTACCATTTGTACGTTTTGGTTTATTAATAGCCTGTATAAAATTGGTGAAGAACAAAAAGCTAAAAAACTGTTTGATCAATTATTATCCTATAGCAACCACTTAGGCTTGTTTAGTGAAGATATCGATTTTAAAACCAAACGTTTGTTAGGTAATTTTCCTCAAGCGTATTCGCACTTAGCGCTTATTGAGACAGCAATTAATTTATCAAATATTACAGAAGAAGAAAAAGTAAAAGAGGATATGCATTGATCCCTATTCTATGAGTAATAAAGTTCCAAATATATTGGCATCTATGTATGCTTGATTTTTATCCTCACCCGCAACAGCGATTGATCCGATAAAATTCTCTCGTTCATTACTGTTATCATTATCGCAATACGCTAAGGCAAAACCGATGCGTTTATTTGGTTTTAATTCAACTGTTGAGTTTTTGTTATCATCATTGTAAGAATCATCAAATACTAAAATTTTCACTTCCCAGATAGAGGTATTACCAGTAGCGATACGTTTTGATTCTAGATGAGAATTGTAAAGTTTTCCCGTTTTCCCTGGTGACATATCTACGACGTTTCCGTCTAATGCGACATGGTATGCAAATGCATTATGAGTAAATTGATGATTACCACCACTGTTGTCTTCATCTATAAAAATTTCTAAGCAGTCATCATTCCACCAGGCTATTAAAGGGTCTTTTTCTGTATCTAAAAGAATATCATCTTTGATTTCTGCTAAAAGATAAAGTGCTTCATTTGTCCAAGTGAGTTTGTATTTCCCAGATAAATCTACTTCTGTATATGGATTCCCTAACCATAATTGATCTAAAGGATACCACTTTTGGGTTTCCCAAATGGGATCATCCGCTTTGCCATCAATTACAATATTTGTATGTGATTTGCTAACTTTTATTAATTGCTTTTCTTGCTTTGTAATTTTAGCACTTACAGGAGTTATGGGTTCTTTACATCCAATAGAGATCATAATAATTAATACCAAGCATAAGATATTTTTCATTGGGATTACTTCTTGTAATTGAATTTCACGAGTTCTATGTCTCCATTATCGTTTTTGATATCTACGTAAACATTCATCTCATTATCGCTTACCTTTTCAAAACTCATGCCTTTAAAAATCACTTGAGTTGCTGTCAACTTTAGCAGCGGAAAATCTACAGTTTCGTTTTTAGTTTCCCAGCCTTTCAAATCAGTATCAAAATGCTTTAACTGAAGGATTAGTGAGTTCTCTATTTCTCTAATAATTTCAATTTCATAAAAGGATACTTCACCGTCATTAATAAGTTTAAATGTGGCCATCATGGAACCTCCAGAAGGTTCGCTCCAATTTTCTTCGGTTTGGCCACCAAATGCTTCGCCTTTCCAATTCCCTGAGATCCATTTGATATTTTCAAGTTTAGGAGCAAGTGAATCCACTATTTCTATATCTTTTTCTGTTTGAGCAGATACAGATAAACTTAGTAAAAATAGGAGGCTATATAAATAGTTCATGAGCTGTTTTTATTGAATAAAAGTGACCTTAGTTATTTTACCATTCTCTATTTCGTATATGGCTACAGCGTTAAAAACTTCACCGTTTGCAGTGACTTGCTCTTCATCGATGACCTTATTACCAATAACAATTCGTTTTTTTACCAAAGCACTTAAATCTGTGGTGCGATCAAACCAGTCTTTGTAACTTTTTCTCATGGCATCTTTACCTTCAGTTTGCAACGTGTTAGGATACGCATATAACGTAACATCATCTGCATAGTCTTTCATAAACGCATCGATATTTCTAGCATTGTAGGCGTCAAGATTTCTTTGAACTATGGCCTCAACTTGAGAAGCTTCTGTAGAGCTTTCTGTCGCAGGTTCTTTATGTTCTGTACTTTGATTTTCGGTTGTTTCTTGTGTTTCTTCGGAAACTTGAGTTTCAGTATTAATAGCGCCAGCAATTAAAAGTTTTGTTCCTTCTGGATTAGTTGACAAACGTGTTATTTTTTGTATTCCTTCAGAAGATAAATTGGCGACTTGTTTCCAATTGTTATCTTTCTTCAACGTTAATTTATAGAGTACGTTATCTTTTCCGCTGAAAATCGTTTTATTATCCAACCAGCAAATATCTTCAACACCTGTCATCGTATTTGCAATAACTGTAGTGACTCCTGTTTTTGGATTTAGAGACTTTATTTGCCAGTTGTTGTCATCCTCTTTTGCAATATAACTTATGAGATTAGAATTTGGGATTCTATGAAATGATCGGCCTACGTTAGTCACGTATTTTCTACTTGTATTATCCTGTAAATTGGTAACAAATAGGTTTAAATCATCTCCTTCAATAACAGCAGATACTACAGTATTTTCATCAAACCATGTATAATATGCAACAACTAAATCCTGTATGAGCTCAGTAGAGTTACCGTTACTCATGTTGTAAGTATATAAACGTTGTTTCCCATCTGTATCTAATCGTACTGCTGAAATGTTGTTTTTCTTCGGAATTTTTAAAGGGGTGTATTCGCCTCCCTCCGAAAAATTAAGCCATGATTTTGAATCATAACGCATATCATATTTTGCAATATCTGTTTGATTATTTCTAGTGGAAGCAAATACAATATAACGATCATCTAAAAAAGAAGGCTGATTATCGTAGCCTTGATTATTTGATAGATTTTTGGCATTAGACAGTTCAATTTTTGAAGTCGTAGCTTCTACGTCATACAAGAAAATCTCTGTATTGGATTGTGCATTAACAGATGGGATTCCAATAAAAAAAGTGAACGTGAAGTAGATGAATTTCATAAGCGCTTATTTTAGATAAAGATATGAAAGTTTTGATATGGCTTTTATTAAAATTTGGTGGTTTATATTTTATTACTACATTTGTAGTATTAAAACTATGATTGTGGATATAAAACAGCTTAATAAAACCGAATTGCAAATCATGAAATATCTATGGATTCTTAAAAAAGGATTCATGAAAGATATTGTAGAGCAATTTCCAGAGCCCAAACCAGCGTATACGACGATTTCAACGTTATTAAAGCGTATGTGTGATAAAGATTATATAAGTTTTGAGAGGCTGGGAAGAGATAAACAATATTATCCTGTTTTAAAGAAAAATGATTATTTCTCTAAACAAGTGAATGGGATGATCACCCATTTTTTTAATGATTCTAAATCTCAATTTGCTTCATTTTTTACGAAAAACGCAGATTTGTCGGTACAAGAATTAGAAGCGCTTCAAGAGCTGTTACAAGAGAAAATTAACAATAAAAAGAAGTAAATGATGGATTACGTTTTTTATACGGTCGTAAGTTTAGGATGTTCGTTCTTACTTTACTTTTTTATTCTGAAAAACCAAAAGACCTTTCAGTTTAATCGTTTTTTTTTCTTAGTAAGTGTCTCGCTTTGTTTGTTAGCTCCAGTACTCGAAATTAATACGTTTGAAGCAGTACCTAGCTTAACTGAAATATCATTTAAACCTTCCGTAGAAAATAGCATTTCCGAAGCGCTTGTAAATATTGGAACTATAGTAGAAACTGAAACGTCTAACTTTACATTATTTTCTATGCTTTGGTATTTGTACCTATTTATATCTATTGGTTTTCTTTTAAGATTTATCAAGAATTTATATGACATTATAAAACTTACAAAGCAAAATCACTCAAGTATTGGGGATTTGAAATTAGTGGAGACTAACGACCATAAAAATGGGTCTAGTTTCTTTAACTATTTGTTTATTAATTCTGAAAGTTTAAATGAGGAAGACTATTCTAAAAGTGTGATTCAACATGAACTTGTGCATTGTAATGAAAAGCATACAGTCGATGTTATCTTTATAGAACTATTACTCTGTTTCTTTTGGTTTAATCCATTTATGTGGCTTTATAAAAAGGCGATGGTTCAAAATCATGAGTTTATTGCAGACAGTCAAACCGTACAATCAGGAATAGATCGCGAAACCTATTCTCAAACCATTATAAAATCAGGACATAAGGAATACCGAGTTCCTTTGACTAGCGGATTTAATTTCATTCAAATCAAAAACCGAATCATTATGTTACATCAATCAAAATCATCTCTATTAAAACGAACTGTAAAAATCACTTCAGTCATCTTGCTATTTGGATGTATTTTTGTCTTTAGCTGTACTTATAAAGATATAAATAATGATCCCTTAATAGTGGTTATAGATGTAGCGCACGGAGGAAAAGATTCTGGTAATTCTATTGAAAAGGATGTTGTTTTAGACATATCAAATGTTTTGGCGTCTCTAAGTGATGAAAAAATTCAAATCATACAAACTAGAAGTCATGACGAATTTCTAACGTTAAGAGAACGAACAGATTTTATAAATACTACAAAGCCAGATTTGTTTTTAAGTTTACACTGTAATGCAAGTCAAAATAAATTAGTTAGTGGAGTGGAAGCTTATTATGACTCAGAAAGCACACATAACGAAACAACGCTTACTTATGCTGAAATTTTAGTGGAACATCAATTAGATCATTTTTCAAATAGAGGTGTTAAGACAGCTAAAATTTTTCTATTAAATAATACAAAGGTGCCCGGGATTTCACTTGAATTAGGGTTTTTAACTAATGAAAATGATAGAAAAGTACTTACGGATAAAGAACAACAAGTGAAAATTGCTAAGTCTATATATGAGGGTCTACTAGAGATAAGAGATTTATAGTAAGATCTTCAATGCAAGAAGCCAATTCAGTAATTGAATTGGCTTCTTATTAATATTAAGGAATTTTGATTTCGGTATTATACTAAAAGCAATATTTACCCTCAGCTTTTACTTTCTCAGCAATCTCATTACGTAAATCAACAATATCTGGGAAGTTTGTATACTTAGTGAATCGTTTAAGTCCCATTAACATCATACGTTGTTCGTCACCTTCAGCAAAAGAAATAATACTTTCTTTTCCTTTGTTTTCAATCAAACTTACTGCATTGTATAGGTATAATTTAGACATTGCTATTTGCACCGCTTGTTCTTTTGCACTAGTACGTTTTGCGTTTTTTTCAGTTCTTAATAGAGTAGATTCTGCCATGTATATTTCAATTAAGATATCTGAAGACGCAATTAATAATTGTTGATGTTTATCTAAGTCTGTACCATACTTTTGAACTGCAGCACCTGCAACCATTAAGAATACTTTTTTAAGTCTCCCAAGTATTGCTTTTTCTTCTGAAAATAACTCAGAGTAATCTGGTGTTTCAAAAGAAGGTATTCCCATTAATTCATTGGCTACAGCAGTTGCTGGGCCTAATAAATCAACATGACCTTTCATTGCTTTCTTCACTAACATACCAACAGCTAACATCCTATTGATTTCATTAGTTCCTTCGTAGATACGCGCAATACGTGCATCTCTCCAAGCAGATTCCATCGGTGTCTCTTCAGAGAAGCCCATTCCGCCAAATATTTGGATGCCTTCATCTGCACAATTTTGTACATCTTCAGAAACCGCTACTTTTAAGATGGAGCACTCAATAGCATATTCTTCAACACCTTTAAGCTCTGCTTCTTGGTGTGTGTTACCAGCAGCATGACGTAAAGCAATTCTATCTTCAATATTTTTAGAAGCTCTATACGTAGCTGATTCCCCAGCATAAGCATCAGTCGCCATTTTTGCTAACTTCATTTTAATGGCTCCAAAATCGGCAATAGGTGTTTTAAATTGCTTACGTTCCATAGCGTATTTTACGCCGTATGTTAGAACTCTTCTTTGAGAATCTAAGCAAGCAGCAGCTAATTTAATACGACCAACATTAAGTGCGTTCATTGCGATTTTGAACCCTTCACCACGACCAGCTAACATATTTTCGATTGGTACAACAGTATCATTAAAGAAAACTTGACGCGTAGAAGAGGCACGAATACCTAATTTGTGTTCCTCTTCACCCATGCTGATTCCATTCGCAGCATCATTCTCTACAATAAAACCTGTAATATTTTTATCATCTTCAATACGAGCAAAAACAATCATTATGCTGCAAAAACCAGCATTAGAGATCCACATTTTTTGTCCGTTGATTTTGTATGATTTCCCGTCTTCTGACAGAGTTGCGATAGTTTTACCAGAATTGGCATCAGATCCAGCACCTGGCTCAGTTAAGCAATAGGCTCCAAACTGTTCTCCAGAGGCTAATTTTGGTACGTATTTTTGCTTTTGGGCTTCTGTTCCGTACAAAGTAATTGGCATGGTTCCAATTCCTGTATGTGCCCCAAATGCTGTACTAAAAGAACCAGTACCACTAGAAATATAGTCACATGTTAATACCGTAGAGACAAAGCCCATTCCCATTCCACCATAAGCTTCAGGAACAGCCACACCTAAAAATCCTAATGCACCAGCTTTACGCATAACTTCTTCAGTTAATGCATAATCTTTAGCTTCAAAACGGGGCTTATGAGGTATGATTTCACGGTCGTTAAATTCCGTAACTGCTTCTTTCATCATATTTTGCTCTTCTGAAAAGTCTTCAGGAGTAAATACATCTTCACA
>JBLHML010000015.1:0-55523 GCA_047622005.1 Dokdonia sp. | reverse complement strand
TGTAGACTGTAGACTGTAGACTGAAAAAGTTAATATTTAGTCAAATTTACGACCAGTAGCATAACGGTATGCAATTTGTTTAGTATTTTTAACATATCAAATAACAACATGAAACACATAATCACACTTTTCTTATTTATTTCTGTAACTAGTTTTGGTTGTGCCCAAGAGGTGGAAACCTATGTCAAAGGAACTATTATAGACTTAACTACAGATAAACCCATTGATCGTGTGAATATTGTTAATCTTAACCAGGTCATTGGAACCTCAACTAATGAAGAAGGTTATTTTGAAATGAAAGCTCAACTTAATGACACCTTGCATTTATCTTATTTAGGTTATAAATCTATTAAAGTAAGAGTTACTAATGACTGGATTAAATTTGGTGAGACTAAAATTGGCATGGTAGAATCTGCTTTGGCTCTTGAAGAGGTGGTCGTTAACCAATTAAAATTAACAGGTTACTTAGAAATAGATGTTAAGCAAGTACCTATTAAATCAAACTACAGATATAGTATTTCTGGACTCAATAATTCTTATGAAGCTGGTAACAATAGACCAAATGCTGTAAGTAAGGTTTTAGGCGCCATTTTTAATCCTGCAGATTTCCTGCATAATATCTTCGGAAAAAAGCCAAACGAGTTACGTAAGCTTAAAAAAATGAAAAAGGATGATGAGATTAGAAACCTCCTCGCCTCACGTTTTGATAGAGAAATGTTAACCGTTTTATTACAAGTTGACAAATTTGATTTGGATGAAATTGTCAATCAATGTAACTATTCTAAAGATTTTATAGATTCTGCTAACGATCTTCAAATTCTTGATGCGATTAGCGAATGTTATGAAGAGTATAAAATCCTGAATAGAAATAAGTCTGGTAGATTTTAAATCTACGCTTTAGACACGCTTCCTGCTACACACATTATTTGTTTTCATAAAAGCGCTCAATCACTTGATCATAACTCTTGATGGTTTTCTTGCACCAGTCTATCCGTTTTTCTAGTTGTTCTTCTTCTGTAAGTTGCCAAGACACATCACTTGCTTTTAATTTAGTAGTCACGTCCTGAAGAATAATTGCAGCAGATACCGAAATATTTAAACTCTCTGTAAAACCAACCATTGGTATTTTTAAAAAGCAATCTGCTTCATCAATAACCTCTTGGGATAGTCCTTCTGTTTCTCGTCCGAAGAAAAAACACGATTTTTTAGTGATGTCAAATTCTGACAAAACACTATCCTTCTCATGTGGTGTAGTTGCGACAATTTGATAGCCATTATTTTTTAAATCCTTAAGTGCAGTCTTCACTGAATTGTAACGATTTAAGTCCACCCATTTTTGAGCTCCCATTGCAATCTCGCCATCAATATCTTTAGAGTTTTGTTCTTCTATAATATGAAGTTCTTGAATCCCAAAAACATCGCAACTACGCATTACAGCACTCGTGTTATGCAATTGGTAAACATCCTCTGTGGCTACCGTGAAATGCTTGGTGCGCTGAGATAATACTTTAGCAAACTTCGCTATGCGTTGCTCAGTAAGGAAACCTTCTAGATGTTGTAAAAGTTTGATATCAATCATTAAAAATAATTATATTTATGAAAATAAATAAACACTATGAGATTAAAAAACCTATCCTTCATTTTTTTGTTATTTGGTTTAAGTAATCTAGATATAAGTGCCCAAGATAGTATAAATAAAACGCTAAAAGACAGTATATCCTTTAGTGAAGAAAACACACTAAAAGTTATTGAGTTTGGACAATTGATTGAAGTATCTGTGCAAGAAAGTGATGCAGATACGTTTGTTTCTAAATTAAATAAGAACAAGTTCTTTGATCGTGTTCTGGCTGACTATCCTAATTTAGATCCCGAAAACCCTCATATTAAGGGGTTATTTACTGAAATGAACAGGGCATTAAAGTCATTTCCAAATGAAATTATTGCTGATGTCGAAAATGGAGCCTATTACGACTTTATCAACTATCGTTATGATATTGAAGCACAAACTTATTATGCCCTATTTAGATTATATTCTTCGGAATCTGGCATGAATTATCATGATTATAGAATTGTTAACATCGATGGAGAGCTCCAATTTTCAGAGATGTATATTTATTTAGCAGGTGAACATTTCACGAGCACAATAGGCAGAATCATGCAATACACACTTCCTGAAAATTCAGTTGTAGAAGACCAAAACACACAAGTGAACAAGGAATCCAAAGCGCTCGTTAAAGCTATTTTGTATAATAAAAATGGTGACTATATGAAAGGCTATAAGATTATGAATGGCTTTAAATCTGAACTTTCAAAAGAAAAATTTCTGCTCATATTCAAAATATTGATTGCATCTCAATTAGATGAAAAAAAATATTTAGAATCTCTAGAAGACTTAATTTCTACATTTCCAAATGACCAAACTATCGCGGTCAATAAGATAGATTATCACCTTTACAAAGAAGAATATATTGAAGCTATACAAGTCATCAATCAACTACAAAATGAAACTGAGGATGATTTTTTAAACTTTATGAAAGCTAGTGTTGCCTTTGAAGATAAAAATTATGATTTAGCGCTCAACTTATATGACTATACCATTATTAATTACCCAGATTTTTTTGAAGGCCAAGCTGGCTACCTCAGTACTTTAGTTTTAATGAAAAATTACACAGATACTGCCAAATATCTAGACACATTGATCGATGAAGACTATGATAAACAAGCACTCATAGACTATATCGAAGAAGAGGATGAGAATGGAGATAATATTTTGGTAGGGTTTCCTAAGTCTAAAAATTTTTCAGATTGGAAAATAATTAAATAGATGAAACACCTAGTCGTATTAACAGGCGCAGGAATAAGTGCCGAAAGTGGAATAAAGACCTTTAGAGATGCCAACGGACTCTGGGAAGGTCATGATGTTATGGAAGTTGCAACTCCTCAAGGTTTTACTAAAAACCCTGAACTTGTTCTAGATTTCTACAATCAGCGACGTCAACAATTAAGTGAGGTAAAACCTAATAAAGCACATTTTGATTTAGCCTCTTTAGAAACCGATTATAAGGTTACTATTATCACCCAAAATGTTGATGATTTACATGAACGTGCTGGCAGCAGTAACGTGATGCATTTACATGGCGAATTACTTAAAGTAAGAAGCACTATAAATGATCATGATATCCAATCATGGACTGGCGACTTAAATCAAGGTGATGTTTGCGATAAAGGTCATCAACTAAGACCACATATAGTATGGTTTGGTGAAGATGTACCAATGATAGAAACAGCAATAGACCAATGTGAAACAGCCGATGTTTTATTGATTATTGGAACCTCTATGCAAGTCTATCCTGCTGCTGGTTTAATGAACTATGTATCTCCTAAAACTCCCGTTTATTTTATTGACCCTAAACCAGCTATTGCCAGTACAGACCATATTACAGTAATTACGGATACTGCAACTAATGGGATGACGTCATTTATAGAATTATTAAAATAAGATGAATCATTACTATTACTAAAAACAAAGACAATCTAATCACCACTTAAGAGTTTAAAAAAAATATTTACTGGCTTACCAAATACTTTAGAAAGTTTTAGGGCTAAAACTGTAGAAGGCACATATCTATTGCCCTCAATAGAATTAATAGTTTGACGCGACACACCTACTTTTTTTTAGCTAAATCATCTTGAGTTAAACTCAAAATAGCACGTTCTACTTTTATTGTGTTTTCCATTATCTGTAACGTTTTAAGTTATGATAAATCATAAGTTGTATCATCAGCATGAATAACAACACCTCAAAATCTCCTAAATCTTTAAATGCCTCTCCTCCACAGTGCACGACATTTGAAACACCAAACTCTATATAAGGCATTACCAAGGCATAAATAACTCCGATAACAAAAGCAATAGCATAGGATTGTGCCCTTAAGCGAATAGTCATTTCATCCTCAACTTTATCTTTAGATACAGACATGATTAGCATACCTACTAAAAGTGTTTTTTTTTTGCAGTAATTGTTTTAACCATTCTGTTTCGCCCTCCATCGCAAAAGTTCTTATGAACATTCCCACTATTGAAAGCAACACAATAGAAATTCCTATAGACATAAAACGATGTGACAATCTAAAATTAATAAGCTTACGAAACCGATTACGCTCACAATTAATATTTTTTTCATAAACTCATAATTGAAAAATACACTTTATATTAAGTAAAATTATTTTTACTATTTGACAAATTTACTTTCCATTTTGGATTCCGAAAATGTGTTTAGATGTTTTTTTTAGCTCAAAAGATCATATGCGAATTTGATATAACGTATATAAGAAAAACTGTGAGTAGAATTTTAGCCAAATATATCTAGAAGTGCTGGCTCTAGATGGTGGTATTCAAAATCAAAACCTTCTTGTTCAATTTTAGTAGCACTTACCCTTTGACTTTCAAAAAGTAAAATATGCATCTCACCTAAAACAAGTTTCATTGCAAATTTTGGAATATTAGGTAACACAAGTGGCATATGAAGTGTTTTTGCAACTGTTTTGGTAAGCTCTGCATTAGATACTGGGTTTGGAGCAACACCATTATAAGTCCCTTCCAAATTGTTTATAACAGCAAACACGAATAAACGTGCTAAATCCTTAATATGAATCCAAGACTGCCATTGCTCTCCACTTCCAAACGCTGCTCCTGCTCCAAAACGAATAGGCTTTGTAATCTCTGGTAAAGCACCTCCTTCTAATGATAGCACTAGACCTATTCTTATCTTAGCGAGCTTAATACCTGCAGATTCAAATGGATCAACTGCTGCTTCCCATTGTTCTACAACTTCTCCTAAAAATGAGTCAGACACTTCTGTCTCGCCCTCTTCATAGTAGTTCGTTAATGAATTCGGGTAAATCCCGATTGCGCTGGCGGAAACCATGTGCTCAATAGGAAATTTATGACCTGTAATCGTATCCAATAATAACTGCGCAGTTTCAGTTCTACTTGTAATTATTTCTTTTTTATAACCGTCTGTCCAACGTTTAGAGATCGATGCTCCAACAAGATTAATTACTGTATCCACACCCTCAAAACATGAAGAATCTATTTCTTTTGCGTCTGGATCCCAATAGAAACCTTTATAATTATCAGTAGTACTGAGCTTCGCTTTTGAAGTTGTTAGATAGTGAACCTTAATTTGTTGTTCATGGCAAAATTTTACAATTTCCTGACCAATTAAACCTGTAGCACCTGTAACTAAGACTGTTTTCATAATATTACAAATTTAATAAAATATCAAATCAAGCCATACTTTTTTAGTAAGGGTTTAACGTTTAATTGCTCTTAACATATGACGTTTTCCTGGAGGCCCTTCTAAACGTTCGACTTCAAAGCCTAAAGCTATAAGTGTACGACGAACGTTACCAATAGCAGCATAGGTAGTGAGCACTCCCTTTTGTTTTAATGCCTTATGCATGATCTTAAAAATATCTTCTGTCCAAAGCTCTGGTTGCACTCGTGCACCAAAGGCATCAAAATAAATAAGGTCAAATTGATTTTCTGCGGAAATATCTTTAAAAAACTGCTGTTGCTTTTTAAGTTTAAATATTTCGGAAATTTGATGTTCCTCTTCCCATGAGCAACTATGAAGCTCATTGAGTTTTGCTGAAGGCACATCTAATTCTGAAGCATAATTGAGTTGCTCTAATTCTTCCAAAGAAATAGGAAAAGCCTCCACTCCTGTGTAACGTATAGACTGGTTTAACTCCTCAGCTTTTAATTGTGTGAGCAAGGCATTCAAACCTGTACCAAAGCCAATTTCCAATACTTCGACAGGCTCAGTAACCTGTTTTATACTGTCGGATTTTTCTAGTGCTAACATTTCCGAATAAAAAAAAAGCAAACCGTGTTTTATATACACATGATTTGCTTCTTGTATGGCACCATGAACAGAATGATATTGCTCATTCCAATCTTCTATTTGAATGGTTTTTGAGCCATCTGCAGTGGTAATTATGTTACGTTGCAAATTACTTTACGTTTAGTAGAACACCATCTGCCAAAAATGAATATGTCTTTTTAGGTTCAGTAATTTTTGCAATTTCTTCTGGAGTTGCTCCACCATCTTCTGCATAATGACGTTGCTCGTCAACTGGCACTTCATTTACATACGCTTTGCCATTGATGATGACCTGTCTTCCTGAAATATCTTTAGGCATGAAAAACCCATAGTCTTTAAATTTAACCATGACCTGTTCTCCGTTAGGTAAATCTAATTTCATCCAGCAACCTTTAGCTTGACAAACTTCATCAATTTTAGCGCTCATTTTAGCATCTATTGAATCTCCAACAGTCATATTTGAATAATGAACTGCCATACGTTTTGCTGTAATTGCATCTGATGCTGTTATTTTCTTACCAAAAGACTCGTAGGCAATGTCTTGAAGTTTTGCTACAGTTTCAGTTTCTAATGTTGCAACCTCGTCACTAATTATCTTCTCTTCTTTGCAGGATAAGAGTACCACCATTACAAATACTACTGTTAAAATATGTTTCATTTTAGATAATTTATTTTAGATTTCCTGATCTCAAAGTTACGTATTTTTTTGGAAAAAATTATGTTTTATAACCCACGTAAAATGCGTATTTTTGCAAAACAAAATTATACAAAAAATGTCAGATAATTATATTAGTAATTTACATATAGAAAAGGCTATAACATCAAAAATCAACGATGTAGACTTTGATAATTTAAACTTTGGAAGAACATTTACTGATCACATGTTTATTTGTGATTATATTGATGGCAAATGGCAACAACCAAAGATTACGCCATATCAAGCAATGACAATGGATCCATCTGCTCGCGTATTTCATTATGGCCAAGCAGTATTTGAAGGTATGAAAGCCTACAAGGATACTGATGGTAGTGTCTTTTTATTTAGACCAGAAGAAAACTTTAAACGTATTAATAAATCTTCTGCAAGACTGGCAATGCCAGAATTTCCTGAAAACTACTTTTTTGAAGGCTTAACAGCACTTGTAAACCTTGACAAAGATTGGATCCAACCTGGTGTTGGAAACTCTTTATATTTAAGACCATTTGCGATTGCTACAGATCCTGCAATTGCTGCTGCACCTTCAGATAGTTACAGGTTTATGATTATTTGTTCTCCTGCAAAAGCGTACTACAAAGGCACTGTAAAAGTACTCATCGCAGAAGAGTTTAGTCGTTCTGCTACAGGTGGTGTAGGTTTTGCTAAAGCTGCTGGTAATTATGCTGCACAATTTTATCCAACAAACCTAGCACAACAAAAAGGATATCAGCAAGTCATTTGGACAGATGCTGATACTCATACTTTTTTAGAAGAAGCTGGAACAATGAATGTGTTTTTTAGAATTAATGACACATTAATAACTGCGCCAATAAGCGATCGTATTTTAGATGGTGTGACTCGTAAGAGTTTAATTCAGCTAGCAAAGGATAACAATATATCCTGCGAAGTAAGAGCAATAAAAGTTAATGAAATTGTAGAAGCTTCTAAAAACGGAACTTTAAAAGAAATCTTTGGAGCAGGAACTGCTGCAGTGATTAGCCCTATTGAAGGCTTTGAATATAAAGAGACCTATTATGAGCTTCCAGAAATTGGAGACCACTCCTACTCTAGTATTTTAAAAGATAAAATGCTGAATATTCAGCATAATCTCTCTGAAGACAAAAACGGATGGAGATACGAAGTAAAGTAAAAAATAAAAAAAAAGAGCCAAACGGCTCTTTTTTTTATGACTCTAAAATCTGTTTTATATGAGGTTTAAAATAATTTGGACCTTTTAAGACTTTACCGTCTTCTCTATAAATAGGTTCGCCATCCTTACCTAGTTTACTCATATTACTGCGTTGAATTTCGTCAAAGACTTCCTCTATTTTGTGTTGTAGACCGTGTTCTATAATCGTCCCACAGAGAATGTAAAGCATATCTCCAAGTGCATCTGCAACTTCAACTAGATCGTTATCATTTGCTGCATCAAAGTATTCTTCGTTTTCTTCTTTCATTAAATCAAAACGAAGTTTGTTTTTTTCTTGGCCTAAATCTGCTTTAGGCATTTCGCGATGGCCAATTTTAAATGCAGTATGAAATGCTTTTACAGCTTCAATTTTATTCTTCATGATACTTTATTTTTTATTCCTGTGATGACAGAAACAATGTTATTTAATATCCTATTATAGGATCTAAAATGTTATTATTATCGTAAATCAAGTAAAGACAAGTCGTTAACAAACATTACAAATAATTTTAACATTGAAAATCAAAGTTAGTTCTTAAGGTTTAATTATTTTTGCATAAAAATAACTATATGTTTAGTAATGGTCAATTGATTTTCGGAATTTTATTCGCATTGGTTTTTGCTGTACTTATATTTTTTGCCTATAAAAAAGATCTTAGCCTACATAGAAAGTATTACAAAGGTAGCGTTTGGGTATTGATTGCTTTTATTGGCTTTATTCTTATGATTGCTGCTATTAAGTTTGTGTTTGTCTAATTACTTTTCCTTTTATTTCTTTGGAAATTTTAACACTTTAGTAAAATCCCCAACACCGTTTTAATTTTTTATGTAACTTAAAGATTCAATATACCTGTTACTGGGTATGTTTTGATGTCTTCCTACTTTGCATCTTTGTACTATTAATTAATAAAAACCTTTATTATGAAAAATAACTTTTTAAGACTGAGCCTTGTACTACTTATTATATTTGGTTTATCATCTTGTAAGCAAGGTTCAAAAGAACAATCTACAGATGCATATGATAATTTAAAAAAAGAATTAGCTGTGGCTAAAGAAGAGCTAAAAACCATAAAAGAAGATGAATCTGCTTCAGCCAATAATGTTGCCCCTTGCGCTGATGGAACTCCCACAAGCCAAACTCATGATGAAGATTTATTAATTAAATATGATTGTAGCAATACACTAAAATTCCAACATATGCATATTGATCTAAAACATCAATTTGGTGTTTTATCAAAGATGACATTTGGAGCAAATAAAAAAGAACCTACAGCAATAGATTTTAGACTAAAAGAAGTCGGAACATGCCAAAGGTACAACTTGAAAAGCGTTACATATACTGGCTCCAAAATTGATAAAGGTAGGATGGTACATAATTTCAAAGTGACTATTGATAATTACACAGGAAGCGGAACACTAAATCGAGAGATATCATTAAAGTCAGCCAATTTAGTTCATAATAATAAACAATTAAAAATCAACCTAAAGGACTTGTTTGACATCCATATTGATAACCCTATAATTAATCCTAAGAATGGGATTGCCCCAGAATTAAACCTACAGATAATGACTAAGTATCAACATCAAATATGTTTAACTGAAGCTTCAGGTATTTAAAAATCAAAAACATATTGAGAACTAGATATTTATTTATTTGTTTTTTAATCTTGGGAATGAACACCTATCATTCTCAAGATTTTAGTGATGCAATACAACGTCTCAAAATTTATGAAATAGAAAATGCAAAAAAAATAAAAATTAAAGATTCAAGTTACATTAACTGGCAATTCAATTTAATTAAATTTGGCAAAACAGATTCTTTATTTGCTACTAAGCTATTACTTAACAAGTGTAAAAATCTAAAAGACAGCACATTAAAGTCGATAATACTTGGTGATTACTACCTTTTTAAAAATATACCTGAAGATTCATTGGCTTATGATTATTATGTCAAAAGTATAAACACTGCTTTAAAAAAAAAAGATACTATACTCATTACGGAATCTTGCAAAAAAATTTTCAAGCAGTTATTTAAAAGCCAACATTCCTTAGAGGGTTATCCAATATATCTCAATATCTACAAAGATTACACCTATGACAATAATGAAAAAGCAACATATTTATTTCATTATTACAATTATTTAGGAAGTGAAAAACGAATTGAAAAAATTGATGGGTTTAAAGAGGCTCTTAAGCTTATCGAGAAAGATCAAAATAGTTTTTTGAAAGCAAAAATCAATCAAATGATAGGTCTTCAATTTGATTTCTTTAGAGAGCAACCAGACTCAGCTTTAGTTTATTATTTTAAAGCGAAAAAGCTTATGGAGGTAAAACCTTATCAATTTTATGCCAATGAATTATTTGGTATTAATGCTAATATAGGCTTAGTCTACTTAGGTTCTAAAAATTATGAAAGTGCCAAAGCTTACTTGTTATACTCAGATTCTATAAACATTCCGAAATATAGGCTTATTGAAAAAGTAAAAATAAACAACCTTCTAGCGAATATTGAATTAAAAAACAACAATTGGAAAAATGCATTTACATACCTAAGAAAGAGAAATAATTACTCAGATACTTTAAATGAATATTCAAAAGCTGCCAAAATAACCGAAATTAACACTAAGTATGAAACTGAAAAGAAAGCCAAAGAAAACCTACAACTAAAGGTAGACATTGAAAAAAAAGATAGACAAAGACGCAATTTATGGATTGGATCAATTGCTTTTTTACTTTTCAGCACGAGTACTGCTTTTCTTATCCAAAAAAACACCAAACGAAAACAAAAACTGGCAGAGCAACAAAAAGAACTAGAAACCCAAAAACTAGCAACGGTTTTAAAAGAGCAAGAATTAACTTCTATTGACGCGATGATTGAAGGTCAAGAAAAAGAACGTCAGCGTATTGCTAATGAGTTACATGACGATTTAGGTGGGCTTATGGCCACCGTAAAACTACACTTCAACGCCTTAAAAGAGAAACAAACTCCAGAATTATATACCAAAACAAATGAGCTCATAGACGAAGCTTATAACAAAGTAAGAACGGTTGCACATGCAAAAAACTCTGGTGTTATTGCCAAGCAAGGACTTCTAAAGGCTATAAATGAAATGGCTGATAAAGTTTCAGCATCTAATAAAATCATGATTCATGTCGTAGATCATGGGCTAGAAAATCGATTAGAAAACAGTCTAGAATTGACGCTTTTTAGAATCACACAAGAGTTAATTACAAATATCATTAAACATGCTGAGGCGACTGAAGCTACGATTCATATCACAAATCATGAGGACAGCTTAAATCTCATGGTCGAGGACAATGGTAAAGGGTTTAACCCAAGTCAAATTACAAAAACCAATAAAGGCATGGGAATAAGTAGTATTGATAAGCGAGTGGAATACCTAAATGGCACAATGACCATAGAATCTGATGAAAATCAAGGCACAACTATAATAATAGATATACCAATATGATACGATTAGCCATAGCCGAAGATCATCAATCACTTATTGATGGCATAAAATTACTATTAGAATATGAAGATGATATTTCTATTATTGGTACTGCAAATGATGGCGAAGCGCTTATAAAGATTGTAGAGAAAAAAAGCCCAACAGTGGTCCTCACCGATATAAGAATGCCTAAAATGGATGGTATTGAAGCTACCAAACGCATTAAAAAATTCAACCCGGAAATTAAAGTCTTAGCCTTCTCTATGTTTGATCAAACAAATGCTATTGAACAAATGCTTGATGCTGGAGCCACTGGTTATATTCTTAAAAATTCTGCACTTCAAGAAGTTT
The DNA here is from genome assembly GCA_047622005.1 of Dokdonia sp. GTDB lineage: Bacteria > Bacteroidota > Bacteroidia > Flavobacteriales > Flavobacteriaceae > Psychroserpens. The sequence goes on along the minus strand of JBLHML010000015.1, from coordinate 43,947 downwards.
TAAATGCTATAAGAACCGTAGCACAAGGCGACACTTACATTGATGCTAATATTAACACGAATGCTTTAGCTTCCGAAGAAAAAAAACAGAAAAAAGGGTTGCTAACCAAACGACAGATTGAGATTTTGGCATTGATTGCATTGGGCAAAACCTCTCGCGAAATTGCCGACGACCTCTTTATTGGAATTCATACGGTTGATACGCATCGCAAAAATATGGCTCGTATTCTTGGCCTAAGCGGAAAAGGTGAATTGATGCGATATGCTTTAGAACGTAAATATAAATTTTAGATTAACTGAATATTCGGTTGATATAATGCCACTACCCTCTATCTTAAAATACCTTAAACTGGGTATTTTTTTTAGTTAAGTACGCTCTTACATTGAACATCTATTACTTCAACAAAATTTACACTTATGAAGACTATTAATAATGTAATTATTGTCGCTTTTATTTCAATTCTAACTTTCACATGCAACAGTGATGATGACAGTACTGATGGCGAAACTGGAGACAATCATGCAAAAATTATTGGAGCATGGAGATATGCATCTGGAACAACAAATGGTGTAGCAGACACTCTTGATGATTGCGAACTTATGGATACTGTAACTTTTACTTCGAGTCAAGATACATTTACTTATTTTGAAGGTATTGATTGCGCAGCCACATATAACAAAATATAAAATCATGATACAAAAAACCAAAAATAGTATTTAGCTGTGCTTATTGATGTTCATCCTTTCAGGTTCGCTTTTCGCACAAGATGATAGCGCATCTAAAAAAAGTATTAAACCGCTTAGAATAGGTCTTAAAATTGGTGTACCAAATATCATAACAGCCAATGCTGATTGCGTAACACCTCTGCTAAATAACCGAGTGGCTTTTTCAGTAGATTGGATGTCTCTATCTAAACCCATAGACGACACAAGCATCAATTACTAAGCATTTTCTAAAACAATAAATACTAATTAGATATTTAGTTGATTAGTTAATAATTCATAGGGACAATAATTTTTATCAATCAACTATTTTGAAAATCCCCAATATTGGGGATTTTTTTTAGTTAGGTGGTTTCTTACATTGTTCATCTATTACTTCAACAAAATTTACACTTATGAAGACTATTAATAATGTAATTATTGTCGCTTTTATTTCAATTCTAACTTTCGCATGTAACAGTGATGATGACAGTACGGATGGTACAATCGGAGACAATCAAGCAAAAATTATTGGAGCATGGAGATATGCATCTGGAACCACAAATGGTGTAGCAGATACTCTTGATGACTGCGAACTTATGGATACTGTAACTTTTACTTCGAGTCAAGTTACATTTACTTATTTTGAAGGTGTTGATTGCGCCGACACAGGATCTGAAACAATTAGCTATACCATCAGTGATAATACTATTACTATAACTTTTGATGGCGAATCTTATACTTCGGAAATAATAACTCTAAATAACACAACGCTTACTCTTAAAGACACCGAAGATGACGAAGTTTACACAGACACATATATTAAAATATAAAATCATGATACAAAAAACCAAAAACAGTATTTGGCTGTGCTTATTGATGTTCACCTTTTCAGGTTCTCTTTTTGCACAAGCTGATAGCTCATCTACAAAAAGTATTAAACCACTTAGAATAGGTATTAAAATTGGTGTACCAAATATCATAACTGCGAATGCTGAGTATGTAACACCTCTGCTAAATAACCGAGTAGCTTTTGCAGTAGATTGGATGTCTCTTTCTAAAACCATAGACGACACAAGCATCAATTACAACAATTTTGAAATAGGTACAAATATCTATCTCAATTCTAAAGGAAAGGGGCTCTATGCAGGTATATCCTATTTTTCATTTGATGGCGAAGGCACTTTTACTGAAGTAGAATTTGATGATGGTAATATTGAAGATGGAACCGGAACTATAGCGTTTAACACATTAACCCTAAAACTAGGATTAAAACTCGGGCGCACATTCTATTTTAGAATTGAAGCGGGATATGGTTTTGGTGATATTCCAGAGTTTATTGAAGTTACAAACAATTCAGGGAATCAAACCACCACAGAAGACATTCCTGAAATCCCAGGGATTGAGACTTCTGGAATTCTTAATTTTAACTTCGGAATTGGTTTTAGCTTTTTCTAATTCAAAATATAATGCTTTTTAAAAATCCCCAATATTGGGGATTTTTTTGATTGGTATTTACAGATATATTAGTTAAAAATCTAAAATGAACGAGACTGATAACGTCCTAAAAGCATTGCGAAAAATCGCCAATCAAAATGGCGGACTTTCAAATACAGAAATTTCTAAAATTTTAGAGGCTATAGTGCTCATAGCAGATTATAAAGAAGGCATAAGAACGCTACTTTATTTTTTAAAAACAATGACACCAAACAGAGGCTCAAGTTATGCCAAACTAACAAAAAGAGAGCAACAAATATTGCATTTAATTGGCATTGGTCAACAAAACAATGACATAGCAAAGCGTTTAAAATTAAGCACATCAACCATAGAAACCCACAGGAAAAATATAAGAAAAAAACTTCATATTACTGGTACTGGGAAACTGCTTCAATACGCTATTTTACATAATCTTCATCAAAATGTGCTTATCACAGTAAATGAATTAAACTAGCCAAGTTCTTCGATGATTAAAAATCATATCCTATGACTATTTTAGTATCCATAATAGCCTTAATTATTATCAATCTATTATTACTCAAATTTAGTATTAACAAAAAAAGGATGTAATTTTCATTACATCCTTTTTAACTATCGATATTTGAATTTTTTAATTTTCCGAAGGAAGAAAACCATAATCGGTACTGTATCTTATCATTTGTCCTTCAAACGAATCTGTTTGTAATACCTTAACTCCAGTGATTTCGCCATTATCATCTTTCTCTGCAACGAGAACTGGATTTACAAACCCACTATAAGGCGCACCCGTAAATTGTTTATTACGTTCTAAAACTTCAGCATGAATAACTTGATCTACTTGTACACCGTAACCTTCAACTAAATCTTCTACTGCTTGATAATCACCTTCAGATTTGATGCGTTGTGTTTCCTTTAGCAACTGACCAAATAAAGCATGTAATTTTTCGTAATCATTAATGTTAAAATATGTTTTACCGTCTCTAGTTACTTTTTCGATCACGTTATCTGCTAGTCCTTTTTCAAAAGCCCAAGCCGATACCCATTGTCTGTTCACCATATGCGCTTCTTCAACATCATCTCCAAGATTTAATCTAATGAGCTGTGTCATTAATCCGTTTCTTATGTAACCATCGTACGCTGCTTTCCCTACAGATTTCCAATCGTCAACTAAACCTAATTCTTGTAATTTAGGACTGTACAAATAGTATAATCCTACTAAATCCGCACGCCCTTCTTCTAAAGTAGAGGCATATTTTTTAAGTGTTTCTTTAGTTTCTCCAACGCCAGGATTTAATTGTCCAGAAGCATGACCAATCACTTCATGAAGTGCTGTATGCAACTTATCTGCTATTTGACCATATTTTTCTTCCAATTCATATTCTTCATCATCGTTTACAAACTCTTTTAAACGACCTGAACTTCCTGCGTTGTTATACGCATGAATGATGTTACCTAAGGACACAGACTTACTACCAACAGCAGCACGAATCCAGTTAGCATTTGGTAAATTCACTCCAATTGGAGTGCTTGGTGATGCATCTCCTGCTTCTCCTGCAACATTTACAACTTTATAAGTAACACCTACAACGCTATCTTTTTTGTGCTCAGCCATTAAAGGTGAATTATCTTCAAACCACTGCGCATTTTCAGACAACACAGACATCTTCTCAGACATATCAAAATCTTTAATTTGTACAACCGTTTCATAAGACCCTCTGTAACCTGCTGGATCGTTATATACTTCAATAAAACTGTTGATATAATCGATATTCCCATCTGTTGCAGCTGTCCAAGCTACGTTATAGTCATCCCAAGTTTGAAGATCTCCTGTATCATAATACTGAATCAATAAACCTAAAGCATCACCTTGTGCATCATTTTCAGCAACACCTTGAGCTAATGCCAACCATTTAGTGATTTCATCTATAGCACTTCCATATAAGCCACCAGATTTATAAACCCGTTCTGTAAGCACTCCGTTTTCTTTTATTAATTGCGAGTTTAAACCAAATGATAATGGCTTCTCTGGGTTTGGAGATACTTTCTTTTTATAGAAATTTTCTACATCAGCAGTCGTCACATCTGGGCCATAGAAATTAATAGCAGATAATAATACATTATCAACATCTTTAGTGAGGTTCACTTTTTTAGCATCTTTATCATTGAAAATCACATCAAAAGCTTCACCTTCTAAAGTAGAGTTTGTACTGGCTATCAAGCCTTCTAAATATTCCGAAGAAAATTCAGGTTTCAATTTAGCATTTGAATAGTGATGGTGAATTCCGTTAGAAAACCAAACACGTTTTAAATAAGTTTCAAAAGCGTTCCAATCCTCTGTGTTTTTATCACCACTATAATTCGCATATACATTTTCTAATGCGGTTCTAATTTTTAAATTATGTCTATAATTTTGATCCCACATAATATCACGTCCAGACAAACCTGCTTGTGTTAAGTAGTAAGCCAGTTTTTGTTCCTTTAACGTTAAATCCTCCCATCCAGGGATCTGGTAACGCAGTACTTTAATATCTGCAAATTGTTCGACATTGAAGTCAAAATCTTTAGTTGTTTCTACTTTTTCCGTTTCTCCCGTTTCTCCTTTTTTATCGGTACCACATGAGAACATAAAACCAGTTATAATAGCTATAACCAATATCTGTTTTAATTTCATTTTAATAAATTTAATCGTTGTGTCACAAATGTAAACATTTATAGCCATGAACTCACATCACTCAAAATTTATTATCTTTGATTACCTAATTGATTTAATATACAAACCCCTAATGAAAGCACTTAAATATATCCTCTTTTTATTACTCATTCTATTTATAGGTTTAGCAATATATATTGCTGTACAGCCAAATGATTTTAGCTTTGAAAGAAGTAAAATTATTAAAGCGCCCACACCTGTTGTTTATGACATGGTTAATGATTATAAAGAATGGACACGATTCTCACCTTGGCTAGAACAAGATACTGATGCAGTACTCACTTATAAGGATAAAACATCTGGAGTTGATGCTGGCTATAGTTGGAATGGTGAACTATTAGGTATTGGTGCCATGCAAACTATTGATGTGCTCAATAATAAATCAATAGCTCAACAGATTGAATTTGTAGAACCTATTGAATCGAAGTCTAATATAAACTGGATGTTTGAGCAAGTAGAAGAAGGTACGAAGGTCACTTGGAGTATGGATGGGAAGCAAGATTTCATAACTAAGCTGTATGTCGCGTTTGCTGGTTCTATAGAAAAAAATACTGCTCCAGATTTTGAAAGAGGACTTTTTAAATTAGACAGCATTGTTCAATCAGACATGAAACAATATAGTATTACTGTAGAAGGTATCACCCAACATGGTGGTGGTTTTTATTTATATAATACAACCTCTTGTAAAATTGAAGATTTAGAGCAGAAAAAGCAAGAAATGATGCCTATAGTTGGTGGTTATGCCCTATCAAATAATGTTACTATGGCAGGGAAACCATTTGTACTTTATCATAAATGGGATACAGAGAATAATACGGTTATGTTTTCATGCTGTGTGCCAACAACCTCAAAAATAGAAACCTCTAATCCTAATATTTTAACAGGACAATTAAAACCTTTTAAAGCTGTTAAAACGGTACTAAAAGGTGATTATACAAATTCGGAAGAAGCTTGGAACCAAGCCATGGCTTATATAAAAGACAACAATCTAAAGGAACCGTTAACAGGTCCAGTTTTAGAATCCTATTTGACAGATCCTATATCAACTCCGAATCCAGCAAATTGGATTACCGAAATATATTTAGCCGTAGAATAGTTGAAATGAGCAGTATATCAAAAAACGCATCCAACTATCACCTGCTATTAAACGAATACCATTAGACCATTAGACCATTAGACCATTAGACCATTAGACCATTAGACCATTAGACCATTAGACCATTAGACCATTAGACCATTAAGAAAATAAAAATAGCAAATGAAACAATTACTTTTAGTGTTTTTAGGAGGTGGTTTAGGTAGTGCCCTTCGTTTTTTAATAGGAAAACAGTTTACATTTGATAGCCTTTCATTTCCTTGGGCTACGTTTATCGTAAACTTGATTGGTAGTTTTGTTATAGGTATTGTTTTTGGCTATATGCTAGTCAAAGGAAAATTATCTAACGATATATTTGTCTTTTTAGTTGCTGGTTTTTGTGGTGGATTTACAACATATTCTGCATTTGCGAACGAAAGTATGTCTCTACTTAAAGCAGGGCAAACTAATCTTTTTTTGAGCTACGTGCTTTCTAGTATCTTGATAGGATTCTTTTGCGTTTGGCTAGGTTATATGGTTTCTCAAATAGCTTTTAGTGTTTCTTAAAAACCTTTACTCCTGCGGTAACTTCTACATCTAGATAATTCTCTCTTGGCACAATTGGGCAAGAATAACGCTCATTATAAGCACAATACGGGTTATAAGCTTTATTAAAATCTATGTCTATGGTATCTCCTTCAGGAATACTCATATCAACATAGCGTCCGCCACCATAACTCTCTTCGCCATTAGTATTATCTAAAAAGGGTAAAAACAAATAGTCTTTGTATTCTTCCTTTTTTATTAATCCTTGATTTTGATATATATTTAACTGATATGCTTTCCCATTTATTTGAAATGAAGCGATACCATACTTTACATATTCTGGTAAACGCGTTGTCGTTGTTTTCATTTTAAAGACATCCTCATCTGGTGTTCTTTTAAATGAAGCTTTTACAACAAATGTAGAATCAAACTTAAAAAAGTCTAGGCCCTTAAAAGTTTTTAAATCTTTAGCTTTTAATGGTGATTTTGAAGCGTCTTTATATTCTGAATTAATCTCTCTTTGAAATTCAGTATCTCCTGCAACTGGAACTTTGTCTTGTGCGCAACTTAATGCAGAGACAAATAATAGTAATAAAAATAAATGTTTCATTTTAAATAGTTTTCGAATTCAAAAATACAACTTGTTTTTAAATGATGACGGACATAAAAAGTTATGTTATCATGTGAAATTGAATGATAAAAGTATATATTGGTTGGTATATAATGAGTTGCAACCAATGCGGAAACCCTAGATGGTAAGAATATATTTTGACAAACAAATTTTTAGCCATCTTTTTAAACAAGAGAAAAGTCAATATGTTATTTTATTAGAGAAAATAAGAAAACAAAAAGCTAGTTTATTTTGTTACTCGCATGCTCATTTACTTGATTTAAAAAATGACAAAACAGATATCAAATATTCAGAATTAGAATTTATAGATTCTATTGTTAATGATAATTATCTCTCTTACCACGAAATTAAAAAAAAGACATCTTGTTATTTAGCAAGACCATTAGTTGCTTTCGCAGATGTTGAAAATGAAACAGACCATATTGACTTCTCAAGTTTGTTTGACTTTGGCACGAGTGATCTGAATCCCGAAGATTTAGAAAAACTTCAAAATGCAAAAACCTTATTGACCGAAACAAAATTAGATTTTAATTTCCCTGGACTTGAAAATATGGATTCTGATTTAACTGATTCATTAAAAAACATTATTCCGCATGGAAAAGAACCAATGTCAATAATGCAATAAGCTGAACATTTTTTAGGAATGGTTGACAATATGAAAAAAGATAAAGCCATTTATAAAGGTCTACGAAATCTTACCGACAAGCATATTAATAATGAAAAATTCACAATTGAATACGATGAAATCGACTTTAATGAAGACCTTAAAGAATCACAACTGCAAAAAACGTTTATTGAATATGTAAATAGTAACCTTAATCCAAACGGAGATAAAGAAATTTCCAAATATGACTTTTTTACTAATGCCTATTTACTTTAGACATATTAGGAATAAGGAAAGAACCATCAAAAAGTGTAAGATTTAACAATATACTAAATGATGGCATACATAGTTATTATGGAGCTTCTTGTGATTGTGTGGTATCAGATGACAAAGGTTTTCTTAAAAAGACTAGAGCTCTATACAAACTGCTCGAGATTGACACAAAGGTTATGCATGTAGATGATTTTATAGAGTCATTTGATTTCATTGTAGAAAAAGAGGAAAAAGACCTAATTGCATTCTCTCAATTATTAATCAACGACTTAAAAAATGGTTTAGTAGTTGATTCATACAAATCAATAGAAATAGACAGAGAAACTGAAACAATTAAGCCATTTCATCACTATTTAGGTTTTTTTAATAGAATAGACAAAATTCATGAAGACGGAAGAAACTATTTGTATTTCTTTCGAAAGACCAAAAACTATTCAAATTTCACTTTCATTCGAGAGTACGAATTAATTGTCAATAATGTCATAGAAGTATTTGGAACAGATATATATTAAAGAAAAATTTGAATGGGAAAAAGAACAAGATTTAATTCAATCAGGAAATTGGCAAGGCAGAACTTAGGGATTTGAAAGCTATACTATAAAAATTGAATACAATAAAGGTTCTGGAGATTTGAGCATATTGCTATCTATAGATTAAAAAGCACACGCTTCAACAAAGTACTGTGGCAAAAAACAAGTAAAAATCCATTAATTTCTCACTAAAGTACTTCTATAAGTATCATCATATATTAATCCTGATTTAGCAATAGCAAAAGCCTGTTTTAATAACGTATTACATACTGCAATTAATGCTAGTTTTTTGCTCTTTCCTTTGGCGACTATTCGCTCATAAAGATCTCGGCAAACCTTGTTGTATTTGCAGGCATTAAAACTCCACATAAATAATAAATTTCTCAGCTTTTGATTCCCTATTTTACTAATTCGAGGTCGTCCTTTCAAGCTACTTCCACTTTGTGTAATTACGGCTGTTAGACCTCCATAACTGCACAGTTCTGCTGCACTTGTAGAACGATCAAACCCACCTGTTAAAACGACTAACATAATGGATTTTTTAGGTCCAATACCTTGAATAGTTTTTAAACGAGTTAAGACATCTTGATGTGATTTTTTTACCAAAACCAATAACGTATCCTCTAAGTTTTACATCTCTTTCTGAAGATGTTTTAAACTCCGCTTTAAAGATCTTATAACTGCTTTACTTGGCCCACCAAAAACAGCTTCTCCATGTAACTTTTTTTTTAGCATCGTGCTCTGTTTTGCATACAACCAGAACCCTCTAGTGATTTGAAGACACTCCATCTCTTCCTTAGAATTACCTTCCCATTGCTTTAATTCTACCTTTTGTGCATACTCGCATATAAGTTTAGAATCACTCTTGTCTATCTTAATTTCAGATAGCTTCATCTGGATAAAGCGGTTTACAGATAACGGATTCTCTACCGATACTTTTATACCGGATTCAAGTAAATGATAAGCTAATTGATAATGATAATATCCGGTAGCCTCCATAACCACCAATGAACTCTCCGGTAGTTCTTTAAGGAACTTCTTGAATCCCGATTCATCGTTACTATACTGATTGTGTCCTACGGTACTACCATGTACATCAAAGACATCTTTACTGATGTCAACTCCAAAAGTTTCTTTATATTTATTCATAACAAATGTTTTATGAAAGAACTAGCTACTGGTATCACAACAACTTGAAAACGAGATCTAAAGTCTCACAGAACTGAACGTGATTTAAGTAGTAAAAGAGAGAGGGTTATCAATGTTGTCGAAGTCTAAAGCTTCACCGTGTATAGTAACCTTAATTCTCTCTTTTGTTCTTTCTAGTTATATCAACAATTTACTGAGAATCAAACTTAAGACGTGTATAATTAATGCTAACCTCCTACTTCAAATAAAACCATATATTTAAAAAAACTGATTTGCAACGACTTAAAATCCTATGAATTCTCCTCTTGGTCGTTTCCTTTTTGCTAAATTAGGCGCTTAAACACTAAACTAACCATATGCAAAACGATAGGCACAACCACCACAAAAAATAATTTAAAAAATCTAACAATAACTATTTTTGTTTTATGAAAAAACAAATTGCTATTATAGGTGGTGGACCATCAGCTTTTTTATTAGCTGCTTTTTTAGATGCTAATAAATTTACTGTTACCATCTATGAAAAAAATAAGACCTCTGGACGTAAATTTTTAGTTGCGGGAAAAGGAGGCTTTAACTTAACGCATTCAGAACCTATTGATCAGCTTATTAAACGTTACACTCCAAGTGGTTTTTTAGACAAAGCATTACTTAATTTCACTAATACTGATTTCAGAAATTGGCTCGATCAAATTGGAATCCCTACATACATAGGAAGCAGTAAAAGAGTATATCCAAAAAAAGGAATTAAGCCTATTGAAGTGCTCAATGCCATTCTTTCATTGCTCAAAGACAAAGGAACTAGTATGAAGTATGAGCATACGTTTTCTGGTTGGGACGATACAAATACCCCAATTATTAATAATAAACCGATCCAAACAGATTATACCGTCTTTTCTTTAGGTGGAGGAAGCTGGAAAATTACTGGATCTGATGGGGACTGGCGCGATACCTTTTCTAAACAAGGAATCAAAACAAAACCATTTCAGGCATCCAATTGTGCGTATCAAATTGCATGGAAACCTGATTTTATCGCAAAACATGAAGGAACCCCTTTAAAAAATATTGCTATCTCTTGTAATAACGTTATTCAAAAAGGAGAAGCGGTTATTACTAAATTTGGATTAGAAGGAAACTCCATTTACGGACTTAGTCCGCAAATTAGAGAACAGTTGTATCTAAATTCAAAAGCAACCGTTTTAATCGATTTCAAACCTTCGCTAACATTAGAAAATATATATTCCAAAATAAAATTATCTGCCTATAGAAATACTACCGAAATCCTTAAAAAGGAACTCAAACTAACTGCATCTCAAATAGATTTATTAAAAACACACCTATCTAAGGAGTCGTATTTAAATACCGAAATACTAACAAAACATATCAAGAATTTTTCTTTAGAACTAATAAGCACAGCGTCCATTGATGAGGCAATTTCTACTGTTGGAGGCATTGATTTAAATGTAATTTCCGAAAATTTTGAACTTAAAAACATGTCCAATCAATTTTGTGTTGGTGAAATGTTAGATTGGGACGCTCCTACTGGTGGCTATCTATTGCAAGCTTGTGCAAGTACAGGGGTATATTTGGCTAAGCACTTAAATAAAAATAATTAAAAACAGAATAACATAGTTTAAGTTACTTATGGTTTTCCCTCCGTAAAACGTTTGTTAGTGAACAATTTTTCTTTTTATTTGCTATCTTAGTTATCACATATCGAAACATATAGGATAGTAATTTAATAGGTTTGTATACTGTGAAAACTAGTGGCAATATTTAAATTGATAAATTATATAATTAAGTGCTTTTTATAGTTTCTTAAATTCTGATTAATAAAATAGTATGATAAAATTAAAAGGCAGAACTGCACTTATAACAGGCTCCAGTCGTGGCGTAGGCCAACAAGTAGCAAAAGGCTTGGCTAATTTAGGCTGTAATATCATTGTTCATGGTCGTACTCAAGAAAGCTGCACTACCACCCTCCAACAATTGAAAAAGTATAAAGTAAATACCTATTGTGTATTTGGAGAACTATCTGATGAGTCACAAGTTGATCAATTGATAGCACAAGTAAAAACTATTAAAATCAGTGTTGATATTTTATATAATAATGCTGCGATAATGTCTCCTTATCGTCAGGACTTTTGGAGTCATAGTTTTGATGATTGGATGAGTAGTTTTAAAGTAAATGTTTATGCAATATATAAATTGAGTGCTGCATTTATTCCTCCAATGATAGAAAACGGTTTTGGACGAGTTGTTAACCTTACATCTGGAATAAAACATGAACCTGAACTTGCTCCTTATGCTGCCTCAAAATGGGCTATCAATAAACTGACTGATGATATTGCAATAAAGTTGGAAAAGACTAGTGTTCGCATAAATATATTAGATCCTGGATGGCTACGAACAGATTTAGGAGGCTCAAGTGCTGATCATGCTGTAGAAGATGTTTTACCTGGAGCGCTTGCTCCCGTTTTAATGGAAAATGACGGTCCTAATGGTCAGTTATTTTCGGCCATTGATCACCATTTAAATGTGGAGGACTTTAAGAATTGAAGATTATCATAACAATCTTAAAAAATAGAATATGGACGGAATTCTCAACATCATACAAATACAGTAAATTAGGTCTCATCCTGAATAAAGGGATAAGTATAATCTAGACGTATCTCAACTTTAGTATATTGCATTAATAAATTACTATTATGAAACGAGCATGTTAAAAGTATGATCATCCTAGGAAATGATTAATAACGAATAGCATGTGATAATTAAAAACAAATAATTATAAACACATGAAATTAAACTTATTGTCTTGTGATGCTCAGAGACCAGATAGAAGAGCAATATCCAAATGTATTGTAGAGATTTCCTCTAACATTGGTGAATCCTTATCAAATGAACTTACAGATATACTTTTAGAGGGAGACGCTATAGATATTGAGATTGACGACAAAAACTCTGGTTCTGCGCTAAGATCTTTACGAAAACTAAGTATCGACTACGAAATCATAGAATGAACCAATACGTTTAGATTTAGTAATAAAGTCTCTAGTAGTTATCTAACACAGAGAAACTAAAAATACAAAAAGCAGAAAAGCGACTAAATAAAAGCACATATATTCTGTAAAAAATCAGGCTACAAATCACACAACTAAATATACTCCAGCAGATTAGAAACATTTACATGTTTCTAATCTGCGATTTTTTAGGCTTTTCTTTTAAATATAATTGCTGCGCTAGCATAACTACTTTCGATGCCTTCTACAGAATGAATGTATTTCCCCTCTCCATTTTCTATATCACAAGACCGTATATAAGTGTTAGTAATACACATACTATAAATAATTTTGTTGTTTGTTTCCATATCGTCTAGGATAATTTTTAATCTATGTATTTGTATTTACATCTCTGAGATTATAGTATTTAAAAAATCTCATAAAGCGTAGTTACAATAACTCCTTTATTATCATTCAAAACAACAGACGTTAATTGTTTTGCATCTTTAATCTTAAAGTTAAAGGGTGAAGCCAATATATTTAAGCCACTTTGTGTTTTCAGCCTAATGCCTTGTCCTGAAATAATATCTCTGTTAGGCACAAAATCACCTTCAGGGAGATGTTCTGTTAAAATAATATATTTGAAATGTAACAACTTACTTAATACCTGTTGTACTTCAGCATTCGATAAATGCTGTAATACTTGTCGTATTACAGCACAATCTCCCACAGGGAGATCATCTGCTGCAATATCTAGACAATAGAACTCTAAATTTTCAGCTCTAAATTTTTCTTTGTTATAAACTATTAGATCTGAGACTATATCTATTGCAATATAGGTCTTGGTATGATATACCAATTCCTTTCCTACATTAAAATCTCCACAACCTAAGTCACACAACACAAGAGGATTTTTAAAAGACCTCAAAAATGAAGTTACAGCCTGTATATAAGAATTTACAATCTCGGGATCATGTGAACCATCACCCGAATAAAATTTAGAAGCGTCATCACCCCAAAGTTTCTTATCATAAACCTGTTCCATCACTTTTTTGGTAGGCCAAGGTGTTTTGACTCTTTTAGTTTCGTTTTCATTATTCTTCATAAACATACATCGATCTGCAAAAACCAAATTATAGGTATTAGAATGTAATATTAAAACAAACACTCATATTATAAAACTAACAAACCCATTAAATTAGGAAATCTTCATACATTCATAAATTAATGATGTACGTTCTTAGAGTTCATTTTCTTTTACTAATTTAGGTATAGCCCAAGCAATTAGTTGGATAGTTTAACATCATTCTTATGGTTATTTTTGACTTTAAACTTACAACAGTAATACCAGATAAGTTGATTCACAAAACCCTTAAACCGTCGAGGCGGTAATACTTATGAAAAAAAATAGTCCTACTAATAACGATGTCTATGGTTAAAAGTGTCTAATAAAAGAGTCTTTTTCACAACTCATCTATAAAAAATCACAGTTGAGTTACTCTCTTTTCGAAATTCTTGAGTTTCGTAATATATTTAAATCACCAATAACAAACAAACCATTTAAAACAACATATTATGACACCAACGAAACACGGACTCATTAAGAACAATAGAACGATTGTGAGTAAAACGCTATTATTATCTATTGCATTAACTTTAATTTCAACTTTAGGATTCTCTCAAGATGTCAAAGGACAAACTATTACTGTAACCATTGAAAACGCAAAAAGTGATGATGGCAAAGTACTAGTATCACTAAACACAAAAGACAACTTCATGAAAGGTTCTGGAGTTCAAAATGCAGCATCTGAAATTAAAGATGGAAAAGCAACTATTACTTTTGAAAACGTGCAACCAGGAGAATATGCTATCATGGTTATGCATGATGCAAACGGAAACAATAAATTGGATTTTGAAGCTAGCGGAATGCCAAAAGAATCTTACGGAACATCAAATAATCCAAGAAGTTTTGGACCTCCAAATTATGACGACGCAAAATTTAATGTAGAAAAAGAAGATTTAAAATTTTCAATAAGATTTTAAAACAAATAACATGAATCAACAATTACTTAATCAAAAAAGAGCCTTTTAAAGGCTCTTTTTTTTATTAATTAACACACCGTTTTAACTACAAAATAGATTACCAATATAACCTAAACATAAGATTAGGTGTAAAACCTATTGAATATTTATCAATGGTTTCAATAGTTCCATTAATATCATTATTACCACGATATTCTCGACTTATAAAATTATTCTTGTTGTATACGTTACGTATAGATAAACCTACTTTAGCTCTCAACTTACTATCCTTTGAAAATTTAAACTTATAAGTGCTTGAGAAATCAAGTCTATGATAATTTGGTAATCGACTTGCATTTACACCAGTATTAAACTCTAAACCATCTACTCCTGTTGTAGACTCAGTATAAGGTTTACCTGTTTGCCATCTCCAACCTAATGCCACTTGAAAATTAGATATCTTATAACTTAAGGATGTTGAAAAGGCATGTCTTACATTGGATCTAGAATTAAAATAAGTACCATCATTAAGGGTATCAAATTTACTTTTAGAATTATTAAATGAATAACTCACCCAAGTATTAAACCCATTAAAACGCTTTTTCAAAAACAAATCGATTCCATACACGTTTTGCTCACCTAGATTAAATGTGCTGTTTTCAGGGTTTAAAAAGCCTAATGACAACGCAGTGATCTGATCTAACACCTTGTAATAATTATCAATATCAATAGTCCAACCGTTATTTGTATAAATAAATCCTGCGGAAATTTGCTTACTATTAATGATAGGAAATTCATTACCATTAGCCAATCTCCAAACCCTATTCTCTAATGACAAATCACTAATAATAGTTTCATCAATTTCACTAATAATCTGATTTTTTATTTCTCCAGAAATTTGAAATTTCACATGTTTAAAAAGATCTTTATAGAGTAATAATCGAGGTTCAAACCTAAAAGCATCTAATTCTTTAAAATATGTTGCCCTTGCTCCTACTGTAATATCAAATAATCTCGAATTTTTATACTCATAGTTTCCATATACGCTATGAGTTTGCACTACAGTTTTATCTTCATCAAGAATAAACTCCAAATTAGTAGTATTTAAAAACGCATAACCAACATCCTTTAACACGTACTGATAGCCAAATGTTGCACTTTTATTGGTGTTAATTGCCCAATCTAATTCCGAAGAAATCCCAGAATCAAAAATGACATTACGCTTTTCAAAATCTGACGTTTGCGTATCCCCTTCCGAAGTAATAAAATTATAATTGAGTTTGTATTCTGAAAAATAAGACGATGTATGTTGCTTCAAATTAGTACGCCATAGTGTTGTCCAACCTACACCATAACCGGAATTTCTTATAGACATCCGATCATTAAAGGTCTCATTATTTTGAGTATCATTAACCGTATAATCTAACTGGTTATCAATAGAAATTACACTGGCATATAAGCTGTTTTTCGCATTAGGTTTATAATTTAGTTTGATATTATAATCTAAAAAATTAAAACTATTATTAGGGTTGTCTCCATTTTTAATCTTAGTGCTTTCAAACACTTTGTCTGCAAGTCTATCAAATGTGACCGATTGATATGTATTTGCATAGCTGCTGCGCACAGAGGCTTGAATAGCCAGTTTATCCTTGATGAGTGGAGCTTCAATATACACATCACCATTAATGCCATTAAAACCAAGTTGCGCCTTCAATTTGTCTTCAATTTTTGTTGTTGTGGTCATAGAAATAACGCTCGATGCACGTTCTCCATATCTTGGATTTGAACCCTTATTTATGAAGGTTACTTTTTTTGTAGCGTTAGGATTAAATGGAGAAATCATTCCAAAAAGGTGACCTTTATGATACATATTAATACCATCCCATATTAATCTATTTTGGTCCATTTTACCGCCTCTAACCAAAAAACCAGAGGCTGTTTCATTTGGACTTACAACTCCCGGTAACAATTGAATACTTTCTAAAACATCGGGCTCTGTGAGTCCTGGTAAAATACCTAAACGAACAGGACGTATTTCATAGGATGCATTTTTATTTTTAGAGATACCATTGGTGAGGTAGCTTGTGAGGATAACTCTATCTAAGGCCTCAACATCTATATAGTTTTGTAACCTGTTAACCACAATATAACGTTGTGCAATAACCTCAAAGTCTAGATCTGTTTGAAGTTTTATTTCAGCCAATAACTGACTCAAGGTTCGCTCTTCTTTTTCTAGGGTAATTTTTAGATCTGTTAAGAGATCATCTTGATAAGAAAACCGCACATCATATACGTCTTCAATTTTATCGAAAGCACGATCTAGGCGGAGGCTATTTACATAAATGAAAAATTTAGCCTCTTCTTGAGAAAAGGCTAAAAGCGGTAGAATTAACAAAATGTTGATAATCAACTTCTTCACTTCGTGCTCAAATAGATATTTCGGTTTTCTTTTTCACTGTATTGTATATGTAAAGATTTGAATACTGTTTTTAATGCAGTATCTAGATCTTTGTGAGTAAAACTACCTGTATAAATGATGTTGTTATTAATAGCATTAGAATTAATAGCTATATCATACTGGGACTCTAAACTACGTATGACATATTTTAAAGGGACACTTTTAAATGTGCTCTCTCCATTAAGCCAAGAAGGGTTTAAATCAACAGTAGCCCATTTCTCAATCCTATTACCATTAATTCGTCTAACAGAGTTAGTAGGTAATAATATATATTTTTCTTCTTTTGAAGTAACACTTACTTTACCCTCAAAACAGATCACTTCAAACAGATCACTAAGAGAGTTCACATTAAACTGTGTTCCTAACACTTCCACAGCTCCATTATTTGTCAAAACAGTGAAAGTACTTCCTTTCTTTACTTTGAAGTGCGCCTCACCTGTAAGGTTTAGTGTTCTATTATTTTCCCAATCACCTTCATCATAGGTTAAGGTAGATTTAGAGTTTAAAATTACTTCAGATCCATCTAAAAGTACAATTGTTTTTTGTTCTCCATAATTGGTTTCTATCGTAACAATATTATCACCTAGAATAAAAAACAAACCGAATAATAGAACAACAGATGCTGCAATACCAAGAAACCAAGTATTAGACTTTAATTGTCGTACTTTTCCGCTTTCTTGTCCTTTGCGTTTAGATATATGGTTTTGAATTTTAATAAAAGAAGTATCAGTAGATGATTCTAAAACCTCATAAGTATTAATGCCTTTCCTAATTTTTAAGAAGGAGTTATATTCCGTTTCAGACACCAAAGTTTTTAGCGCATCATCAGAGAGTTCTCCTTCTAACCATTTTGCTAAAAACGTATCATTATCGTTATGTAAATTTTGTTCTTTCATGCTATTCTAATACTAAGACAACTACATTAAATAAAACCCTACTTATTAATTTAAATTAAACATTACCAATTTGTTCTCTCATAACGACTAAAGCTAAATGCATTCTTTTCTCTACAGCCTTCACCGAAACACCTAATTGCTCGGCAATCTCTTTGTACTTCTTATTCTCAATTCTATTTAATAAAAAAACTTCTTTTTGTTTTTCTGGTAATGAATCTATGGTACGTTGCAATTTATCCATAAACTCATTTTCTAACATGATAAACTCTGGAGATTCATTTGTACTGTGACGCGGTAAAGCATCTTGATGTTTTTTGACCACCTTATCATGCTTAATCATATTTAAAAAAGTATTGGTCGCTATTGTATATAAATAACTCTTAACACTATCATATTTTACTTTGCCACAATTATCCCACAACTTAATAAAGGTCTCTTGCAGGATATCTTCTGCTTTATCAAGATCTTGAGTTTTAAAGAATATAAAACGTCTCAAATCTTTTGAATACTGTTTGTAGACAGTTTCAAAAGTTTTAGTTTCACAAATTTTAAGTTCATCTTGCGGCATTTGCTGGTTTATAAATTATATGTCAAAACTAAACAAAAACTAATTATATAAAAAAGTAGGGTTTTTTTAAAGTGTGTTGTTTTAGGAATGATTAATCACCAAAAAATAAAAACAAATTCTAAAATTGAAAATATGAAAAATTTAAAATTAGTCTTTTTAAGTATCTTATTTGTTGTTTGTTGCTTCACATCATGTACAAATGATGAACCTGTAATAGAAGAACAAAATATTGAAGAAAGTGCATCAATCACTACATCTTTATCACAATTGAGAACACAATTTGATAATCAAGGAGATGTAATCCCAACTGAAAACCCTACAGGAAACATTGTATTTGATTTCTGTTTTGATTTCGTTTACCCATTAAACTTATCTTACAATAATGGTACAAGTGTTACAGTAAATAGTCTTGATGATTTAATTAATGTTATTATCAATTCTACAGAAGAATTATACATCTCAGGTATTGAATTCCCTTTTGATGTCGAAACATATAATGACGACACAGAAGCCATAGTAGTTGCTACAATTAGTAATGAAGAAGAATTTGTAATGTTATTAGAATCTTGTGATTTTGAAAACGATTTTTCTTGTGAATGCACAGAAGAGTACAACCCAGTATGTGTTGAAATCGAAGCTCCAGATGGCGAAACATTTTTAATGACCTATCCAAACGCTTGCTATGCAGAATGTGATGGTTTCACAGAAGCTGATTTTGCCGAAAACTGTGAAGACGATTATAACTGTCCTGGAGGCAATGATTGTTTTACATTTAATTTTCCAATAACAATTATTACAGATAATGGAGAAACAATAACTGTTGGTTCTCAAGAAGAATTAGACACCGTATTATATAATGTGTACTACTTTGATTTTGTATATTCATTTGATGTAACTTTTGATGATGGAACAGTCCTTTCAATTGGAAATGAAGAAGCTTTTTTAGAATTATTAGAAACTTGCTTTGGTGATAATAATGTTGATGACTGTGATTGTGATGATAATTTTGACCCAGTATGTGTTCAAGTCGAAGAAAATGGTTCGACAATAGTATATACTTTCATTAATGCCTGTCATGCAGAGTGCGAAGGTTTCACTGAAGCTGATTTTGTAGAATGTGAAGATGGTAATAACCCAGCAGATTGCTCAGAAGAAGATATTTCAAGCTTTTTAGTGGAATGTGTTTGGTATATAAATACAAGTCTTTACAATAATGTAAATGCTGAGTATGTACAATTTTATCAAGATGGATCATTAGAAATTTTTAGTGAAGGATCAAACGATGGTGTAAATGGAACTTGGGATCTATCTTCAAACCCTACAGGAGAAGTATATATGTTTTTTAATATTACAGATGGACCTTACGACGTGTTCTCTCAGTTTGATTGGACTGTAACTCAATGTAGCGAAGGATTTATTATACTTGAATCTGGTAATGAGTTTATTCAACTAGAACGCGACTGTGATGATAATAATAATCCGGGTGATTGCAGTGAGGAATATGTTGCTGGTTTACTAGTAGAATGTCAATACTGGTCGGTAATCATAAATAATCAAGAATATGAATATGTATTTGGTAGCGATGGTACTGTGACTGTTAGTATAAATAACGACTCTCTTGCGTCAGGAACATGGTCAACCTCTACAAACGGAGATGGTGATGCAGTAGTTAGTATTAATACAAACTCAGACAACTTCAATAGTGACTGGACATTCTTAAGTTGTTCAGAGGACAATATTATTATTAGTAGTTCTGCAAATTGGATGTCTAATATAGAATCTGGTTGCCCATAAGAAAATAAAATTGATTTTTTTATAATTGAAAAGCCCTTCAGATATCATTTTTCTGAAGGGCTTTTTTTTATCTCTATTTTCCTTTAAATATTAGATACTTTCGCCTAACCAAGCTTTCATCATCCAAACTGTTTTCTCTTGTTCAGTAATAAAATCACTCATCATTGAGTTGGTACCTTCGTCATTAGCTTCTCCAGACATATTTAAAATTTGACGTTCAATTTTTAATAATTCTGACAATGAATCTACAATAAGTTGTACTGCTTTTTCATCTTCGGAAACGTTCTTCCCAACAGGCACTTTGGCTGCCTTAGAATAATCTTCAAACGTGTGTAAAGGTGTTGCGCCAAGTGTTAAAACACGTTCTGCAATTTCATCTACTTTAAGATTCGCGTCTGTATATAATTCTTCAAACTTAGGATGCAAATCAAAAAAGCGTTTCCCTTTGATATTCCAGTGAATTCCTCTTAAATTTTGATAATAAATTTGAAAATTTGCTAAGAGTGTATTTAACTCATTAGAAATTTCTTTTGTCTTTTTAGTCTCTAAACCTATACTGTTAGTTGTCATATCGTTATTGTTTTTGTTTATATAAATTTAAGTAACAATAATTAAAATTAATCATAGTTTCTATGAATGATTTTTATATCTTTATAGCCTAAATGAATACATATGACAATTACACAATTAAAATACGTATTAGCAATTGCAGAACATAAAAATTTCACCAAAGCTGCAGAGAAGTGTTTTGTAACACAGCCTACCTTAAGTACTCAAATACAAAAACTAGAAGATGAGTTAGATGTTCAAATTTTTGACAGAAGCAAAAAGCCCATAGAATTAACAGATGTTGGCCAAAAAATTGTAAATCAAGCAAAAAACATAGTTGATGAGTCTGAACGTATCCAAGATATCGTAGACCAACAAAAAGGTTTTATTGGTGGCGAATTTAGAATAGGTATTATACCTACCGTTATGCCTACATTATTACCAATGTTTCTTAAAAGCTTTATTAAGAAATACCCAAAAGTACATCTCAAAATAGAAGAGCTCACTACTGAGGAAATTATAACACGTCTTATGGATGGTCATCTTGATGCTGCCATCGCTGCAACACCTTTAGAGCAAGACACTATAAAAGAACGCGTACTTTATTATGAACCCTTTGTAGCTTACATACCTGATGATCATAGATTAAAGGACAAGAAAAAAATTGGTGTTTCAGATTTAGATTTAAATGACATGCTCCTTCTAGAAGATGGACATTGTTTTAGAGATGGTGTTCTAAATCTTTGTAAAGCATTTAAAAGTCATGAGGATGATACATTTCAACTAGAAAGTGGAAGTATCGAAACACTCGTCAAATTATCTAACGAAGGCTTAGGCATGACACTTCTACCCTATTTAAACACGCTAGATCTCAATGAAAAAATGTCTAAAATGCTACGTCATTTTAATGAACCTTCTCCAGCGAGAGAAGTGAGTATCATTTACCATAAAAACGAACTCAAGATGCAAGTTATAGATGCACTTCACAACGTAATTTCTGGTATTATTCGAGGTGCCATAGCATTTGAAAATGTGAAGATTATTAGTCCGTTGCCAAAATAACAATTAAGGATCCTTATTTGAGGTTGGCACATTTCAGAATAGAAAAAATGGTAGTTATAATTTAAGGTTATAACTGCCATTGTCTTGAATTACTATCTCATAAAAAAAGCGACTATAACGTCGCTTCTTTTTTATACTTTTAATAAGATTAAACATTGATCTAATTCAGGGTTTTGTAGAATTAATGATTTAATATAAATCTTAAGCTCTTCTATTTCATAGGGTAATAATCTTTGAAGCGCTTTTTGTAATTCTTTACAAAACAATGTACTGTCAAAACTGACTTTACTAAGCACAGTTTTAGTGTACTCAAACATTGCTCTTGCCATTATTTTTTAGTTTTAGGTTAAATAAAAGTAGACGTGTTGTATAGGCTTTGTTTTAATTATTACATTATAAATGTAGTAAAAAAAGTAATCCGTTGAGCTAATTCTATAAATTTTAACAGCCAATGAAACGTTAAAATCTATTATCTCCATCCAAAATATTACCCAATCCACCTAGAATACTTCCTTCACCTTTACTATTTCCTCCTATTGGTAATGAGGCAATTACACGACCAGCCAATCTGCTAAATGGCAACGATTGTATATACACAACTCCTGGACCTTGTAATTTTGCGTAAAATAAACCTTCGCCTCCAAAAACAGTATTCTTGATACCACCAATAAATTCTATATCATAATCTACATCTTGAGTAAATCCAATAATACAACCGGTATCCACTCTTAAGGTTTGTCCTGGCTCCAATACTTTTCGTGCTGTAGTTCCTCCTGCATGAACAAAGGCCATCCCATCACCCTCTAACTTTTGCATGATAAAACCTTCACCTCCAAAAAGCCCACGACCTAATTTCTTAGAAAATTCTATACCAACACTCACACCTTTAGCTGCGCAGAGAAAGGCATCTTTTTGACAAATAAATTTCCCGTTGTACTCAGTAAGATCAATTGGGATTATCTTTCCTGGATATGGAGAAGCAAATGATACATTACGTTTTCCTGAAAGGTTGTTATAAAAAGCAGTCATAAATAAGTTTTCTCCCGTGAGAATACGTTTTCCAGCTCCTAATATTTTTCCCAAGAAACCTATATCCTTTTGAGAACCGTCACCAAAGATGGTTTCCATTTTAATACCATCATCCATCATCATAAAACTTCCTGCTTCTGCAATGACACCTTCTTCTGGATCGAGTTCTATCTCGACATATTGCATTTCTTCTCCGTAAATTCTGTAATCTATTTCGTGTGATGTCATTTTTTGATTGTTTAGTTATTGATATATTTATATGTTGAACAGTTTCCTTATTTGTTACAAAGCCCTATAAATTTAATCAAACTATTCTCTAATCAAAACATATTTAAAGCAATGATATTTATGACCTTACTTTAAGTGTCCACTCAAAGTTAAAATCGGAAACTTGCATACCCTCTGTGTTAATCCCTTTAGAATTCAACCAAACTGTTTGTCCTTCTCCTGTTTCTATAGCTTTTGTTATAGTCTCATCTATTTTATGACCTTCATCACAAGTAAATGTAATTCTACCATTAGCCTTTTTTGTAAAAGACGCATTATTTGTGACTATCAACATTGAAATTTTTTGACCGCTATCTTTAGCTTTAGACATTACTAGAGCTCCAGTTGTGAGCTCTGCCGCCATACCTTGTACTGCCCAAAACATAGAATTAAATGGATTTTGATTAATCCATCTGTGCTTTACTGACACAACACATTTGGTGTCATCAAGTATCTTTGTACGCACACCACAAAAAAAAGCAGCTGGTAATTTAAATAGTAAAAAAGTATTGAGTTTACGAGGTGAAACGTTCATATATAATTGGATATTTCAGCTAAAATATCAAAAATAATCGGAATTACAATTTGTTAATGTTATGTTAAAATTAAGTACTATGCGTAACATAATACCTTTTTAAAGACATATATTTGTATAAGAAAATACTATATGCTTTTTAATCATGACAACTAACCATCAAAAAAACATCGCAACATTTATTCATTTATCAACCTTTAGTAGGTTTATAATTCCACTAGGAAATTTCATTGGGCCCATCGTTTTATGGATTATGAATAAAGACAAGTCAGACTTTATAGACACACACGGTAAGCAAGCCATTAATTTTCAGATGAGCATTTTATTGTATGCCATAATTATTGGGACATTAACTATTCCGTTTTTCATTTTCAAGGTCTTTAATGGTTTGGATTTTATCGATTTTCATGGATTTCATGATTTTCATATTAACATCGATGAGCCATCACCTCTATTGTTAATTTCAGGAGGAATTTTAGGGTTCCTAGCAGTTATAGGATTTATTCTAGAACTCGTATTCATAGTTATTGCGAGTTTAAAAGCTAGAGATGGCGAGTTATATGAATACCCTTTAACCATCAAATTTTTAAAATAGCAGCATGCGAATTAATCACTCGCTATTTATATATAACCATCAATCAATCAAAAAATGAACAGTTTATTAAAATTTAATCTAATTCAAGTATGAAGATAGAAAACACAAAAGCACAAATGCGAAAAGGTGTACTAGAGTACTGTATTTTATCAGTATTAAAAGACGATGATGCTTATGTAGCAGAAATCTTAAGCACACTTAAAGACGCAAAACTGCTTGTAGTGGAAGGGACAATTTATCCGCTTCTCACAAGGCTTAAAAATGCTGGGTTACTCAATTATCGTTGGGAAGAATCCACATCTGGACCACCAAGAAAATACTACGGTCTTACAGAGACAGGACAGTTATTTCTAAAAGAATTAACAACAACCTGGAACGAATTACAAAACGCAGTTAACATAGTAACAAGACAAAAAAAACAAACTAATGAATAAAACAGTCAACATAAATTTAGCAGGTATATTCTTCCATATAGATGAAGACGCTTACCTAAAATTACAACGCTATCTTGAGGCTATAAAACGTTCATTTACAGACTCTCAAGGTCGTTCTGAGATTGTTTCAGATATAGAAGCACGTATTGCAGAACTTTTTACTGAGCGCGTACAAAACGAAAAACAAGTTATTGGTAACAAAGAGGTTGAACATGTAATTACCATCATGGGACAACCAGAAGATTACCTCGTTGATGACGAAATTTTTGAAGATGAACCTAAGCAACACTACTATTCTAACAGGCGTAATTCTAAGTCTAAAAAACTATATAGAGATACAGAAAACTCCTATGTTGGAGGCGTGTCGTCTGGATTAGCGCATTATTTTGGTATTGATGCACTTTGGATTCGCTTAATATGGGTATGCCTCATCTTTGGAGCAGGTACTGGTGTGTTACTATATATCTTACTTTGGATTTTTGTTCCTGAAGCTGTAACAACTTCAGAAAAATTACAGATGAAAGGAGAGCAAGTCAATATCTCAAACATTGAAAAAAAAATCAAGGACGGATTTGATAGCGTTTCAAACGCAGTTCAAAATGTAGATCTAAAAAAACATGGAGATAAAATCAAAGAAGGCTTTGATAATGTGTCTGATTCTATTTCCGAAGGTGTAAAAAAAGCAGATTTACCGCGTCAAGGCGAACGTATTAAATCCTCTTCCAGCTCATTTTTTGAAGCTATAGGAAATATATTCTTGTTCTTTTTAAAGATTTTCGCAAAGTTCTTTGGTTTAATCTTAATGTTCGTAGGAGCAGTAACTATTATATCACTAATAATAAGCTTATTTAGTGTGAGCTTTATGGATAATATTCACTTCCCTGGAATTAATTTATTTGATGTCACCGATGCTACAAGAATGCCAATTTGGCTTATGTCCTTATTGTTATTCTTTTTCATCGGAATCATAGCCTTTTTTGTATTCTATTTAGGACTCAAGATACTAATCTCTAATATGAAGTCTATTGGTAAAACTGCTAAATACACCTTATTAGGATTATGGATTATCGCATTTATCACCCTATCCATAACGTTTGTAAGATTTGGGATGAGCTATAAAGAAGAAGGATCATTCATAAAAACCGAAAAATTATCAGCAATCACATTAAATGATACCATAACTGTAAGAATGAACAATAATGATTTATTAACCACCCAATACAATAGGAATTATAGATTTAGAACAGCATATAATGAGAATGATGACAAAGTATTATTTTCTCAGGGCGTGAGACTTATTGTAAAATCTACGAGTGATAGTATTGCAAAAATTAGAATAGAACGCAGTGCTAGAGGATTTGATTTTCAAGATGCTAAATCAAGATCAGAAAAGATAGATTACTCGTATACGCTTAAAGGTAATACACTATCCTTAAATAGTTATTTTACACTCCCTCTAAATGAATCTAGAAAAGATCAAGAAGTCACTGTAACACTCTATTTACCTAAAGGCAGTGTGCTTTATGCAGATAAAAACACCTATAACTATCACTCCAATGGTTCTTACTATGATGATATTTTAGATCAAGATATGGAAGAACAACATCTCAAAATCATTACCAATGGTGTTGAGTGTCTAGATTGCCCAGAAGATGAAGAATTTCAAATTAAAGTTGATATAAGCGATGAAGAAAATGGACTACAAATTGATGAGGATGGTATCAAAGCAAAATCTGATAATAGTAGTCTTCAAATTGACGAGGACGGGATTAAAGCCAAAGCCGATAACGTCAAAGTCAATATTAACGAAGATGGTATAGAAATCACAACAGAAGACGACAATAATTAACAATTCAATCCAATCAATCAACGGTTCAGGCATTTCAAATTTAACTAACCAACCTTATTTCTAATATTTGAACCATAATCATCAATCAAAAAATGAAACAGTCAATTTACTTTATTTTATTTTTCTTCGGAACAGGACTCACCCTTAATGCCCAAACAGATTCTTATTCTGAAGTCTACAAAACTTTAAAAGCTAATGACAGCTTAATATTTGAACGCTCGTTTAACAAATGTGAATTACAATATCTAGATCAGCTCATCTCTGAAGATTTTGAATTTTATCACGACAAGGGAGGAATATTAGACACAAAAGAACAATTTATTCAAACCATGAAAGATGGAATCTGCGATTCAAATAACACAACTAAATCTTCAAGAGAACTAGTTGGTGAATTAGAAGTGTTCCCTTTATACAGCAAAGGAAAACTATATGGTGCTTTGCAAAACGGTATCCATAGTTTTTTTGAAACTACCAATGGAAAAGTAGCTGCTGGCAGCACAGCAAAATTCTCACATTTATGGGTTTTAGAAAATGATAAATGGTATTTAAAGCGTGTTATAAGCTTTGATCACCAAATGAAATAACAACACACTAATCATCAATCAAAAACAATCAATCATGACAACACTAACAAAAATCACAATCGCCATCTTATTGAGTTTACTTTTAGTATCCTGCAAATTTGATATTAACCTTAACTCATCTGGTGTAACAGGAAGCGGTAACGTCTCAACAGTAGATAGAACTATAGAAGACCAGTTTAGTGAAATAGAGGCAAGCCGAGGCTTAGATGTCTATCTAACTCAAAGTGATTCTCCCTCTCTAAAAGTACAGGCAGATGAAAATTTACATGACATTATTATCACAAAAATCGAGAATGGTGTACTAAAAATCTATGCCGAAGACAACATTAGAAGGTCTGAGTCAAAAAAAATAATGGTTAACGTTTCAAATTTAACCTCCGTAAGTGCTACAAGTGGTAGCGCTGTGTTTTCTAACAATACACTTAAAGCAGATACTATAAAATTAATTACAACAAGTGGCGCAGATCTTGAAGTTAATCTAGAAGCCAGATCTACAATACTGGCTTCAACTAGTGGTAGCGATATTAAAGTAAAAGGTACTACCATTGAATTAAGCGCATCTGCGACTAGCGGTAGTGATATAGATGCTCAAAATCTTATTTCTCAAACGTGCACAGCAGCGGCAACTAGTGGTGCTGACATTCTAGTGCATGCTGAAGAAAAAATCACAGCCAGCGCAACTAGCGGTGGAGATATTAAATATTATGGAAATCCTAAAAACGAAAGTATTTCTGATGCTGTTTCTGGTAATATTAGGAAGCAATAAACACATAAAACAACCAATCAATTCGTAGTTTTTTTAAAACCATTTCAAACTCAAATCAAGTTTGGGATGGTTTTTGTTTTATATTTGTTTTAATAATGAAATAGTATTCACTTTTTATTACAAACCAAAAAGCTTGGCTCTTATGCTGTAACAAAAGTGTTTTTTCAAAGTATAGCATTAGCTATGGTTTTTACAAATAATGATGTTAGGCTCCAAAATGTTAGCATTGTTGGTAAAATAAAAAGTGAATACAAATACAAATACAAATTATAATGAAAAATAGTATTTTACTTTTATTAATCGTTTTCGGTTTTAGCACGTCTAGCTTTGCTCAAGACATTGAAAAAATAAAAGGTGATAGAAATTTAACGATAGAACAAACCTATATTGATGGGTTTAAAAAAATTGTAGTTAGTGAAGATTTTAGCGTCGAGTTATTTTACAATAAAAAACCTTCCGTAGAAATCGAAACAGATGGCAATCTTCATGAACATATCGACATAAAAGTTATTGATAGCGTTTTAACAATTACCTCATCTCGCGACATACGCTCTAAGAAACTCAATATTAAAGTAAATTATGGTGACGCATTTTCTGAAATTGAAGTTAAAGATAATGGCGAAATTCGCTCTCTAACCTCATTAGAACTGGGTAATACCACGTTAAAGACTAGTGGTTCTGCTCGAGCATATCTTAATATTAAGGCCACTAGCTTTAGTTTTATAAGTACAGAAAAGGCAAAGGTTAAACTTAACGTTACAGCAACTAATGTTACTGTGGAGATAAGTGATAATACTAAAATGGATGCGCTTATTAACGCTACAGAAGTAAAAATGGATTTATACCAACGTGCTAGTGCTTATATAGAAGGTACTATTACAAACTTAAACCTCAGAGCAGATAACAACTCACAATTAAACGGTAAAAATTTCACCACTACAACCTGTACTGTTCTTGCTGAACTAGAAAGTAACGTTTATCTAGAAGTTATAGATGCCATAACAATCGATGCTTCTGGTGCTAGTGAGATTTATCTCTATGGAAATCCAAAAATCACCATTAACACCTTTACAGGAACAGTTAAACTACAAAATAAAGTAAAATAGAGCTTTCACATTTCCGAAGTAAATTTATTTTAAAACATAAAAAAAATCCGAAGCTTTAAAACTTCGGATTTTCTATTTATATGTGTTTCTCTGTTTAGTAAACAGGAGTAGAAATCTCAAAATCAGACTCCTTAGCTGCCAAATAACGTTCAGCATCTAAAGCTGCCATACAACCCGTTCCTGCAGCTGTAACTGCTTGACGATATACGTGATCTGCTGCATCACCAGAAACGAATACGCCTTCCACATCCGTTTTTGTTGTTCCTGGTGTGTTAATAATGTAACCCGTCTCATCAAGTTTCAAGTACTCTTTAAATATATCTGTATTAGGTTTATGACCAATGGCTACAAAAAATCCAGTTACTGGAATTTCTGAGGTCTCATTAGTTTTGTTATTAAAAGTTCTAACACCGGTTACCACTTGTCCGTCGCCCAAAACTTCATCCGTTTCAGTATTGAAAAGAATTTCTATATTCTTAGTGTTTTTAACTCTGGCTGCCATGATTTTAGAAGCTCTAAACTCATCTTTTCTCACCAACATAGTTACCTTTTTACAAAGCTTTGATAAATAATGTGCTTCTTCACAAGCACTATCTCCTGCTCCAACGATAACAACCTCTTGATTTCTATAAAAGAACCCATCACAAACTGCACAAGCGGATACGCCTCCACCTAGTTTTAAATACTTTTGCTCAGAATCCAGCCCTAAATATTTAGCAGATGCTCCTGTTGAAATAATAACTGTTTTACAGTGAATTTCTTTAGTTCCATTAACCCAAACTTTATGGGTATCTCCAGAAAAATCAACTTTAGTTACCCAACCATCACGAACATCTGTACCAAAACGAGCTGCTTGGTTTTGTAACTCAATCATCATTGCTGGACCTGTAATACCATCTGGATATCCAGGAAAATTCTCTACATCATTAGTCGTCGTTAATTGACCTCCTGGTTGCGTACCTTGATATAATACGGGCTCCATATTAGCTCTGGCAGCATATATAGCTGCTGTGTAACCTGCAGGACCAGATCCTATAATTAGACATTGTACTTTTTCTATTGTATCTGACATGTTATTTTAATTCGGTTTATACACAACAAAAGTAGGATTATTGAAAGAATACTTACACTAAAATTATTAAAAGTTATTATCATAGTATAAGGAATATAGATAGGAATATTTAATGTCATTATTTTTTCGTAAATTAAGGGAACCGTAAAACTAGCGTCATGAAAACATTTGTTACTTTTATTATCCTATTTACGTTACTTTTCTCTTGTAAAGAGAATCATGAGACCGTTGAAGAGATTGTCGAAATAGAAATCCTGGAAAAAGCCTCTCTCGAAGGCACATGGGAAATGATTGGACTTTACAACTATAGAAACAATCAAGTTGTAGATTCATTTAAAACCAGAGCAGGTAATAGACAAGTAAAAATATATACAAAGAGCAGAGTAATGTGGAGTAAACTTGTACATGCTGACTCTACAGAATATTTTGCCTATGGTGCCTATTCATTAAATGATTCCATCTTAAAAGAAACCTTAGATTATGGGTCTAAAACCATGAACCTCATCATTGGTGAACGTAAAGATTATATGTATAAAATTCTTTTGGAAAAAGATAAGTTCAGTCAAATTGAAATTGATGAAGATGGAGATCGAATTTATTCTGAAAACTACGTACGAGTAGATTAAAAAAGAGCATAATTATAGAAGTTAAGCAAACACTTATAGCAATAGTCTCCAGTCAAATGACACCCTATTTTGAATAGTCAAAAAATACATTTTTATAGATATTTCTCGCAACCGAATTGGTCACTTATTTAGCATACATTTTATTTCCTTATTACAAACTCAAAAACAAATAGGTTCTAACAAAGTAAACAAAACATAAATCTTTTAGCCCTTTAGATAGATTTTTAGATAGAACATTTTAACTTCCAAAACCGTTTTCGACCAGACAACTCTTGTCCCTATATTTTAAAGTCTTTTGATAGAAATCATTAAAAACATAAATAACTCATTGAAAAACATTAAATAACCTAAATCATAAACCACTTGAAGCATTAAATTCGCCCAACATCGCTCTCAGAAATTTAGAGCATTGAGGTCTCAGAAAATGAATTTAGAAGCATACAACCTTCAGTTTAACTGCCAATTAAGCCTTAGTTTTAAAGACTACATTTAAATCAAATCATAATCCTAAAAATAAAATCAGTCTGCGCAACTTGTTTTTTTCACTTCTTCCAATTTTGAAGCGAGCTACAATTTCCAGAAAACAAAAAATCCAATCACTTTATGTGATTGGATTTTGATGGTCGGGGTGGCAGGATTCGAACCTGCGGCCTCCACGTCCCAAACGTGGCGCGATAACCGGGCTACGCTACACCCCGAATTGGTTATTCTATAATAAATCTCAAAAGAAATTTGCGGAGAGACAGGGATTCGAACCCTGGGTACCTATTTCTAAGTACGACGATTTAGCAAACCGTTCCTTTCGGCCACTCAGGCACCTCTCCGTTAAATTTATGAACTTAGCATTATATCTCAAATGCGGTTGCAAAGGTAGCTTATCATTGTAAATAACACAACAATTAATTACATTTTTTTTGAATATTATTCAGGGTATTCAATTCTTAAATGGAATATGTTCGCCAGCTTTGTTTTTAGCACTTTCTTGATAGACTGTATCTCTTTAAACGTAATATTAGCGTTCAAAAATTGACCATCTTCCATTTGTTTACTTATAATGGTCTCAACAAATTTATCAATCTTAGTCGTAGTTGGTTCTTTTAAACTCTTAGATGCCGCCTCAACACTATCACACATCATCAAAATGGCTGTTTCCTTACTAAAAGGCTGTGGACCAGGATATCTAAAATCAACTTCATTAGTGTCCTCATTTAAATCCTTTTCTTTTCTATAAAAGTAATACACCATACTGGTTCCATGATGCGTCCTTATAAAATCAATAACACGATCTGGCAAATTGTTTTTCTTAGCAATTTCAATTCCATCAAGTGTATGGTCAATAATAATTTTCACACTCTCGCGAGATGACAATTCATCATGCGGATTAATTCCCGTAGCTTGGTTTTCTGTAAAATATGTTGGATTTTTCATTTTCCCAATATCATGATACAAAGCTCCTACTCTTATCAACATGGCGTTTGCTCCTATTTCATTTGCTGACGCTTCTGCTAAATTGGCAACATTTAAAGAATGATGAAATGTTCCTGGTGCCTTATTTGATAATTCTTTTAAAAGCTTAGTATTCGTATCTGAAAGCTCTAATAAAGATACATCTGAGACCAAACCGAATAGTTTCTCGTAAATATAAATAAGTGGCTGTACAAATAATGTAGCAAGTCCACATAAGACAAACAAACCAAATGTAGAAGGGTCTAAACTTGTTATATTACCTTCTTGTATTACAAAGAAGGCAAAGTATGCAATTATGTAAATCAATGTTATTTGACCTACGGAAATAAATAAATTTGCACGCTTATATAATTCAGATACCGTTAATATCGTCACAATACCTGCTATAATTTGAAGAAACATATACTCATAACTATTAGGCACAATAAAACCAAGTAACAAGACTGTAAGTACGTGTGCAAATAACCCCAAACGTGCATCAAAAAAGGCTTTTAACACCAAAGGAAGAATACATAAGGGAACCGCATAAACATATGTTGAATTATAATTAATGACTAAGGTTGTCAACAAAATCATTAATAAAATATTAAAAAAGATAAAGGTGACTTTAGTATTATCAAGAAACACCTCCATCCTATATTTCCGAAGAAATAATAAAAGCATCAATAATGCCAGGGATACAAGCAGAGAATATGCGAAAATAATTAGGTTATAATTTGAATCATTCCATACTTGAGATTCATATTCTGTTTCCAACGATGTTAAAACGTCATACTTATTTCCTTCTACAATTTCTCCTTTAGAGATAATGAGTGTTCCTTTTTCAATACTTCCTCTAACACTAGAAATAGCATCAATTTTTTCATCTAGAGCATTCTGAGTTAGAGATGAGTTAAGTTTTAAATTAGGCCTAATAACATCAAAAAAAACAGATACAAATGTCGCCTCAAATTGAGACAAACCAATATTATTCAACTCATTTTCTATTTTACCTCTAAAACCATCTAGTTTTGTGAGATTAGAAAATTGAGTTTCTCCATCTTGGGTTTGTCCTGCAACTAGAATGACATTCTTACTTTCAGAATAGTCGTAGTCTTCATCTAAAACTCCAAATTTATAGATAACATCAATTGCAGTTTCTCCAACTTCAAATAAATTGATATGGCTATTAATAATACTGTCTGCGAAAGACGATTGAAATTTCTCAGCATAAGCATTTAGCACACCAGATTTTATAGATTTATCAATATCAAAATATACTGCACTTCTATTTGATGCTTCAATTTTTTCTTGCTCAATTTCTTCGGAAGATTTTTTTATTGCAAAATCAAATGGTGCGAGAAGACTTTCTGATTGCCAAGGTTTTCCTTTATCAAAATCATATCTAAACTTTCCGCTCTTAGGAAACAAATAAACGATCAAAAACGTGGTACTTAAAAACAGTAGCACTTTATACAAAAGCGCATGATTACGATACCATTTATTTATTAAATCATTCATTTTAAAAAAATTTAAGCACTTCAAATAAATCAAAAATACTTTTGCACTGGGTACTTAAACATTCAAAAGTAAGAAAATATAATAGAACTGATGTTATTAGTTCAAACCCACCAATTAATTAAAAAATGATTAATTTTACAGCTGTAAAATAAATAAGATTAAAAATGAGTAGAGAGGTCGTAATCGTATCAACTGCAAGAACTCCAATTGGAAGTTTTTTAGGATCATTATCAACAGTTCCTGCCCCAAGACTTGGAGCAATAGCTATTAAAGGAGCTTTAGACAAAATCAATCTAAAACCAGAAATGGTTGAAGAGGTCTTGATGGGAAATGTTGTACAAGCTGGAACTGGTCAAGCTCCAGCTAGACAAGCATCAATATATGCTGGAATTCCTGATACTGTTCCTTGCACAACAATTAATAAAGTTTGTGCCTCTGGAATGAAAGCAGTTATGCAAGCCGCTCAATCTATTGCGCTTGGTGATACAAATATTGTTGTCGCTGGAGGAATGGAAAACATGAGTTTGATTCCTCATTACTTGCATGCGAGATCTGCTACAAAATTTGGACCAGCTACTTTAATTGATGGTATGCAAAAAGACGGATTAGTAGATGCCTATGACGAAAATGCTATGGGTGTTTGTGCAGATGCTTGTGCAACAGAGTATAAGTTTTCACGAGAAGATCAAGATGCCTTTGCAATTCAGTCTTATAACCGTTCGTCTGCAGCATGGGATGCTGGAAAATTTAATGATGAAGTCGTTCCTGTAGAAGTACCTCAGCGTCGCGGTGAACCAATTATAGTATCTAAAGATGAAGAATACAGTAATGTAAGAATGGAAAAAATCCCATCATTAAGACCTGCCTTTTCTAAAGACGGTACAGTAACTGCTGCCAATGCTTCTACAATAAATGATGGCGCTGGTGCAATGGTTCTTATGAGCAGGGAAAAAGCTGATGAATTAGGCTTAACACCCTTGGCGACGATAAAAAGTTATGCTGATGCAGCTCAAGAGCCAAAATGGTTTACAACAGCTCCAGCAAAAGCCTTACCAAAAGCTTTAGACAAAGCTGGAATCGCATTACAAGATGTCGACTATTTTGAATTTAATGAAGCATTCTCCATCGTTGGTTTAGCCAACATGAAAATACTTGGTCTCAATGACAGCAACGTAAATGTAAATGGTGGTGCGGTTTCTTTAGGTCATCCACTAGGCTGCTCTGGAGTAAGAATTATTATTACCTTATTAAGTGTTTTACAACAAAATGATGCCAAAATTGGTGCTGCAGCTATTTGCAATGGTGGTGGTGGTGCTTCTGCAATTGTAATAGAACGTAATTAATATACTGTAATGCAATACGGAATTTGTAATCTAAGCATTGTCCCTCTTAGAATTGAACCTAGTGATTCAACTGAGCTCGTATCTCAAGTGCTTTATGGTGAAATTTTTAAGATTTTAGAACAACGTAAGTCTTGGAGTAGAATTCGGTTAGCATTTGATAAATATGAAGGATGGATAGATAACAAGCAATATCTTGAAATTCATGAAGATGATTACAAAAATATAAAAAGCCAAAATCACAAATTGTCTCTAGATTTAATTGAGTACGTTCAAGATAAAGACAATAAGTTATACACGATTCCTATCGGGTCTTCATTAAATGGATTAGAGGTCTTAAACCATAGTTTTGATGGAAACTCTACCAATTTAAAAGAACCAAAATCCAATCTTTTAACAACTGCTTTTACATACCTTAATGCGCCTTATCTTTGGGGAGGCAAAACACCTTTTGGCATAGATTGCTCTGGCTTTACACAAATGGTGTATAAATTAAATGGCTATCAACTTTTAAGAGACGCCTCTCAACAAGCTACTCAAGGCCAAGCATTGAGTTTTATTGAAGAAAGTGAACCTGGAGATTTAGCGTTTTTTGATAATCAAGAAGGACAAATTATCCATGTAGGTATTATAATGGAGGATAATTATATTATTCATGCTCACGGTCAAGTAAGAATTGACAGATTAGATCACTCAGGAATTTATAATGCAGACAGACAAATTCACACTCATAAATTAAGGGTTATTAAAAAAGTAATATAAAAAAAAGCGATTAGAATTTCTAATCGCTTTTTTTATAAAATTCGGATACTAATAGATTAGTTTCCAGCTTCAAGTTCTTCAACCTTAGCTTTCATAAGTTTATACTTATCCGTTTTAGATGTTGTTCTATAAATATTCATTAATGTTTTAGCTGCTTGTACATCTTTTGGCTTTAATTTAAAAGTTGTTTCAAGATAAGGTATTGCTGCCTCAAATATCTCTTGACGCTCAGCTTGTAATTCATCATAACGTTTATTATCAGCAGACGACGTCCCTAATGTATTCATTTCCTCTACTAGTGCAGTATCTCTACTTAAGATTAAAACTGCTACATTATTGTAGGCATCTGTATACGATGGGTCTAATTCAATAGCTTGATTATAATACTTTTTTGCAGCTTCTATATCTCCAGCTTCTGCAGAGATAACACCTAAATTATATTGTAACTCAGCATTATTTGGATCTTTTATAGTTGCCTCTTTCATCAATTCTGAAAAACGTTCTTTATTACCCATTTTTAATTGAACATTAGCTTCTGAAATTAACAAACCTAAGTCATCTGGGTTTTTTTCTCTAGCCTCCTTCATTGCTTCAATAGCTTTTTCATTATCACCATTAGATAAATGAATTAATGCTATATTTTTAACAATCTCAGCAGATTTAGAATCTGATTCTTTATCTTTAGGTACAATATGAGTTCCACTCTTTACCGATATGTCCCTTAAATCCTTATGGTTAAAATCTTCTGTAACACCTGACTCTTTGTTAACTGCAGAGTATTGCATTGCTTTACCTTCATAACCTAAATCCCTAAGTTCTTCATAGTATTTTAATGACTTCACATAATCTTGTCCTGATACTGCAGTTGACGCAGCATAATAAAGATACAATGTATCAATTGGTGACATACGGTAAGCCTGATCAAAATTTACTGCTGAAGCTGCATAATCTTTACTCTGTAAAGCTGAATTAGCCTTAGTAAGAAAATTATTAAGCATTTGAGACTTTAATTCTGCAATCATTGAACCATACTTCCCTTTAGAAGACCCTTCAACTTTTTGAACCATGCCAAAGCTTTCGATTGCTTGTTCCATATCAGAATCAGATCCTGCTCCATCAGCGTACAATGATTTCCCTTTAAGGAAATAATATTTAGCTTTTAATTTGTCATCAGCATTTGTTATTAAAGACTCTGCAGATTGAATTGCTGATTTAGCATCTGCAAAATTCCCTGACTTAATTGCTTTATCTGCTGCTTTAAGTTCGCTCTTTTGTGCAAAAGAAAGCGTACTCAATAACAGTGCGAGAGCAAGAATAAATTGTTTTTTCATTAGTAGTTATTTTTAAGTGTTAATGTAATTATTCTTCTTCGTTAGAATCAAGAGTTGTGCCATTTTCGCTAACATCCTGTACGTCAGAATCCTCACCATCAGTTTCTTCCTCTTCATCTTCTTTCATCACTTTTGCAACTGCTGCGATAGAATCACTTCCTTTCAAATTAATGAGTTTTACACCTTGGGTTGCTCTACCCATAACACGTAAATCTGCAACTGCCATTCTAATAGCGATACCAGATTTATTGATAATCATTAAATCATCTTCATCTGTTACCGTTTTTATGGCAACTAAATGACCTGTTTTTTCAGTAACAGAAATCGTTTTAACTCCTTTTCCTCCACGATTAGTTATTCTGTAAATCGCTTCTCCATCTTCTGGATCATCGATATAGCTACGTTTTCCATAGCCTTTTTCAGAAACAACTAAAACAGATTCTTCTTGTGGATTTTCAACAGCAATCATACCAATAACTTCATCAATATCACTGGTTAATCTAATCCCTCTCACACCCGAAGCATTTCTACCCATTGGCCTCGTTTTCTCTTCTTCAAAACGAATTGCTTTACCAGATTTTAAAGCCAACATTACTTGACTATTACCTGTAGTAAGTTTAGCTTCCAGTAATTCATCACCTTCTTTAATCGTAATAGCATTAATACCATTTGTACGAGGTCTAGAATACTGCTCTAAAGATGTTTTCTTTACTTGTCCTTTTTTAGTCGCCATAATAACATAGTGACTATTGATATACGCGTCATCTTTTAAATCTTGAGTACAGATAAAAGCCATTACTTTATCGTCTTGTTCAATATTTATTAAATTTTGAATTGCTCTACCTTTTGACGTCTTGCTTCCTTCTGGAATTTCATAAACACGCATCCAGAAACATTTTCCTTTTTGAGTGAAAAACAACATGTATTGATGATTTGTACCAACAAATAAATGTTCTAAGAAATCTTCATTACGAGTTGTTGATGCCTTTTGACCAACACCTCCTCTATGTTGTGTTTTGTATTCTGTAAGTGATGTTCTTTTAATATAACCAGCATGAGAAATCGTAATAACGACTTGCTCATCAGGAATCATATCTTCAATACTTAAATCACCACCAGCATATTCGATGACAGAACGACGTTCATCACCATATTTATCTTTAATGAGGTGCAGTTCTTCTTTGATGATTTCATAACGACGCTCTTTTTTATCAAGAATATCTTTTAAATCCTCAATTGTTTTCATCAACTCGTTAAACTCATTACGTAATTTGTCTTGTTCTAGACCTGTAAGCTGGCGTAATCGCATTTCTACAATTGCTTTAGCTTGTATTTCTGACAATTCAAAACGCTCAATTAATTTAGCTCTTGCTTCATCAGCATTTGATGATGCCCTAATGAGCGCAATAACTTCATCAATATTATCTGAAGCTATAATTAAACCTTCTAAGATATGTGCTCTTTCTTCGGCTTTACGTAATTCGTATTTGGTACGCCTAACAACAACTTCATGTCTATGCTCAACGAAATAATGAATCATTTCTTTTAGATTCAATAACTGAGGGCGACCTTTAACTAAAGCAATATTATTGACACTAAAAGACGATTGTAATGCTGTGTATTTATACAACATGTTCAAAACGATATTAGGAATTGAATCGCGTTTTAATACATAAACAATACGCATTCCGTTTCTATCAGATTCGTCTCTAATAAGAGAGATACCATCAATCTTTTTATCGTTAACTAAATCGGCAGTTTTTTTAATCATGTCTGCCTTATTGACTTGGTAAGGAATTTCAGTAACAATAATACTTTCTTTTCCTTGTACTTCTTCTATTCTAGCTTTACCACGCATGACAATTCGCCCACGTCCCGTTTTAAAAGCTTCTTTAACACCATCATAACCATATATTGTTCCACCTGTTGGAAAATCTGGTGCTTTAATATGTGTTATTAATTCATCTATCTCTATATCATTGTTCTCAATATATGCTATCGTACCATCTATAACTTCAGACAAATTGTGTGGAGGCATATTTGTTGCCATACCTACTGCAATACCTGAAGCACCATTGATTAACAAACCAGGGACTCTTGTTGGAAGTACTGTAGGCTCTTGAAGCGTATCATCAAAATTTAATTTATGGTCTACAGTTTCTTTATCGATATCTGCCAACATTTCTTCAGATATCTTCTTCATTCTAGCTTCAGTATAACGCATTGCTGCAGGACTGTCACCATCTATAGAACCAAAGTTTCCTTGACCGTCAACAAGCATGTATCGTAAACTCCATTCTTGAGCCATACGAACCATAGCATCATAAACAGATGTATCACCATGTGGATGGTACTTACCTAGAACTTCACCAACAATTCTTGCTGATTTTTTATGAGCAGTATTTGACCTAACACCAAGTTCATGCATTCCATAAAGTACACGTCTGTGAACTGGTTTTAAACCATCTCTCACATCTGGTAATGCACGTGACACAATGACCGACATTGAATAATCAATGTACGCAGATTTCATTTCGTCCTCAATGTTGATAGGGATCAATTTCTCTCCTTCTTCCATATATATTATAAATTAGATTTTTTGTAGGTTTTCAAATCAGGCTAAGATAAGTATTCCCGTAGTGTTTAAAGGTCTTATTCAACCAAAATTTAGAAGTATTTATTAACAACTTTTAACAAAGTTTTTAATAAGTCTTTTGTTAAAAACTTTGAATTTTTAAAGTTTTTTCACTCTATTAGTACCAACCCTATATTTAAGGTATAATTTTTGCCATTTTGTAGGTAGATTTTATTATTTTTAATGCAGAAAGAGATTACTATGGATGATAATTTTTCCCCAAGAGTTAAAGATGTAATTGCTTATAGCAAAGAAGAAGCATTACGATTAGGTCACGATTTTATAGGCACCGAGCATTTAATGTTAGGACTACTTCGTGATGGCAATGGTAAGGCTATAGATATATTAAATGCGTTGGATGCAGACCTTAATCACTTAAGACGAAAGGTCGAGATTTTAAGTCCGGCAAACCCTAATATTACGCTATCTTCAAATGAAAAAAAGAACTTACATCTCACAAGGCAAGCAGAGCGTGCGTTAAAAACCACGTTTTTAGAAGCTAAGTTGTTTCAAAGCACGTCTATAAATACCGCACATTTACTATTGTGTATTTTAAGAAATGAAAATGACCCAACTACAAAACTTTTAAATAAGTTAAAGATAGATTACGATAATGTAAAAGAACAATTCAAATTTATGAGTACTAACGATGACGATTATTTAGAAATCCCAAAGAGTGAATCATTCTCAGATGATGAACCTAATCAAGAAGATGACCAAAAAGAAAATCCTTTTGGCCAATCCACTGGGAAATCAACCAAGAAGTCTAAAACGCCCGTTTTAGATAACTTTGGAAGAGATCTAACAGTAATGGCAGAAGAAGGAAAACTAGACCCTGTTGTTGGACGAGAAAAAGAAATACAGCGTGTCTCACAAATTTTAAGTCGTCGTAAGAAAAACAATCCTTTATTAATAGGTGAACCTGGTGTAGGTAAATCTGCAATTGCCGAAGGTTTAGCACTTAGAATTATAAAACGCAAAGTCTCTAGAACACTTTTTAATAAGCGTGTTGTTACTTTAGATTTAGCAAGTTTAGTTGCTGGAACCAAATATAGAGGTCAATTTGAAGAGCGTATGAAAGCGGTCATGAATGAACTAGAGAAGAACGATGATATTATTCTTTTCATAGATGAAATTCACACGATTGTTGGTGCAGGAGGTGCTACTGGAAGTTTAGATGCATCTAACATGTTTAAACCAGCACTAGCGCGTGGAGAAATACAATGCATAGGAGCGACTACATTAGATGAGTACAGACAATACATCGAAAAAGACGGTGCTTTAGAGCGTCGTTTTCAAAAGGTCATTGTGGAGCCTACTACAGTAGAAGAAACTATAGAAATTCTCAATAATATTAAAGGGAAGTACGAAGAGCATCACAATGTTGATTATACAGATGCTGCGATTGAGGCTTGTGTAAAGCTTACCAATAGATATATGACAGAGCGTTTTTTACCAGAC
Organism: Dokdonia sp.; assembly: GCA_047622005.1. GTDB lineage: Bacteria > Bacteroidota > Bacteroidia > Flavobacteriales > Flavobacteriaceae > Psychroserpens. Next base: position 2,545 of record JBLHML010000015.1, on the reverse strand, counting down.
AAAGCTATTGATGCTCTGGACGAAGCGGGCTCACGTGTTCATATTACTAACATTACTGTTCCCAAACAAATTCTTGAACTAGAACAGAAATTAGAAGAAGTTAAAGACACCAAAAATACGGTTGTTAAAAAACAGAAATACGAAGAAGCTGCTAAATTAAGAGATGATGAAAAACGCCTCGAAAAAGAATTAGCAATTGCGCAAGAAAAATGGGAAGAAGACACCAAACAACACAGAGAAATTGTATCTGAAGACAATGTCGCAGACGTTGTGTCTATGATGACGGGTATTCCTGTAAATAGAATTGCACAAACTGAAAGCAATAAGCTCGTTCAATTACCAGAACTCATAAAAGGTAAAGTCATTGGACAAGATGAAGCTGTCGCGAAGGTTGTTAAAGCCATACAGCGTAATCGTGCTGGACTAAAAGACCCTAATAAGCCCATTGGTTCATTTATATTTTTAGGTCAAACAGGCGTTGGTAAAACGCAATTAGCAAAAGTTTTAGCTCGAGAGTTATTTGACAGCGAAGATGCGCTTGTGAGAATTGACATGAGTGAATACATGGAGAAATTTGCTATCTCTAGATTAGTTGGTGCACCTCCAGGATATGTTGGTTATGAAGAAGGTGGTCAATTGACTGAGAAAGTTCGTCGTAAGCCATACGCAGTAATTCTGCTAGATGAGATTGAAAAAGCACATCCAGATGTCTTTAATATGTTATTACAGGTTTTGGATGATGGTTATTTGACCGATAGTCTTGGTCGTAAAATTGACTTTAGAAACACAATTATTATCATGACCTCTAATATTGGTGCTAGAAAACTCAAAGATTTTGGTCAAGGTGTAGGCTTTGGTACCTCTGCTAGATCTGCCCAAGCACATGATAACACAAAAAGTATTATAGAAAACGCACTCAAAAAGGCATTTGCACCAGAGTTCTTAAATAGAATTGATGATGTGATGGTCTTTAATGCGTTAGAAAGAGAAGATATTAATAAAATTATTGATATTGAATTAACGCATCTCATGAAGCGCATCAAAGATTTAGGATATGACCTTAAGCTTACTAAAAAAGCCAAAGATTATATTGCAGACAAAGGTTTTGATAAAGAGTATGGTGCTAGACCTTTAAAAAGAGCGATCCAAAAATATATTGAAGATGCCCTTGCTGAAGAGATCATTAACTCTCAATTACAAGAAGGAGATACCATTCATATGGATTTAGATTCTAAAGCTGATGAATTGACTATCAAAATAGTAAAGGCTGCCAAAGAGACTAAATCTTAAAATAGGAGTCTTAGAAAAAAAAAAGCCTCTTTAAATAAAGAGGTTTTTTTTTGTTTCATACTTTTTGAATGCTTAAATTGAAACGATGACAGAGCGCTTACGATTAGATTTTTGTGAAGTACATATTTTTGATAACTACATGATTGTTGTCATGGATGCAGGGGTTCACATCACCTTAAAAGAGAATTTAATATTAACCAATACTGCCTATTCTTATTTTAAGAATAAACCCTTTATTTATATCACTCATAGAATTAACTCTTACTCTGTAGATCCAGCGATCTATAAAGAAACGTCTAAAATTAAAAACCTTCTTGGGTTTTGTGTCGTCTCTCAAAATTTCATGGCAAAAAGTACCGCCCAAATAGAGAAACTATTCTTAGATAGACCCTTTGAAATTTTTGACACCTTACCAGAAGCCATAGCGTGGGCTCAAAAAACACTCAAGTAAACTTTTTTTCTCTTCGGAAAACAGGAGTACTCACCATATCTTATGAGTAATCTAATACGTAGTACTCGTCTATTTTTAGATCTCGCGGTGACCTATTAAAAGCACCTCTATTAATTCATTATAAGATCTTTTTTTGCAAGGACTATTACGTATTGAACTAAAAAAGGCAGCTATAAAACTGGCCATTAGTAGAGCGCTTAGAGAAGCGCTATTATTATATCTATATCAATTGCTTATCTACAAAAAAAAGCTACACGCTTCTTAACCATAGTCACGTGACTAATCGTTAAATAAATATAGATCGTGTGACCCTAGTGATTAAATATACTGTTTATACTATTTGACACCTTACCAGAAGCCATTATTTGGGCTAAAAGCCTCCTTTAGTAAATTTTATTTTCTTCAGAAACTTTACAACTCAACACATGTCATAATTTAATCTCTTGTAGTGCTTATCTATTTCCATGATCTATTCATAAATATGTAAGATACAACACGCATCTATCTATACGATTACTGCAAAATACAAGGCACATTTCAGACTAAAAAAAGGCACAAAAAAAAAGGCAGCTATAAATAGCTGCCTTTAATATATACCCTTAGGGACTATCCCTAATTATTATGTATCAATTACTTTTTACCAGAAGATACAATCTTCTTAGTAACCGTACCTTGACTAGTCGTTAACTTCACATAGAACATTTGGCTTGAGTATCTAGATAAATCAAATGTTGATGTACCGTTAGATCCTGTAACATAATTCTTGTTAGTGTCACTGAAGACTTGTAAGCCTTTAGTATCAAA
>JBLHML010000014.1:0-59599 GCA_047622005.1 Dokdonia sp. | reverse complement strand
CTGAAACTTGACCGTCTCGCAAGTCTAATTGCGGAGGTTGTGCAAATGAAATAATTGTAAAAAGAGAAATGCACAGTTGGGTGAGTGTTTTCATTGTTTTGATTGATTGATTGATTGATTGATTGATGAAAAACAAAATGATTGTTATTTTATAGACGATGATTTTCTTGTTTTGTTACTCGTTTTAACAATCGTTAACATGGTTTTAACATTCCAGAGTTTATAGGCTCAATGCAAATAGGTTATATGGAATTTTGAGGCAGTACTGTTTTTCTTTATCAAGACAAAGTTTTTAAGCATCCTGTCTATTGCGGTTTCAAATGTTAATACGGAGAAAGAGAAAGTATTAACTTAAAAAATCGATAAGCTATTTGTTTTGAGTATACACTATCTTTGATTTTTAATTTTGGTCAAAATCAGATATATGAGTAAGAAAACTTTAGTAATTGGCGCCTCTTTAAAGCCACAACGTTATTCTAATATTGCGATTAGTAAACTAATTGATTACAATCATGAAGTCGTTGCTTTTGGTTTAAGGGAAGGGCAAGTAGCAGGAGTCGATATTGATACTGATTTAGTGCCCTACAAAGATATTGATACCGTGACGTTGTATCTTAACTCACAACGTCAGAAAGCGTATTATGATTTTATAATTTCACTTCATCCTGAGCGCATTATTTTTAATCCAGGAACAGAGAATTCTGAATTTCAAAATATATTGAGATCGGAACGAATTTATTTTGAAGAAGCCTGCACTTTAGTTTTATTATCTACGAATCAATACTAGTTGGTTTTTTAGAGATTAGATATAAACCAAGCATTGTGATCAACCCATTAATTGGTAATACTTCCCAGTGAAATTTATAGGCACCAATAACAGATTCAGGTAACGCTGTTATTCCGTATGTAATAAGAATAGCTGTTAAGCCAATAATCCAGGCGTATTTATCTTTTATAGCTCTCTTGCTTAGAATTCCAAATGCAAATAAACCTAATAGAGGACCATAAGTAAATGTGGCAAACTTGAATAGATTGCTTACGACGCTGCCCTCAAGATAATTAAAAATAATAACGACAATTATTAATACTATCGATACGCCTATATGAACTTTCTTTCGAAGTGGTTTTTGTTGCGCTATTTCTTTTTTCTCAATATTCATAAAATCTACAGCGAAGGATGTTGTTAAAGATGTCAGTGCACTATCTGCGCTACTGTACGCAGCTGCAATCAACCCTATAATGAAAGTCACCGCTAAACCAGTGCCGAGGTTTTGATTCATTGCAATTTCTGGGAATAACAAATCGTTTCTGGTTTTTCCATCTACGACAGGAATATCGACTCCAAATTTTTCAGCATAAATAAATAGTAACGCACCTAGGCTTAAAAATATGAAGTTGACTATGACCAGTAAAACAGACATAGAGAGCATGTTTTTTTGGGCATCCTTTTTGTTTTTACAAGTCAGATTTTTTTGCATCATATCTTGATCTAAACCGGTCATTGCTATAGTAATGAATATGCCACCTATAAAGTATTTCCAGAAATATTCTTTGGCATTAACATCATCAAAAAATAGAATTTGACTTTTAGATTTGAATAATTCGTTACTTAGAATTTCTGTAGCAGACCACTCTAATTTATTTGAAATTAAAACGATAGCGACACCAACACAAGTCAACATAGCGAGTGTTTGTAATGTATCTGTCCAAACAATAGTTTTAATTCCTCCTCTTTTAGTGTAAATCCATATTAATAAAATAGAGATAACAACGGTAACCCAAAATGGAACGCCTAAGTCTTCAAATACAATATACTGCATTGCTAGAGCTACTAGATAGAGCCTAAAAGATGCTCCAGTAACCCGTGACAATAAGAAGAAAAATGCCCCAGTCTTGTAGCTTACTTTACCAAACCGATGTTCTAAATATTGATAAATAGATGTCACATTGAGCTTATAATATAAAGGAAGTAAAACAAGAAGAACTATTAAATAGCCTACAAAAAAACCAAAAACACCTTGCATGTAAGCAAACTGCTGCCCATCAACTAAACCAGGCACCGATATAAAGGTAACGCCAGATAAAGAAGCGCCAATCATGCCAAAAGCAACGATATACCATGGTGATTGTTTTTTAGCCTTAAAAAAGGCTTCATTAGAGTCTTCTTTTCCAGTGAAGTAAGAAATTAAAATTAATATACCAAAATAGGATAGAATGAGTAAAATGATGACGTTCGTCGACATATAGGTTGTTTTAACAGACTTTTATTTGAAATGTCTTACTTTAGTAAAAAAATTGTAAACAATATTAAGTAATTTCTAATAAATTATCTGCTTTTTCTGTTTGAGATTGGCATAAGAAATTATTTATTATCCCTTAATTTAATAACGTATATCAAAGATGAAAAATTATTACCTACTACTTGTATTCTTACTGTCTGTTACTACAGCCTTTGCGCAAAATTACAAACAGATGATTTCTGAGGGAACGCATACGGTTCAAGATATTCAAACAGCAGCCGAAGCCCATTTTGCCCAAGTGGGTACAGAACGTGGTAAAGGATATAAGCCCTACAAACGTTGGGAGTATCAAGCACTAAGACAGATGGATGAAAATGGGATGTTACCATCTCCAGACCTTTATTTCACCGAATTAGAAAACTACAATAGTTATTTGAATGATAATTTTGCTGCTAGAACAACTGTTGGGTCTTGGGAGCAACTAGGACCTGAGTCATGGAATGCAACCAGTGGTTGGAATCCAGGTGTAGGTCGTATTACATCTGTTGCTGTTGAACCCGCAAATCCAGATCATATTATAGCAGGAGCAAATACAGGAGGTGTTTGGAGATCTACAGATGGAGGTTTGAGTTGGATAGTCTTAACTGATAATCTATCAAATCTTAACGTGTCTTCATTAACAATACATCCAACAACGAATACAACCTACTATTGGGGCTCTACCAGTGGGACTATTTTTATATCTACAGATAGTGGAGCAACATGGAATATGTTGGCAGATACAGGAAATGGAAGTGTAAATAAGATTCTTATTGATCCAACAAATACAAATAAAATGTACTGCTCAGCGCAAGGTGGAGGAATTTATAAATCTACAGATGCTGGAGCGAATTGGGCAAAGATAGTCTCAGGTGTAAATACAGGTTATGACGTAGAGTTTAAACCAGGTGATACTAATATTGTTTTTGCAACAGGAAATTCATTCTATGTATCGTTAGATGGTGGGTCTAGTTTTGTGGGTACTGGAGGGTTTTCTAGTGGGCCAAAAATGATCGGAGTGTCCATAGATAATCCAGAGGTCATCTATGTCTTAGAATCATCAAACGGTGCTTTTGGAGCACTTTACATATCTGTTAATTTTTCTCCTTTTACGCAGCTAGATCATGCAGGGAAAAATTATTTCGGATATAGTTCTGATCCAGAAAATCCAGGAGATGTAGGGGTTGGTCAGGCACCAAGAGATATGGATATAGCAATAAATCCTTTAGATGTTACAGATGTTCATATTGCAGGAGTGAATTCTTGGAGATCAACAGATGGAGGACTGAGTTTTTCTATCACTTCACAATGGACACCAGGAAACGCTAGTGGTCAAAATATAGGATACTGCCATGCAGATATTGATATTTTAGAATTCGTAGGAAACCCTACGGATGGTTACAAGCTTTATGTTGGTAGTGATGGCGGACTTTATGTTGCTGAAAACCCTACAACTGTAGATAGCGGATACTATAAGGATTTGACTGCTGGTATGGGAATTCGTCAGTTTTATAAAATTGGTATTAGTCAAACAGATCCTGTTATTGTAACTGGAGGCTCTCAAGATAATGGTACGTCTGTAATGGATGGTAATGGTGATTGGACAGATTGGTTAGGAGCTGATGGTATGGAAAGTTTTGTTGATAAAAACGATTCTAGCATTTTATATGGAACCTCTCAAAATGGATCGCTTTACAAATCAACAAATGGTGGTTTAAATATCTCTGGGATTAGTAGTCCTGAGGGTAAATCTGGAAACTGGGTAACACCGTTTGAACAAGATCCAACTAATCCAAATGTTATTTATTCGGGATATGATGAAGTGTATAAATCTATAGATGGAGGTACATCGTGGACGTCTATATCTCAAGATTTTGGAGGTAATTTAAATCATCATAAAATAGCGCCTTCTAATAGTAATTATCAATATGCTGCAAGAGGTTCAAATTTATTTAGAAATTCTTTTGTAGGTACTGTTACAAATTGGACTTCTGTAGGAGGCTTCTCAGGATCTATAAATTCAATAGCAATCCATCCTACAGATTCTAATAAAATTGCAATTGCAACTACAGGATCTGAGAGAGTCTATGTCTCTTCAAATGGAGGTAACTCTTGGATATCATATAAGTTTAATTTACCAAACTTTAGTGCTCAGGCGTTGGTATGGCATGATAATGGCGAGAATGGTTTGTATTTAGGTATGGATTATGGTGTGTATTATATAGACGATACATATACAGAATGGCAACCATTTAGTAATGGTTTACCAAATGTTAATATTAGCGAGTTAGAAGTTAATACAGCAAATAATAAATTATATGCAGGAACATATGGTCGTGGGCTTTGGAGTTCAGACGTATTTGATGCTGCATTGAGCGTTAATGAATTTGCATTAGAATCTTTTGAGGTGTATCCTAATCCAGCTAAAAATCAAGTGTCATTGAAATGGCATAAAAGTGATTTGGTTTCGGTGAGAATATTTGACGCTTTAGGTAAGCTCATGTATTTTACAAAGAATTTGAATATTTCAGAACCAACTCAAGTAGATGTTTCTAATTATGCTTCTGGCCTATACTTCATTAAAATCAATAATCGTAATGGTTTTGTAACTAAGAAATTAATTATAGAATAACTATTAATCTTAAATTATAAGAGAACCACCATTAGTTTCATAATGGTGGTTTTTTTGTGTAAAGCCATTTGAAATTGCTTTACATATTGTAGATTTGCAAGTATGGAATTTTCTTCTAAATTACTAGAAAACGCAGTTAATGAAATGTCACAATTGCCAGGTATTGGTAAGCGTACTGCATTGCGTTTGGTCTTACATATGTTGCGCCAGCCAAAGGAGCAAACACTTGATTTCACGAAGGCCTTGAGTACAATGCGTACCGATATAAAATTATGTAAAAGTTGTCATAATATTAGTGATACAGATGTTTGTGAAATTTGTGCAAACCCAAATCGAAATGAAAACATTGTGTGCGTTGTTGAAGACATAAGAGATGTTATGGCTATAGAAAACACAAGTTCTTTTAAAGGTTTATATCATGTTTTAGGCGGAAAAATATCACCAATGGATGGTATAGGTCCCAATGAATTGAACATACATTCTTTGGTAGAGAAAGTGAAGCAAGGCTCAATTATTGAGCTTATTTTCGCATTAGGTTCTACAATGGAAGGTGATACCACGAACTTTTATATCTATAAACAAATTCAAGATTACAACGTAAAAACGTCTACAATTGCCAGAGGAATTTCAGTAGGAAATGAATTGGAATATACAGACGAAGTCACTCTTGGGAGAAGTATTATTAATAGAATCCCTTTTGAGGCATCCTTAAAATCATAATAACTATTGAAGCTATCTGTCATCATACTAAACTACAATGTGCGCCATTTTTTGGAACTCTGTATTAAAAGTGTTAAGGCTGCATTAATTCAAATTGATGCTGAAATCATCGTCATCGACAATTTGTCTAAAGATGATAGTTGTGAGATGGTAAAACGCCAATTTCCGGAGGTAAAATTAATAGAGAATTCTGAAAACTACGGATTTTCAAAAGGTAATAATATAGCAGTAAAACAAGCTCAAGGGGAATACATTTGTATCCTTAACCCAGATACTGTAGTCATGGAAGATACGTTTACAGCGTTATTAGAGTTTTCCGAAGAACAAAAAAATATAGGTATTGTAGGTTGTCGACTTATAGATGGGCAAGGACAATTTTTGCCAGAAAGTAAACGTAAGATTCCTACACCAAATGTTGCCATAAAAAAAATATTAGGATTAACAAGGTCATATTATGTAAATGAACTTGATGATAAAGCGATTGGAGCAGTTCCCGTGTTTGTAGGTGCGTTTATGTTACTTAAAAAGACGGTTTATGGCGAAGTCAAAGGTTTTGATGAAGACTACTTTATGTATGGTGAGGACATCGACTTATCCTATAAAGTAAGTCAAGCTGGTTACGATAATATATATTTTGGAAAAACGACCGTCATACATTATAAAGGCGAAAGCACGCTAAAAGATAAAACGTATGCTAAACACTTTTACGGAGCGATGCAGATTTTTTACAATAAGCATTTCAAATCTAATAGTGTGTTTGACGCGCTAGTTTGGATGGGTATTAAATTTGCAACATTATTTCAAAAGTCGTTTGACCAGACTGCGCATACAAAAAGTAGTTATGTGTTTTTGTCTTCGGAAATGAACACAAATTTAGAAAAGGCTTTAAAACAGCCATTAAGCTTACAGTCAAATATCGAAAACTACGAAGATGGTACTGAGTATATTTTGGACAACAATCAGTTTAGTTTTAAGTCAATTATCGAAATCATTGCCAATACACCTAAAAATTGTACTGCTACCTTTAAGATTCTGCCAAAAAACTCTAACTTTATCCTCGGAAGCAATAGCTCCAAAAGCAGAGGGGATATTATATCCTTTGGCAATAATTAATTGAAATAATCGCAACGAATGTGTTGTTTTTTAATTAATTTTGCAATCAACTAACAAAATATAGACGCTAGATTACAGATATGGCAAAATTTGAACTAAAACTTCCCAAAATGGGAGAGAGTGTTGCAGAGGCGACAATAACATCTTGGTTGAAGAATGTCGGCGAGACAATAGAAGCAGATGAAGCGGTTTTTGAAATTGCTACAGATAAAGTGGATAGTGAAGTGCCAAGTGAAGTAGAAGGTATTTTAATTGAAAAACTATTTGAAGTAGATGATCTTGTTCAAGTAGGTCAAACTATTGCTGTGATTGAAACTAGTGGAGACGATAGTGGAGTAACAGTAGTTGCTAGTTCTGAACCAGTAAAAGAAGTTACACCAGAACCTATTGCGGTTGCTGAGGTTTCTAATGCAGTTATCGCTGCTAAAAATGCTACAGCTCCAGTTGTGAGTTCAGGTGATCGTTTTTACTCACCATTAGTTAGAAACATTGCAAAACAAGAAGGGATTTCTCAAACAGAATTAGATAGCATTTCTGGATCAGGAAAAGGCGGTCGCGTTACTAAAAATGACATTCTTTCATATATAAATAATCGAGGGTCGCAAACAGCTCCTGTTGAAAAAGTAACTCAAGATGCTCCAAAGGCTGAGATTAGTCCAGCTAAAAAAGTAGAGACCAAAAAAGAACCTACTCCTGTAGTTGTAAGTGGAGGTGACGAAATTATAGAAATGACCAGAATGGGCAAACTTGTTGCAAATCACATGGTTAATTCTGTTCAAACATCAGCTCATGTTCAAAGTTTTATTGAAGCAGATGTCACTAAGATTTGGAATTGGAGAAAAAAGGTAAAAGACGAGTTCTTTAAAAGAGAAGGCGAGAACCTAACGTTTACGCCAATCTTTATGGAAGCGGTTGCAAAAGCATTGCGAGATTTTCCAATGATGAATATTTCGTTACAAGGCGATACCATAATAAAGAAAAAACATATCAATTTAGGTATGGCAGCAGCTTTAGGAAATGGTAATCTAATTGTGCCAGTTATAAAAGATGCAGATCAATTAAACTTAGTTGGGATGACCAAAAAGGTAAATGATTTGGCTGGTCGTGCAAGAGATAACAAGTTAAAACCAGACGATATTGCTGGAGGAACATATACGGTTACAAATGTTGGTACCTTCGGAAGTATTATGGGAACACCAATTATTAATCAGCCACAAGTTGGAATTCTAGCTTTAGGTGCCATTAGAAAAGTGCCTGCAGTTGTTGAAACTCCAGAAGGTGATTTTATTGGAATTAGATATAGAATGTTCTTATCACACTCTTACGATCATCGCGTCGTCAATGGCGCACTTGGAGGTCAGTTTGTGAAAGCGGTTAAAGATTATTTAGAAGCTTGGGATTCTAATAGAGAGATTTAATAAATTCTTGCGAAGTCAGGAATCTATTAAGATATAGCAAAAAGCACAGTTTTAGACTGTGCTTTTTTTTTGTCCTACAGTTACAATTTAAGTGACAGTTCCATTTACTCGAAATGCAGTTTTAAAATATCAATAAACTCCTGTCGCGTTTTAATAGACGTATATAAGGTGTCCTCAATCTTTAGAACAGGAAACATAATCCCTTCGATGGACTCAGGGTATTCAAGTTCAGTTATTAAGATTTCAGTGGCATCAGTCTTTGTTTCAAGATTATAATCCTCATAATTAAAAGCATTCCCTTCAAGAATCTCAATGGCTTGATCACACAACTCACAACTTGAATTTGTGAATGTCAAAACAGTTTTATTCAGTTGAGCATCACTAATTTTATATCAAATTCCTTACTCTTCCTAATAGCTATGCTGGTTGTTACTTTATTAACAATAAATGTCGCATCATAATGCCCTTCTTTTCCATTCAATAAGATGAGCGTTTTTAATAGCTGCCTTGAGTGGCCAAGAATCTCTTTTAATATTGGACGTTTGCTTGTTCTCCTATAATCTTTAGTAGTAACTCGTAAAAACACCATATATGGAATAGAGTCTGTGTTCTCTGCGAATAGCTGAAGGCATTTACCTGTTTTTTTCTCTATTAATTTTACATAAGGATTACTGCTCATTTGTGAAAAAGATGCTAGAGGTAGTATTAAACAAAAAATACTAAGTAGTAGAAAACGCATAATCTTGAGGGATTCTAGGATAAAACTAATCAAATTTAAAGGTATATTTGTAAAAATATCAATTTAAAATAATGCAACTCAACCTCATAAAACCGATTTGTTTTTTCGATTTAGAAACCACAGGAATCAATATAACCAACGATAGAATTGTTGAAATTTCTATTTTGAAAGTGTATCCTAACGGAAAAGAAGAAACCTATACGAAACGTGTCAATCCAACAGTTCCAATTCCAGCAGAAGTGACTTTAGTTCATGGAATTTCTGATGCTGATATTGCTGATGCACCAACTTTTAAAGACATCTCAAAAGAAGTGTATCAAATTATAAGGGATTGTGATTTGGGCGGTTTTAATTCTAACCGATTTGATATTCCTGTACTAGCTGAAGAAATGCTGCGTGCTGATATAGATTTTGATATGAAAAATATGCAATCTGTTGATGTGCAAACTATTTTTCATAAAATGGAACAGCGTACGTTGAGTGCAGCATATAAGTTTTATTGTGATAAAAATTTGGATAATGCGCATAGTGCAGAAGCTGATACTTTGGCAACCTATGAAGTATTAAAATCACAATTAGATAGATATGATGACTTAGAGAATGATACTAGTTTTTTAGCAGAATTTAGTTCTCGTAAGAAATTTGCAGATTTCGCAGGATTCATTATTTACAATAAAGAAGATGTTGAATGTTTTTCATTCGGAAAGCACAAAGGGAAACTAGTTACAGACGTTTTAGATAAAGAACCAGGCTATTTTGGATGGTTGCTTAATGCCGATTTTCCTTTATACACAAAAAAGGTCTTGACTGCGATCAAGTTGAGAGCCTTTAATAATAAGTTGAGTTAACAGCCTAAAGCTAACACCTAATACATGAAGTTAATCTGCATAGGTCGTAACTACACAGACCACATCAAAGAATTAGAAAATGAAAAGCCAACAGATCCTGTTGTGTTTTTAAAACCTGATACGTCTATATTATTAAGGAAGCAGCCCTTCTTTATTCCGGATTTTTCAAATGACGTGCATCATGAAGTTGAGGTTTTGGTGAAAATCAATAAAGTGGGAAAGCATATTTCTAAGAGGTTTGCCCATAAATATTATGATGAGATCGGGCTGGGAATCGATTTTACAGCACGTGATGTGCAAGCCCAACTAAAAGCTAAAGGATTGCCTTGGGAAAAAGCAAAGGCTTTTGATGGTGCAGCGGTCATTGGTGAGTGGCTTCCGAAGCGTGAATTTGAAGATTTGAATAACCTCAATTTTAGTTTGAAAAAGAACGAAGAGACTGTTCAAAACGGAAATACGAGCTTAATGCTTTTTAAAATTGATGAAATTATAGAATATGTCTCAAAATATTTTACTTTAAAGATTGGAGATATTATATTTACCGGCACACCAGCTGGAGTTGGCAGAGTAGTTGCTAATGATAGATTAAAAGGTTTTTTAGAAAATAAACAATTGTTTTCAATTACAGTTAAATAATGGAACAACATTACAAATTATATAGAGTAAAAGAATTAGCAGATGATGATATGGAATTTATCAAAGCGCTCGCAGAAGCTTTTTTAGGGGAAGTGCCAGAAGATGCTCAACGACTAAAAACAGCAGTAGCCGAAAGCGATTATTACAATACCTATCAGGCTGCTCATAAAATGAAGCCAACTATAGATTTATTTGAGCTTGGTGTATTAGAAGCTCTTATTGTTGTTCAAGATTGGGGAAAGCTGGAGAAAGCTGGAGAAGATTGTTCTCGTGAACTAGAACTCGTTTTAAATGCGGTAAATCAGGCATCAGCAGAAATTAAAGAAGACTTCAATTTATAATGACAGCAGAAATTATTACCATTGGTGACGAAATTCTAATTGGCCAAATTGTTGATTCAAACTCGGCATTTATAGCGAAACAACTTAATAAAATTGGTGTTTCAGTGTATCAAATCACATCTGTACAAGATGATCGCACACATATTTTAAAAGCTTTTTCAGAAGCAGAATGTAATGCAGATATCGTCATTATGACAGGAGGCTTAGGGCCAACGAAAGATGATATTACAAAAAAAACGATTGCCGATTATTTTGACGATTCTTTAAAGGAAGATAGTGCTGTAAGAAAAAATATCGAGCATTTGTGGGAGGTCTATGTCAAGAGACCAGTCATGCAGGTTAATCTTGATCAAGCACTAGTCCCTTCGAAAGCAGAAGTGTTAATGAATAAATATGGTAGTGCTCCAGGTATGTGGTTAGAAAAAAATAACACTATTTTTATTTCGCTACCAGGTGTTCCTTATGAGATGAAAGCGCTTATTGATGATGAGGTTATACCGAAATTGAGAAGCAGATTTAAATTCCCTTATATACAGCACAAAACATTTTTGACATACGGTTTAGGTGAAAGCACAATAGCAGAACGTATAGAGAAATTTGAAAATGAATTACCAGAGTTTATTAAATTAGCCTATTTGCCAAGTTTAGGTCGTGTTCGACTAAGATTATCTGCAAAAGGGGCTGATCGATTGGTTATTGAAACCGAGATGGAAAAGCAAATCCAATTAATATTACCTCATATAGAAGACATATTTGCAGGTTTTGAAGAGGATTTGTCAATAGAAGCTATCATTGGGAAGTATCTTACTGAGCAACAAAAAACAGTGGCAACAGCAGAAAGTTGTACTGGTGGATTATTAGCAGAGCGTTTTACAAACAATGCAGGAGCATCAAAATATTTTAAGGGGAGCATTGTAAGTTATACAAAAGAAGCAAAGGTTAATGTGCTTAAAGTATCCGAAGATATCATTGAGAAGTATTCTGTTGTAAGTGGAGAAGTGGCAGAAGCGATGGCGAAAAATGTATTGCAGTTGTTTAATACCGACTTTGCAATGGCTACAACAGGTAATGCTGGACCAACAAAAGATGATAGCGCAGAGGATTTAGGAATCGTCTATATTGCTATCGCTACAAAAAAAAGGGTGTTCTCAGAAAAATTTAGCTTTGGAAACCACCGTGTTAAAGTCATCAATAAAGCAGCAAATAAAGCCTTTGAAATGTTACAGAAAGAAATTTTAAAAAAGTAACAGTTTTAGTTTGTCTGTATTACAAAGTTTTATTAAATTTGCACCCTGTTTAAAAATATCTACAGATGATATTCTAGGATAGGCACAGTATAACATCATATAAAGTTAGAAAGAAATGTCAAGAGTTTGTGAACTTACTGGAAAGAAAGCGATGGTTGGAAACAACGTATCTCACGCGATGAATAGAACAAAGCGTAAATTCAATGTGAATTTAATTAAAAAGCGTTTCTATATTCCAGAACAAGAAGAGTGGGTAACTTTAAAAATATCAACTTCAGCGTTAAAAACAATCAATAAGATTGGTATTTCTGCTGCAATAAAAGAAGCGAAGTCCAAAGGGCTTTTAAAATAATAGCATATCGCGTAAAATACACGTACAATGGCAAAAAGAGGAAATAGAATACAGGTTATATTAGAATGTACAGAGCATAAGGCTACTGGTGAGCCAGGAACGTCTCGTTACATTACTACAAAAAATAAAAAGAATACGCCAGATAGAATGGAGATTAAGAAATTCAATTCTGTTCTTAAGCGTATGACAGTACACAAAGAAATTAAATAATAATTAGAGTTTTTCTTTAGAAAACGCAGAGACATCTCAAATTCGAGATTTTCGTTAGAAAAGCTTAAATAACACCCATAATAGTCATGGCAAAGAAATCAGTAGCATCATTACAAACAGGATCTAAGAGACTTACAAAAGCGATCAAAATGGTAAAATCACCTAAAACTGGAGCTTACATGTTTGTGGAGTCAGTAATGGCACCAGAGTTTGTCAGTGATTTTTTAAACAAGAAATAAATTAAACATTTATGTTTGATTACGAACTGCTTTCAGATATGAAAGCAGTTTTTTTATGTCTATATTTGAGTAAAATACTGCCATTATAGCAGTGTTTTTTTAAGGCAAGGAAATTGCTTTGTAGTTATAAGAGATCCTATTCTCAGCAAACAACTTAACAATATAATGAGTTTTTTTAAAAAAATATTTTCTTCGGAAAAAAAAGAAACCCTTGATAAAGGGCTAGAGAAATCGAAAACAACGTTTTTCTCAAAACTGAATAAAGCAGTCGCAGGTAAATCTAAAGTTGATGATGACGTTTTAGATAATTTAGAGGAGATTTTAGTGTCTAGTGACGTTGGAGTAGATACAACACTTAAAGTTATTACCCGTATTGAAGAACGTGTCTCTAAAGATAAGTACTTAGGTACGTCAGAATTAAATACAATCTTACGCGAAGAAATTGCTGGCCTATTATCTGAAACTAATTCTGGTGAGGAGACGGAGTATGTAATTCCTGAATTACCAAAACAAGCCGATGGTTCAAAGACACCATACGTTTTAATGGTCGTAGGTGTTAATGGAGTTGGAAAAACAACGACCATTGGCAAACTAGCTTATCAATTTAAAAAGAAAGGATTTAAAGTGGTTCTAGGTGCTGCAGATACTTTTAGGGCTGCTGCAATAGATCAACTTCAAGTTTGGGCAGATCGTGTGGATGTGCCAATGATTAGACAAAACATGGGAAGTGATCCTGCAAGTGTGGCTTTTGATGCTTTGCAATCTGGAGTGAACCAAGGTGCAGATATTATTATTATAGATACTGCAGGACGTTTACATAATAAGGTGAACTTAATGAATGAACTGACCAAAGTAAAGCGTGTCATGCAAAAAGTGATTGGTGATGCACCTCACGATGTTTTATTAGTATTAGATGGTTCCACTGGGCAAAATGCGTTTGAGCAAGCTAAACAATTTACTGCAGCTACAGAGGTGACATCATTAGCAGTGACCAAACTCGATGGTACTGCAAAAGGTGGTGTTGTAATTGGTATTAGTGATCAGTTTAAAATACCAGTCAAATACATTGGTGTAGGAGAAGGGATTGAAGATTTACAGGTGTTTAATAAATATGAATTTGTGGATAGTTTCTTTAAATAACGTTTTTGAATGATGTTTAGATTCTAGTTTTAAGGGCTTATCAGAATTTTATTACTATGTTTAAAATAAAAACTATGAAAAATTCACTAATATTCTTGTCACTTATTCTTCTATATGCTTGCAGTTCTGATGACAGTACAGAGCCTTTCACCCTTGAAAATAAAACGTACAAAATTGTTGCGTTTGAAACTGAAACCAATATGGATTTAAATAGAGACGGTGTCTTTAGTATAGATTTACTGTCTGAACTACCAACACAATCCAGTTCTCTTTTGTCACAAATGACAATGCGTTTTAAAGCAGATGATACAGTTTCTTATCCTTGGTATGATTGGCCTGATTTCAACGTTATTGACGGAGAGCAAACATCTTGGACTGGAGCTCTTTCTAGTGAGTCTATTTCGTATAACTTAAACGAGTCTAATATAAGATTTGATTTTGGGAATACTATTACAAGTGGCCAACTCAGTAACGATGGTATTACGGTTGTTGCTTCATACGATCCTAGTATATTATACGGTGATGTATTCAATTTTGTTGGGAATTTTATCAATGATACGAGCGAAATAGAAACATACGCTGGAGATTTTATACTGACTTTAGAATTACAAGAATAGTAAATCAAGTATTTAAATTTATATAAGAGCGTATCAAAACAATTTGTTTTGATGCGTTTTATTCTTCTATAAGGAGTGAATTGAATTTTCCGTATTTTTATTGAAAATTCTAAATATGCGCTATCTATTTCTATGTTGTCTTGTTTTGTGTGTAGCAAGCTGCAAACCTTCCGAAGATAAAACCTCTAAAGAAAACACAACTAATGACGATGAAGCATCTGATGATTTGAGTGCTATTTCTACTAAAGACTTTAGGGAGTTCAAGGTCTTAGATTCTAAATATATCAACAGTTCAAAAATGTGGGAGGTCTTTAACAAGGACCTTAAATATTTTACAGAAGCGACCTATAATGAGTTAAAACCACTCGTTTTAGATCAAGATATACCTACAATTCAAAAACATATAAATACACGAAAGTTATCCTACGAGCAACTCACCAAATTTTATTTATATCGGATTAGACAATTTGATAGAGAGAATGCCCTGTCTCTAAATTCAGTCATTGCATTAAATCCAACTATTATTGCAGAAGCTCAACAAAAAGATAGAGAGCTGCGCAATAAAATGTTCAAACATCGCATTTTTGGGATGCCTATTCTGTTAAAAGATAATATTAATGCAAATGGAATGTCAACAACAGCAGGAGCTGTGGCATTAAAAGATAATATGACTACGGATGATGCTTTTATTGTGGAGCGTTTAAAAAATGCAGGTGCTTTAATTTTAGGTAAGTCAAACTTAAGCGAATGGGCTTATTTTTTCTGTGGTGATTGTCCAAGTGGTTACTCAGCTATTGGAGGTCAAACCTTGAATCCTTATGGTCGTAAAACGATAGATACAGGCGGTTCTAGCTCAGGAAGTGCTGTAGCAGTTACTGCCAATTTTTGTGTGGCAGCAATTGGTAGTGAAACAGCGGGTTCTATATTGTCACCAGCAAGTCAAAATTCTACTGTAGGTTTTAAACCGACTATTGGTTTGTTAAGTCGTAGTGGGATTATACCTATTTCTTCTACTTTGGATACTGCGGGACCAATCACAAAAAATGTCATAGATAATGCGATTCTTTTAGATGCGTTAATTGGTAAAGATGAATCAGATCCAAAGTCCGTTTTTGATCCTTCAGTCAAATATTACACACCATCTAATTTTGAAAAAGCGTCATTTAAAAAGAAACGTTTTGGTGCTTTTAAGAGTCTAATGGAAGATGAGCTGTATGCAAATGCTATTAATGTTCTTAAAACTCAAGGAGCAGAAATTGTAGAGATAGAAGCTCTCGACATTGCGCTTCCTGGATTTTTAAGATTACTCAATCTAGATATGAAAACAGATTTGGTTACCTATCTTAATACCTACGGAAATAAGAATCTTGGTTATACATCTATTGAAGATATTATGGCTTTTAATAAGACAGACAGTTTGAATGTTATGCCTTACGGACAAGCATTATTTCAAGGCATAGCAAATGATTCTGCAACGGAAGAAGCGTTCGCGGAAATTAAATCCATCTTAAAAACTAACGGGAAACGCTTTTTTGATGAGCCTATGACAGCTCATAATCTAGATGGGATTTTATCTATTAATAATTATCATGCTGGTCATGCAGCAGTGGCCGAATATCCTGCAATTGCTATACCAATGGGTTATACAAAGGAAGGTGTGCCAAAAGGACTGACATTTATCAGTACACCGTTTTCTGAAAAATCATTATTAGAATGGGCTTATGTTTATGAGCAAGCCTCTAAAATTAGAAAAGCACCAGTAAATTATAATTAGTATTTTTTAATAGTTAAGAATACTATCGCTATGTCCTTTAGGACTAAGGTAAAGCGATGTCGAAATCAGTTAATCAATCACTAAATTTATTTTTTCCCACAAATCATTATCGAACGATGAGAGTGCAAAGTTTATATTTTCTGCAGCGTCTCCCATTCTAATGATAACTAGTTTTTTGCTGGGTACGATATAAATTTTTTGATCATCACGACCTAATGCGCAATACATGTCGTTTGGCGCATTTGGGATTAGTTCACCTTGGATTTCTAGTTGAGATTGCGGTAAATGATAGCTTGATTTTCCGTTGAGCCACCATAAATACCCATAGGCTTCGTTAATAGTTTGTGATGTGTTTGTAGCTTGATTTAGGAAGTTTTCAGAAATGATTTGAGTGTCTTCCCATTTTCCGTTGTTAGAAGATAATAATCCAAAACGTGCCATACTTCTCGTAGTGCTCCAATATATATTTAAATCTTCAAAAGGTATCCATGAACCTGTCATCCCTAGTCTATCTTTTAATTTGGTGTTGAAATAACTAGTCCAAGTTTGATTACTAGCGATAGAAACGACGTCTTGTAATTTTAAAAACACACCATGATACGCCCAACGATCATCAGCATCTGCGCTATATTGTAGGTTCTCTGCAGAAATGTTCTGGCCTAAAGTGTCGTCCAACCCAGAAGTCATTGATAATAAATTTTTACACGTGATTAAGTTTTCTTTTTCTAATGGAATATTTGTCCATCCCGTACCAATATAATCTGAAACTTTATCATTGATATTTAAAAACCCTTCATCTTGAGCAATACCAGTCATGGTTGTTGTTAATGTTTTTCCTGCGCTTGCCCAATACCAAGGCGATGTTTGGGTATGACCATTCATATAGGTTTCAATAACGATTTTTCCGTTATGAAGTATGATGAAACCTTTGGTGCTGTTGTTTTCAAGAAAGTCTAAAAGCGGTTGTAATTGTGTGTCATTCCATTCTAATTCAGACAAGGATTTGGTCTCCCAAATTTCCGAAGAAATAGGAGGGAAGTAGATGCTTTCTGCAGGAAGTGAATCTTGAATTTGAGTCGTGTCATCTTCCGAAGAACAATTAAAAAATAGAATTAGGCTAATAACAATGACAGCCCGACTTGAAGATTTCATGGTATTGGTTTTGTATTAAGACTGTTAAAGATAAAAAAGGTTTAACTGTTTATCACAAATCATTACGTATCTTTGCCAACTGAAATTTGACTATGAGAACTAAATCACTTAAGAAGAACAGAATCAACGTCATCACACTTGGATGTAGCAAGAATGTGTACGATAGTGAAGTGTTAATGGGGCAATTAAAAGCCAGTGGAAAGGACGTTGTTCATGAGGAAGACGGTAATGTTGTGGTGATTAATACCTGTGGTTTTATCAATAATGCGAAAGAGGAAAGTGTGAATACAATCCTTGAATACATGCAAAAGAAGGAAGCAGGAGAGGTTGATAAAGTTTTTGTGACAGGATGTTTAAGTGAACGTTATAAGCCAGATTTACAGAAAGAAATTCCTAATGTAGATGAATATTTTGGGACGACTGAGTTACCTCAATTATTAAAGGCATTAGGTGCAGATTATAAACATGAATTAATTGGAGAACGTTTAACAACAACGCCTAAAAATTATGCGTATTTAAAAATTGCTGAAGGTTGCGATAGACCTTGTAGTTTTTGTGCCATTCCATTAATGCGTGGAAAACATAAAAGTACACCAATTGAAAATCTAGTCATAGAAGCTGAGAAATTAGCGGCTAATGGTGTGAAAGAGTTGATTTTGATTGCTCAAGATTTAACATATTACGGATTAGATTTATATAAAAAGAGAAACCTTGCAGAGTTACTAGAGCATCTTGTTAAAGTAGACGGTATTGAGTGGATTAGATTACATTATGCATTTCCAACGGGTTTCCCAATGGATGTATTAGATATTATGAAACGCGAGCCTAAGATTTGTAACTATTTAGATATTCCATTACAACATATTAGCGATTCTATTCTTAAAAGTATGCGTCGCGGAACTACTCAAGCGAAGACAACAAAGCTTCTCAAAGACTTTAGATCTAAAGTGCCAGAAATGACTATTAGAACCACATTAATTGTTGGTTATCCTGGAGAAACAGAAGATGATTTTCAAACGTTGAAGCAATGGGTAAAAGATATGCGTTTTGAGCGTATGGGTTGTTTTACATATTCTCATGAAGAAAACACACATGCTTTTAATTTAGAAGATGATGTTCCTGAAGAGGTGAAAATGGATCGTGCGAACCAGATTATGGAAATCCAGTCTCAAATCTCTTTTGAATTGAATCAGCAAAAAATTGGACATGAATTTAAAGTTGTTATCGATCGTAAAGAAGGTAACTATTTTGTTGGTCGTACAGAATTTGATTCGCCAGATGTGGATAACGAAGTCTTAATTGATGCTACTGAAACGTATTTGAAAACAGGAGAATTTGCCACAGTTAAAGTGACTGAAGCAGAAGATTTTGATTTGTATGCTGAGGTTGTAAATTAAGTTGCAGATGGTTCATTAAAGGACCTGTATTGCATATGTATACTGGTTTCTTTTGTGCTATTAATTATGTTTTTTCCAATAGGGCTTACCGTAACTGCAAAATATTTCTTGGCCAGAAGAAATAGCCTTTATTGCTTTGATGCATACATTATCATCGTCATCTAAGGTGATTTCTGCATTGTTTTTAAAACTATTATTACTAATGCCTTCTGCATCATTTGCATATTTAGCAAAACAATCTGTATCCATGCTGTCCATTATGGAACCATCTAACAGATTAATAAAATATCTGTCATTGTTTTGTTTAACCCTTTTTTTAGCTTCTTTATTTGTAATTATCTCTCCCTTAAAAAGAGAAATAGTTTCATTTTTATAAATAGCTATCGCAGTATACAAACCCTTACCAGCATTTTCAATTTGAGAGGGCTGAATATATAAATAATCAGACTCTAATGCTTCAATGGTATTGGTTTGTTGGTAAGACTCTCTAATATTATAAGTTTTCAAATTTTCAGGAGTTTCGTTTAATGAATCGTGAATAGAAAAGTGTTTCAATACTTCGACAATCTCAGCACAAGTGTTTTATATTTAACACTAAACGAAGTTAGTATTTTTTAAATTTAAAGTCAAGAGGGTAACCCAGAAATAGTCAGAACTTTATCATGTAATGCTCTATAGGAAAAAATTGCTTTTTAAATAAGAGGTGAAAGTCTATTTGAGATGCATTAGTTGATTAACAGCCATCTCGTGGTCCAAAAGTAAATACCAATTCTTGGTCTATTGGTTCGCCTTTAGAATTTTCGGCAGGAGTCCACTGTCCAGGTATTTTTTTGATGAGTTCAATAAATTTTTTGTCAATAGATGGATAACCAGTTTTCATTAATTCTTGGTATACATTTGAAACTGTTCCATTTTTGGTCACGGTAAAATATAGCATAACTGCTCCAAGATTGTTTCCCTTTATGACGCTCATGTTTTCTTTACTATTGTCTTTAAAGTAAGTGATAAGTGCTTCTTTGCCATTAACATAAGTGGCTTGTTTTTTTGGAACAATAGTTAAATGTGGATTGAAAAAACGTTCTTCTAATTTCCCCGTTTTGGTGTTTTTTGCTTTAAAATCTGTTCTAATCGAAAATTGAGTAAATAATTCTGCTGTTCTCAATAATTTTATTTGAGAATCCGTAAGTTGGTCACTCTCTCCATATGAACGAATATCTGTTCGTCTGCCATTTTCAATGATGATAATTTCTACAGAGTTTAAATGGGCAATTTGTTTTTTCTCTCCTTCATTAAGAAAAGTATAAATTGTCGTAGCCTTATCTATGTCTGTTTTTTTTATGGCAGAACCTCGTGAATCAATACCAAAGTATAAGTCTGGAATATTTTTGTTTGTATTAGGTTCTAAATTGGAGTCAACAAAAGCCAGATCATTGCTGTTTGATGAATTTACGTCGTTAGTTTTAATAGTCTTACTGCAACTTACCAAGCTAAAAGCTAGTATGGTTAGGAGAGCTTGTGTTGTGCGGATAATAATAGAGGTCTTGTTCATATGTTTGGATTTATTTTTTTTAACGGTTACAGGCGGTTCGCTATTATTCATTGGATTTAATGATAGTGCATGTAGCATGCTCGTGTCAAAGTCGTTCTGTTTTGATATTAATTTCCATCAAATATAAGGCTGACAGATAGTTATGGAGCTAGAAGAAATGTAAAAAAAGTGTCAATTTTGTGTCAAATTTTTCAGAAAGTCTTGTCTTAAGCATAAATAGAACCCTTAAAGTGAATCCAAATGTCTTACAAAAAAGATAGTGTCTAATGGATTGTTTAAGAAATTCTTAGGTAGTTCGTCTTCTGAAATTGATTTAAATCCATTCTTGATATAAAATGACTGAGCTACTTTAAACTGTGTCATTGTTCCAAGATAAATTTTTGGAATATGATGGCCTTTACACCAATTAATAGCAGTTTCTAGTAATGCTTTTGAGATTCCTAACCCTTTCCCACGATACTCTTTTTTGAGCATCATATGTTTTAAAATTGCAAAATCATTTTTAATATGAAGCACTGCAGCAGTGCCTATAATTTCATTGTCATTTAGAGCAACCCAATATTCGTTGGGAATTTCGGGTGTCTCTTTTGAGGGTTTTGAAAATATGCTATCTGCAAACTCTAAAGCAATAGCGGTCATCAGGTCATTAATTCCATTTTGATATGTGATTTGATAAGGAACAATTTTAATCATTGGTTGGTTACGATGGCTGGCAACTAAATTAATAAAAGAAAACGAACCAGAGAAAATTCCGAAGAAATTTTAACGCAGGCTAGAACCCATCACTTAAGGACACAGTTCGTTGATAGCTGTGATTCTGTATACACTAAAAAATAAGCAATTTGATTTGTATGATTTTTTGCAACACCTTGTGTAGTATTTTCTTCTTGGGTAAAATAGTCATGGACTTAATATAATTTTGTGCTTGTACACAAATTGTGGTCAATATCTTTTTATCTGAGACGCAAAGTTTAGTGATTTACAATACAATTAGTTTCGTATTCTCTAGCTTGTCCTAATGTGATAAAAAGTACGTTATCTGCTTTAATCCTATTCATTCACGGTTGTTCTTTAATATTTTTCAACGCATAAATAAACTCAGTTTATTCGGTTGTTTCAATACTCCTGTAATTTAGTGTAAGTGTAATTTTTCCTGTTTTCTGATCAGTTTTTCGCATCTTTTTGCGATCAATAGAGACATCACTGCCTGCGAAATTAAGCGGAAGCCTAATTCGGTCCATTTCAAATGAAACATCCAATTTTGTAGGGAGCACAGCTTGGTTGTTTGGGTAGGTGAGGTTTAGTGTATAAGTACCGTCTTTTTTAGTGTTTATTTCGGCCCAAGTAATGCGTTGTTTTTGGATATCGATGTGTAAGTTGGCCACACTAAAGTCTGCTTTTGTATCTGAAGGTAAAATAGAAATTGCCAATAGGTATGATGATTGCCCTTCTACTTTGCCTCGATCTATTACCATAAATGGATACTCAAAGAGTTCACTAAACGATAAGTCTAATCCGCGTTTGGGAATAAGCACAAAATCTTTAGATGTGATGACGATATCCTCTCCCTTTTTAAATGCTGCCTGCGCTTCCTTATCTGGCATTTTAATAAATGAAATATCAACATGTAGTTTGATGTCTGCCAGAAAGGTTTCAATACTATCCAGTCTAGATTTAACAAGAGATACCTGCGCTTCTGCGGTTTGACAAAAGCCACTAGTCGAATATAAAAACAGTAAAAGTAGTCCAAGTCGTTTCATCCAATATCTTTTTTTTGAAATATTAATAATCCTACAAGCATCGTTACCAGTGTATAAAGGCCTAGTAAGCCCGAATTGATTATAATCGCCTTCCAATCGATGTCAAGATTGAAAAAATATTGCCAGGTATTGTTCAATTTAAAAAACGCGATTTGGTTCCAGAAATCATTGCCCAAGTCAATTTTTAACAATAATGTAGAAACAATTAAAAACAAAGTAGCGACAATCCAGGTTTTAAAACTTTCTTTTAGCAATACTGCAAAGGTTAAGCTTACTACAGAAAAAAACACTAAAGATAGGGTTCCGAATAGAAAAGCATACACTAATCTATAGAAGGCATCATCGTGTTCAAAAAAAGTGAGACCGTTGGTATAGACTACCAAGTCGCCTTTTCCAAAAATCCCATACGACAACACAAAGGATGTTATCGCCAATAGGAAGACTAAAAAAATGGTAAACAAGCTGGCAACAATATATTTAGACAGCAGATATTTCCATTTCACGACGGGTTGCATGAGCACTGTCTCTAAAGTTTTTTCTTGATATTCTGTTGTTAGCATACCAGATACAATAATCATGCAGAGCAGTGGCACATGAAACCAAAAAGAGTTTAGAATAAAGTATATAATCAAATTCCCGTTAATCAGGTTGCCTTGAAAGTAGAATGTGTCTTTCAAATTAGCTAACACAATATCAATAATTCCTGTACCCTGATAATAGGCGCTTAAAAGCACGATGGCTTCAATAAAAAGTAGCCCCAAAATTGCATAATAGGTGCGACTTTGCCGAAACAATTTATAGGTTTCTATATAGAGCAATCGCATCATTTCTGTGTCGGATTAAATAGTTGTTGCAAGTCAAGTACAGGCTTGCAAGAGGTGATTCCTATTTGTTGTTGCGATAATTTAAATATGATTTTAGAAATTTCGTTAGCAGATGCTGAAATAGTCGTACAATTTCCATTGGTCACTGCTTGGTACTCACTTAAAAAAGAAGCATTTTTAATAGTGCTTCCACACAAAGTATACCCTTTTGTACATGTGTCGAGGATTGTGCTGGTCTCTCCTGTTTGTACAATCTCACCATTGTGAATTATAGATAAGTTTGTGCAAACGGTGCTTAAGACCTCAATAATATGAGAAGAGATTAATATGGTCATTTGGGTTTGCTGTACAAGATCAAAAATAAGTTGGTTTAATGCTTCGATGCCCAATGGGTCTAAGCCTGAAAAAGGCTCATCCAACAGCAAACAAGATGGGTTATTTAGCAACGCCACCGCGATACCTAGACGTTGTTTCATTCCCATAGAGAAATTACGAATAGGATCTGTTCTATCTACCGGTAAACCGACTTGTTTTAGCGAGGCTTCAATAGCCTGTTTTGAGGAGTCGGCTGCTTGTATTTTTGAAAATAACCGAAGATTTTCATGCGCACTTAAATAGGTATATAGCGCTGGTTTTTCAATAATACCACCAATTTTTTTTGCACCATCCCCAGATATTTCAACGTTACCACTATCGGCAGTAACCAAACCAAGTAAAATTTTAAACAAGGTCGTTTTTCCAGCTCCATTAGCACCTACTAATCCGCAAATTTCGCCCTTACCACAAGAGATACTAACGTCATGAAGTGCTCTTACCGTGTCGTATTTTTTATGTATATGTTGGCATGAAATCATGCCGATTGCGATTTAGTCATGGCCTGATAATCAAATTTTGGCTCATAGAAACGTTCGAGAAAGGTACGGGACCAAAATATCTTTTTAAATAGAAAGAAGGGTTCTCTTATCATAAAATATGGTATGTAGTGATACCATTTTACACCAAAGTCGTGATAGTATTGTTGTATTTGGTCGTCAATGCCTAATTCTTCTGCTGCGGTTTCTGCTGCCATGCGTTGACATTTGGAACCTATATAAAAGAGTGCGATTTTCTCATTGAAACCATGAATAAAGAACTGGTCTTTTGCACGCTTATAGTTTTGGTAGCGAGACCATCCATCCATAATAACCAAATAAATGTGAATAAAAGAAAAGAGAAAAGACCATGCCCAAAACAGGATCCATGGTATTGACTCTAACTGAATAGCATGCTTTAGCTGAACTCCATACAGCCAAGATTCCAAGATGAAAAGTAAAAGTGCACCATACAAAAGCCTGCCTACCCTAAAATAGGAAAACATGATACTGGGCTGTATGGGCAAATTATTTGAGTTCAATAGAATAAAGATATGATTTCATGAATAATAAAAAAATAAATAAGGTGTTTTTCGCTGGAGTCTATAAAAATGGATATTTCGGTATTTTATTGATAGAATTTTGCACCTCGTATGCTCTTATTTGATTCAGAAAAAACCAATGTATTTCGTTTTTCAATTCTTATAAATTCTATTTCTATCATTTTTTTTATAGGTTTTATAACATTTAGTATTATGTGGTTTGATTTGTCAGTTCTCTTCGCTCGTGTGTTACGTGTTTAAGCAACTAAATTAGTAAACAAATCACAGATATAAAAATCCAGCGGAATTTTCGTAAGTGAGCTAGAACCAAGCAATAAATTATAGACTGTGTTGTGCTTTAGTTATTTTTGATTAATTCTAGAACCATAAGGCTACTTTTAATTGTTCATCTGTCAAGATATCAATTTGTTGAGAAGAAATAGTTATTGAACTATACACCAAATTGATCTTAGGGTAATTAAGACTAAAAAGGGAACCTCTTGTTCTTTTGTCATTTGGTGCGGTTACATTTGGACCCGTATGTTTCAAGATTGTATTAATAAATTTTAAATCTTTTTCATAAAATTCAATTCCTTTTTTTATGATGCTGTCATTGGCCTCAAAACCTTTGTATAACTGACCTTAAAAAAACATATAAACTACTGTTTTTATGGTATTAAATATAGTTTTTATATACCTTGTTGCGCTCTGGGGTCTCCGGTGTTTAATTGATTTTTTGCTATTTTTTTCAACTCAATTTGTTTAAAATCAAACCAATTTTGTGCTTAAAATTCTGAAATGGCTTTTTATTTTTACAATTGTATCTCCAATTTTGCCATTATATTCTTTTTGAGAATAGCATAGATTAGCTCCAAACCAACAAATTAAAATCAATAATAAATGTTTTCTTATTGTTTTGTGTTTTTATTCAAACCTATTAACTGTCAATGATATTTAAAATTCTAATTGAGTAAAGTAGTCTTTTCAGTTAGTTAATATTTTTAACTAATAAGAGATAACAACTAATATATGTTTTTATCAGTAAACATGTCGGGATAACATAACTTTTTAGTTGTTGTTATTATTTTAAAATTTTACTAACTCTTTCAGAAACAGAAGAAAACAAGCCAAGATCTTTCTTACAATTCCACCATATTGTTATTCACAAAAAATACTGAATTCACAAAAAATAGTTTCCCGTTTTCCCAAAAACTTCTAAATAGAACATCATCTGCAATATAAATAAGGCTTCCGCTTCCCAAACGTTGCTCACCAAAAATTAACGAGTTGTGTAATTGTTTGAGTGCTTCTTGTCCTGCATATCCAGATACGTTTTTAGGGTTGTCTCCAAGATAAGCGACGTTGTAACCAGTGTCTAACAGGCTAAAAGAATTGCTGCCTTGTTTCAAAGTAAAATAATAGTCCTCATAACCAAAAGCCATGGGATGTGTATTATCAACTTCTGTTTTGAAAATCGCACCTGTGATTAAGTTTTTAGTATAGTCACGTTCGCGGTCGGCATACTTTATGGTCTTGTTTTTAGTGCCTTCTATGGAATCTGCTGCTTGGTTTCTTTTCAACCCAAAACCGTCCTTACCAGCAAAACTATTTAATGCACCATCTATAGCAATGAGTTTTCCGCCAGCGCGCACCCATGTTTTAATTTTAGTAGTAAGGCTTTCATCTAGTAAACCACCATAGTACCCATTTGGCATAACTAATACAGTGTATTTTGATAAGTTGGTACCAGATAAATGGGCTGTGTTAATTGACGTTACAGGATAGTTCAACTGCTGCTCAAAAAAGTGCCATAGTGCACCATAACTTAATGACGAAGTGTACTCTCCAGAGAGCATCGCTATTTTTGGTGGACTCACTAATTTAATATCTGGTGATCCAAAATCTGGTCCTGAGGTTGAAAACCCAGAGGTGATCGCATCAGGTAAGCGTTTGAATTTTAAAGCAGTATCCATTACTTTTTGATCAAAATCAGCAACATCTTTATTATCGCCACGCACAATAATAAGCGCACCTCTATCGTAAGTATTGCCTTGGCTTACAAATGGTTGTTCTGTAAAACGGACTTTAATATTCTGTTTCAATAGCGCTGCTAAATACTGTGCATCGTATAAAGAATTCCAATTGGAAGCATAGCCTGTAGCTTTTGTATTTGGCGTTGGGATTTGTGTGTCTCTAATTCTTTTTTGACTCGCTACTAGGCTTTTGCTCGCTACAGCTTCCAAACCATAAGCATAAGGAAGACTCCACGCTGTAATGTCATAGGTCAATGAGTCACTCAGTTTTGTATTAGGTTCAAGCAATGCTTTCACCATTTTTCCTTTGGGTTGATTGGTGCTCACCACCAAATCATTCGTTGTCGTTCGTAGCGATCCTTGTTTTGAAGACCTATAGTCAAACCCAGTTACATTTCCGCCTTGAGCGAAACCATAAGAAATCTCATGTTTATCTAATAGTTGAGTTAAACGCTCAATCTTATCTGCATGACCTTGTAACACATAACTCTTATATAAGAGCTTAGAATTATTAAAATAGTTGGCAAACTCTGTATTTAATTGTTGCGCGTTTTTAGAAGAAATCTCAATCGTAGATAGTCCTGTGACGGTATGATGTGTTAATCTGTCAACCAAAGTCAATATCTCGCCTTCATCATTTAAAATCCCCAAACCTGCACGACCATGTCCACCTTGCTCATAAGTCATCCCAATAGCTCCCATAAAGGTTGGGTACGTGTCACCATAACTTGGGTAGAGTAAATCAAAACGCTCACGAGTGAAATATAACCAACCTTCGGCATCAAAATATTTGGCATGGTTTTTACCAATTTGCGTTTGGAAATTACGCTGCCAATCACTAATAATTTCATGAAACGGTTCTGCAGCTGGTGCAAAATAATACGGTTCATTAATCCCTTGCTCATGAAAATCAACATGAATATGTGGCATCCATTTGTTGTATACTTTTAATCGCGATTGCGTTTCTATTTGCGTTGCCCAAGCCCAATCTCTATTTAAATCAAATAGATAATGGTTTGGTCGTCCTCCTGGCCATGGCTCACTATGCTCACTGGCTTGTTGGTCAATATCATAAGGCGTGCGCTTCGTTTTGTTGTACCAATTTACGTAGCGATCGCGACCATCAGGATTAATACAAGGGTCCATAATCACAACCGTATTTTTTAAATAGTCCTGGTTTTCGGTCAATAATTTATAGATGGTCAACATAGACGCTTCTGTACTCGACGCCTCATTACCATGTACATTATAGCTCAGCCACACAATCGCAATAGCATTGCTGTTTGATGTGCCTTCCATGATCCCAGCGTTTTTGAGATTATTTTCTCGTATTTGCTCTAGGTTGTTCATGTTTTCTTCGGAAGAAATAATCGCTACCATTAAATCGCGTCTTTCATACGTTTGACCATAGGTCTGCAAGGTTACTTGCTGCGGAAATTGGTCTTCTACATGCGCATAGTAATCCAAAACTTGATGATGTCTAGAAAACTGAGTTCCTATATCATAACTTAAAAATTCGGAAGGTGACTGAAGGTTTTGAGCTACTGCTGAAAATGAAATCAACAATACGATGACGAGTGCGAATGATTTTTGCATGTAATTTGAAATATTTATTAATTGGTTATGCCAGATGCGCTTTAAAATGAGCTATTTATAATTTGAATTATATGATGCTAAGATAAATTATAAAATTCAAGCATAGTTTGAACTACGGTTTATTTTAATGCGCATTTGGTATTCAATAGTAAAGATATGAAGTCTCTTGTGTATAAAACAAGTATCAATTAAATTTTGTGAGTTAGAACTTTCGTTTTATGGACTTAGAGGTTTTCTTATGCTAAATATTTCAATTTTTTATAGATTTTTTCATGCCTTACAGGTTGTAAGCCATGAGCATTTTTTGCTCCCTTTAGGGTTGGGGCAAAAAAAAATCGGTCGTAACAAACAGCTCTCAGTCTGAGGGTGAATAAAATCCGGTATCATTTTTCTGTCTCAGCCTCAAGGCAAAAAAAACGCGGTATCATCACACCACCAAATCCTATCAACAATTGGTATTAACTAAAATTTAATACTCAAAAAAAGTGAAGAAGCTTATCTTTACACTACAATTGAATTGAAGCTATGCCAACAGACTGTATTCCATTTAAAGATGCCAATTATTTTTCCTCATTAATTTGTGATTATTTAGATGAAAAAGAAGAGTTAAAATCATTTTATAATCGCTTTCCAAAACTTGAGAACTTCAAAGCTCAAATTGAGGAGAAGCAGCACTCTTTCTCTTCTAACACGCGCCAGGTTCTCGTGCACTCTTTAAAAACCCAATATGCTTCAGTAGATAGTTCTGAAGTAACGGAAAACAATATCAATCAATTAAGTGATACCAATACATTTACAATTACGACAGGGCATCAGCTCAATTTATTTACTGGACCTTTATATTTCTTCTATAAAATTATCTCTACTATTAATCTGTGTACACAATTAAAAGCAGCATATCCTCATCAAAACTTTGTGCCTATCTATTGGATGGCAACCGAAGATCATGATTTTGAGGAGATCAATTATTTTAATTTCCACGGACAAAAAGTACAATGGAATCGTGAAGCATCAGGCGCTGTTGGAGAATTAGATCTCAACGGTCTGGATGCTGTCTTTGAGGTGTTTGCCAACCAATTAAATAATGCGACCAATGCCGAAACCCTTAAGCAAGTATTTAAAAGTGCCTATTTAGAACATCAAAACTTAACAGATGCGATGCGTTATTTGGTTAATGCATTGTTCAAGGATCATGGTTTAGTGATTGTTGATGGTAATGATAAAGCCTTGAAGCGTTTGTTTATACCCTATGTTGAAGATGAATTGGTTAATCAAACAGCATTTGATAAAGTTTCAGAAGCGAATAGTTATCTTAATAATCTCACTGGAAATTATAAAATTCAAGTCAATCCAAGAGAAATCAATGTGTTCTATATCACAAAAGATATACGTGAACGCATTATTGAAACTAACGGAATTTACACCGTCCTCAATACAGAGCTAAAGTGGAGCAAGAGTGAGATACTAAAAGTGCTCTTAGAGCACCCAGAGCGGTTTAGTCCTAATGTGATTATGAGACCTTTGTTTCAAGAAGTTATTTTGCCAAACCTCTGTTATATTGGGGGAGGCGGAGAGTTGGCCTATTGGTTGCAACTCAAATCTAATTTTGAAGCACAAAAGGTTACGTTTCCTATGTTGCTGCTTCGTAATTCGGTGTTAATAATGACCGATAAGCAACAAGAGAAACTCCAAAAGCTAGAGGTTTCAGTTGTCGATTTATTCTTAAAACAACAGGCATTACAAACTAAAGTCACGAAGCAAGTGTCTAAAGTTGATATTGATTTTTCATCTCAAAAAGCACATTTAGAACAACAATTTAAAGGGTTGTATGCACTCGCAGAACAAACAGATACATCATTTCTTGGTGCAGTTAAAGCACAAGAAACAAAACAAATTAACGGACTCGAGAATCTAGAAAGCAGATTGCTAAAAGCACAAAAACGAAAGTTGAGTGATTACTTAGAGCGTGTTACAATACTGCAAGATGAGCTGTTTCCTGGTCAAAGCTTGCAAGAGCGTAATATGAATTTCTCAGAGTTTTATTTAGAATATGGTGAGGCACTTATCCCGAAGTTAATAGAAAATTTAGAGCCTTTAGCAGGTGAGTTTTTAGTGTTAACAATTTAGTGTAAAAATTATTGCTTTCTAGTTTTAATTTTGGATGCAATTATTACTTTTGCACATGCAACACAACAAAGTACTTATTTTAGATTTCGGTTCGCAATACACACAACTTATTGCACGTCGCGTTAGAGAGTTAAATATCTATTGCGAAATTCATCCATTTAATAAAATCCCTGTAGATTCTGAGAGTTTCAAAGCTGTCATCCTTTCTGGTAGTCCAAACTCCGTTAGAGGTGAAGATGTTTTGCATCCAGACCTTACCCAAATACGAGGTAAAAAACCAATGCTCGCTGTCTGTTATGGTGCACAGTATTTGGCGCATTTTTCTGGAGGTAAAGTAGCAGAATCCAATACTAGAGAATACGGTAGAGCCAACTTAAGTTTTGTAAAACAAGACGATGATTTCTTTACAGGTATTTCTAAAGGCAGTCAAGTATGGATGAGCCACAGTGATACCATTAAAGAATTACCTACTAATGGTGTGTTGTTAGCAAGTACACATGATGTTGAAAATGCAGCCTTTAAAATTGAAGGCGAACAGACCTACGCGATACAATTTCATCCCGAAGTCTATCACTCTACAGATGGGAAACAATTACTAGAAAATTTCTTAGTACATATCGCTCAATTAGAGCAAGATTGGACACCAGATTCCTTTGTTGACGAAACAGTAGCGAATCTTAAAGCACAATTAGGAGATGATAAAGTCGTTCTAGGATTGTCTGGAGGTGTAGATTCATCGGTTGCTGCTATATTATTACATAAAGCTATTGGTAAAAACCTCTACTGTATTTTCGTGAATAACGGTTTACTTCGTAAAAATGAATACTCAAGTGTTCTCGAGCAATACGAAGGTATGGGATTGAATGTAAAAGGCGTAGATGCTTCGGCACGCTTTTTGGATGCCTTGAAAGATGTCAGCGATCCTGAGCTTAAACGTAAAGCAATAGGTCGTGTGTTTATTGAGGTTTTTGATGATGAGTCTCATGAAATTAAAGATGTAAAATGGTTAGCGCAAGGGACTATTTATCCTGATGTTATAGAAAGTGTGTCTGCAACAGGAGGACCAAGTGCAACAATTAAAAGTCATCATAATGTTGGCGGATTGCCAGATTATATGAAATTGAAAATCGTAGAGCCTTTAAGAGCATTATTTAAAGATGAGGTTCGTCGTGTTGGTGCTTCTATGGGAATGGATC
Source organism: Dokdonia sp. (assembly GCA_047622005.1). Classification (GTDB taxonomy): domain Bacteria; phylum Bacteroidota; class Bacteroidia; order Flavobacteriales; family Flavobacteriaceae; genus Psychroserpens. The sequence goes on along the minus strand of JBLHML010000014.1, from coordinate 28,267 downwards.
CTTCAATTTTAGGTCGTCACCCATTCCCTGGTCCTGGATTAGCGATTAGGATATTAGGAGATATCACTCCTGAAAAAGTACGTATATTACAAGAGGTGGATGCTGTGTTTATTGACAACTTAAAATCTTGGAATTTATACGATAAAGTGTGGCAAGCAGGTGCCATATTGTTGCCTGTTAATAGTGTAGGAGTGATGGGAGATGAACGCACCTACGAGAAATGTGTGGCATTGAGAGCAGTAGAAAGTACAGACGGAATGACTGCAGATTGGGTCAATCTTCCTTATGAGTTTTTACAAAAGACCTCAAACGAGATTATAAATAAAGTAAAAGGTGTGAATAGGGTGGTTTACGATATTAGCTCAAAGCCACCAGCAACTATAGAATGGGAATAACAAATTCCTGAGCAGGCAGGAAGCGCTGAGTTAAAAAAAAGAGAAACTAGATCGTAATATCAAATCACCACGTCTTCGGTTTAAAAAATAGAAGTCACTCCTCCTTCTTTAAAAGGAAAAGAATTGTGAAGAGCATCATTTTATAGGGGGCGCTTTTTGCTTAAAATATATTAAAACATAGCATAGTTGTAATCAACTAAAATTTCCGAAGAAAAGGAAATTCACAAATAACTGTATCAATGAAAAAACTCGTTCTAATTATTGTCTTCTTATGCAGCTTTTCTGTGTTTGCTCAAGATTATAAAACGCACAAAGTAAAGCAAGGTGAAACTATTGGAACTATTGCTAAGATGTACTTGGTAACGCCTTTTGATATTTATGCGCTTAATCCTGATGCTAAAACAGTATTAAAGCCAGATACGGTTCTTATAATTCCTACGACACGTGTTAAGAATGAGCCTGTACAAGAATCTGTTAAAGAGGTGGTTGGGTTTAAAAAACATAGAGTAAAACGTAAAGAAACCTTGTACAGTATTTCTCAAAAGTATAATGTAGAGATTGCAGATATCAAAAAACACAATACTAGATTATATTCTGAGAACTTACGAAAAGGTGATAAAATTAAGATCCCTAAATACAAAACAATCGTCAGTAAAGTCTCTTTAAATAATACCGTTAAAAAGTATACTGTATTGCCAAAAGAAGGGAAATGGAGAGTGGCTTATAAGTTTGGGATTACAGTGCCACAATTGGAAGCCTTAAATCCTAGTATGAGTGAAGTTCTACAACCTGGACAAGACGTAAATGTCCCAAATATTAGCAATAATGAAGAGAACGTTGTCGAAGAAAGTTATAATTACTTTACGGTTTTAAAAAGTGAAGGTTTTATGGCGCTTGATAGAAGATTAGGTGTGACACAAGAGCAATTAGAACAATTAAATCCTGGATTAAAAGAGAGCGGTCTCAAACTAGGTATGGTTTTAAAAGTACCTGCAGATGTTAAAATGGCAGCTTCAGTTAAAGATTTGATAAATACAGATTTATCTAGTAGTCTCAAAAATTTGAGTCTTAAAAAGATTGCATTAATGCTGCCTTACCGCTTGAATAGAATTGATATAGATTCTGTGAAACAAGCTAAAAAAGCAATTAGAAAAGATGCCTATTTATCTATATCATTAGATTTTCATGCAGGTGCATTAATGGCAATAGACTCTGCTAAGCGCTTAGGTATTTCTACCTATTTAAAGGTGTGCGATACAAGAAACCAATTAGCTGAGATTTCTAATATTTTAAGTGCTAACGATTTTTCTGATTATGATGCAGTTATTGGCCCTTTGATTCCTAAAAATTTAGATCGTGTAGCTTTAGATTTAAAAGGAGATAATGTTCCTGTTATTTCACCTTTCTCGATGCCTGTAACACTGCATGATAATGTGTTTCAAAGTGTTCCTTCTGGTGATTTGTTGGAGGATACCATTATCAAATATGTGAAATTAGATTCTTTGCCTAGGCATATGATTATCATTTCAGATTCAAAACATAAACGTATTAGTAACAAGTTGAAAAGTGAGTTTCCTAATGCAGAACAAATCTATTCTAGAAATGACAAAAAAGGCAAAGAAGCTTATTTTGTCTATCAAACAGATTTAGAAAACATCTTTAAAGACGGAAAAAACATTGTTTTCTTAGAAACCGATAACGAAGGGTTTGCGTCTAATGTTATTAGTATCATTAATGGTTTGATTGTAGATGGTAAAGAAATAATTTTATTTACTACCAATAAAAATAGAGCTTTTGAGGGTAGAGAGATTTCTAACTATCATTTATCTAATTTGAAGTTTCATTATCCGTCAGTAAATAAAACTGCAGATATTGGATCGTCAAGAAATGCTTTTATTAAAGCATATAGACGCGAGTATAATGTAAGTCCGAATAAATATGCGGTGAGAGGGTTTGATTTAACGCTTGATCTTTTATTGCGTTTAGCTAGCGAAGATGATTTGTACAAAGCATCGTCTAGCGATATAGAAACAGAGTACGTAGAGAACAAATTTAGATATTCTAAAAAGATGTTTGGAGGCTTCTATAATGAAGCGGTTTACGTTGTGAAATATGATAATTTAACCATAGTAGAGGCAGAATAAATGACTTCAAAAGTAACTTACTTAGGCGATTTAAGAACAGAAAATGTTCATTTAAAATCCGATAATTCATTCTTAACAGATGCACCTGTAGACAATAATGGTAAAGGCGAAGCGTTTTCACCAACAGATACTGTTGCTACAGGATTAGCAAGTTGCATGATTACTGTGATGGGAATTAAAGCCAACGATATGGGAATTGATATGACAGGAACCACTGCTCATGTCACAAAAACGATGGCGATTGATCCTCGACGAATTTCTAAAATAGAAATGGTATTGGAGTTGCCTTTTGAGGCAGATTCTAAAACACGTAAAATTTTAGAACGTGCTGGTAATACATGTCCTGTGCATTATAGTTTGCATCCAGATATCGAAAAAGATATCACGTTTAACTGGAAATAATGTTACCAAAGTTATTAGTCATTTTTTTATTTTTTCTGAAACCTGCCATGAATGAAGAGGTCACCATCTCATGGAGTGATAGTAAAAAGCTCACTTGGGCAGATTTTAAAGGCGCAGTAGATCAAGATACAGATGCTGTTGCAGTTACAGCTTCTGGGATTACATTTTCATTTTCTGTAAGTCAATCTAATGATCAATTTGTAGATTTTAAGGCAGAAGCTCAAGCACATTTCTATCCAGAAAAATCGTGGTATAATAAAGCTAAAGGTGATGATCATATTTTGGCTCATGAGCAATTACATTTTGATATTACAGAGCTTAATGTGAGGCAATTGCGCTATAATATTTCTAGATTCAATATGTCGAAAAACATTAAACAAGAGCTTAGAGACGGTCATGAGCAAGCCAATAAGAACTTGGCTATAATGCAAAATGACTACGATACGCAAACTGATAATTCTATAAATAAGGAGCAACAAGAGGTGTGGTCTCAGTTTGTAAACATAGAATTAGATAAATACAGAGCATTCAAATCACATTAATAATCTTTGTCGTTTCAACAGAGTGAAGCAAGAACGACGAGAAATCTTTAAAGTGTTAAAATTTGAGATTCCTCTTCATTGCATTCATTCGGAATGACATGAGTTAATTTTAATAGCGTACAACTAAACAATTAGATTTATCCAAATGACGTTGCAGCCAGATAGAAACTTTCTCATTAAACTCGCACATACCAAAATGCCTTATGGTAAATATGAAGGTCGATACCTTATAGACTTACCAGAATATTATGTGGTCTGGTATCACAATAAAGGCTTCCCGAAAGGGAAATTAGGGGATATGTTGACACAGGTTTATGAGTTGAAGTTGAATGGATTGGAGTATTTGATAAAGGATATTCAAAAGCGGTATCCTAAACAATAGTTAATTTTAAATATTAGTATTATCGAGTTGTGGAGTTGTGGAGTTGGAAATACTCTGTTTTTTTTGCAAACTTTTTTTTAAGATTTTGGGGTCTTTAAAGAAGGTTTTTTTGTCTACCTAGATTTTAACCTATCAGAAATTTCCTTATTATTATTAAGGATCCTGGTGACATTGTTTTTTGAACGAACGTCAAAACAGGAATGTAAACGAGTTGTATTCTGTTACGATTTCAAGTGTAGATACGTGAGATTGTAACCAAAAAGATTCAAGCCTATCTTAACAAATAGCAATATATTTTTAAAAAATGCACTTTTATATTTAATTTATAAGTTTTCTTTGGTATTTTTAAAAGGCAGTCTTAAAAATAGATGCTTATGATTAGGTAAATGTTAAAACCTTTGTTAAAATAAGGGTTAACACTAGCTTTTAGCTTTGTTTAACTATTTTTGAATATAGTTAAACAAAATAAAGAAAATGGATATTTTAAAGCAAGCATCACTTTTTGAAAAAGCTAAAATGAGTCATATGTCTACTAGCGATCGAGTAATCGCTTCAAGAGAAGCAAAAAGACTTATTTTATCAATAAATGAGATTTATAAAAAAACAAAGGCGACAAAGTTAATGGATGTTATGAAGCGTCTAACTGTCAAGAAAAAGAGAATTGATATTCGATTAAAAGGAAGACCCGACTCTGGACTTTAAGAAAGTTTAAAAACAGTGTTTATAAATTTCTATATCGTCTGGGTCTAACGAAAGGCATAATCGCTTTTCGTTGCTCCTAGAGTAGAGCATTAAACAGTATTGTGATGCTCTCCGTTAGTATTACCAAAAATAGATAAACAGTTAGTTTATTTACACATTCGATTTAATAATTAATTACATAAAAAATACAAAATGAAAAAAATAATTTTAAAATGGTACCCAGTTATCCTAGCATTTCTATGTCTTTTATACTCAGTGGGATATGGACTATTAGGTATGACAGATGAAGCTCAATATTCGGCACACTGGCCAGGTACAATATTATTATTTGCAATAGCAATTAGACAAAGAAGAACAACATGAACATAGGGTTTTTTATAATAGGTGCTATAATTTTTTCAATTTACATTGGTTTAACCATGTGGAATATTTTTTACTCAGCAAAGAAACAAAGAGAGGAAAACTATCCCAATATTGAGGAAAATAAAAAGGCACTTTCGCAATTAGATGAAAGTGATGCTGATAACAAACTGACTGAATAATATGTATGCGCTCCTAAATTTTTGATATTTGAATCTATTAGTTATGATTTATTAAAAGGGAGAGTGAATGTATTAAGAGTTATTTTTTTGTTACTAAAAACCGGTTATTCATTAGTTTATAATTGGTAATTCCCAATAATTTCATAAGACCATTTTAATGTGCAAAAAGTAATTTACTGCAGGTAAGTCTTAGTTGTTTTATGGTGAGAAATTCAAATAAGTAGGAGTGTGAAAAATTTATATTCTGTTTTATTTTGCGACGTCTCGTGTTCGTATAACATTTGTTAGATTATTGACTGTTTTTATTTTTGATATTCGCTGTTTTGGTAATCGTGACTATTTTCCCCAGAAAATAAAGCCCGAACAACTTCCAAACCAGCACCTTTACCATATTCTCAACAAACCCAAAAACAATACAACAATAACTATTTATATTTTGTAATTTTGCCTGCGTTTAACAGCGCAACATGACAACTACCACAAAATACATCTTTGTAACTGGTGGTGTTACTTCTTCTTTAGGAAAAGGTATCATCGCAGCATCTTTAGCTAAGCTTCTTCAAGCTCAAGGGTACAGAACCACAATTCAAAAATTAGATCCTTATATTAACGTTGATCCGGGAACTTTAAATCCTTATGAGCATGGCGAATGTTATGTGACAGATGATGGAGCGGAAACTGACCTTGACCTTGGTCATTACGAGCGTTTTTTAAATGTGCCAACAAGTCAGTCTAATAACGTAACCACTGGTCGGATTTATCAAAGTGTTATTGAAAAGGAACGTCGTGGTGAGTTTTTAGGGAAAACAGTTCAAGTGATTCCTCATATTACAGACGAGATTAAACATCGTGTGCAAATTTTAGGGAACTCTGGAGATTACGATATTGTTATTACAGAAATTGGCGGAACCGTAGGTGATATTGAATCACTACCTTACATCGAAGCAGTTAGACAATTAAAATGGGATCTTGGTGAAAGCAATGCCATCGTTATTCATTTAACGCTAGTTCCTTATTTATCTGCGGCTGGAGAATTAAAAACGAAACCAACCCAACATAGTGTAAAAACATTGATGGAGAGTGGTGTGATGGCAGACATATTAGTATGTCGTACCGAACACGAACTTCCTAGAGAATTGCGAGATAAACTTGCTAAATTTTGTAACGTACGTCCAGAAGCAGTTATACAATCTATAGATGCATCTACAATTTATGATGTGCCTAATTTAATGTTAGAAGAAGGTTTGGATACGGTAGTGCTCAAAAAGTTAAGCTTAACAAGTGCAAAACCAGACTTAACTATATGGAATCAATTTTTATCACGTCATAAAAATCCAAAGGGGGAGGTTACTATTGGTCTTATTGGTAAGTATGTTGAACTTCAAGACTCCTATAAGTCTATTTTAGAATCGTTTATTCATGCAGGAGCAGAGAATGAAGTTAAAGTAAATGTAGAGTCTATACATTCTGAATATTTAACAGAGAAAAATGCTGCTAAAAAATTAATACACTTACATGGTGTTTTAGTCGCTCCCGGATTTGGAGAGCGTGGTATTGAAGGTAAAATTGAAGCGGTACGATTTGTTCGTGAGCATAACATTCCATTTTTAGGGATTTGCTTAGGGATGCAAATGGCAGTTATTGAATATTCTAGAAACGTTTTAGGACTAGCGAATTCCAATTCTACCGAAATGGACGAAAATACGCCAGACCCTGTCATTAATCTCATGGAATCTCAAAAATCTGTTATCAATAAAGGGGGTACAATGCGCCTTGGAGCTTGGGGTTGCAAATTGATAGAGGGTAGCTTAGTTAAAGATATTTATAAGACCGTTGATATAAAAGAACGACATAGACATCGTTATGAATTTAATAATGTTTACAAACAAGAAATTGAAGATGCTGGTATGAAAGCAACGGGTCTAAATCCTGAAACTGGCTTAGTAGAAATTATAGAAATCCCTACTCATAATTGGTTTGTTGGCGTTCAGTACCATCCAGAATATAAGAGCACGGTGGCGAGTCCACATCCATTATTTGTGTCCTTTGTAAAAGCAGCATTAGATTATAAAACTAATAACAAAAGTGTCAGTATGGCACAGAAATAATATTGGATAGCTTTTTGATAAAAGGTAACCATTCTCTATAACCAATCAGAGATATTTTTAAATTACAACATGGAAGAAAAAAAATTCGACGTAAAATCGATTATAGGATTCGTTCTTATCTTCGCCATATTAATTTTTATGATGTGGAATAATCAACCCACTCCTGAAGAATTAGAAGAACAAGAGAAGAAAGAGCAAATTGAAGCTGATAAAAAAGCAGAAACAAAACAAGTCAAAGAGACTAAAGTTGTTACTGAACAAGATTTTACAGCACCAAGGCCTGGAGATTCTTTAAAAATTGAAGAATTAAAAAATAAATTGGGTGCTTTTGCATTTTCATCAACACTTTCATCTGCAACAGATAGCTATACTACTATACAAACAGATGTATTTGATTTAAAATTTAGTAATAAAGGTGGTTTTCTTTCCGAAGTGACTCTTAAGAGATTTGTGGATTATGATTCTATTCCAATCGCATTAATTCAAAACGGGAATGAATCCTTTAATATTACAATTCCAACAGCAGATAATAGAATATTAAATACCAACGAGCAGTATTTCGAGCCTACCGTTACTGAAAATGGTAACAATACGGTGGTTTCGATGAAATTCAAAGCGTCTGATTCTCAGTTTTTAGAATACCGTTATGAATTGAAACCAGATGAGTATATGATAGATTTTTCTATTAAATCTCAGGGTTTAAATAACGTCATTAATAGTTCTCAAGCCATTGATTTAGACTGGCAATTAGAAACGTATCGTCATGATGAGAGTATCACATATGAGAATCGTTACACACGATTAACGTATATGTATGAAGATGAAAAGATAGATAAGTTATCACAAGCAGGAGAGGATGAAGAGGTTATTGCAGATGTGCGATGGTTATCCTATAGGCAACACTTTTTTAGTACAATACTTGTAGCAGAAATACCAATTAAAAGTGCAAGAATTTCTACTACTGATCTTGTAGAAAATGAAGAAATTGATACAGTTTTTACTAAGAAATTTACATCTAAGCTTCCATTAACATTTACTAATGGTGAAGCAGATAATAATTACAAATTATATTTTGGACCTACAGACAGTAAGGTTTTAAAGGAGTATGATCATAGTTTAGAAGAAAGTATCCCATTTGGTTGGGGGATTTTTGGATGGATTAATAAGCACTTGTTTATTCCTTTATTTGGATTCTTAAGTGGCTTCTTACCATATGGTATCGCTATTATTGTAATGACTGTTTTAATAAAACTAGTCATGTCATTTGTGCAGTACAAGCAGTTTTTGTCGCAAGCTAAAATGAAGGTTTTGAAACCTGAGTTGGATGCGATTAGAGAGAAGCATAAAGACAACAAAATGAAGGCGCAACAAGAAACAATGGCACTTCAAAATAAGGCTGGCGCCAGTCCTTTAGCAGGTTGTTTACCTGGTTTAATTCAATTGCCAGTGTTTTATGCGTTGTTCATGTTTTTCCCAACAGCTTTTGCATTACGTCAAAAAAGTTTCCTTTGGGCAGACGATTTATCATCTTATGATTCGATAGCAGAATTACCATTTACCATTCCAATGTATGGTGATCACGTGAGTTTATTTCCAATTTTGGCAGCAATCGCTATTTTCTTTTATATGAAAATGACGACAGGTCAACAAATGGCATCGCAACCAACGCAAGAAGGTATGCCAGATATGAGTAAAATGATGAAGTACATGATTTACTTCTCACCTATTTTAATGCTTGTTTTCTTTAACCAATATGCGTCAGGTTTAAGTTTGTATTACTTTATATCTAACCTTATTAGTATTGGGATTATGTTAGTGATAAAGAACTATATTTTAGATGAAGATAAAATTCACGCACAGATTCAAGTGAATAAGACCAAGCCTAAGAAACAAAATAAGTTTCAGAAAAAAATGGCTGGTATGATGGAGCAAGCTGAGCAGCAAAAACAGGCACAGCAAAAGAGAAAGAAATAATACGATTAGCATATTCAAACATATAAAAGCCTTTAGATTATTCTAAAGGCTTTTTTTTGTGCTACATTATTGTGGTTGGCGTTTATTTTTAATTCGGAAAAGTCCGTTATTTATTTTATTTGAGCAGCCTAAATAGAGGTGTGTAGGCAGGGCAATTATTAAATAAGGAAATAATACACTTAGATTTCTATGACATGAGAAGTAAGTTCCTATCTGCTCGATTTAGTGCGTCTTTTTGTTATTGGTTGGTAATTGGTACAAGGCCATATATCCTCTTAATATATATAGCATATTAAATTCAAGCATAAAGGAGTCTTTGTGTAAATAATGTAATGTGAGATGCAGTACTATCCAATGCTTAAAGGAGTAATCAGAACATAATATTTCTGTGAAGTAGGGATGAATTCAAATTGAGAGATTTAGATGTAAAAGCAATTCAGATTATATTTCCAAAGATATAAAAAAGGATGAACTCTAATTTTGGCGTATAAAAAAAAGCCTTTAAACATATTGTTTAAAGGCTTTTTATACTAAGTTCGTTACAATTATATTAAGCTATTAATTCAATTACCAATGAACTTATAGATATATTTTAGTTTGTAGTATCTGGAATTAATACTGTTTCTACTGCATGAACTACACCATTGACCGCTTGTACATTAGTAAGTACAATATCGATATCTGTATTTCCTGAACCATCAGTTATTTTACCTGCATTGCCATCGTTCCCTGGTAAGTTGATCGTAATCATGTCACCTTCAAGTGTGCTTACCATCATACCATCTGTTAAGCTTTCTGCTCTATTGTTTCCATTAAGAACATGGTGAGTTAACACGCTATTTAATAAAGCATCGTCAATGTCTGCTGGAGTAGTCCAAGCTGGATTACTATCTAGTAATGTAGTAAAAGCAGTATTTAAAGGGGCAAATACTGTAAAAGGGCCGACACCTGATAATGTTGGAATCAACATTGGGTCAGTTGCACTTCCATCTGCTTCTGCTAGGGAAGCTACTAAGCTAGATAAGTTTGGGTTTGCTAATGCGAATGTTACTATTGTTGGTAAATCAATAACACCGTCAACAGCATGAATGATTCCATTTGTTCCAATAACATCTGCAATTGCTACAGAAGATACACCATTAAAACGTACACCATCATCAGTATTAGAGTATAAACTCAATGCGCTGTCATTGGGTCCTGTTGCAAGTGTGTTTGCGTATGTGTTTCCTAAAGCTGCTAAGTCTGCAGAAGTTATAGCGCCAGAAAGGACATGGTTCAATAAAATACTTGATAATGTATTTGAGTTAGGATTTGTGAAATCAGAAAACGCAGCGTTAGTTGGTGCTAACACTGTGAATGGTCCATCACCTTGCAATGTTGTAACTAAATCTTCAAGAACTAATGCATTAGCTAGTGTTGAAAAATTAGGATTATTTAAAGCATGATCTACAATACTCGGTAAACCAATAACGGCATCTACAATATGAATAGTACCATTAGAGGCAACAACATCTGGAGTTTCTACTGTAGAGACATTATTAAATACAACACCATCACTAGTGTCAAAATAGAGGCTCATTGTGTTTCCATCAGCACCAGTAGCATTCGTTCTAGTATAGCCAGAGCCTAAACCTACTAAATCTGTAGACGATACATCTCCAGAAATCACATGATTTAATAACACTTGATTTAGTACATCTGTTGGTACATCATCTAAACTTGCAAAACTATTGTCACTTAAAAAAGTTGCAAATGCTGCGTTTGTTGGAGCAAGTACTGTAAATGGACCACTACCACTTAATACGTTTACTAAATCTCCATCTGCAGCTTGTAATGCAGCTACTAGACTAGATAAGTCGTCAGTCGCCACTGCAATTTGTACAATGTTTAATTCTGCAGGAGGATTTGTTCCTCCTCCGTTGTCATCGTCATCACTACATGAAGTAATAACTAACGCCAAAAAAAATAATGGTAATAATTTGATTGTTTTTGAAATAATTTTCATTTTTTTGAGTTTTTGTTGTTTAACATTATTAATATAATATTAATATGTTTAACAAATTTAGCTAATGATTAAACAAAACTCAATGAAATGTCGTTTTTTTATATTTTTTTTAACAATTTTTACTTTAAACATTTGTGCTCAAGAATCTATAAATCAAATTGATAGCGCTAATAAAAGGCATGGTGTTTGGGAAAAGTACTTTAATAAGACTAAACAGCTACGATATGAAGGACAATTTGATCATGGTAAAGAAATAGACACATTTAAATTTTACACTCTAAATAAAGGGACAAGTGTTTTGAGTGCGACTAAAGTATTTAACGCTATCAATACTAAAGCAGAGGTGAAATTTTTATCCTCAAGAGGAAAGCTTATTAGTGAAGGCGAAATGAATGGCAAGCTTTATAGTGGTAAATGGATCTATTATCATAATAAAAGCACCTCTATGATGTCAACAGAGTTCTATAATGATAATGGGAATCTCGAAGGCGAGAAACTTGTTTTTTATCCAGATGGAACAACCGCAGAAAAGGCATATTATGTGGATGGAAAGTTAAATGGATCATCAATTTGGTATTCGGAAAAGGGTAAAACTTTAAAAGAATTCATGTACGTAAACGATGAATTGCATGGTGTATCTAAGTATTATGGTGCAGATGGTAATTTGGAAGCGGAAGGCACTTATAGAAAAGACCTTAAACATGGGATCTGGAAGTATTATGAAAACGGGAAACTTGTTAAAACTAAAGATCATACCAAGCGAAGCAAAAACCCAAATAAGCAATAGTTAAAGCTTATAGAGAATATAGTAAATTATAATAGCAACAGCGCATCTGTTGCTATTTTTATTTCTTAATTTTGTAGAATGAAAAGAGTAATTGTCGGCCTTTCAGGAGGCGTAGATTCTAGTGTTGCTGCCTATTTATTAAAGGAGCAAGGCTATGAGGTTATTGGCTTGTTTATGAAAAACTGGCATGATGACTCTGTGACCATATCTGATGAATGTCCTTGGTTAGACGACAGTAATGATGCCATGTTGGTTGCAGATAAGTTAGGGATTCCATTTCAGACGGTAGATTTAAGTGAGCAATACAAAGAACGTATTGTAGATTATATGTTTGATGAGTACCAAAAGGGAAGAACGCCAAATCCTGACGTACTTTGTAATAGAGAGATTAAATTTGATGTCTTTATGAAAATCGCTTTAGACTTAGGAGCAGATTATGTGGCGACTGGTCATTATTGTAGAAAAGGCATTTCTACTAAGGTTAGTGAGCAAGATGGTTCTTCTAAAGAAATTTACAGTTTGTTAGCTGGTGCAGATAATAATAAAGATCAATCCTATTTTTTATGTCAGCTGTCACAAGCACAATTATCTAAGGCTTTGTTTCCAATTGGTGAATTGACGAAACCTGAAGTTAGAAAGATTGCTACTAAATTAGATTTGGTAACAGCAGATAAAAAGGATTCTCAAGGGCTTTGTTTTATTGGTAAAGTAAGGTTGCCAGAGTTTTTACAACAAAAATTGAAAGCTAAAGAAGGTGTCATTGTAGAAATTCCTGCTGAGCAAGATTATTATCATACTACAGCTCCAGATTTTGAGAGTAAAGTTGAAGAACTTCAGTATTTGACAAAAAAGGTAGATTATAATATTTCCGACGGAAAAATAGTAGGTAAACATCAAGGTGCACATTATTTCACTAAAGGTCAGCGAAAAGGTCTTGCTGTTGGTGGAACAATAGAACCTCTTTTTGTTATTGATACAGATGTTGTTGAAAACGTTATCTATACTGGTCAAGGGAAAAACCATCCTGGACTTTTTAAAAGTGCATTGTTTGTTACTAATGATGAATTACATTGGGTTCGTGAAGATTTGACACTTAAAGTTGATGAAACTATGGAGGTTAAAGCAAGAATACGTTACCGTCAAACATTAGAAAACGCAACGCTTCATAAGGTTGAAAATGGGCTTTTTGTAGCCTTTGAAAATTCGCAATCTGCAATTACAGAAGGGCAATTTGTTGCATGGTATCTGGATGATGAATTAGTAGGTTCGGGAGTAATTTCATAAATTGCAATGAAGTGATCTTAAGGTTTAACCATTTAAAAAGACTACTTTAAATATCAATTGCTATGAAACGAGCATGCTAAAATTTTATCATTCAAGAGGATAATGAATAGCGAACTGCATGTGAACGTTGAAAAATAATAAAAATGAACACATGAAAAAAATCCTACTTATTGGTATTGTATGCTTTCAGTTTTCAGTTTATGCCCAGCAAGACGCTTGGGTTTATTTCAATGAGAAAGTCAATGTGCAAGCTTCAATTGATAATCCTATTACCATTCTTACACAACAAGCCATAGATAGAAAAAACGCTCATGGTGTGGTCATAGACGAACGTGACGTGCCTGTCAATGAAACGTTCATCACACTGCTTAAAGCTCCAGAAACGGGTGTCACTGTTTTTGCGAAATCTAAATGGTTTAATGCTGTTTATGTAAGAGGAAGCGAAGAAGATATCAATGCATTGGTTGATGATTTTGATTTTATTGATGTTGTAGATTTTGCTGATGGAAGTCTAAATATGTCGAGGGTAAGTGTTTCCGAAGATAAATTTTCTATTGAAAACACCGACGTGTCTTTTAACTATGGAGATACTCAAAATCAAGTCGAGATGATAAATGCAGATGCCTTGCATCTTCAAGACTATACAGGAGAAGGTGTTATTGTTGCAGTCTTAGATTCTGGGTTTCCAAATGTGGATACTATGGGAGCTTTTCAGCGATTGCGCGACAATGGTGACCTATTAGGTGGTTATGATTTTGTGAGACGTGATGTTAATGTGCATGCATTCACAGGTAATGATCATGGTACAAAAGTACTGAGTGATATGGCTGGATTTATTGAAGACCAATTTGTAGGTACTGCTCCAGACGCATCCTATTATGTGTTTTTAACTGAAGATGTCGCTAGTGAAACTCCAGTGGAAGAGGCCTATTGGGTTGAAGCTGCAGAACGCAGTGATAGTCTTGGAGTTGATGTTATTAACACGTCTCTAGGTTATAAAACATACCAAAATCCTGATTATACTCATACAGACGAAGATCTTAATGGAAGTACAACATTTATAACCAGAGGCGCAAATATTGCCAATGAAAAAGGAATTCTAGTGGTGACATCGGCAGGAAACTCTGGAGCAAGTGGTGTTGGAGCTCCAGCAGATGCAGCTGGTGTATTAAGTATTGCAGCTGTAGATGAAGATGGTAATTATGCAGGATTTAGTTCTCAAGGAAGTGCTATACAAGTGACTCAAAAACCAGATGTAGCAGCACGAGGTGTAGCAGCTTTTGTTATTGATGACGACAATAACATAACCAACAACAATGGGACATCATTTAGTTCGCCTATCATGGCTGGAGGTATTGCATCTCTATGGCAAGCTTTACCAAATGCTACTAATGAGGAAATTAAAGATTATGTGCGTATGTCTGCATCTCAATATACAACGCCAGACTTTTTTATTGGCTATGGGATACCAGATCTTCAATTGGCTTTAGACATTGGTTTATCATTACAAGAGGAGGACTTCTTCGAGTTTAAAGTGTACCCTAATCCAGTCACAGATATTTTGAATATTCAAATTCCGTCAGTAAATGATATCACAACATTAAGAATTTTTGATGTTTTAGGGAAGTTGGTTTTAGAGCAAGATATTACAGAATCTTCTAGACAGTTGGATCTGTCTTCAATGGCTTCGGGATTGTATATCATGTCTTTTCAATCAGGTAATGCTTCAAAAACATTCAAACTTATAAAATCATAAATGGCAAATAAAATTACTGAACTTTTCGGTATCAAATATCCAATCATCCAAGCGGGTATGATTTGGAATAGCGGTTGGAGATTGGCGTCTGCAGCAAGTAATGCAGGTGTTCTTGGTTTAATTGGAGCAGGATCTATGTATCCAGATGTGCTTCGTGACCATATAAAAAAGTGTAAAAACGCAACCGATAAACCTTTTGGTGTTAATGTTCCAATGTTGTATCCTAATATTGAAGAAATCATGAATATCATCGTTGAAGAAGGCGTAAAGATTGTTTTCACTTCCGCAGGAAACCCAAAAACATGGACGCGATGGTTGAAAGAAAAAGGTATAATTGTTGTTCATGTAGTAAGTAGTGTGAAATTCGCACTGAAAGCTCAAGATGCAGGTGTTGATGCTGTCGTCGCCGAAGGTTTTGAAGCTGGAGGTCACAACGGTAGAGAGGAAACAACTACGTTAACCTTAATACCAATGGTGAAAGAACATCTTGAAGTGCCTTTAATTGCTGCAGGTGGCATCGCAACTGGTCGTGCCATGTTAGCGGTTATGGTTTTGGGAGCTGATGCAGTACAAGTAGGAAGTCGATTTGTAGCGAGTACGGAATCTTCTGCTCATGAAGCATTCAAAAAAGTAGTTATAGAGACTAAAGAAGGTGAAACACAATTAACTTTAAAAGAATTAGCACCTGTTAGATTAATAAAAAATAAATTTTTCCAAGATTTACAAGAACTCTATAAAAAAGCACCAACAGTAGAAGAATTAAAATTGCTTTTGGGACGTGCGAGGGCAAAACGAGGTATGTTTGAAGGTGATTTAGAAGATGGAGAGCTAGAAATTGGACAAATTGCTGGCTTGATTCATGAGATTAAACCTACAGCCGAAATTGTCGAGGATATGATTACCGAATTTAAACTAGCTCAAAAACAAGCACAGCAACTTTTAGTCTAAAAGATTATATTTGAATTCTAATAATGTTGATCTTAATAAATTAATGACAGGAATCCTAAATATTTTAATTCCAGATGGTGACAGTACCTGGGCTTTGACTGTTTTACATTGTCTGTCTCGGGTTGAGGGTTACAACATAGTCGTTTTATCCAATAAAAAACGAACTGCAACTAGGTTTTCTAGATACACTTCATACTATAAATTCTACGAAAAGCAAAATGATACGAGTTGGCTTAACGTTATAAACTCAGAAGTTAAGTTGCATTCTATAGATGTAATTGTTCCTATTTCCGAAAAAGAAATTTCTTTCTTTATTAAACATAAGACCAAGATTGAGGATTCTGCAACTATCATTCCTTTGCCAGAGTTTAGCAGTTTTGAAATAGCTATTAACAAAAAGAAACTGAATGATTTTGCTAAGGCAAATGACGTACCACATCCAAATTCATTTTTTATTACTTCGGAAGTAGATATACAACAACTATGGTCTAAAATTCAATTTCCGATACTTATAAAACCTTTAAGTTTAAAGGGAGGAGACGGTATTCAAAAAATAAGTACAAAAGAAAAATTTGAAGATTATTTTGAAAAGATAAATCACCCTATTTTAATTCAAGAATATATTGAAGGATATGATATAGACTGTAGTGTCTTGTGTCTCAACGGAACGGTTTTAAATCATACCATTCAAAAAGGAAATTTAAAAGGAAATAATGTCTTTGCACCTCAATTAGCTTTTGATTTTTTAAAGAATGATGATGTTTTGAAAGTTGCAAAACAGACCATGTCCAAGCTCAATTGGTCAGGTGTAGCTCATCTTGATATGAGATATGATCTAAATGCTAATGATTTTAAACTCATAGAAATTAATGCTCGTTTTTGGGGAAGTTTAGAAGGGTCAAAATGTGCTGGAGTAAACTTTCCTCATCAAGTTATTGAATTAGCTTTGGGCAAGAAGATAATCAAAACCGGTTTTGAGCCCATTCATTATATGCGCTTAAAAGGGGTGTGGAAGTCAATCAAACGAAATCCGTTGTTTATTTTTAAGCGAACGTATTTATTAAATAATACAGAGGTGAAAATGTTCTTAAATGATCCTTTGCCTACGTTTTATAAATTCAGAGAATGGGTGGGAAGACGCTTTTGATTTTAAATAAAATAGCAAAAAGAGGACGAGTCCTCTTTTTGCTTGAAACGTTTTTTAACAATAAAATTTTTAAATCCCTCTAAAATAATAGCTAAAAAAGCTTCTACCTCAAATACCAAACCTACTACAATAAGGTATTTATGATGATAAATGTAAGGGTTTAGTTAAAAAGGCGCATAGATTTAGGGTGCGACTTATCAACAAATTAAGTTTACAACTTTATAGCAATCAAACAATTGAATTTTATTTTTAGTAAAATATGATGAAGTCATATGATGGCAAATTCTATTAATTTAACTTTACATTTTTAAAATCTACCTATTGATATTATCACAATACACAAAAGAATTTAGTTATAACTTTAAGTTAGCTGCTCCTGTTATTTTAGGGATGTTGGGCCACACATTTGTGAGTTTTGTTGACAATATAATGGTAGGTCAATTAGGAACTGCAGAATTGGCTGCTGTATCTTTAGGTAATAGCTTTATGTTTATTGGGATGTCTATAGGTATAGGCTTTTCAACAGCAATTACACCGTTGGTAGCAGAGGCTGATTCAGCTAATAACTTTTCAGAAGGTAAATCGTCTTTTAAACATGGTTTATTCCTTTGTACTATTTTAGGCGTCCTATTATTCTTGACTGTATTTTTTGCAAAACCGTTACTTTATTTGATGAAACAACCTGTTGAGGTGGTTGAACTGGCACTACCTTATTTAAATTTGGTTGCGTTTTCGTTAATTCCCTTAGTGGTTTTCCAAGCATTTAAGCAGTTTAGTGATGGATTGTCTATGACCAAATACCCTATGTATGCTACAATATTGGCTAATATTGTTAATGTCGTTATAAATTACGCTTTGATTTTTGGGAAATTTGGTTGTCCAGAATTAGGAATAGTTGGAGCAGCTTATGGTACTGTGATTTCTAGAATTGTAATGGTTATCCATCTATGGTGGTTGTTAAATAGGAAAGAAAAGTCTAAAGCATTTGTTACCAATATTAAGTTTTTTGTTCTTGATAAATTAATGATTAGAAAACTAATCAATTTGGGAACACCTAGTGCTATGCAAATGTTTTTTGAAGTTGCCATTTTTACTGCTGCGATATGGTTGAGTGGTTTATTAGGTAAAAATCCACAAGCAGCTAATCAAATTGCTTTAAACCTGTCATCCATGACATTTATGGTAGCTATGGGGTTAAGCGTGGCATCGATGATTAGAGTTGGTAATCAAAAAGGGTTAGGTCAATATTTTGAACTTCGAAGGATAGCGTTTTCTATATTTCTTTTAGCAACCTGTTTAGGCGTATTTTTTGCAGCTTTTTTCTTTATTTTTCATGAAGAATTGCCGAAATTATATATGGATTATGACGATACAGAAAATTTAGTTGATAATAAAGAAGTGATGACTATTGCAGCAAAGTTGATGCTTGCAGCAGCTATTTTTCAAATTAGTGATAGTATTCAGGTTGTCGTTTTAGGAGCTTTGAGAGGATTACAGGATGTTAAAATTCCAACTATTATTACCTTTATATCCTATTGGATAATCGGTTTTCCCGTTAGCTTTTACTTCGGAAAAGAAGAGAATTATGGTAGTTTTGGGATTTGGCTTGGATTACTAGCTGGTTTAACTACTGCTGCAATATTATTGTGTATAAGATTCAATTATCTCACGAAAAAGTTAATTTTGTCAAATACTAATGCTTAATACATAACATGGAACTACCAAAATTCATACTCGGTGATAATACAGATCATCCAAACGCGATATATGTCATTCATACAGACTTTCCTAGATTTATAATCAATCTAGAAGATGATGAGGTGGAATGGTTTGAAGAGTTTGACGATCAGGATCAAAAAGAGATTGAAGCAGAAGCCGAAAACTTAATTAAAGCTGCAACGGGTTTTTATGATAGAGAAGTAGCTGTATACGACGATTAATGATAGATCAACTGATTGAATACGATAGAGAATTATTCCTATATCTTAACGGATTAGGTACTACAACTTGGGATGGTTTTTGGATGTTTTATACAACTAAATTCAATTGGATTCCCTTTTATGCGATTTTGGGGTATCTTATGTATAAGAGGCTCAACTCAAAAATGTTCGTTTTAACTTTAGTTGTAATTGCATTAATGATCACATTTACAGATCAAATTACCAATATTTTTAAACATGGATTTGAACGCTTTAGACCATGTCATCAAGAGGGTGTTTCAGAATATATGCGTTTAGTCAAAGACCATTGTGGTGGTAGATTTGGCTATTTTTCTGGACATGCTAGTAATTCTATGTCTTTAGCAATTTTTATAGGTTTAAAATTACGTTCTAAATATAAATTTATGTTGCCATTCATGATTGTTTGGGCTATGGCTATGGGTTATAGTAGAATTTATATTGGTGTGCACTATCCTTTAGATGTTGTTAGCGGAATGCTTTTTGGAGTGTTTTCAGGATTATTGTTCTTTAAATTAGATACATATCTTCAATCCCGATTTCATCTTAAATAATTTAAAAGCTCTTTTTTTTAATACTGTAATTGATAGTTTTTTGTTTCATCCATAAGTATACGAAGCAAAATAAGAGTGGTGACAAAAATCTATTTTTAAGTCCAAATTTTGAAGTGCCATTAAGTCTAGGATAATGTGCTACCGGAACTTGTTTAATTGTACCACCTTGTAATAAAATCATAGCAGGTAAAAATCTATGAAACCCCTTAAACATAGGGATTTGTTGAGCATTTTCTGTTTTAATCACTTTTAAAGGGCAGCCAGTATCTGTCATACCATCTTGAGTAAAAATCCGTCTTATAACATTTGAAACTTTTGATATCATTTTTTTTACAAGCGTATCTTTTCTATGCAATCTAACACCTGTAACTAAATCATAAGTACCTATGTGTTCTAGTAGTAAATCAAAATCGTTTGGAGACGTCTGTAAATCTGCATCAATATAGCCTGTAAGAGGTGTGTCTATGTGATTAATTCCAGCTTTTAAAGCAGCACTTAAGCCATTGTTTTTAGACAATAAGAGGTAATCAAAATTTTCATTTCTTTCACAAATAACTTCAATATGATGCTGGGTATCATCTGTAGAACCATCATTGACTAAAAGAACTTTAGTGGCTAACGCAAGTGTGTTTAGATAAGCAGATAATTCGGTCTCGACACGAATTAAATTAGCCGTTTCATTAAAGATTGGAACAATAATCGTGAATTTATAATCCATTTGTAGAGCGTTAGTACAACAAAAATATTGTTTTTTATGTAACTGTTATAGAAGTGATTTGATTTAAATAGTGTTAACTTGCTCTCAAAGAACATTTCAGATGAAAATACTTGTTACTGGAGCTGCTGGTTTTATTGGTTCGCATACAGCTGAACGTTTAAAGAGTCTAGGTCACGATGTTGTTGGATTAGATAATTTCAACGATTATTACAGTCTTGATTTAAAAAATCTTAATGCCAAATCATTAAAAGATAATGGGATAGACATTATCAAAAAAGATTTGCGTGATTCGGATGTAGCTGAAGTTCTCCCAAATGATATTAACTATATATTCCATTTTGCAGCACAACCAGGTATTTCTCTAACATCTACATTCGAAGATTATTTTGAGAATAATATTATAGCGACTAAAAATTTAATTGATTATGCATCACAATGCAATGACTTAAAGTTGTTTGTTAATATTGGTACGTCTTCAATATACGGTTTAGAAGCCACATTCTCAGAAAGTTTTGCTCCCGAACCAGCATCACATTATGGGGTCACTAAATTGGCTGCAGAGCAATTAGCACTTCAAAAAAGCCGAGAAGAGCAGATGAGTGCTTGTTCATTACGTTTATACTCTGTAATTGGGCCACGTGAGCGTCCAGAAAAAATGTATACTAAATTGATTGATTTAGGTTTGAAAGGTGAAGCATTTCCTTTATTTGAAGGTAGTGACATGCATTTGCGCAGTTTCACTTATGTAGGTGATATTGTAGATGGTGTTGTAAGTGTCATAGGAAATGAATCTAAAGTTAATGGTGAAATTATAAATCTAGGTACTGAAGTAGAGCATACTACTAAAGAAGGTATCGAAGCTGTTGAACAAGTTCTTGGAAAATCTATTGCATTAGATATTAAGCCAAAACGTTTAGGTGACCAATCTCGTACTAAAGCAAATATTGATAAGGCTAGGAGGTTATTAAATTATAATCCGCAAACGACATTGTTAGAGGCTGTGAAAAAGCAAGTAGAATGGTATAAGGCTAATTTTTAAGTCTTAATAGATACTCAGCTGCAACAAAAGGTGTCGTTTCTCCGTGTTCAATTAATTGTAACTGCGTTTTAAGTGCCTCTTTAATTTTAGCCTGATTGAAAAAATCAGATTTTAAACGATCTTCAATAGTTTGTAATAACCAAAATTTATTTTGCGCTGTGCGATGGGTTTCGAAATAGTTATTAGCTTTAGTATGTTCTAGATATTCTGAAATCAATACCCACAATTCATCAATACCTTCACGATGTAAAGCGCTACATAAACTGACTTTTGGTTGCCATTCTGATTCTTTTTGCGGATACAAATGCAATGCTCTATTAAATTCTACTTTAGCGAGTTTAGCAGCTCTTATATTCTCTCCATCTGCTTTATTGATGGCAATGGCATCTGCCATTTCAATAATGCCACGTTTGATGCCTTGGAGTTCATCTCCAGCTCCAGCAATTTTAAGTAGTAAAAAGAAATCTACCATACTGTGCACTGCAGTTTCACTTTGTCCGACGCCAACAGTTTCAATAACAATAGTATCAAAACCAGCAGCTTCACAAAGAATAATCGATTCACGAGTTTTGCGAGCAACACCACCAAGAGACGTTCCAGAAGCTGATGGTCTAATAAATGCATTGTCGTCTTTTACAAGATCTTCCATTCGGGTTTTATCACCCAAAATACTGCCTTTACTCAAACTGCTACTTGGATCAACCGCTAATACAGCTACTTTTTTGCCTATTGCGGTAAGGTGAATTCCAAACGCCTCAATAAACGTACTTTTTCCAACACCAGGAACGCCTGTAATTCCTATTCTAACAGATGTGTTAGCATGTGGTAAACACAATTTAATAACGTCGTTTGCCTGTTTTAGATGCTTTGGGTTAGAACTTTCGACAAGCGTAATGGCTCTGCTTAAAGCGGTAATGCTACCACTTAAAATTTCAGCAACTAAAGTTTTTGTATCAAGTCTTGCCTTGCGTTTTTGTTGAATAATTTTGATAGAAGATGCGTCTGTAATATCAGACGGTGATGATACACCATCTGTTTCATGTAATGCAGACGATTTCGGTTTTTTAGACAACGGCTTCTAGTTTTTATCCTTTAGTACTTTTAAAGGTACTGCGATTTTTGTGTTATCCCAAGCCATAGTCAGTTTGAGGTCGTCTGTAGAATTATCAAAAGAAATTGTAAATTGCTCAACAGTAGTGTTTAATTTTTCTACGAGAACATCAATTTCTAGGATATCACTATTGGGATCCCACATGGGTTGCATTTCTTCATCAACTCCCCATTTATATTGTTTGGTATTAAACATGACATTCCATGCAGAGTCTTTTGGGACCGTCCATAACGTGTACTTTCCTTTAGGTAAGTAAATACCTTTAATCATTAAATCTTTATTAGTTTGAAATGTGGTCGCCTCATTGGCTCCTGTTCTCCATACTTTGTTAAAAGGAACTAATGCACCAAACACCTCTCTACCTTTTTTAGTTGGCCTATTGTAGAACACCTCGAGTTTGAGGTCATTTAACTTAAATTCTACAGTATCTTTAGGACTCAATCGTGGCGCGAAAATGTTTTCAACAAAAGTGGAGTATAAAAATAATCCAATCGTAACAATAGATAAGATAACAACTAGTCGCTTTAAAAAGGTATTCATAAAAATATAGGATAGTAAGTAATTGATTTCAAATATAATTCAAAATGACGTGGTTACTCTATTGTTAACGCTAATTTCTTGCATTTTCTTATGTTCGGTTTTAGTTGTCATTATAGAAATCTAGATTATTTAAGCCGAATTTTTGTTTGCCAATCCATAAATGAGTACAAAATCACGATGTATTAATTGGATTTAAAACAAGCGATCCTTTAAGGTTAGGGCAAACGTTTTCGACTTTCAATTGAAACATTTTGATTCACTATATGTAATTAATGAAATAAATTTTTTAAAAATCTTGTAGTTTTTTTGCAACACTCCATTATTTGTGTCGTCTTTATAATGAACTCAACTTGTTTTTTTGTTTTAAACCGAAAAGTGTAGCTTTTGTGTTATAATGGCCCTATTTTTTCTAAACGTAGTTTCGCTACGTTTCTAAAAAAGAACAAAATTAGAGTGCAAAATGGAAACGTTGCAGGAGAAAGAAATAGTCAAGAGGAGTTCACTGAACCAGTACCAAATGGATGTAATTGATTTATTGGGTACCTAACCATACCAAAACAGATTTGAAAACATTTCAAATTGACATCATTGAACAATGCAAGCAGAATAATCGCTCTGCGCAATTAAAACTATACAATCAATATTGTGATGGTATGTTTACAGTTGCCATGCGGTTTGTAAAGGATGCTATGGAAGCTGAAGATATCGTACAAGAATCCTTTATTAAAGCATTTGCAAAACTCAATCAGTACAAGGCTGAAGTCACTTTTGGTGCTTGGTTAAAACGTATCGTGATTAATAAAAGTATTGATTTCTTAAAAACCAAGAAGCAACATTTGCAGGAATTGGAAGAGGTGCACCTCAAAGTAGTCGATAACAATTATCAAAACGAATGGTTAGTAGATGATACAATAGCGCTAGATGAGATTAAGTTGGCGATTAAAAAACTCCCAGATAAATACCGTTACGTCGTGATGTTGTATTTGGTTGAAGGGTACGATCACCAGGAGATTTCTGAAATTTTAAATATTACAGAAGTCGCTTCAAGAACGCAACTCTCTAGAGGTAAGTCGAAATTAAAAGAACAGTTAACACCTATAAAAAATGGTACGAGATATTAGACAATTATTTGAAGAAGAGCAGCAAGAATCGCCATTGAAAATGAGCGACCATCATGAGGCACGTTTTCTTAAAAAATTGAATGAAGCTTTGCCAGTTGAGACATCAATCAAAAAACGTCTCCCTGTGTTACAAATAGCAGCCAGTATTGTAATCTTAATTGGATTAGGGTTTGGAGCGACTAACTTTTTTGGAACTTCAGAGGTTATTTCTTCGGAAATCGTCAACACCCAAAACCCATCTAAAGAGGACCAATTGAAATCACTAGGTGATATTTCACCAGATTTTAAAAAGGTAGAAGATTACTATTTGGCTAATATTAATATAGAGTTGTCTAAAGTAAAGCAAACGCCCGAAAACAAAGAGTTGTTTGATGGTTATGTTGTAAGACTTGCAGAGTTAAATCAAGAGTATAAGCGTCTCTCAGTAGAGCTAACTGAGCATGGGCCAAACGAATTAACCGTAAGTGCATTGATAGACAATCTTAAATTACGACTCCACTTATTGTATCGCTTAAAAGAACAATTAAATGATTTAAATACTTCGGAAGAAGAAAAAAGTAACGCATAAACAAATGATATGCAATATTCTTATAATCTGTCATATCGAGCGGAGTCGAGATACATATTTAAGAGTAATTGGAATTTTTTTCAGAATAAAAATTTAAAAAATAATCAAATGAAAATAACATATAAAATAGTAGCACTTCTGTTTTTCTGTTTCGCTCTAAGCGTTTCAGCACAGGAGCGATTAACCAAAGTATCAAAGAAAATTGAGGTCACAAAAGATGTAGAAATCGATTTGAACACGAGTTATGTGCAAATAGAAATTGACACCTGGAACAAAAGTACCTTAGAAGTTGAAGCCTATATTGAAGGTGAGAAACTGTCTAAAGAAGAGTTGCAAGAGGCATTAAAAACATGGAATCTTAAAGTAGAAGGTTCTGGAAGCCATGTGAAAATTATGTCTGATGGATCGCATGGCTCATGGGATTTTTCAAATAATATGAATGGTACGTTTGAATCTTTAGAAGCTTTGAAGGCCCTGGAGATGTTGGGAGATATGGGTTTTGGCGATTTACCAGAAATGCCAGAAATGCCTGAGCTACCGGAAATGCCAGAAATGGAGCGTCTTGAAATGCCAGAAGCACCAGAAATGCCAGAATTACCAGAATTACCAAACGGTATTACGAATGTGAGTTTTGATTCTGAAGCCTACAAAAAGGATGGTGAAGCGTATTTAGATACCTGGAGTAAAGACTATCCAGCTAAAAATCACGAGAAGATGAAAGCTTGGGGAAGAGAAATGGCTAAAGTTGATTTTTCATCATTTGAAAAACGTATGGAAGTTTGGGGTGAAAAATTCGGGAAGCAATTTGGTGAGGATTACGGAAAGAAAATGGAAGTTTGGGGAGAAGAATTTGGAAAGCGTTTTGATGGTGAATGGTCAGAAAAGATGGAAGCTTGGGGAGAACGTTATGGTGAACAGATGGAAGTACGCGTAAAAGCGATGGAAAAGCGCATGGAATCTAGAGAAAAAGAGATGGAAAAACGTCATGAAAAGATGGAGAAATCCCATGAGAAAAGACAAGAAGTTCATGAGAAACGTCGCGAACGTGAATCTAAGCGTTTTGAAATGCACGGTAAAGATGTGAAACGTACGATAAAAATAAGAATGCCTAAAAAAGCAAAGTTAAATATGAATGTAAGGCATGGCGAATTAAAGATGACCTCGGTTATTTACAATCTAAAAGCAGATATATCGCACGCTACAGTGTTAGCAAATCACATTGATGGAAGCGACACGTCCATCAGTGTGTCTTACTCTCCAGTGCAAGTGACCACATGGAGTGATGGCGAACTCAATTTAAAATATGTTGAAGATGCACATCTTAATACAGTTGCTAGTTTGCGATTAAATAGTAATTCGTCAGATATGCATATAGATAATCTAACCGGAACTGCCATCATAGATGGTAGTTTTGGGGATTTATCAATTTCAAAAATTTCAGAAGCATTTACGAATCTCAATATTATTTTAGAGAATAGTGAAGCGGTTATAAAATTACCAAGTAATACTGTAGATTATAGCATGTACTTTAAAGGTAATCGCTCGCGTTTAAATGACGAATTAACGACGCAGCAGACGATTAATAATCACCCGAATACCAAAAAATCAGGCAAGACCATTGTTATAAATGCTAAGTTTAGCGATGTGGCTTTGAAGCAGTAGATCTGTCATTCATAGCATTGCGAAGAATTTCATAGCAATACAACTAAAGATGCTTCAGTCATTCTTTCTTCCGAATGACCATCCAATTAATTCAAATTGTCATTACGCACTCAAAGCAGAATCTCTTCAACCAAACCTAACAACTTATTTTTATCTCATATTTTCGAGTCTTCTCATTTCCGAAGACAAAAAGCAAACAATTTTAGTGCTATGTGTATCAATTAATTAAATCACTTACCTTTATAGAGAACAATTACTTTCAATCAAAAATTATGAGATTATTTAAACAATTCTTAGTCGTATGTCTTTTTTCGGCATGCTTTTTTTCATGTAAAGAGGAATCCAAAATAGAAGTAGAAGAAGATACTCAAAGTGAGTATGCTAATTTCGTGGATGCGATGAGCGCTGAAGGGATGTCTACAGGAAATATTCTAGTCTATGAAAAAGGTGAAGTCGTCTTTAAAAGTTCTAACGGATTGCGATCAATCAATCCTATAGACTCGTTAGATTTAAATTCTCAATTCCGTTTGGCTTCTGTAAGTAAGCAGTTTACAGGCATGGCGATTATGAAATTAAAAGAAGCAGGTAAAATAGAGTACGACCAAAAGGTGAATACTATTTTGGCAGACTTCCCTTACGATAATATTACAATACGACAGTTATTGCATCATGTATCTGGGCTTACAGATTATGAGCGCCTAATATCAGAAAACTTTGTAAAAGAAGATTCTACAAAACAATATATTTTAGGTAATGATGAGATCTTAAAGGAATTTTATCGCGTTGATCCTGAGTTAGATTTCAAACCAGGAGAGAAATGGGAGTATAGCAATACAGGCTATTTAGTATTGGCGTCTATTGTAGAAAAGATTTCTGGTCAACATTTTAGAGATTTCTTAAAGCAAGAAATTACAGATCCAATAGGTATGACCAATACAACATTGTACAACTATCAATTGGATGCAGATTCCAATATGCCTAATCGTGTATTTGGATATAGAAAAGCATTGAACCAAACAGATTTGATGCGTAATGATTATCATATTGTTAATGATGTTAGAGGTGATGGCGGAATATACTCCACCCTAGAAGATCTTTACAAATGGAATATGGCCTTAGCAAATCAAACGATTATTTCTAAGGACTATTTAGATGAAGCTTGGGTATCTGGACAAACAAATGATGGAGCATATACGGGTTACGGTTTCGGTTGGTTTTTAGAGTATAACCCAGGAGAGCCTAGAATTATTAATCATTCTGGCGGTTGGGTTGGCTTTATTACGTTTTTGCATAATGAAGTCGATGCAAAAAGTGGATTTATTATTTTAACTAATGACTCTGGAGAGCATTTCGGGTCTATTTATGATAACATTAAAAATTTAAGAACAGGAGAATCCTATCAAATGCCACGAACATCGATTTACAAAGAAATGGCAAAACGTATTTATGACAACGATGTAAACGACGCGATTACATTTTATAAAAGCGTTAAAACAGATACCATCAATTATCGAGTGAGTGAAAGGGACATCAACCAATTAGGGTACTTGTTAATCAATGAAGATAATTTAAAAGCAGCGACTCAAATTTTTAAATTGAATAGGGATGAGTATCCAAAATCTGCAAATGTATATGATAGTTATGGCGATGCCCTTTTAATGCAAGGCGATTCTATACAAGCTTTAGCTAATTTTAAAAAGTGCTTTGAAATGGATGATAGTTTAATGTATGCAAAGGACAAATCTGAAGCGTTGGAGAATGCTTTAAAAAATTAATTTAACGTCATTGCGAGGAGCTAAGAGACGAAGCAATCTCATTAATTTGAGCGAACTGTCATTGCGCACTTGTTGCGGAATCACTTCAACTAAATTGTTCTAC
>JBLHML010000013.1:0-60710 GCA_047622005.1 Dokdonia sp. | reverse complement strand
TTAAAATAATAGATGAGACCTAAAGCAGGTATCGTTAAAAGGCCCATAAAGTGAACTCCAAATGATAATCCAATTACGAATGCGATTAAGATTAACCATCTGTGGCCTCTAAGCTTGTCCATGTCTTCTTCCCATCGTAATCCTAAATAAAATAAGATTGCCATAATGAGAGTTGCCATAGCATAAACCTCTGTCTCTACTGCATTAAACCAAAATGAATCAGTGAATGTGAATGCTAAACTTCCAACTAAGGCACTCCCTAAGATTGCTATGTATTGGTTTTTTGATAAGCGTGCATAAGATGTGTTATTTGGGTCTTCTTGTTTAGGGTTTGCGGCTCTGGCTAATTTTGTCAATAAAATAGTCATTGTCCAAAACATAAATAATATGGTAAATGCACTTGATACTGCACTCATCATATTTAGCATTGCTCCAATTTGGGCAGGTTCTAAGGCGAACATAGAAAAGAAAGCCCCTAACATTTGAAATAAAGGTGCTCCGGGTGGGTGCCCTACTTGTAATTTTGATGAGGTGAGGATATATTCTCCTGCATCCCAAAAACTAACTGTAGGTTCTATAGTTAGTGCGAACGTTATTAACGCTACCGTAAAGGTAAACCATCCTAAAATGGTATTCCATTTCTTGAAGTTGAAATGTGTCATAAAATAAGTCTGTTTAATGCGAGCGAAATTAACAATAAATATCAAAAGCACTACTCATTTTAAGTAAACGTTACCAATTTTTGATTTTTTTATAAAAAATTGTTTGCTCAAATGAAACTTTGTTTTAAATTTGCACCCTTGTAAAGAAATTGGCCCATGGTGTAACTGGCAACACGTCTGTTTTTGGTGCAGAAGAGTCTAGGTTCGAAACCTAGTGGGCCAACTTTAAACTAAAAAGTCCTTACTAATGTAGTAAGGACTTTTTTTATTACTATGTTTTTGTAATTATATCTTAAAGGTAATTACGGGTCTATTGGCGTGATTTACAAGGTCTTCGCTAATGCTTCCATTAAAGAAATGTGCAATACCTTGTCTACCATGTGTACTAATTCCAATAAGGTCTGCGTCAATATGCTTTGAAAAGTTAAGGACTCCTTTTTCTACAGATTCATCATTATAAATATTTATAGAGAAATTTTTAAAGCTATTATCATTTATAAATTTATTAATTCTATCATTGGCTTTTTTGGTTGTTGTGAAGTTGCTAGCAGTGTTAACCATTAATAAGTGCAGCTGTGCTCCAAAAGCTGTGGCGAACTCTGTTGCTTGACGATAAGTTTCTTTGTTATCATTTTTGAAATCTGAAGCAAAAACGACATCATCTATACTAAAATCACTATGCTCATTTTTAATCACCAATACAGGGACATCAGAGTTTCTTACCGCTTTTTCTGCATTAGAGCCAATAAACATTTCTTTAATTCCGCTTGCGCCATGAGAACCCATCGTAATCATTGTGATGCCATGTTCTTTGCAAATTTCTGAAATACCATTAAACGAACCATCTGGCTTAACAATTTCATGTACAGTGATACCTTCTAGGTAGCTACTAGCCATAATCTCTTCAAATTTTTTGTGAGCCATTTTCATAAAAAACATAACTTCTGGAACATCTGCCTGTGTGTTTACCGCATCAATTTCTTGCATTGGGATTTCTAGCATATGTAAGAGATAAATCTCGCTATTGTGTTTTTTTGCTATTTGTGCAGCTACCTTTAAAGCATTTTCTGCTTCTGCTGAAAAATCTGTTGGAACTAATATTTTTTTCATCTTATTTGAGTTGATTTTGAGTACATAAATTTATGAATAAAAAACGAGACTTAATCACTTGTGAAAATCAATATAAATATTGTATATTTGCAGCGTTGTTTGAAGAAAAAAGAATAATGAGCGGACGGTAAGTCCGCTCTTTTTATACTAAAAATGTTCAGAGATACTGTAAATAATTTATTAGACGAAGCGCTAGAAGAGCGTGAAGACTTGTTTTTAATCAGTCTTGACGTCTTGTCGGATAATGCAATTAAAATTATTATTGATGGTGACAACGGAGTTATTGTTGAGGATTGCATATTTGTAAGTCGGGCTATTGAAAACAATTTGGATAGAGAAGAGCAGGATTTTTCTTTAGAAGTATTGTCGGCTGGAGCAACAGAACCTTTGGTGAGCATTAGACAATACATGAAAAATATTGGTAGAACGCTGAGCGTAAAAACCAAAGAAAATGAAACTATTGAAGGTGAATTAACTCAAGTAAATGAGGCTAATATACTTTTAGAGTGGAAAACAAGAGAACCTAAGCCAATTGGTAAAGGGAAAGTGACAGTAAAGAAGGAAGCAGAAATAGCGTATGACGCTATTTTGAAAGCTCAAGTGGTAATAAAATTTTAATTCATATATTATGGAAAATATTGCGTTAATTGACTCGTTTTCAGAATTTAAGGACGATAAATTAATTGATCGTGTAACGCTAATGGCTATTTTGGAAGATGTATTAAGAAATGCATTGAAGAAGAAATATGGTGATGACGATAATTTTGATATTATTATAAATCCAGACAAAGGAGATTTAGAGATTTGGAGAAATAGAATTGTAGTAGCAGATGAAGAGGTTGAAGAACCAAATCAAGAAATAGCATTATCTGAAGCTCAAAAAATTGAACCAGATTTTGAAGTAGGTGAGGACGTAGCAGAAGAAGTGAAACTAATAGATTTAGGACGTCGTTCAATATTAGCTCTGCGACAAAACTTAATATCTAAAATTCACGAACACGACAATACAAATATATACAAGCACTTTAAAGAGCTTGAAGGAGAGATTTATTCTGCGGAAGTTCACCACATACGTCACAGAGCAATTATTTTGTTAGATGATGATGGAAATGAAATTATCCTTCCGAAGGATAAACAAATACCTTCAGACTTTTTTAGAAAAGGAGAGAATGTAAGAGGTATTATTGAAAGTGTTGAACTAAAAGGAAACAAGCCTGCAATTATAATGTCTAGAACGTCACCAGCATTTTTGGAGAAGTTGTTTGAGCAAGAAATTCCTGAAGTATTTGATGGTTTGATTACGATCAAACATGTGGTTAGAATACCAGGTGAAAAAGCAAAAGTAGCAGTAGATTCTTATGATGATAGAATTGATCCTGTTGGTGCTTGTGTAGGTATGAAAGGGTCTAGAATTCATGGTATTGTTCGTGAATTAGGTAATGAAAATATTGATGTTATTAATTATACGAATAACTTACAGTTGTTTATTACTAGAGCATTAAGTCCTGCTAGAGTAACCTCTGTGAAAATAAATGAAGAAACTAAACGTGCCGAAGTACTTTTGAAACCTGAAGAGGTTTCTAAAGCAATTGGTAGAGGAGGTCACAATATTAGATTAGCCGGTAAGTTAACGGGTTATGAAATAGATGTCTTTAGAGAAGGTGCAGAAGAAGATGTTGAATTATCAGAATTTACAGATGAAATCGAAGGATGGGTTATCGCGGAATTCAGTAAAGCAGGATTAGATACTGCAAAAAGTATCTTGGAACAAGACGTTGTTGATCTTGTAAAGAGAACGGATTTAGAAGAAGAAACAATTATTGATGTTATTAGAATTCTTAAAGAAGAATTCGAGGATTAATACCAACGAGCCTTAGTTAGGCTGTTTTGGTAGAATAGATTTTTAAGTTATATTACAAACAATTTATGGCTCAAACTAGATTAAATAAAGTATTAAGGGAATTGAATATCTCCATTGACCGTGCTGTTGATTTTTTAGAATCAAAAGGTGTCGATATAGAGAAGAGTCCTAATACGAAAATATCAGAAGAGGTTTATGGAATCCTTTCAGGTGAATTCCAAACCGATGCTAATAAAAAAGTAGCTTCTTTAGAAGTTAGCGAAGCAAAGCTAAAAGAAAAGGAAGAGCTACGTGAGCAACGAGAGCGTGAATTGGAAGAAAAAGCTGCAAGAGACGCCAAGAATCGCGAGGTAATTAGAGCCAAAGCGGAACTTAGTAGTCCAAAGCAGGTTGGAAAAATAGACTTGAATAAGGATAATGCGCCTAAAGTTGAAGCTCCAAAGGAAGAAGTAGCGCCAAAAGTAGAAACAGCCAAGGAGGAAGCTCCAAAGGCAGAGACTCCTAAAGAATCAGCTCCAGCTGAAGATAAGACAACTAAAGTAGAAGCTGTAGCTAAAGAAGCTCCTGTTAAAGAGGGAGTTATAAAGGCTGATACACCAAAGGTTAAAGAAGAGGCAAAAGTAGAAGCGAAAGAAACTCCGAAAACAGAGGAGAAGGAAAATGATGGAGAACCTGCTGAACCTGTTGAAGAAACCTTAAAAACACAATATAAGAAGCTTTCGGGCCCTAAAATTGCTGGTGAAAAAATTGATCTTTCTAAATTCAAGAAGCCGAAAAAGAAAGAGGATAAAAAAGTATCTGATACAGATAAAAAGAAGAGACGTAGAATTAGTAAAGGACCTGCAGCTGGAGGAGATAATAGATCTACTAATAGAACAGTAGGAAACCAAAGAGGTGGCTATAAGGGTAAAACACCAGCAGCAGCAGGTAAGAGAACATCAACTGTTAAAGCAGAGCCAAGTGCAGAAGAAGTACAAAAGCAAGTACGTGAAACACTAGAAAAACTTCAAGGTAAATCTAGTAAAGGAAAAGGCGCAAAATATAGAAGAGATAAAAGAGATCAACACAGAGAGAAGACAGAAATTGATCAACAAATCGAAGATGCAGAAAGTAAAATTCTTAAAGTTACAGAGTTTGTAACTGCTAATGAGGTTGCTACAATGATGGATGTTTCGGTGACCGAAATTATTTCAGCATGTATGTCTTTAGGTATGATGGTGACAATGAACCAACGTTTAGATGCCGAAACATTATCTGTTGTTGCAGAAGAATTTGGTTATAAAGTTGATTTTGTTACTTCAGATATTGAAGAGTCCATTGAAGAAGTCATAGACAAACCAGAAGATTTAGAACCTCGTGCACCAATTATTACAGTAATGGGTCACGTAGATCACGGTAAAACATCGTTGTTAGATTATATACGTAAAGAAAATGTAATTGCAGGAGAGTCTGGTGGAATCACACAGCATATAGGTGCTTATGGTGTGACATTAGATAACGGACAAAAAATAGCATTCCTTGATACACCAGGTCACGAAGCCTTTACCGCAATGCGTGCTCGTGGTGCTCAAGTAACGGATTTAGTTATTATTGTAGTTGCTGCAGATGATTCAATAATGCCACAAACTAAAGAGGCAATTGCACATGCTCAAGCAGCAGGAGTTCCAATTGTTTTTGCCATAAATAAGATTGATAAAGATGGTGCTAACCCTGAAAAAGTAAAAGAAGGATTAGCTCAAATGAATTTATTGGTTGAAGATTGGGGTGGAAAAATTCAGTCACATGATATTTCAGCTAAAAATGGAACAGGTGTCAAAGAATTATTAGAAAAAGTGTTGCTAGAAGCTGAGTTATTAGAGCTTAAAGCGAATCCAAATAAGCAAGCAAGTGGAACAGTAGTTGAAGCGTTCTTAGATAAAGGTCGTGGTTATGTCAGTACTATATTAGTGCAAGCTGGAACCTTAAAGGTTGGAGATTATGTTTTAGCTGGTAAAAACAGTGGAAAAGTAAAAGCGATGCATGATGAACGAGGTCATGAAGTGAAAGCTGCTGGACCATCAATTCCTGTATCTATATTAGGTTTAGATGGAGCACCTCAAGCTGGAGATAAATTTAATGTCTTTGAAGATGAACGTGAAGCAAAACAAATTGCTACCAAGCGTATGCAATTGCAACGTGAGCAGGATGTTCGTACAACTAAGAAGTTAACCCTTGCAGAAATTGGTCGTCGTATTGCTTTAGGTACATTTAAAGAATTGAATATCATTATCAAAGGTGATGTAGATGGTTCTGTTGAAGCATTAACAGATTCTTTCCAGAAATTATCTACTGAAGAAATACAGGTTAACATTATACATAAAGGTGTTGGTGCCATTACAGAAAGTGATGTATTACTAGCAACAGCATCAGATGCTATTATTATTGGATTTAATGTGAGACCAATGGGTAATGCACGTCAAATTGCTGATAAGGAAGAAATCGATATCCGTATGTACTCGATTATCTATGATGCAATTAATGATCTTAAAGATGCGATGGAAGGTATGTTGTCTCCAGAACTTAAAGAAGAGATCACTGGTACTGCAGAAATTAGAGAATCATTCAAAATTTCTAAAATTGGTACGATTGCGGGTTGTATGGTTGTTAGTGGAAAAATCTTTAGAAACTCAGGTATTCGTTTAATTAGAGATGGTGTTGTAATCCACACAGGAGAATTAACATCGTTAAAACGATTTAAAGATGATGCAAAAGAAGTGGCAAAGGGTTATGACTGTGGTATTCAATTAAAGAACTATAATGATGTTCAAATTGACGATGTTATAGAAGCTTTCCAAGAAGTAGAGGTCAAAAAGAAGCTTAAGAGTAAATCATAATTAAATGGTTTGTGATTTTTTTCTGCGGAATTATATTAAGATTTAAAGACAAAAAAAAGCGACTCAATTGAGTCGCTTTTTTTTTTTTTATAGTGTAATTGCAAAAGTTTAATCTTCTTTTTTAGGCTCAAAAACCATCGCTTTAGAAAACTTCTTTTTGATTTCTAACAAGGCAATGTCTGCCTCTAAACGTGTACTGAAATTACCAATCCATACTTTATAATTAGGTGTTTCATAAACCATTTCTGCTGGCCATTGTGCAAATGTGCTTTTAAATTTTTGCTTCAGTGATTCTGCTTCAGTTCGTGAACCAAAATCTAATTGAATCTTATATAAATCAACGGTTTTAACATCTTTTTTGTATTCTAATAATGTAGTGATGTCTCCATTTTGATCAATTGTAACTTCGCCTTCTTGCGCAGCTAGTTGATTTGAAAGCGATAAAATGACTAGCAATGAGGATGCTATTTTATAAATATTTGGTTTCATATAATTTGAAATTAGTTACAAAGAAAACGTTTTTTTTTAAGTGTTGTTTTATTACTTGAAAGTATTAACTAATTTGGACACTGAAATATTATTTAGAATCCTTATAAATTATCAATTAACAGTTCTGTAACATTTCTAAAATGGACTATTAGTATTATTTTTGCATGAGATTTTACTCACGGTTTTTCAAGAGTATTAATGAAAAATCCGTACCAAAGTTTAGAAGATAATTCAACTAACAATATGATACAGGTGATTTACCGACATTTAGCCTCAAAGATTCCTTACTTAGGATTGGTCATTTTACTTACATTTTCTGCGTCACTTCATGCTCAGGAAGGCGATGCGGTTAAGGGAAAAACATTATTTAATACTAACTGTGCGTCATGTCATGCCTTAGATAGGAAGATGACTGGTCCAATGTTGCGTAACGTCCAGACGCGTTTGGATGAGGAAGAGGGTTTAGATCGTGAATGGATAAATAGATGGATTCGTAACAGTGCAGGAATGATTAAATCTGGTGATGCTTACGCAAACAAGATTTATAAGGAATACAATGGGACTGCAATGACTGCGTTCCCGCAATTATCTGATCAAGATATATCTGATGTTTTGGCTTATACTGCTGAGCCAGCTGCACCAAAACCTCCATTAGAAGAGGTTACAGGAGGTGGGGAAGGTTCTTCTGAAGGAGGAGCCTCAAGTAAACTTATTTTAGGAGCTTTAGCGATATTATTTGCGTTATTGGCTATTGCTTTAGTTCTTGTTAGAAAAACATTAAACCGCTTCGCTGATGAAAAAGGCATTGAAGCAGTACAAAAGGACAAAGGGCTTCCAATTTGGAAAGCGTTTGTTCAAAATCAATTCTTGGTTTTAGTAACCGTTATCTTCTTTTTATTAACAAGTGCATACTTTGTTTATGGGTATTTGTCACAAATAGGAAATGATCAGGGTTACATGCCAGTGCAGCCTATTCATTACTCACACAGAATTCATGCAGGTGAAAGTGGTATTGATTGTAAGTATTGTCACTCTTCTGCAAGAGTCAGTAAGCACTCTGGTATTCCATCATTGAATATATGTATGAATTGTCACAAATCTATTTATCAGGTTTCAGAGGCAACCCAGCAAGAAGGAATTAAAGAATACGGTGTTGATTATAATGCCGAAATTCAAAAACTATACAAAGCTGTTGGATGGGATGAGGCTGAGCAATCGTATACAGGTGTAACTGAGCCAGTGAAATGGATTAGAATTCATAATCTACCAGATTTCGCATATTTCAATCACTCTCAGCATGTTACAGTCGCAGGTATAGACTGCCAAACATGTCATGGTCCTGTAGAGGAGATGGAAGTGATGTATCAACATTCACCGTTAACGATGGGATGGTGTATTAACTGTCACAGAGAAACAAATGTTAACGTTGAAGGTAATGAGTACTACACAAAAATACACGATGAGTTATCTAAGAAATATGGTGTTGATAAATTGACGGCTGCTCAAATGGGTGGATTAGAATGCGGTAAGTGTCATTACTAAATCTTTGATTTAGTAATTTCCATGAAGATGGAAATCTCAGAAATGGGATTTAAAATAATAATAACAATAAGAAGTAATTCAAATATATAATATGTCATCAAACAAGAAATACTGGAAAAGTGTTGAAGAGCTAAAAGATAATAGCTCTATTGTTGAGACGCTTAAACAAAATGAATTTGTAAGTGATATTCCTACTGATGAATTTTTAGGAGATAAGGAGGCGCTGGAGTCTTCATCTACTACGCGTCGTGACTTTTTAAAATATGTTGGTTTTAGTACCGCAGCAGCATCACTTGCGGCCTGTGAAGGACCAGTGATTAAATCAATCCCTTACGTTATTCAACCAGAATCTATTATACCTGGTGTTGCGAATTATTACGCAACGACAATTGCTAACGGTTTTGATTTTGCTAGTGTTTTAGTGAAAACACGAGAAGGACGTCCTATCCAGATTAAGAATAATGACTTAGCAAAAACACATAATAGTGCTAACGCAAGAGTTAATGCTTCTGTTTTAGGTCTATATGATAGTATGAGAGTTAAAAGTGCTATGAAAGATGGTCAAGACATCTTGTGGTCTACTTTTGATTCTGAAACTAATCAGAAATTAGCAGATTTGAAAACTTCTGGTAAAGAGATTGTGTTATTGACACAAACTTATGCTAGTCCTTCAACATCAAGTTTGATTTCAGAATTCAAATCAAAGTTTGGAAACGTACGTCACGTAGTTTATGATGCGGTTTCAGAGTCTCCGGCACTAGATGCTTTTGAGGCTAATTATGGAACACGTGGATTAGCGAGTTACGATTTTTCTAAGGCAATGACAATTGTTTCAGTTGGTGCGGATTTCTTGGGTGATTGGCAAGGTGGTGGTTTTGATTCAGGTTATGCGCAAGGACGTGTTCCGAAGAATGGAAAAATGTCTAGACACATTCAGTTTGAATCAAATATGTCGTTATCTGGTGCAAATGCAGACAAGCGTGTGCCTTTAACGCCAAGTCAACAGAAACAAGTATTAGCTAAATTATATAGTTTAGTGGTAGGGGGTTCTGTAGCTACAGATTTACCAGAACATATAAATAAAGCAGTTCAAAATGCTGCTTCAGAATTAAATAAGGCAGGAAGTAACGGTGTTTTAGTAACAGGAATTCAAGATGTCAATGCGCAAACTGTAGCATTAGCAATCAATGAAAAACTTAGAAGTAAAGCTTTTGATTCATCTACGCCAATTTTAACAAGACAAGGTAATAACGCAGCGGTTACAAAATTAGTAGCAGATATGAAAGCGGGTCGTGTTGGTGGAATCATAATGAGTGGTGTTAATCCAATGTACACATTGCCTAACGCTTCAGAATTTGCTGAAGGTCTTGCGAAAACAGAATTATCTATAGCGTTCTCAATGAAAGCTGATGAAACAGCCACACAGGCTGAATATATTGCTGCTACACATCATTATTTGGAATCTTGGGGAGATGTAGAAATGAAGAAAGGGCATTTCAGTTTAATGCAACCTACTATTCGTCCGTTGTTTGATACACGTCAATTTCAACAAGCGTTGTTAATGTGGATAGGAAATGATCAAACATATAGAGAATATATAAAATCAGGTTGGTCTGGCGGGTCTTTTAATAAGGCATTGCAGGATGGTGTTTACGTTTCGGGTACTTTTTCTAGTGCACCAAATGGAGCATCAACTCTAACTACTTCGGAAACATCAACTGAATTACAAGATAAAAAAGATAGAACATTCCTTGGAGGTGTTATTCATGACGTGGCTGTAGGCGTTGGTATCAAAGATGAAGATAAAGATGAATTTGTAACAACAACATCATCTTCAACTACTACAACTGATGGTTCAAATGGAACTGCTGGTGCAACTGCAATCAACGCAGGAAGCGCAGCAAGGAATTTAGCATCTTCTGCTAAGTCAGACGGTATGGAGTTGTCATTATATACTAAAGTTGGTATGGGTGATGGTCAAGATGCTAATAACCCATGGTTACAAGAGTTTCCAGATCCTATTACAAGAACATCTTGGGATAACTATTTAACGATTTCAGCTTCAGATGCGAAGGCATTAGGATTAGAAAACAACCATGTGGCTACAGGAGCTTTAGATGGTAGCTATGCAGATGTTACTGTAAATGGAGTAACTGTAAAAAATGTGCCTGTAATTGTTCAGCCAGGACAAGCTAAAAAATCTATAGGATTGTCTTTAGGTTATGGAAGAACAGCAGGATTAAAAGACGAAATGATGACTGGTGTTAACGCTTACCCGCTATACCAAGATTTTAATACAAGTCAAAACGTAACTATTAATAAAGCAGCAGGAATACACGAATTTGCATGTGTGCAGTTGCAAAATACGTTAATGGGTCGTGGAGATATTATAAAAGAAACAACTTTAGAAATCTTTAATACTAAAGATAGAAACGTATGGAATAGAATACCTACGGTATCTTTAAACCATGAGGAAGTTAAAGTGACATCTCCAGAAGTAGATTTATGGGATGAGTTTGATCGTTCAATTGGGCATCACTTCAACTTATCTATAGATTTAAACTCTTGTACTGGATGTGGAGCATGTGTTATTGCATGTCACGCAGAGAATAATGTACCAGTTGTTGGTAAAGATGAAATTAGACGTAGTCGTGATATGCACTGGTTACGTATTGATAGATATTATTCTTCGGAAGATACATTTGCTGAGGATGATACGAAAAAAGAAGAATTTTCGGGACTTTGGGGAGACAAAGGGTCATTATCTGGTTTTGGAGAATTAGAAGATCCAGCCGATAATCCACAAGTCGCGTTCCAACCGGTAATGTGTCAACATTGTAATCATGCACCTTGTGAAACAGTTTGTCCTGTTGC
This sequence comes from Dokdonia sp., assembly GCA_047622005.1. Lineage (GTDB taxonomy): Bacteria > Bacteroidota > Bacteroidia > Flavobacteriales > Flavobacteriaceae > Psychroserpens. The sequence continues at coordinate 49,299 of JBLHML010000013.1, read as the reverse complement.
AGCATCGTCACATGGTCGTCAAGGTCAAAATCACATGGCTTATAACCGTTGTGTAGGTACGCGTTACTGTGCAAATAATTGTCCTTATAAAGTACGTCGTTTCAACTGGTTCTTGTATAATAAGAATGATGAGTTTGATTATCACATGAATGATGATTTAGGACGCATGGTATTAAACCCAGATGTAACAGTTCGTTCTCGTGGTGTAATGGAAAAATGTTCTATGTGTATTCAAATGACACAGAAAACAATTCTTGACGCAAAACGTGATGGTAGAGTTATCAAGGATGGTGAATTCCAAACAGCTTGTTCTGAGGCATGTAGTGGTGGTTCAATTAAATTTGGTGACATTAATGATAAAGAGAGTGAAGTTGCAAAACTTATAGAAGATGATCGTATGTATCACTTGTTAGAGAGTGTCGGTACTAAACCTAATGTTCAGTATCATACTAAAGTGAGAAATATAACAGAAGCATAGAAATTAATTAAGAAACAATTATAATAGATTATGGCGTCTCATTACGAAGCACCTATTAGAAGACCCTTAGTTACAGGAGGTAAATCATATCACGATGTATCGGTTGATGTGGCTGCACCTGTTGAAGGAAAAGCAAACAAAGCTTGGTGGATTGTCTTTTCAATCGCACTTGTCGCATTCCTTTGGGGAATTGGGTGTATTATCTATACAGTATCAACGGGTATTGGTACCTGGGGATTGAACAAGACCGTAGGTTGGGCTTGGGATATTACTAATTTTGTTTGGTGGGTTGGTATTGGTCACGCAGGAACATTAATTTCTGCAGTACTTTTATTGTTCCGTCAAAAATGGAGAATGGCTATTAACCGTTCTGCGGAAGCAATGACAATATTTTCAGTAATCCAGGCAGGTTTGTTTCCAATTATTCATATGGGTCGTCCATGGTTAGCATATTGGGTATTGCCTATTCCGAATCAATTCGGTTCTCTTTGGGTAAACTTTAATTCACCTCTACTTTGGGATGTGTTTGCGATTTCAACGTATTTATCAGTGTCATTAGTATTTTGGTGGACCGGATTATTACCTGATTTTGCTATGTTACGTGATCGGGCAGTTAGACCTTTTCAGAAGAAAATATATGCATTATTAAGTTTTGGATGGTCAGGGCGTGCTAAAGATTGGCAACGTTTTGAAGAAGTGTCTTTGGTACTTGCTGGATTAGCAACACCTTTAGTACTTTCTGTACATACTATTGTATCATTTGATTTCGCAACCTCTGTTATTCCTGGTTGGCATACAACAATTTTTCCTCCATATTTTGTGGCAGGTGCAGTATTCTCTGGTTTTGCGATGGTAAACACCCTTCTTATTATTATGAGAAAAGTGTGTAGTCTTGAAGATTATATAACAGTACAACATATCGAACTAATGAATATTGTAATCATGATTACAGGTTCTATAGTTGGTGTTGCATATATTACAGAGTTATTTATTGCATGGTATTCTGGTGTTGAATACGAACAATATGCATTCTTAAATAGAGCAACGGGGCCCTATTGGTGGGCATATTGGTCAATGATGACGTGTAATGTGTTTTCTCCACAATTTATGTGGTTCAAAAAACTTAGAACGAGTATTATGTTCTCATTTGCAATCTCAATTGTTGTAAATATAGGGATGTGGTTTGAGCGTTTTGTAATCATCGTAACATCGTTACATAGGGATTACTTACCGTCATCATGGACGATGTTCTCCCCTACATTTGTTGATATCGGTATCTTTATAGGTACTATCGGATTCTTCTTCGTATTATTTTTATTGTATGCCAGAACATTCCCTGTTATTGCACAAGCGGAAGTTAAGACGATTTTGAAATCTTCTGGAGATCGCTACAAAACATTAAGAGAACGAGGAGATAGTTTAGTGGGCACAGGATCTGATGAAAGAACGTCTAAAGGAACATCGGTTGTCACTAATAGTATTGCTAATAGTGCCCATGAGGAAGATAGTTCAACTAAAGTAAATGATTTATTAGGCAGTATTGGTGCGTTTGATTCGAATACGCAAACTGCAGATGACTTGAAAAAAGTAAATGGTATTGGACCTAAAATGGAAGAAGTACTTAACAGTATTGGTATCTATACATTTTTACAAGTTAGTAAAATGACAAAAAGAGAGTACGACTTATTAGACGCTATTACGAGTTCTTTCCCTGGAAGAGCAGAACGTGATGATTGGTCTGGACAAGCTATAAAATTAATAAACTAAAATAGTACATGGAAGCTTCAAAAGTAATTCACGCTATTTATACAGATGATGACGTCTTAATGAATGCTGTTAAAAAGGTTAAGGCAGCAAGACATCATATCGAAGAAATATATACGCCTTTTCCAGTCCATGGACTAGACAAAGCTATGGGACTTGCGCCTACAAGATTGGCTATTGCATCATTTATGTATGGATGTGTTGGTTTAACCGTTGCTATCGTAATGATGAATTTTATTATGATAGAAGATTGGCCTCAGGATATTGGTGGTAAACCTAGTTTTAGTTATATCGAAAATATGCCGGCATTTGTGCCAATTATGTTTGAGTTAACTGTGTTTTTTGCAGCCCATTTAATGGTAATTACATTTTACTTAAGAAGTAGAATGTGGCCATTCAAGAAAGCCGAAAACCCAGATCCAAGAACTACAGATGATCATTTTTTAATGGAAATCTCGGTTCATGGAAATGAGAATGAACTTACAGATTTGCTAAAGGAAACTGGAGCAGTAGAAATTAATTTAATTGATAAAACGCATTAATTGATACAGATGAAAAGTGTTTTTAAAATAGTAGTAGTATTAATGGTAGTTGGGAGTTTTGTTTCTTGTAAAAAGGATTCTAGACCTAATTATCAGTTTATGCCAAACATGTACGAATCTGTTGGTTATGAAGCTTATCAGGAGTCTGAGGCTTTTCCGGGAGGTATAGAGGCTCAATTACCTGCAGAGGGTACAATTCCTAGAGGCGGTCACATGCCGTTTGAAATCGAAAATTCTAATGACGGTTATTTATTTGCGAAAGCTAATTTAGTAAGTCCTTTAGATTCAACACAAATTGATAACAAAAGAGGTGGTCAATTATATGATATTTATTGCGGTATTTGTCATGGTAGTAAAGGAGCAGGTCAAGGTAAGTTAGTTAAAATGGAGAAAATTTTAGGTGTACCAAGTTATGATGATGCTGGTAGAGCTATTACCTCAGGTAGTATCTATCATACCATATATTATGGTAAAAATGCAATGGGTGCTTACTTAAACCAATTAAATGAGGAAGAGCGTTGGCAAGTTGTTGATTACGTTTTGACTTTGAAGGCAGACTTAGAAAAATAAGACAGATAAAGATTATATATAGATATGTATACATTTTCAAGTAAATTAAAATCAGTTGCAATTGGCCTAATGATATTAGGGACCATTGGTGTTGCTTATGGTTTTTTCACATCTCATAAAGATTTTACTCAGGTAGAAAGTATGTTGACCGAGGAATCTCATCACGGAGGTGATCACGGAGAGACAGTAGATCATGATGTAGCTGCAGTAGAAGATACTCATGCTACAGACGCACATTCTGAAATTTCTCTTCATGATACTGCTGAAGACCATGGTCATGCAGAAGTTGATGAGCATACAAAACATGTTAATCATGTTATGCACGCCATGCACAAAAGACCGTGGGCTGCTTTATATGTGGCAGCATTTTTCTTTTTTATGATTGCACTTGGAGTTTTAGCATTTTATGCAGTACAATATGCGTCTCAAGCTGGTTGGTCTCCTTTATTACTTAGAGTGATGGAAGGGATTACTGCTTACATGTTACCAGGAGCTATAATTGTTTTAGGTATTGCGATTGCATCGGGAATTTTTGGTCATTATGGAATTTTTGTATGGATGGATCCAGAATTAGTAGATCCAGCAAGTGAGCATTTCGATAAGTTAATAGCTGGTAAAAAAGGGTGGTTAGACATTACTTGGTTTGGAATAAGAGGATTAATATTTATCTCAGGATGGTATGCATACAGATACTTCTCTCGTAAGTTCTCAATTGCTCAAGACGAAGCAGACGATAATAAAAACTTTATAAAGTCGTTCCGTATTTCGGCAGCATTCTTGGTATTCTTTTTATATACAGAATCTATGATGTCTTGGGATTGGATAATGAGTGTAGATCCGCACTGGTTCTCTACATTATTTGGATGGTACGTTTTAGCAGGGATGATGGTTTGTGGTATCACAGTAATCTCAATGGTTACTATATATTTAAAATCAAAAGGATATTTGCCAAAAGTAAATGATAGTCATATTCACGATTTAGCGAAGTTCATGTTTGGGTTCAGTATTTTCTGGACATATTTATGGTTTTCTCAATTTATGCTAATCTGGTATTCTAATATTCCAGAGGAGGTTACCTACTTTGTAACACGTTTTCAAGACTACCAGTTACCGTTTTTAGGAATGGTTGTGATGAACTTTGTGTTCCCATTATTGGTCTTAATGAATAGTGATTTTAAACGTATACCTTGGTTTGTTATTATGGCAGGAATTGTAATCTTGTGTGGTCACTACATAGATATCTTTAATATGATCATGCCAGCTACAGTTGGAGATCAATGGTATATAGGTATTCCAGAAATTAGTTCAGTACTGTTTTTTGCTGGCTTATTTATTTTCATAGTCTTTACTGCGTTAACAAAACAACCTTTAGAGCCTAAGCGTAACCCTTTCATCAAAGAAAGTGAACATTTCCATTATTAATAAATTATATAAAGAACAGAAACGATAATGACTGCTTTTTTAACACTTATAATAGTATTTTTCATAGCTGTTGCGATTTGGCAAATGGTCAAGATTTTTGATCTAGCTCAAGTAGGTACGTCAAGTAGCCCAGTAGCCACAGACAAAGACAATAAAATTAATGGTTATTTAATGATGGCTTTTTTGGTCTTCATTTATGCCATTACAATAGCGAGTTTTTGGTATTTAGGAGACTTACCTCTAACTTCTAATGCAGCATCTGAGCATGGATCTGAGATAGATAACTTAATGATCATATCAATGGTTGTTATATTTATTGTCCAGACTATCACTCAATTCTTATTGCATTATTTTGCTTTTAAATATAGAGGAGAGAAAGGTCGTAAGGCTTTATTTTATGCAGATAATAATACCTTAGAAGCTATTTGGACTTTTATTCCTGTTATTGTTTTAGCAGGTTTAATTATCTATGGTCTATTTACTTGGACAAGTATAATGAATGTTGAAGAAACTGAAGATACGATAGTTATCGAGTTATATGCACAGCAGTTTAACTGGAAAGCACGTTATTCTGGAGAAGACAATACTTTGGGTCTCGCAAATGTGAGGTTGATTGATATTGATCGTGCTAATATATTAGGCGTAGATGAATCTGATCCAAATGCACAAGATGATGTCATTACAACGGAGTTGCATTTACCTGTTGGTGTGCCAGTACTTTTTAAAATGCGTTCTCAAGATGTGTTGCACTCTATGTATATGCCTCACTTTAGAGCTCAGATGAATTGTGTTCCCGGTATGATAAGTCAGTTTGGATTTACACCTTCTGTTACTACAGAAGACATGCGCCAAAACCCAGATATTCAAGAAAAAGTAGCAAACATTAATGTTCTAAGACGTGAAAATAGTGTTGAAATAGAAGCTAAAGGTCAAGATGTACTCTATGAGTTTGACTACTTATTATTATGTAATAAGATTTGCGGAAAGTCACATTACAATATGCAAATGAAGATTATAGTGGAAACTCAGGAAGAATATGACGCTTGGATGGAAACTCAAAAATCATTTAAGGATTCTTTAATTGAGGATTAAGAATCTGTTGAAGAGGAAAATATTTTGGTTGGAGAAGATGTTATTATTAACTAGTTTTTCTATTGACCTCAAATTAATTAGTTGAGTCAAAAGCTATTCATTGTAAAATTTAATTAAAAGATTTAAAAAAAGATAATAGATTATGTCAGCACACGCAGATAACCACGCACACGACGACGATCACGAACACCATCATAAAGAGACTTTTGTAACTAAATATATATTTAGTCAAGACCACAAAATGATAGCTAAACAGTATCTTATTACAGGTACTATTATGGGTGTTATTGGTGTTATGATGTCTATGATGATGCGTATGCAAATCGCATGGCCAGAGAAACCTAATGTTTTATTTGAAGCATTGTTAGGTAAATGGGCACCAGATGGTGTTATGGATGCAGATATTTATTTAGCATTGGTTACTATTCATGGTACTATCATGGTATTTTTTGTATTAACAGCTGGATTAAGTGGTACGTTTAGTAACTTATTAATTCCGTTGCAAATTGGAGCACGAGATATGGCATCAGGTTTCTTAAACATGATATCATATTGGTTGTTTTTCTTGTCTAGTGTAATAATGTGTACGTCCTTTTTTGTAGAATTTGGACCAGCAGCAGCAGGTTGGACAATCTATCCACCATTGAGTGCTTTGCCTATGGCCCAAGGAGGTTCAGGTATGGGTATGACTTTGTGGTTAGTCTCAATGGCAATATTTATTGCGTCGTCTCTATTAGGATCATTAAACTATATTGTTACTGTCATTAACCTACGTACAAAAGGGATGTCAATGACAAGATTGCCACTAACGATTTGGACATTCTTTGTTACAGCAATTATTGGTGTAATATCTTTCCCAGTACTTTTATCTGCAGCACTATTATTAATAATGGATAGAAGTTTCGGAACGTCATTCTTCCTGTCAGATATATTTATACAAGGTGAAGTGTTACATTATCAAGGTGGTTCTCCAGTATTATTTGAACACTTATTTTGGTTCTTAGGTCACCCAGAAGTATATATTGTACTATTACCAGCCTTAGGTATTACTTCAGAGGTTATTGCAACTAACTCACGTAAACCTATTTTTGGTTATAGAGCTATGATTATGTCAATTCTGGCAATTGCATTCCTTTCAACGATAGTTTGGGGTCACCATATGTTTATTTCAGGAATGAATCCATTCTTAGGATCTGTATTTACATTTACCACGTTATTGATCGCTATCCCTTCGGCAGTAAAGGCATTCAACTATATAACAACACTTTGGAAGGGTAACCTTCAAATGAATCCAGCAATGCTATTCTCAATTGGATTAGTATCGACATTCATTACAGGTGGTTTAACAGGTATTATATTAGGTGATAGTGCTTTAGATATTAATGTTCACGATACATATTTTGTTGTAGCGCATTTCCACTTAGTAATGGGTATCTCAGCACTATATGGAATGTTTGCAGGAATCTACCATTGGTTCCCTAAGATGTTTGGACGTATGTTAAATAAAAACTTAGGTTACTTACATTTTTGGGTGACTGCAATATGTGCTTATGGAGTTTTCTTCCCAATGCACTTTATAGGTATGGCTGGATTACCAAGACGTTATTATACAAATTCTAATTTCCCTTTATTTGATGATACAGCAAATGCAAACGTTGTGATTACTATGTTTGCTATTATTGGAGGTGTTTTCCAGTTGGTGTATTTATGGAATTTTTTCCATTCTATTTTCTTCGGAAAAAAGACAGTTCAGAATCCTTGGAAATCAAACACATTAGAATGGACAACTCCAGTGGAGCATATGCATGGTAACTGGCCTGGAGAAATACCTCATGTTTACCGTTGGCCTTATGATTATAGTAAGCCGGGTCATGAAGATGATTTTGTACCTCAGAATGTTCCATTGTATGATGGAGAAGAAGAGTTACAACATTAGAATTCCCTTTAAAAAAGTAATCTCATAGTAGGGATTTTAGAATAATATTTAAAGCCTTTCTTTATAAAAGAAAGGCTTTTTTATTATGTTTAATCATTCTGAAATATTAATTCTCATTGACTTTGCTTTTTGTTTTATGCTCAGGTAGTACTGAAAATGGAAACGATGAAGAAAGTTACATTATTTATGAAGTAAAGCATAAATATTCAGAATTTCTAGTTAGTCATTTTGAAGAACGATTACATGGGGAACTAAAAATACAACCTAATAAATTTATAATTTCAAAAACTATCTTGTTAGAATATTTTAAATTATCTTAGTTAATTAAATGGATTATTTCTAACAAAAAGAGATTCCCACTTACGTGGGAAGTAAGCATGAACGAAAACCTAGACCCAACAGACGAAAATTTCACACCAGAAGAACTGGATGTAGAAAAAAAGTTAAGACCATTATCCTTCGAAGATTTTACAGGTCAGGATCAAGTTTTGGAGAATCTTCAAATTTTTGTCCAGGCAGCTAATGGAAGAGACGAGGCTTTGGATCATACGTTATTTCACGGTCCTCCAGGATTGGGAAAAACGACCTTAGCACACATTTTAGCTAGTGAACTTGATGTAAGCATCAAAGTGACATCTGGTCCAGTATTAGATAAGCCAGGAGACTTAGCAGGTCTGCTTACGAATCTTGACGAACGCGATGTTTTGTTTATTGACGAAATTCATCGTTTGAGTCCCATTGTAGAAGAGTATTTATACTCGGCAATGGAAGACTATAAAATCGATATCATGATTGAGTCTGGGCCTAATGCAAGAACGGTTCAAATTAACTTAAATCCATTTACTTTAGTTGGAGCTACAACGCGATCAGGATTATTAACGTCTCCAATGCGAGCACGTTTTGGGATACAGAGCAGACTACAATATTACAATACAGAATTATTAACCACAATTGTTCAGCGTAGTGCCTCTATTTTAAAAGTTCCAACCTCAATGGAAGCTGCAGTAGAAATTGCTGGTAGAAGTCGTGGTACACCAAGAATAGCAAATGCTCTATTACGTAGAGTTCGAGATTTTGCACAAATAAAAGGCAACGGTAGTATTGATATTAAAATAGCAAAATTTGCTTTAGAAGCACTTCATGTTGATGCACATGGTTTGGATGAAATGGATAATAAAATTCTGTCAACTATAATTGATAAATTTAAAGGTGGGCCAGTTGGAATCTCTACAATTGCTACTGCTGTAAGCGAGAGTTCAGAGACTATTGAAGAAGTTTATGAGCCATTTTTAATTCAACAAGGTTTTTTAATGCGTACGCCAAGAGGTCGTGAGGTCACAGAGCAAGCTTATAAGCACTTAGGTAAAATCAAAGGGCCAACTCAAAGCGGATTATTTTAGTAACTAATCATATTGTCAGACTTATCGTGGTCACTTATCATAGTCGATGTGCACTCGAAGTCCATTAACAGAGAAATCATAATTGTGAGCATAAACAAACAAATACCTACAGTTCCATTAAATAAATTTATAAAACATTCGCTTGAAATTCTGAAAAACCCGCTTCCTTTTCACAACAGGAACTTTGAAGAACTAGGCGATATTTTTAGATTAAAAATTGGGCTCAGCACTAGTGTTGTGTTTTGTAGAAATGCAGCTTTTGCTGTATATGTGCTTCAGAAGAACCAAAAGAATTACAAAAAATCTAAAATTCAAACAGAAGACTTAGTAAAATATGTAGGAGAGGGTTTATTGACTTCCGAAGGAGAAAAATGGAAAAAGCAACGTAAAATGATGCAACCTGCTTTTCATAAAATACAATTACAGAATTTATTAAGTGGTATGCAAGACACTATTGTTTCAGAATTCAAAAACATAGAAACAAATAAGGTCATTGATGTGTTTCCTATTCTTAATGATTTGGCATTTCAAACGGTTGTGAAGTCATTATTTACTAAAGCAGCAAAAGCAAAAGATATGGAAAGGCTTCAGTTTATTACAGAAGCCAATCAAAGAATGTTAGTTAAAGAATTGCGCCAGCCCTATTTAGGGTGGTGGTTCAAAATAAGTGGAACGCTAGATAAATATTTGGAGCTATCAAAAGAAGCAAGAACTATTCTAAAAGGGATCGTTGATCAAAGAAAAACCTCTGGAAAACGTTATGATGATTTGTTGGATATGCTATTGGAGTCCAAGTATGATGATGGCAAAGGAATGACTGAAGAACAACTTATTGACGAAATCTTGATCATTTTTACTGCAGGACATGAAACAACTTCAAATGCGCTAACATTTACATTTCAATTATTAGCTAAGCATCCGGAGTGGCAAGAAAAAATTCACGACGAATGGCGAACACTTGGAGGCGACGATACAGATGTAATGACCCGAGTTTCGACATCTAAAATTTGTCAGCAAGTACTTGAAGAATCTATGCGATTATATCCACCAGCATATTTTATAGATCGCGTTAATATTGAAGCAGATAGTTTTAATGGTATTGCTTTTGAGCCTGGTTGTAATTTGTTGTTTTCGGTTTATGAGATCCATAGGCATCCAAAATTATGGAAACAACCAAACGTGTTTATGCCAGAACGTTTTGCCGAAGGCTCTCGACCGTTTTCATCTCAATATTTCCCTTTTGGCGCAGGACCAAGAAAGTGTATTGGTAACAATTTTGCCATGTTTGAGATGATTATTGCTGTGACTGAGTTGGTTTCAAAATTCAAAATACAAGCAGATTTTGAATCTATTGATATCACCCCTTTAATCACCTTAAAGCCTAAAAATGCATTTCTTAGTTTTGAAAAAAGAGCTTAGAACATATAGATGTCATTCAGCCATAAAAATTACAGTTTAGCTTTTCTTTCTTTTTTTTAACTAAAGAACTAGTCTTTAATCTAATTTATTGATTTTTATTTTTATTTTTATTTACTTTTCCACCGCCATTAAATCAATCAAAATGAAAAATTTACGAAATAATGCTTTCATCATTGTGGGAGTTATGACAATTTTCATGTCATGTGTATCAGATGATGATAACTATATTTCAATTCCTTCCCAAGGAGTTTTAGAAAATAGAATAATTGAACTTTATGGCTCTAAGGATGCCTTAATTCAACCATTAGCTTCAGATGTTAATTTAATCCCTAATGACCCTAATAATCCAATTACTCAAGCAAAAGTTGAGTTAGGTCAATTGCTTTTTCACGAAACAGGAATTGCTATGAATCCAAATATGGATGAAAGTATGCAAATGTACTCTTGTGCAAGTTGTCATCATGCTAAAGCAGGTTTTCAAAGTGGTATTCTACAAGGTATCGGAGAAGGTGGAAATGGTTTTGGGATCAATGGTGAAGGTCGATTTAAAAGCGCTTTATATGCGGAGTCTGATTTAGATGTACAGCCAATTAGAACACCAAGTGTGTTAAACGTAGCTTATCAAGATGTGATGCTGTGGAATGGTCAATTTGGTGCTACAGGAACAAATCAAGGTACAGAGGCTAATTGGACAGCTGGTACACCTAAAGAAGTTAATACTCTTGGTTTTCAAGGTATAGAAACACAAGCCATCGCAGGTTTAGATGTTCACAGATTATTAATAGATGAAGACTTTATTATAAACTCTGCTTACAGAGATATGTTTGATGAAGCATTCCCAAATGTTAATGTTTCAGAGCGCTATTCTAAATTAAATGGAGCTTTAGCTATTGCAGCTTACGAGCGTACATTACTCCCTAATCAAGCCCCTTTTCAACAGTGGTTAAACGGAAACGAGAATGCTCTGAATGAACAAGAAACACAAGGTGCACTCTTGTTTTTTGATGAAGCTAATTGTTACTCATGTCACTCTGGACCAGCTTTAAATGGAATGGATTTTCATGCTTTAGGTATGAATGATCTAGAAGGAGATGATGTATTGACTGTAATAGATGAAGGTACAAAGCGAGGTAGAGGTGGTTTTACAAATAATCCAGAAGACAATTATAAATTTAAAACGCCTCAGTTATACAATTTGAAAGACGTAACATTCTTTGGCCATGGAGGGAGTTTTCAATCTATAGAAGCTATTGTTCGCTATAAAAATAATGCTGAAGTAGAAAATCAAGAAGTGCCATCAGGTCAGGTTTCTTCTATGTTCACATCGCTTAATTTAACAGATGATGATATCGATGCGATTACCGCATTTCTAGAAAACTCACTTTATGATAGTAATTTACAACGGTATGTACCAGAAGAACTGCCAACGGGTAATTGTTTCCCTAATGCAGATCCAATGTCATCTCAAGATATGGGTTGTGATTAATTCAATCTATTTTAGAGCATCATAAAACACTAAAATTCACTTTAGATGTTTTAAATTTGAGGGTGAACAAAACGCAACAATCTCAATTTATTAAAACAGAAGCAAAACGTCTTGGTTTTTTGTCCTGCGGAATCAGTAAAGCAGGATTTCTAGAAGAAGAAGCACCTCGGCTAGAAAAATGGTTAAAAAATAATGCACATGGCGAAATGCATTATATGGAAAACCATTTTGATAAACGCCTCGACCCTACAAAATTGGTGGAAGGTTCAAAGAGTGTGATCTCTCTACTCTTAAATTATTATCCTTCGGAAATTCAAAACACTGAAAGTTATCAACTTTCTAAATACGCTTATGGGACGGATTACCACTTTGTCATCAAAGACAAGCTTAAAGAACTATTGCAATCTATCCAAGATGAAATCGGTGATGTCCATGGGCGAGCATTTGTAGATTCTGCACCAGTTTTAGATAAAGCTTGGGCAGCAAAATCTGGTTTGGGATGGATTGGTAAACACAGTAATTTATTGACCCAACAAATTGGGTCTTTCTATTTCATAGCAGAGCTCATCATCGATTTAGACTTAGAATATGATTATGCTACCACAGATCATTGCGGAACCTGCACAGCCTGTATTGACGCATGCCCAACAGAGGCCATAACTGAACCTTATGTTGTAGATGGTAGCAAATGTATCTCCTATTTTACCATAGAACTTAAAGAGAATATTCCTTTAGACTTTAAAGGCCAATTTGATGATTGGATGTTTGGTTGTGACATTTGCCAAGATGTGTGCCCTTGGAATAAATTTTCGAAAGCTCATAGCGAACCTTTGTTTAATCCACATCCAGAATTGTTGGATATGACAAAAAAAGATTGGGAAGAGATTACTCAAGATACGTTTAGCAAGGTGTTTAAGAAATCTGCAGTAAAGCGTACTAAGTTTAATGGGTTGGAACGGAATATTAGGTTTTTAAAAGATAATTAGAATGCACTCTGGTTTATCCAATATCAAAGAGTTATGTTCGAATAACTAAATCTGAGCTTTTGTTTAACAATACTTATGGTTTTGTAAAAATGAAATTTGAAACGATAGAAGGCACAACAATTACATTAGAGATGATTAAACTATAATCTTAATGGTTCCTAAGAAAACCAAACACTTCTCCCTTTAGCTTCCTCGTAAAACACGTACATTTGTAATTAGTTTTTTTAGTAGGGATAATTACAAATTGATTAATTCACAAATGTTATGAGCAAGGAAAGTAAACGCAGAGAAGCTTTAGTATATCACGCAAAACCAACACCTGGAAAAATCCAAGTCGTTCCTACAAAAAAGTACGCAACTCAACGAGACTTATCATTAGCATATTCTCCAGGAGTTGCAGAGCCTTGTTTAGAAATTGAAAAAGACAAAAAAAACGTCTATAAATATACCGCTAAAGGTAATTTGGTAGCTGTGATTTCTAACGGAACAGCAGTTTTAGGTTTAGGAAATATAGGTCCTGAGGCGTCTAAGCCAGTAATGGAAGGAAAAGGCTTGCTCTTTAAAATCTTTGCAGATATTGATGTATTTGATATTGAGGTGGATACCGAAAACATCGAAGAATTCATTCAAACCGTAAAGATGATTGCGCCAACGTTTGGTGGTATCAATCTTGAAGATATTAAAGCGCCTGAAGCTTTTGAAATAGAGCGACGTCTAAAAGCCGAATTAGATATTCCTGTAATGCATGATGATCAACACGGTACAGCCATTATTTCGGCAGCTGCATTATTGAATGCTTTAGAAATCGCAGAAAAGAAAATTGAAGATGTGCAAATAGTGATTAGTGGAGCAGGAGCAGCAGCTATTTCATGCTCACGATTATACCAAGCTTGTGGTGCAAAACGCGAGAATATGGTGATGTGCGATAGTAAAGGTGTGATTAGAGATGATCGCGATAATTTAACGAAAGAAAAAGCAGAATTTGCAACACATCTAAAAATTGACACATTACTCGAAGCGATGAAAAATGCCGATGTGTTTATCGGTTTGTCAAGAGCAGATATTGTAACACCAGACATGCTTTTGGCAATGGCTAATGATCCTATTGTGTTTGCAATGGCTAATCCAGATCCAGAAATCCCATATGATGTTGCCATTGCAACTCGTAAGGATATTATCATGGCAACAGGAAGAAGTGATCACCCTAATCAAGTAAATAATGTACTTGGTTTTCCGTTTATTTTTAGAGGCGCTTTAGATGTACGAGCGACAAAAATTAACGAAGCTATGAAAATGGCAGCTGTGTATGCTTTAGCAAATTTGGCTAAAGAACCTGTGCCAGAACAAGTAAATATAGCGTATGGAGAAACGCGTTTAACTTTTGGTAGAGATTATATAATCCCGAAACCTTTTGATCCAAGATTAATTGCTGAAGTGCCTCCAGCAGTGGCAAAAGCTGCAATGGAAAGTGGTGTTGCAACAGAGCCAATTGAGGATTGGGGAAAATATAAAGATGAACTCTTAGAACGTTTAGGGTCTGACAATAAAATTGTGAGGTTGCTTATTAATAGAGCGAAAATGAACCCAAAACGGGTCGTTTACGCAGAGGCAGACCAACTGGATGTCCTAAAAGCTGCTCAAATTGTTCATGATGAAGGGATTGCGATACCTATATTATTAGGTCGGCGTCAAACGATTCTTAAATTAATGGAAGAGATTGAATTTGACGCAGATATAGAAATTATTGATCCGAAATCTGATGAAGAAGAAGAAAGAAAAAATCAGTACGCAAAAGTATATTGGGATCAAAGAAAACGCAAAGGTGTCACCCTTTATTCCGCAGAAAGAATAATGAGAGAGCGCAACTACTACGCTGCTATGATGGTAAGTGTAGGTGATGCAGATGCTTTGGTTTCTGGGTATTCTAGAAGTTATCCATTGGTGCTTAAACCAATGTTAGAACTTATTGGGCTCGCTCCAGGATCTACAAGAGCAGCAACTACAAATGTGATGATGACGCAACGCGGACCAATGTTTTTGAGTGATACCTCTATCAATGTCAATCCATCTGCAGAGGATTTAACTAGAATAGCTCAAATGACAGCAGGCGTTGTCAAAATGTTTGGTATGGAGCCTGTAATGGCAATGATTTCATTTTCAAACTTTGGGTCTTCTAAAAATCAGACAGCCACAAAAGTTCGTGAAGCGGTGGAGTATTTGCACAAAAGACATCCCAATTTAGCAGTGGATGGTGAATTGCAAACTGATTTCGCACTCAACAAAGAACTTTTGGAAGCTACGTTTCCATTCTCTAAACTAGCTGGAAAAAAGGTGAACACACTTATTTTTCCTAATTTGGAATCCGCTAACATTACGTATAAGCTCTTAAAAGAACTCAACAAAGCAGACTCAATAGGACCTATTATGATGGGTATGAAAAAACCTGTTCATATCTTACAATTACATGCAAGTGTTGACGAAATTGTAAACATGACAGCAATTGCTGTCATTGATGCGCAGCAAAAGGAAAAACAAGAAGCAAGAAGGTAGATTGCTTTACCCTACTAATCGCCTTTGTAATGCAAATAATTTTGTTACATTTGAGTTTTCAATCTCAATTGTGATATAGAGCTTCTATTTCACGATTTGGATTAAAACCAAGTGAGTAATGATTACACATATACAAGGTAAATTAGTAGAGAAGAACCCAACAGATGTTGTCATAGATTGCAATGGTGTGGGTTATCTTTTAAATATATCCTTGCACACATTTTCTCAAATTCCAGATCAAGAGGCTCTTAAACTGTACACACATTTAATTGTGCGTGAGGATTCTCATACGCTTTTTGGTTTTTCTTCTGTTTCAGAGCGTGAAATTTTTAAACTTTTATTGTCTGTAAGCGGTATTGGAGCAAATACTGCTCGTACTATGTTATCGTCATTATCACCACAACAAGTTAAAGAAGGTATTGCACATGGTGATGTCGCATTAATTCAGTCTATCAAAGGGATTGGAGCAAAAACAGCTGCTCGTGTGATATTAGACTTGAAAGATAAAGTACTTAAAGTGTACGATATTGATGAAGTTTCTGTTAATAAAAACAATACCAATAAAGATGAAGCGTTATCTGCTTTAGAGGTTTTAGGATTTGCTAAAAAGCAAGCTGAGCGTGTAGTGGATAAAATTGTGTTAAACCAACCAGATTCAACAGTAGAAAACATTATTAAAGAAGCGTTAAAAAATTTATAGAAATTTGAGTACAAATAACTTTACTTTTTCAAAATCATATAGACTACTATTTATCATTGTTTCAGTATTGTTTAGTGGTTTTAGTTATGCGCAAACTAATCCTGTAGATCAAGATTCTACAAAAACAGGATTTTCTTTGGGAAGACTGAGTATCCCAAATCCGCAAAGTATAATATCAAAATACACTTACGACCCAATTACAGATCGATATATTTATACAGAAACAGTTGGAAATTTTAATATCAATTATCCCATAATTTTAACACCAAAAGAATTTCAAAGACTCGTATTACTTGAGCAACAACAAAAATATTATAAACAAAAAATTGATGCAGCTGCCGGACAAAAAGAAGGTGCCGAGGAAGAACAAAAAAACCTATTACCAGAATTTTATGTCAACTCAGGGTTTTTTGAAACCATTTTTGGAGGAAACACGATTGAGGTAATACCTCAAGGTTCTGCGGAAGTCGATTTGGGAATTTTATTTACAAAACAAGACAATCCCACGTTTTCACCTAGAAATCGAAGTAATTTTACCTTTGATTTTGATCAACGTATTAGTTTAAGTTTATTAGGTAAAGTAGGTACGCGTTTACAAGTAACTGTTAATTATGATACAGAATCAACATTTGATTTTCAACAATTAACTAAATTAGAGTACACACCAACAGAAGATGATATCGTTAGAAAAATAGAAGTTGGTAATGTAAGCATGCCACTTAATAGTTCTTTAATAACGGGCGCTCAAAGTTTATTTGGTGTTAAAACAGAACTTCAATTTGGTAAAACTAGAGTAACCGCTATTTTCTCAGAACAACAATCACAATCACAATCTGTAGTTGCTCAAGGTGGTGGTACCGTGGAGGAATTTGAATTTTTTGCTAGAGATTATGATGAAAATAGACACTATTTCTTAGGACAATATTTTAGAGATACTTATGATGACTCTATGTTGCGTTATCCATTTATTGCTAATAATGTGCAAATAACTCGATTAGAAGTTTGGGTGACTAATAGAAGTAATCAAACTGAAAATGTAAGAAACGTTGTGGCACTTCAGGATTTAGGAGAAAGTGATGTTATTGGTTTAGTAACTCCTCCAACAGGATTTGTAAACGTTCCAACTGGTTCGTTTCCAGATAATGGGAATAACGATTTTGATCCAACAAATATTGGAGGTGCAGGTTCTCAATTATCACCAGCAATTAGAGATATTACAACAGCAGAACAAGGTATTTTGGTGCCAGCAAATGAAGGTTTTGACTTTGGTAAACTAGAAAACGCAAGAAAATTAGAACTGGGACGAGATTTTACGCTAAGCCAAC
The DNA here is from genome assembly GCA_047622005.1 of Dokdonia sp. Taxonomy (GTDB): domain Bacteria; phylum Bacteroidota; class Bacteroidia; order Flavobacteriales; family Flavobacteriaceae; genus Psychroserpens. The sequence goes on along the minus strand of JBLHML010000013.1, from coordinate 31,629 downwards.
AGCTAGGTTACATATCCTTAAATCAAAGATTACTTAATGATGAGATTCTTGCAGTTGCATTTCAATATACGGTGGGAGGAGAGGTATTTCAAGTTGGAGAATTTGCTAATGATGGTGTAAATTCAACAGCAGCAGGTAACGATAATGATAGTGATAATATCCCAAATGATATCGATGCAGATATCGATGGTGATGGTGTAGTTGATAATGGACCAGATACAGATGGTGATGGAATTAATGATACTGGTGATTCTGATATTAATGGCGATGGTACTATAGATAATGGCCCAGATGTTAATGGCGATGGCGTTAATGATGCTTTTATAACCGTTCAAGAAGGGTCTACCCAAAGTTTAGTTGTTAAAATGCTTAAGAGTCCAATCACAGATGTCAATCAACCAATTTGGGATTTGATGATGAAGAATATTTATGATACTGGCGCATTTCAGTTAGAACAAGATGATTTTAGACTTAATATTTTTTATACTGAAACATCACCTCTTAACTATATTGTGCCTGTTGATGGGACAACCTTTCCTGAATTTGAAAACAATACACCTTTTGATGCTTCTGATGATTCTGAAATTCAAGACGTACCACTTATTAGATTGTTTCACTTAGATCGATTGAACTTTAATAATGATCCACAAGCAGGTGGTGATGGGTTTTTTGATTTTGTGCAAGGCATGACGGTCTTAACTCAAAACGGAAAAATTATCTTTACAAAAACAGAACCTTTTGGGCGTTACCTTTTTGATATTCTTGATGATGATGATAATACTATAGATAACGAAGCAGATTATAATTATGACGGTCCAATCATTGGAAGTCCTTATAACCTTAACCAAGAAAAGTATGTTTATGATATTCTTTATAAGCAAACTAAAACAGCAGCACTAGATGAGGCTGAGAAAAATAAATTCCAAATTAAGGGACGATATAAGTCTTCAGGAGGTGATGGTATTCCGTTGGGAGCGTTTAATGTGCCTAGAGGATCTGTAGTGGTAACTGCTGGAGGACGAACCTTGGTTGAAGGACAAGATTATACAGTAAATTATCAAATTGGTCGGGTGTATATAATTGATGAAGCTTTAAAGTCGTCAAATACGCCTATCAATGTTTCTACAGAAAATAATGCAGTATTTGGTCAACAAACTAGACGTTTTACAGGTGTAAATGTAGAACATCAGATCAATGAAAATTTTGTATTGGCAGCGACACTTTTAAATTTAAGTGAACGTCCAATTACACAGAAAGCTAATTTTAATACAGAGCCAATTAATAATACAATTTTCGGGTTTAATGGTAACTACTCTACTGAAGTTCCATTTCTTACGAGATTAGTAAATAAACTACCTAATATAGATACAGATGCCCCTTCAAACCTATCTGTTAGAGGTGAGTTTGCTTATTTAGCACCTGGAGCCCCAAAAGGAACGGATTTTGATAATGAAGCTACTGCTTACGTAGACGATTTTGAAGGGACCCAAGGAGCTATCGATTTACTAGCGCCACAATCTTGGTTTTTAGCAAGTAGACCAAGAGAATTAGGGAAAATCTATGCTGGTTTTGTTGGAGAAGATGAAAACGGAATTCAAAACGGATTTGATAGAGCTTTTTTAAACTGGTACACGATTGATCCTATTTTCTACAGTAACCAGCGTCCTGATGAAATTACTGACGATGATGTTTCAGATTTATACACAAGGCGTGTGTTTATTGATGAAATATTTCCAGAAGTTGATATTGCTCAAGGACAAAGTACTATAATTAACACCTTGGATTTGACGTATTATCCTACGGAAAGAGGTCCTTATAATTTTGAATCGGGTGCTACAAACGACAACCTCAATCCGGCTAATAGTTGGGCAGGAATTACAAGACAAATTACGTCGACAGATTTTGAACAAGCCAATGTTGAATATATTGAATTCTGGTTAATGGATCCTTTTATGGATTATGCACCAGGAACAAGTCAACCAGGTAAGCTATTTATTAATTTGGGTAATATTTCCGAAGATGTATTAAAAGATGGTAAGAAGCAATATGAAAACGGACTACCAGAAGATGGCGATATCACGCCATTGCTTCCAGCGACAACCTTTCAAACGGTTGTGCCAAGAAATCAATCCTTAATTTATACCTTCTCTACTGGAGGTGATGAACGTACAAATCAGGATGTAGGTTATGATGGCTATGATGATGCCGAGGAATTAGCACAATTTGGAGGCGCATTTGGAGAGGATCCTGCAAAGGATAATTATTTGTATTACTTAAATACAGAAGGTGATATTTTTGATCGCTACAAGCAGTATAATGGTCAGCAAGGGAATTCGCCAGATGTATTTACAGATACCAATCGTGGTTCTACGCCACAGCCTGATGTAGAGGATATTAATAGAGATAATACCATGAATACTATTGATAGCTACTATCAGTATGAGGTAGATATTGATGAAAATACACTTAACGCTGCCAACCCTCAAATTAATGATGTAAAAGATAGAGTGGTGACTTTGCCAAATGGTCAAACAGCAACAGTAACATATTATCAGTTTAGAATTCCAATTTCTGAACCTACAGATGCTATTGGTGGTATAACAGATATTAGATCAGTCCGTTTTGCGAGACTCTTTCTTACAGACTTTGAGGAGAAAACGGTCATGCGTTTTGCAACGTTAGATTTAGTACGTAGTGATTGGAGACGTTACAAATTAACGCTTGATGAAGAGCCAAACAACGACGGTGATGATACAGAATTTACTGTTGGTGTTGTGGGGCTCCAGCAAAATGACGGTAATTACGTATTACCTCCTGGCGTTGAGTTAGAACAGTTAAATAATAATAACAATATTATTAGACAAAACGAGCAATCCTTGCAATTAGAGGTTTGTGATTTAGAGTCTGAAGATTCTCGAGGTGTGTTTAAAAATATTAATGTAGATATGCGTCAATATAACAAGTTACGTATGTTTATTCATGCTGAAGATGGTGAAGTAGGAACTCTTAATGATGGAGATTTAGTTGGTTTTATTCGTATGGGTAATGATTTTACCGAAAATTATTATCAAATAGAAGTTCCTTTACAAGCATCATCTGGTTTTTCTACTCCAGAAACAGTTTGGCCAGAAGCCAATGAAATTAATATTGATCTAGAAGTACTAGAGCAAATTAAATCGTTAGGAATTGCAAATGGACAGACATTTCAAGTTAGTGCAGTTCAAGAACAAAAATTCTACGATATTATTGATGGTCAATTAGATGAAGCTTTCATTTCAGAATTCACTACCTATCCTAATGATACCGGATCAAAAGTACAGAGAGTTACTATTAAGGGTAATCCAAACTTTGGCGATGTAAGAGTTTTAATGTTAGGTGTTAAGAACCCTGGTCAAACTGGAATGAATACCTGTGGTGAAATTTGGTTTAATGAGTTACGATTAGCAGACCTAGATAACGAGGGTGGATGGGCAGCAATTGGAGCTTTAGATACTAATTTAGCAGATTTTGCTAACATCAGTGCAACAGGTAGAAAAAGCACTATTGGTTTCGGTTCTGTCGAGCAACGACCTAATGAACGTAGTCGTGAGGATGTAGAACAATATGATGTTGTCACCAATGTAAATCTAGGGCAATTATTACCAAAAAAATGGGGTATTCAATTACCATTCAATTATGCTGTTGGGGAGCAAATTATTACACCAGAATATGATCAGTTTTATGGGGATCTTAAATTGGATGCACGAATAAATGCTGCGAGTTCTGACGAAGAGCGAGAAACGATTAGAATCCAGTCTGAGGATTACACAAAACGTAAAAGTATTAATTTTATTGGTGTTAGAAAAAATAGGACAGGTGATGCAAAACCACGTTTTTATGATGTAGAAAACTTGACATTCAACTATTCTCACAATAAGGAAGAACATCGTGATTTTGAAATTGAGAGTGCTTTGAGTCAGCAAGTAAGGGCAGGAGTTAATTATGCATATAGTTTTGATGCAAAACCATTTGAGCCATTTAAGAAAAATGATTCCCTGTTTACAGGAAAATACTGGAAGATTTTAAAAGACTTTAATTTTAACCCAGTGCCAACAAGCTTTAATGTAAATACAGATATTATTCGCCAGTTTAATAAGCAGAAATTTAGAGAAATAGACTTAGCAGGCGGTAATATTGGTTTGGAAGAATTATTCCGAAGAAATTATAATTTTAATACGCAGTATGTTATTAATTATAACTTGACAAATGCGTTGAGTTTAAATTTTTCAGCTTCAAACACAAATATTGTTAGAAATTACTTTGTGGATGATGTCATTAATGGACGACAAGATCCAAACTTGGATGTCTGGGACGGTTTCTTTGATTTGGGTGATCCAAATATTCAAAGCCAACAACTACAGGTTAATTATGAAATCCCGTTGTATAAGATTCCTACGTTGAGTTTTATGCGTGCAACATATTCTTACACAGGAGATTTTCAATGGCAAAAAGGATCAGATTTAAATAACAATCTACCTATTGAAAATGATGATGGATCGTTTACAAGCTATAATTTAGGAAACGCTATTCAAAATGCAAATACACATAATATCAACTCCACATTTAATATGGAGACCTTGTATAAGTATGTTGGTTTGACTAAAAAGAAAAAGAGAGGTTCTAGAGCAACTCCAGGTGCGTTAGGTAAGGATGGAAAGCCTAGCTCAAAAGCAGCACAAAAGGGACCAGCTAAAAATGGTGCTGGTTCGAAAATACTTGATGGATTTATAGGCTTAGCAACTGCTGTAAAACGTATTCAAATAAATTATACCGAAAATAACGGGTCTTTTTTACCAGGTTATTTGAGAACTCCAGGTTTTATTGGAACCTTAAAACCTACTTTAGGTTATACATTTGGTAGTCAAACTGATATTAGAGATTTAGCTGCAAGAAATGGTTGGCTAACCGTATTTCCAGATTTTAACCAACAATACATTGAAACAACAAATCGCATTTTAGACATCTCTGCAGATGTAGAATTGATTCCAGATTTGAATATCGATTTAACGGGTGGACGTACCTATTCTGAAATTACGACACAAAATTTCAACACAACAGATACAGATGGTGATGGATTTAGTAATACTTACAATAATTTAATTACTAATTCCTTCGGAAACTTTAATATTTCAACAGCTTTAATTAAAACATCATTTAGTAAAAGTGATGAAAATCAATCTCAAGCATTTGATGATTTTAGAACAAACAGATTAGTTGTTGCCAGACGTTTAGCAAGAGCGTTTTATGGTAATGATACCTTCGCAGTTGATGGAGAAGGTTATCCTTTAGGTTTTGGTAAAAACAGTCAAGCAGTATTGCTGCCATCATTTTTAGCTGCTTACAAAGGTTCAAATCCAGAGAAGGTTAGTTTGTCTGCTTTTAGAGATATTCCAATCCCAAACTGGCAATTGAAATATACAGGCTTTATGAAAATGAAATGGTTTAAAAAGAACTTTAAGCGTTTCTCAATCACCCATGGTTACCGTTCTAGTTATACGATTAATCAATTTAGAACAAACTTAGATTTGCAACCTGGCGATTTACAACCAGGTGTGGCTTATGAAGATCAAGCTAACTTTAATGAGGTAACAGATCAATCAGGTAACTTTAAGAACGAAACCATTTTTAGTAACGTTAATTTAGAAGAACAATTTAGCCCGTTATTTAGGCTTGATTTTGAGATGAAGAACTCAGTTAAGATTTTAGCAGAAATGAGAAAAGATAGAATTCTATCCATGTCGTTTGATAATAATTTATTGACAGAAATTCAAGGTAAAGAATACATTTTAGGTTTAGGTTATCGTATCAAAGATTTACGTATTCGTTCTAAGCTAGCTGGGCCAAAACAAGTGATTAAAAGTGATTTAAATATGAGGGCAGATGTTTCGGTAAGAAACAATAAAACGATTATTAGATATTTGGATATTGTGAATAATCAAATTACACAAGGACAAACAATCTATGGTTTAAAATATTCCGCAGATTATGCATTTTCTAAAAACTTGACTGCGATATTCTACTTTGATTATACATTCTCAAAGTATGAAATATCAACTGCTTTTCCGCAAACAACGGTTAGATCAGGATTTACGTTGCGTTACAATTTTGGAAATTAAGTAGTAAATAATATCTAAAAAAATTACATTTGTAACAAGAACTTGTTTTGGGTTTTTTATGTAAGCTAAAAGTCGTGCTTGTGTTTTCAGATGAAGTCTTTTAATTTAATCAGTGTACTATGAGAACATCAAAAGGCAAAATATGGAAAGATAATGATGATTTTGTAGCAAATTATAAAATACAATACGAGTTCAAAACATAATAATACTAATTTATATCATGAATATACCATCAGATTTAAAATACACCAAAGACCACGAGTGGATCAAAATAGAAGGTGATACAGCAACAGTAGGCATTACAGATTTTGCACAAGGAGAACTTGGTGATATTGTTTATGTGGAAGTTGAAACTCTAGACGAAACGTTAGATATAGAAGAGGTTTTTGGTACCGTTGAGGCTGTTAAAACAGTTTCAGATTTATTTTTACCATTATCTGGAGAGATCTCTGAGTTCAACGAGAGTTTAGAAGACGAGCCAGAAAAAGTAAATTCAGACCCTTATGGTGATGGTTGGATGATTAAAATTAAATTTTCTGATGCTTCAGAAATTGATAATCTTTTATCTGCAGATGATTACAAGGCTCTTATTGGTGCTTAAAAAATGGGCTTTGCCTATTTTAGTAGTATACGCAGTCGCATTAACTATTGGTAGTTTAGCTAATGTAGGAGATCTACCTAGTATGGGGTCTTCTTTTGATGACAAAATTATTCATTTTATTGCCTATTTTTTCTTCACTGTGTTCGTGTTTAATTATTGTAAAGAATTAGAAGTAAAGCATATGATAGTGGTATCTGCCACATGTGTTATTATTTATGGCATTATTATTGAGGTTTTACAACAAGTAATGACGTCGTATAGAACATTAGATATTTATGATGCTTTAGCAAATACTTTAGGCGTTGTCTTTGCAACCGTAATCATTAGATTTAGAAATGAACTAAAGTTAAAATGAATTAATAGCTTGCTTTTTTAACAAATTTTTGGTTAATTTAGCAATCAGAAAACCTTTTAAGCACATGGAACCAAAAAAAAATATTAAATCAGATGTAAGCAGAAACAGTTCACTGTATTTTGCAGTGGGTATGGCGTTGATGTTGGCTCTAACTTATATGACTATTAATTATAAGTCCTATGAGAAAGAATTTATCGATATTGGACAACTAGATTTAGATGCTCTTGATGAAGAGGATATCCCAATCACGGATCAAAAAATAGTTCCACCACCACCACCACCTCCACCACCAGTTGTGCCAGAGGAGATTGAAATTGTTGAAGATGAAAAGGACATTGAAGAAACTGTAATAGAATCTACAGAAACAGATCAATCAGAAGAAATCGTTGAGGTTGAAGATATTGAGGTTGACGAAGTAGAAGAAGATATAGATGTGCCTTTTAATGTTATTGAAAACGTACCAATTTTTCCAGGTTGCGAAAAAGAAAAAGGAAACAATGCTAAAAAGCAATGTATGTCTGATAAGATTAGCAAGTTTGTAAATAGAAAATTTAATACAGATTTAGCTAGTGAATTAGGATTATCGGGAAGACAACGTATTAACGTGATCTTCAAAATTGATAAAACAGGAAATATTGTTGGTATACGAGCTAGAGCTCCACATCCAGGTCTTGTGAAAGAGGCTAAGAGAGTTATTGGTATGTTACCAAAAATGAAACCAGGAAGACAAAGAGGTAAGCCTGTAAATGTACCTTATTCATTGCCAATTTTATTCCAAGTACAAGACTAGATATAATAAGACATATCATAAAATTTCAAAATCCCATCTAAATATTTAGATGGGATTTTTACTTTGGTATGCTTATTGTGATTTCATCATAATATTAACATTATAAATCAGATATTATGAAAGATTTTAAAAAAACGCACGGTATTGCTGGTCAGAGCAATAAAGAAGTGCAAAAATCACACAAGCACGATGCGAATTTACAAAAAAACTCATCGTTGTATTTTCAAATCGGACTCATTCTTTGTCTTTTAGGAACGTATGCTATGTTCGAGATGCAGTTTGAAACAAAAGGATTCAATCGGGATCTCGTTATTCTGGATTATGATGATAACATGTACTTCACATCTACAATTATTGTAGAGCCTGATGCTCCAAAAGTTGTGAACGTTGAAAAACCTAAGCAAAGACAACTAATTGATGATCCTATAATAGTAGATAATGAAACGCCACTTGTTGAAACTACAGACGTCACAACAGATCCTCCAACGACAGATAAGCCATTGGATCCTACTATTGTAAAAGATCCAATAGCTCCATCCATCGATACCGATGAGAAGCCATTTGATATGACAAATGTGGAAATCGTTCCAGTATATCCAGGATGTGAACAAATGACAACTAACAGGGATCGCGTTAAATGTATGAATGAGAAGATCACAAGATTGGTGCAACGTAAATTTGATAGTGGTTTAGCTGGAGAATTGGGATTGTCGGGCGTACAGCGTATCAATGTTCAGTTTAAGATTGATCAACTTGGAAACGTTACAGATATTCTTGCCAGAGCTCCTCATCCAAGATTAGTCAAAGAAGCAAAGCGTGTTACAAATAAGATTCCTCAAATGGAACCAGGTCTTCAAAGAAAAGTGCCTGTTTCAGTTATTTACAATCTTCCAATTGTATTTAGGGTGAATTAGAACTTTATATTTCCGAAGAAAAAAATTAAAGCGGTCAAGAACTATTATTAGTTTAGACCGCTTTTTAAATGAGAAACTGTATCACTTGTATTTTGAAAAAAACAGTATCTTTCGGCAACTAATGTTGTATTTGCTTTATGAAGAATCGTTTCTTACTTGTGTTTTTATTCGCTTTTGGTTTTATAACTGCGCAAGAGGTTTCAAGTTTTGAAAAATCACCTGTATTTCCTGATTGCGAATCGCAACCCATTAAAGAATTGAAAGTCTGTTTCAATAATAAAATCAATGCTTTTATTTTTAAGGAATTTAAAGTTCCGCAAATAGTAAATGATGAGAGTTACAAAGGAGAAGTTAAGGTGCTTTTTGAGGTTGATAAAAAAGGAGCTATTTCTGTTTTATATATAGATGCAGTTTATGAAGAGCTCAAAGCCGAAACCAAACGTATTTTTGATTCATTACCAAAAGTGACGCCAGGAACATACAACGGTAAACCTACATTTTATCAATACTCATTGGGGATTAGAATACCTTTGATTAATCCTTCTGAAATTCAAATAGATCAGGCAGGAATTAAAACTATTGATCTAAAAGTTGCGAAAGATTTAAATTCAGATGTCAGTAATGAGTATAAAAATGTCATTGATAGCATTGTCAAGTACGAAAAGTTAGAATACAGTAGCCAGTTAAATATTCCATTTACACATAATTACTATTCGAAATTTGACCAAGAGATGAATGGTCTAGGAGCTAATAGTCATACAGCAGCAAAACCATTTACTTACGATGAGGTTTCAACATATTATGATTTTGAGGCTGAAAAAGAAGCTTTAGTAAAAGGCAGCGAAAGTTGGTGGAGTAGAAAATTATGGAACGAGCATTTAGTTGAAGTGCAAGGGAAGGATTATTGGTTTACGGTAGACCCTATCTTTGATTTGCAAGTAGGTAAAGATACAGAAGCAGATTTCAATTCTACCTATAACAATACAAGAGGAATTTTTATTCAAGGAGGTTTGGGGAAAAATTTCAATTTCACGACCTCTATTTACGAAAGTCAAGGACGTTTTGCGCAGTATTTTAATGAGTATGCCATAAGTTTAAGTGCCGAAGGAAACGAGCCAATCGTTCCTGGAAGAGGGTTGTCAAAATTATTTAAAGATGGCGGCTTTGATTATCCAGTGGCAGAAGCTTACATATCCTATTCACCAGCAAAATTTATAAACGTTCAATTTGGGCATGGTAAGAATTTTATTGGTGATGGTTATAGATCATTATTTCAGGGAGATGGTGCAAGTCCATATCCATTTTTAAAGCTCAATACGAAGTTCTGGAAAATCAAATACACTAATACGTGGATGTGGCTTAAAGATGTAAGGCCAGAAGTGACTGAGGATGGTGCATTCTTAACCAAATACATGGCCAACCACTATTTAAGTTGGAACGTTTCAAAGCGTTTAAACATTGGTTTATTTGAATCTGTACTTTGGGCTAATGATAATGATAGAGGGTTTGATATTAATTATTTAAATCCAGTGATTTTTTATAGAGCTATTGAGTTCTCTACAGGACAAGATGCTGGTAATGCTGTTTTGGGAGCCTCTGCAAAATATAAATGGAACAATAAAGTAAATCTCTATGGTCAGTTTATTCTGGATGAATTTGCAATCAATGATGTCACAGCTGGTGATAAGAGCTGGAGAAATAAGTTTGGGTTCCAATTAGGTGTTAAATATTTTGATGCTTTCAAGGTGGATAATCTATTGCTTCAATTTGAGTATAATAGGGTGCGACCTTATACCTATTCTCACAATTCTGTCGTATTAAATTATGCGCATAACAACCAGCCCATGGCGCATCTTTGGGGAGCAAATTTTAGTGAAGCGATTCTAATTGGTCGTTATAATTATAAACGTTGGTTTGGTGATGCTAAATTTATCTTCGGAAAGCGAGGCTTTGATTTTAATGAAGGTGATGATTTTTTTAACTACGGAAGCAATATTTATAGAACAGAAGTAGACCGAAATGCAAACACAGGAATAACCGTTGGTCAAGGAAATACAACAAATGTTTTTCAAGCAGATTTAGGAGGTGGTTATATCATTAATCCTGCAACGAATATGAGGTTGTTTACCAATATTACATTTAGAAATTATAATCCGGAAGCAGATACTGCAGCTGCCTTAAGCACTAATACAACTTGGTTCACGGTTGGCGTGAGGACTGATTTGTTTAATTGGTATAATGATTTTTAGGAGCAGTTTGATTATCAATTTGATGATTTATAGTGGTATTACGGTAATGTTTAGTCATAAAATATTAATTTAAGTTTACATTTTAAAAATAAATCCGATTATGAAATATTTCAAAATTCTTGCATTACTTTTATGTAGTTCAGTGCTCTTTTTTTATGGATGCAATGACAGCAGTAAAACGCCAAAACAAGACAGTGTAAAACAGGTAGAAGTTTCAGATACACCTAATCCGCCAGTCACTGCAACCCCAAGCCCAACGACTAAAGAGCCTGCTCAAAACGCAAGTGGTGTTTGGCACTATACCTGTAGAATAGGCTGCGTTGGAGGTGCTGGATCAGTTGTTAATTGTGGGACTTGTGGTATGGCTTTAGCCCATAACACTGTTTATCATGGGAAAACTAGTGATGCAACATCTTCTGCTCCTTTCGCGACACCACCACCTGCAACTAAAGCGACTCCTGCTAAAGAGCCTGCTCAAAATGCTTCTGGAGTATGGCATTATACCTGTGCAATTGGATGTTTAGGTGGAGCTGGTGCTGCTGGATCTTGTAACACATGTAATGGTACTTTGAGTCATAATAAGGGATATCATTAGCAGCTTGTTTAGGTAAGTGTTTCATGAATGTCTGTTTTTAAATGATACGCAATGTAAATAGGTTTTGGGTAATTTTGAGGCAGTAATATTTTTTTATCAAGGCAAGATTTTTAAGCAGAGAAAGGGGAAAAGAGCAACTCAAAAAGACGAAAAACTATTTATTTTGAGTGTAAAGTCTGATACAGAGAGATAAACTTACAATGCTGTTAATTAAATCTATTTTGAATTGTCCAAAAGCTTTTTTCAGACTATCTTTGCAAACGCAATAAAATCTCTCAAATTGAGTACTGTAAAACCAACTATAAACCGAGTGTCTTTAATTTCCGATTTTAAGGAAATTACAAAAATGAGACTATCCTTAAGTGTCGTGTTTTCTGCACTTGCTGGTTATTTGCTTGGCGCTATTGAAGTTGATCCTTATACATTAGTTCTATTGGCATTTGGTGGTTATTTTATGGTTGGTGCTTCTAATGCATTTAATCAAATCATTGAAAAAGATTTGGATGTCTTAATGGATCGTACCAAAAACCGACCAGTTCCTGCTGGAAGAATGAGTGTGAGATCTGCATTTATTATCGCAACAATCTTTACCATTTTAGGCATTACAATTCTTTATATCATCAATGAAAGAACTGCGATGTATGGAGCTATTTCAATTTTTCTTTATACTTGTGTGTATACGCCTTTGAAGACTAAAACACCATTATCTGTTTTTGTAGGAGCGATTCCTGGAGCGATTCCATTTATGTTAGGTTGGGTAGCTGCAAGAAATGATTTTGGTATTGAACCTGGAACCTTATTCGCATTACAGTTTTTTTGGCAATTCCCTCACTTCTGGGCTATTGGCTGGTTTTTATTTGAAGATTATGAGAAAGGTGGTTTTTATATGTTGCCAACCAAAAAACGAGATAAAGGCACTGCAGTGCAAACTATTATGTATACCATTTGGACGATACTCATATCTATAGTGCCCGTTTTTGGTGTGACTGGTGATTTGAAATTGTCTATTGTGGCAGCAATTATTGTCTTTTTACTAGGATTAGTAATGCTGTATTATGCCTTTGAATTATTTAAAAAGCGAACAGCAAAAGCAGCTAAACAATTGATGCTTTCGAGTGTCATATACATAACACTAGTGCAAATTGTGTACGTAGCAGATAAATTTATAAGATAAAATGGATTTAACCCAAGGAACATTAATAGAAAAAAACGATAGAGCCAAGCGTATGATGCTTTGGTTCGGGATTGGTTCTTTAATCATGTCGTTTGCCGGATTAACAAGTGCAGTTTTAGTAAGTAGAAGGCGAGAAGATTGGATGCATGATTTTACAATGCCAAATGCATTTTTTATAAGTTGTGTACTCATTTTGTTAAGTAGCTTGACTTTTATTTCTGCAAAAAGAGCATTAAAAAATAGTAATAGGAGTTTAACTACAGTGATGTTGTTGTTGACTTTTGGACTAGGTGTTGCGTTTGTAATAAGTCAGTATGCAGGTTTTAATCAAATCGTAGCTTCGGGTTATTATTTTACAGGAGAAACATCTAATGTGACTATGAGTTTTATCTATGTCATCGCTTTCGTACATATTTTGCACGTGGCAGCAGGATTAATCTCATTATTAGTTGTAATTTATAATCATTTTAAACAAAAATATACAGCTACCAAAATGCTAGGTATGGAGCTTTCTTCAACCTTTTGGCATTTTGTAGATATACTGTGGTTATTCTTGTTTTTATTTTTAACATATTTGGTTTAATTTTTCAATCATTTTTAGACGCTATAACTAATGAATTAGTCTAGTGAAGACCCATGTTTCGAATTTTTAGAATCGGATGTTTTTTTAGATAGATAAAATGATTATTTTTGTGCAACTTTTAATAACTAATAGCTTTATATGGATACTACAGTAGCAAATACTGGAACAGAAGGCAAAACTTGGGGTGGAGGAAATCAGCCACTAAAATCAAGTTATGGTAAAATGATGATGTGGTTCTTTATCGTATCTGATGCCTTGACGTTTTCTGGATTTTTAGCAGCTTATGGATTTTCACGTTTTAAATTCATTGGTTCTTGGCCAATAGCAGATGAGGTGTTTACGCACGTTCCGTTTTTTCACGGTAATTATCCAATGATATATGTGGCTTTTATGACATTTGTCTTAATTATGTCATCTGTAACAATGGTGTTAGCTGTTGATGCTGGTCATCACATGAAAAAGACCAAAGTGACTTGGTATATGTTCTTAACCATTATTGGAGGTTTAATTTTCGTTGGCTCACAAGCTTGGGAATGGGGAACCTTTATTAAAGGTGAATATGGTGCAGTACAAACAAAAGGTGGTAACATCCTTCAATTTGTTGATGCTGATGGAAACAGAGTCGCTGTAAGTGAAATGGCAGTTTCTGTAGAAGATGAGAGAGTTAGACATTTAAGAAAAAACGGACTTTGGTTCGTAGAAGAGGGACCTTTGCCAGCTTACACGGTTCAAGAAGTTTATGATGGGCTAGTAGCGCACCCAAACGTTCATATAAGAACTCAAATTCTCAATGAAGAAGGTGAAAAGACAATTCTATCAAGAGAAGAGTCGCTCACTAAATTAGAGATTGAAGGTCAACTAGTTGTTCATGGTGCTAACCTTAAGGTGAATGAATATGGTACATCGCTATTTGCAGATTTCTTTTTCTTTATTACAGGTTTTCACGGGTTCCACGTATTCTCGGGAGTTGTAATTAATATCATTATCTTTTTCAATGTCATCCTTGGAACTTACGAGAGAAGAGGTAGCTATGAAATGGTTGAAAAAGTTGGATTGTATTGGCACTTCGTCGATTTAGTATGGGTATTTGTATTTACATTCTTCTACCTAGTTTAATTAAGAATAAAATTTAAAAATGGCACACGAACATAAATTAGCAATATTTAGAGGTACTGTTAAGTTTAAATCTAACATCCAGAAAATTTGGGGTGTATTAATTTTCTTAACGATTATCACGGCAATAGAAGTTGCTCTTGGTATCTACAAACCAGGATGGGCTATGTCACCGTTAATGACTCCTTTTGAAGGAGGTTTTATGGCGACGCTAGGAAATATATTTTTGTCTCCTATTATCTATATGAAGTTTTTGAATTTAATATTCATCGTATTAACGCTTGTAAAAGCGTATTATATTACATGGGATTTTATGCACATGAGAGACGAAACAGGCGCATTAAGAAAAATGGTTGTTTGGACAGCTGTATTCTTGGTTTGCTATCTCATATTCATTTTATTACAAGAAGGTGGGTATATTCAAGGTGTTTACGAGAACGGTTTTGTGAAAAGAGATTTTTAACATAACACCATCAATATAAAGTATAGTAAAAGACGGTTTTTTAAACCGTCTTTTTTTATTTTTGCACTATGGGGAAAAGCAAAATTAAACGGAATCTAGTATTGGGCATTTTATTCCTTTTGCCTGTAGCATTTTTGTTGATGCTTTATCCATCCAAACATAACTATGACCCCTTAGAAGTTGTAGATGATAATGTATCAGATTTAGGATTGTTTACTTCAAATTCTGAAACTGATATTCTCCTAAAAGATCATATTACTATTATTGGTTTCCTTGGATATGAACCAGAAAATCAACTCATAGAAGCTTCAAACCTCAAAGAACTGGTTTACGACAATTTTTTGGGCTTTAAAAAGTTTCAGGTTGTTATTGTTTTGCCTAAAGGAGCAGAATCAAAAGCAGAGGCGTTTGATAAAGAAATTGATAATTTTGGAGATATGCGCTTTTGGCATTACGTTTTTGGAGAACCTAATGACATAAAAAGAATATTTAATAGCCTTAAATCAGAAGAGCCTTTAGACGACAATTTGTTTACAGATCATGTATTTATTGTTGATAAAGACTTAAAACAACGTGGGCGATTAGACGATAGAACAGAAAAGGAAAAAATTCAGAACGATTGCGCTTACACCTTGCACTCTTATGATTGTATTGAGATTTACGATATCAAGAATAAAATGAGTGATGATCTCAGGATTTTATTGACAGAGTATCGCCAAAAACGTAAAGGTCAGTTTGATTCATCGTCGCGACGTGCAGAAGATTTAAAAGCTACCGACAAATAAATTATTATGAGCACTAAAAAAACAAATTACTCTTTCATAGGTATCGCTTTTATTCTTTTAGTCTTCGGAATTATTTTTGTTCCAAAGATTATAAATAGAGTAAAAGGTGGTGATATTATAAGGTCTGAAAGTAGATCAAAAGATGTGTCATTAAATGCGGAAGGTTTCGTTTCTGATTTAATGTTCTTAGAGATTAATGGAACACCTAAAAAAGTACCACCGTTTTCTTTCGTTAATCAAGATGGAAAAACGATAACTAATAAAGAGTATGACGGTAAAGTGTATGTAGTAGAGTTTTTCTTTACGACCTGCGGATCAATCTGTCCTAGAATGAATAGAAACTTAGTTCAGATTCAAAATACATTCTCAGAGTCTAAAGATTTTGGAGTAGCATCGTTTACCATAAATCCAGAATATGATACCCAAGAGGTTTTAAAAGTATATGCAGAAAATCATGAGATCACGAATCCAAATTGGCATTTCATGACAGGTGAACAAGAAACGATATACGATTTGGCAAATGTTGGTTTTAATATTTATGCTGGAGAAAACCCAAATGTTGAAGATGGTTTTGAGCACTCAGGTAATTTTGCACTGATAGATAAAAATGGTTTTATACGCTCTAGAAAAGATAACTTCCAAAACCCTAAAATTTTCTATAAAGGAATTGTTAGTGAAGAAGAGAAAGTGGATGACGATGGTGAAACCGAAGAAATAAGTATGCTTAAAGAAGACATCGCTAAACTATTAAAAGAAGATTAATTGATATGAATACTGTAGGTAAGCCTTCCGAAGAAAAAAAATACAACATATGGATAGTCGCTTTGGCTATTGTAATTCCTGTAGTAGTTGCAGTGTTGTCAAGAGTCAAATTACAAGATTTTGGTATTGAAGTGGAGCCACTCACGTTTTTGCCTCCAATTTATGCAACAATTAATGGGTTAACTGCCTTGGTTTTGATTTTTGCAGTAGTCGCCATTAAAAAGCAAAACAGAAATCTTCATGAACGTTTAATGAAGTTTGCAATTATATTGTCGGTTGCGTTTTTGGTGATGTATGTGGCGTATCACATGACGAGTGATTCTACAAAGTTTGGTGCTGAAGGGGCTTTGAAATATGTATACTATTTTATTCTTCTTACACACATACTATTGTCAATTATAATTATTCCTTTTGTTTTGATCACCTACGTAAGAGCAATTACCAATAATTTTGAACGTCACAAAAAAATAGCTAAAATCACGTTCCCATTGTGGTTGTATGTTGCAATAACTGGTGTTATAGTGTATGCGATGATTTCACCGTATTATGCTTAATAACATGTAAAATTAATTCCTCCCTTTTTGAAAGGAAGGTAGTTTCAGTTTTTTTACTGAAATCGGATGGGTTAAGAAAATGAAGAAATATATAATATCAATAGTAATATCCTTACTTCTATTTATAGAAACTAATGCTCAATGTGCCATGTGTAGGGCTGTTTTAGAAAGTGAAGAAGGTCAATCTACAGCGCAGGGCGTTAACGATGGTATCATGTATTTAATGGCAATTCCTTACCTCTTGGTAGCTGGTATTGGTTTTGCGATTTATTGTAAATTTTTTCGTGGAAAAAAAAAACTTGATTAAACTTTATTACAACTGTAACATTCTTGGTATTTAGACGTCTTATAAATATCAATCAAAAACCTAATTCTTAACAAATTCTTGGCATTAACCATTTCTGGATATGTGTAGTTTTGTATGAATTAATTAATCATATTATGATTCAAATCAAGGATTTGCATAAGTCTTACCATATGGGGAGCAATTCGCTTCATGTTTTAAAAGGTATTGACTTTGACGTAAAAGAAGGAGAATTGGTCTCTATAATGGGTTCATCGGGTTCTGGTAAGTCAACACTACTAAATATTTTGGGTATGTTAGATGAGGCAGATGAAGGTCAATATATTCTTGATAATGTACCAATCAAAAATTTAAACGAGAAAATCGCAGCCAAATATAGAAATGAATTTCTTGGTTTCATTTTTCAATCCTTCAATCTTATTAACTATAAAAGTGCATTAGACAATGTGTCTATGCCATTATATTATAAAGGTATAAAACGTAAAGAACGCACAGAGAGAGCAATGCACTACTTAGAAAAAGTAGGATTAGCAGATTGGTCTCATCATTTACCAAGTGAATTATCTGGTGGCCAAAAACAACGTGTAGCGATTGCTAGAGCATTAGCAAGTGATCCAAAAGTCCTATTAGCAGATGAGCCAACAGGAGCATTAGATACCAAGACATCTTATGAAGTTATGGAACTCATTCAAGGTATTAATGATGACGGTAAAACGATCTTGGTAGTGACGCACGAACACGATATTGCGCAAATGACAAAGCGAATTGTTAATCTTAAAGATGGATTAATTATTGACGATAGTCCAGTACAACAAGTAAGAGCTTCACTATATGTTTGATATAGAAAGATGGCAAGAGATATTTGAAACGTTGAGCAAAAATAAATTGCGAACATTTTTAACAGGGCTTTCCGTGGCTTCTGGAATCTTTATATTGGTCGTGCTTCTTGGTTTTAGTAAAGGAATAGAAAATGGAGTAAAGTCTCAGTTTGAGGGAGATGCTACTAATTTAATTACCGTTTGGACAGGTGTTACAACAAAAGGTTATAAAGGATTGAATCCTGGTCGTTACATTCAAATGAAAAACGATAATTTCGAAATGATCTCTCAAAAATATAAAGACAACATAGAATACGAGACGTCATTGTATGCAATTTGGGGAGCTCAAGTAGCCTATAAAAATGAAACAGGTAATTATCGCGTTAGAGGAGCAATGCCAGATCATCAATTTATTGAAAATGCTGAAATAGAATCTGGACGATTTGTAAATCAATCAGATTTAAGTGATAATAGAAAAGTTGCTGTGATAGGTCGTAAACTAAAACAGGACTTGTTTAAGGACGAAGATCCTATTGATAAAAACATTTCAATTTTTGGAATGAACTTTAAAGTCATAGGTGTTTTTATAGATAGAGGAGGGGAACGTGAAGAGCAGCAAGCTTATATTCCATTAACGACATCCCAAAAAGTATTTAATGCAGGGGACAATATTAGAAATATGTTGTTTACTGTAAAGATGTCAGATAATTTTGATGAAGCTGTAGCTTTATCTCAAAATATGGCCACTGCTGTTGAAAATGAATTAAAAGTAATGCACACTGTTTCTCCAGATGATATAAGTGCTGTTCGCGTCAATAATACTTTAGAAGAAGCACAAAAAATTTATTCTTTAATAGCAACTATCCAGGCGGTTTTTTGGTTTGTAGGTATTGGAACTATCATCGCAGGAATTGTTGGTGTTGGTAATATCATGCTCATTATTGTAAAAGAACGAACCAAAGAAATCGGAATTAGAAAAGCATTGGGAGCCTTGCCAATGTCTATAGTTAGTATGATTTTGCAAGAAGCTGTTTTTGTAACTATGTTTTCTGGATTATTTGGGTTGATCTTTGGTCTAGGATTATTAGAACTTGTTGGCCCTATGGTGGATAGTGATTTTATAAAACATCCTCAAGTAGATTTTAATGTTGCTTTGACCACTGTGTTTTTATTGGTTTTTGCAGGAGCTTTGGCAGGATTTATTCCAGCATATCGCGCAGCCAAAATAAAACCTATTGTAGCACTAAGAGACGAATAATATGTTTAGTAGAGACCGTTGGGATGAAATATTAGAAGCATTAAATGCAAATAAGTTTAGAACTTTTTTGACTGCATTTGGTGTGTTTTGGGGAATCACGATTTTAGTGTTGCTTTTGGCATTGACCAATGGTTTAAAAAATGGCGTCACTGCAGATTTTGGTGACTTTGCAACCAACTCCATGTTTATGTGGACGCAAGGTACATCTAAGCCATATAAGGGTTTGCCTAAAGGACGTTACTTTAACTACAAAATTAGTGATGTTGCAGCTATAAAAGCTGAAGTCCCTGATATTAAATATGTTTCTCCAAGAAATCAATTAGGTGGTTATAATGGAGCGAATAATGTTGTTAGAGGTACAAAAACGGGCGCTTTTGAGATTTATGGAGATTATCCAGAATACATAAAGCAGCAACCTCTGGATATTCTTCAAGGTCGTTTTATTAGTTACTCAGATATTGCGTCCAAACGTAAAATTTGTGTCATAGGAACAGGAGTTGAGCGTGGACTTTATGATAGAGGAGAAGAAATATTAGGCAGCTATATTAAAATTAATGGTGTTAATTTTTTAGTAGTTGGAACCTTTAAGATGAGTAACAGCCAAGGCGATGGTGAGCAAGATGCAAATACGATTTATATTCCGTTTACGACATTTGGACAAGCTTTTAATAGAGGCGAAAGTGTTGGTTGGATGGCAGTGACTGCAAAGGATGGTACTAGTATAACAATGCTCAAGGAACAAATATTTGATCTAATGAAATCAAGACATTCAGTGGCGCCAGATGATGATCGCGCTATTGGGCATTTTGATTTATCAGAGCAATTTGAACGGGTAAACGGTTTATTTTCAATATTAACAATTGTAGGTTATTTTGTAGGTGCTTTGGTACTTATGTCTGGTATCATTGGTATAAGTAATATCATGCTTATTGTTGTAAAAGAGCGAACGAAAGAAATAGGAGTGCGTCGCGCATTAGGAGCGTCACCTTGGATGATTAAATCTCAAATTTTACAAGAAAGCTTGATATTAACAATCTTATCAGGTATGGTTGGGATTTCATTTGCAGCATTTTCAATTTGGATTATGAACACCATTCTGGATAATTTAGGGCCTGTAGAAAATTTTGCAAATCCGAGTGTGAGTATGCAAGTTGTATTTACCGCTTTAATAATATTGGTAGTTTCAGGAGTTTTAGCAGGATTAATTCCAGCTAATAGTGCAACAAAGATGAAACCTGTAGATGCTTTAAGAATAGAATAGAGTAATATAAATCAAATCAAAATAAATTATATAATCATCAACTAATGAAAAGAACTAGAACCGTAATTTTATTAATATTAATCGTCGTCGTTTTTGGAGGCGCATTGTATTATTTATGGCAAAAAAATCAAGAGGATCCTGTAAAGTATACCTCAGAAAGTCCATCTGAACAAACCATAGTGGTAAAAACAGTAGCAACAGGTAGTATCGTTCCTAAGGAAGAAATACTAATCAAGCCAAACATTTCTGGAGTTATTGAGAAGGTGTTTATAGAGGCGGGAGAATATGTAGAGCAAGGTGATTTGATAGCTCAAATTAGAGTAATACCTAATGTGTCAAATTTAACGAGTGCAAAGAATAACATTGCATCCAATAGAAACGCATTGCGCACTGCAGAAATCAATTTTAAAACGCAGAAATCAATTTACGATAGGCAAAAAGAATTATTTGATAAAGGGGTTATTTCTACAAATGATTTTGATCAAGTAAATAATACCTATTTGCAAGCAAAACAACGTGTTGAACAAAATAGAATTGATGTTACTCAATCTCGTCAAAATTATGATATTATAAAAACGGGTACAACATCTGGTTTAGGTAGTGCAGCACAAACGCAAGTTAGGGCAACAGTGTCTGGGATGGTTTTAGACGTGCCTGTAAAGGCAGGTAACCAAGTTATTGAAGCTAATAATTTTAACGAAGGAACTTCTATTGCCTCTCTAGCAGATGTTAAGCAAATGATTTTCGAAGGTAAAGTAGACGAAAGTGAGGTTGGGAAAATCAAAGAAGGCTTACCATTAGAAATAACTGTTGGAGCTATTGAAGATCAAAAATTTGATGCGATCTTAGATTATATTGCACCAAAAGGTGTTGCTGAGAATGGCGCAATTCAATTTGAAATTAAAGGATCTCTTAAAAAAATGGATTCTACCTTTATTAGAGCCGGATTAAGTGCTAACGCATCTATCATATTAGAAAAAGCAGAAAATGTACTTGCGATTAAAGAAGCGTTGGTTCAGTATGATAAAGAAACAAAGAAGCCTTATGTTGAAATTGAAACAGGAGACCAACAATTTGAAAGAAGAGAAGTAGAATTAGGAATTAGCGATGGTATTTTTGTAGAAGTAAAAAGTGGAATTAACAAGGATGATAAAATTAAAGTTTGGAATCAAATTCAAGGGATGCCTCAGTACGCTCAATAAAAATTTTAACATTTAGTGTAACACTTTAAGAATTATAGATACTTATAGATTAATTATGAAAAAAATAGTCAGCATAGTAATTGTTTTAATAACAATAAGCTCTCAAGCTCAAAGTAAAAAATGGACACTTATTGAGTGTGTTCAGTATGCTTTAGAAAATAATATTTCAGTAAAGCAAAGTGAATTAGACATCCAAATTGCGGATGTAGATGAACTTACAGCAAAAGGTAATTTTATGCCTAGTTTAAGTGCTGGAGGAAGTGTTTCAGAAAATACTGGGCTTAGTTTTAATCCGGTAACAAATAATGCGCAAACCACTACATTTTTATCTGCCAATGGAAACATCAATGTAGGGTATACGTTGTTTGATGGTCTTCGAAATATTAGAACTTTGCAACGTGCAAAAATTTCTCAATTGGCAAGTCAATATCGTTTGGATAAGATGAAAGACGATATCTCACTTTTTGTTGCAAATGGATATCTTCAAGTTATTTTGAATAAAGCTAATCTAGAAGTGTTACAATCTCAAAATGACGTAACACAAGAGCAAATAGATCGTACAGAACAATTGGTTGAGGTCGGTCAGTTGCCAAGAGGTGATTTGCTCGAAATTAATGCTATTAATGCAAGTGAACAACAGGCTATAATAAATGCAGAAAATAGTATTCAAATATCTTTAATAGGGCTAGCTCAATTATTATTAATTAAAGATTATGAGACGTTTGACATAGAAGATGAAGGTTATGATATTGTTGACAGTGGCATAGCTGGTAAGGATATTGGCGAAATACTAGCGCAATCAAAAGAGTCACGATCTGAAATTAAAATAGCAGAACAAAATGTTGAATTAGCTAAAAAAGATGTCCAAATAGCAAAAGGGGCTAATTTACCAACACTCTCTGCCTTTTTTGGTTATAATACTAGATTTGCAAACACGACGTCTTTCATACAAAATATTGATCAGGACAATCCTTTTACTACTCAGCAAATTGGTGTTGTTGAGGCGACAGGGCAATCGGTGGTAAGTGAATTTCCAAATACTATTTTACAGGAAGTAGGAGCCGATTCTTTTGTGAACCAATTATATCAAAATGATGGTATTGGTTATGGATTGAGTTTAAATATTCCTATTTTTAATGGTTTTGTAACTAAAGGCAATATTAATAGAAGTAAAATAAATTTACAGCGTAGCGAATATCAACTTGAGCAAACAGAATTAGATTTAGAATCTACTGTTTATCAGGCTTATGTTGATGCAAAAGGTTCTCTTAAATCTTATGAAGCAGCAAAGTCATCTTTAGAGTCTCAAAAACTGGCCTATGAATATGCTAAAGAACGTTATGATGTTGGATTTACAAATGCATTTGATTTTAGCCAATCTAAATTACGATTTGATAACGCCAGTATTGAAGTCAATCGCGCCAAATACGATTATATATTTAAGTTGAAAGTTCTCGAATTATATTTCGGAATACCAGCAACAGAATTAAAGTTTTAAACCATGACTAAAAGAACTAAAATCATTCTCGGAATTATTATACTGTTTATTCTTGCTATACTGGCAGCAGGGAAAATGGGGATGTTGGGTAAAAAGGGGAATTTCAAAGAAGTAGAGGTTAAAAAAGTTACTCTTTTAGAGATAACTGAAACTGTTTCTGCAACAGGTAAAATTCAACCAGAAGTCGAAGTAAAAATATCAAGTGAGGTGTCTGGAGAGATTTTGAATCTTCCGTTTAAAGAAGGACAGCAGGTTAAAAAAGGTGATCTTTTGGTACGGGTTAATCCAGATTTAATTCAATCTGCCGTAAGTCGATCTCAAGCTTCTTTTCAAAATGTGAAAGCTGGATTAGAACAGGCAGATGCATCATTAAAAGAAGCAAAGGCAAATTATGATAGAAGTAAATCGCTTTTTGAAAGAGGCGTGATCTCTAAAGCTGATTGGGATAGAGCTATTGCGGCTTTTGAAACTTCTACGGCAGCAAGAAGTTCAGCCTATTATAGTGTACGAAGTGCGGCTGCAACGGTTAATGAGGCAAAAGACAACCTTGGTAGAACGACAATTTATGCGCCAATGAGTGGGACGATTTCATTACTTAATGTAGAGTTAGGAGAGCGTGTCGTTGGCACGCAACAAATGGCGGGTACAGAGATTTTGAGAGTAGCGAATCTCAATAACATGGAAGTTGAGGTTGATGTCAACGAAAATGATATTGTGAAGGTTCAAATTGGTGATTCTACAATAGTAGAAGTGGATGCGTATTTAAAAAAGGAATTTAAAGGCGTTGTTACAGAAATTGCAAATTCTGCTGCAAGTTCATTAACTGCAGATCAAGTCACAAATTTCAGAGTTAAAGTAAGAATTCTAGAAGAGTCCTATGCGGATTTAATAGAAGGTAAGCCAGAAAGTTATTCGCCTTTCAGACCAGGAATGACAGCTACAGTTGATATTATTACTAACAGAAGTAACAACTCTGTTGCAGTCCCAATAAGTTCAATTGTGATTAAAACGGAGTCTCAAATGACCAAAAAGAAAACTGGGAGTAAAGCATCAAATTCCGAAGAAATAAAATCTAAAGAAGAAGAAAAATTTGAATGTGTCTTTGTGTATGATAATGGTGTAGCTAAATTAGAAAAAGTAAAGACCGGTATTCAAGATGACACAAATATCGAAATTGTTTCTGGTTTAAGCGAAGGGGCAGAGGTTATCACAGGACCCTATAATATGGTTTCAAAAACGCTTAAGCCTGGTGATAAAATAGAAAAAAAAGGTGATAAAATGAAAAAAGAAGAACCTACAGAAGAGTAAGATTCCTAATTTTATTAAGACACAGCGCAATGCCTATAATTTTAAGCATAGAAACATCTACAACAAACTGCTCAGTCTCTCTGTCAAAAAAAGGAGAGACTTTAGCTTTAAAAGAAGATAACAATGCTAATTACTCACATGCAGAATCTTTACATGTATTTATTGACGAAGTTTTAAAATCTGCAAATATAAATAAAACGGATATTGATGCCATAGCAGTCAGTAAAGGTCCTGGTTCATATACTGGTTTACGAATTGGTGTATCTGCTGCAAAGGGCTTGTGTTATGCCCTTGATAAACCATTGATTTCTATTTCTACGCTTCACGCTTTGGCGCATCAAGTTAACACTCAAAAAGGGGTTATAGTATCTATGTTAGATGCTAGGCGCATGGAAGTGTACTCTGCGATATATGATTCTCAATTTAATTTACTTCGCAATATTGAGGCTCAAATACTTGACGAGTTTTCATTTAAAGAAGAGTTAGAAAATGGAAAAGTTTTTTTCGTCGGAAATGGAACTGAAAAAACAAAAGCCTTGCTGTCTCATGATAATGCCATCTATATTGATAATAAATTACCTTCGGCTAATGAAATGAGTGCATTGGCTTATTATAAATATAAAATAGGCGACATCGAAGATGTCGCCTATTTTGAACCTTTTTATTTAAAAGATTTTATTGCTTTGAAACCTAAGCTTAAATCTTAAGCTAATTTTTTAATTTCGACAGCATGTGGATAAGGTATTTCTATACCAGCTGCATCGAGTGCTTCTTTAGTTTGTTCTGTTATATCAAAGTATACATCCCAATAATGTTCTGTTTTACACCAAGGTCTAACTGCAAAGTTAATAGAACTGTCTGCTAATTCCTTAACATTTACAGTAGGAGCAGGGTCTTGTAACACCTTAGGGTGAGACATTATAACTTTCATTAATACATCTTTAGTTTGTTTGATGTCTGAGTCATACCCAACACCAAAAACCAAATCTACACGTCTTGTGCCTTCAGCAGAATAGTTAATTATATTTCCATTTGAAAGTGCGCCATTAGGAATAATTATTTCCTTATTTGAAAGTCCAATAAGTTTGGTTGTGAAGATCTCTATTTCTTTTACAACACCTATTTCCCCTTGAGCTTCAATTAAATCGCCAATTTTCATAGGTTTAAAAATCATTATTAATACACCTCCAGCAAAATTACCAAGGGAGCCTTGTAACGCTAAACCAATTGCCAAACCAGCTGCTGCTAAAATCGCGGCAAATGAAGTCGTCTCAATACCAAGAGTGCCTAAAATGACTATAATGAGAATAATTTTTAAGGCCCATCCAATTAAATTTAAAAGAAATTTTTGAAGACTTGGGTCAAATTTTCTTTTAGTCATCGTCTTTCTAACCCCTTTAGTTATAGTTTTTATAATCCATGAGCCAATAAGCCATATGGCAATTGCTGCCAATACTTTAGGACCAAAATCAATTATGATATCATAGCCTTTATCAATCCATTTTTGTAAATCCATAATGTCGTTTTTAATTAGAATGTAAAACTAATAAAAAAACCCGAATGTTATCTAAAAACATTCGGGTTTGAATTTAGTAATTTATTGTTAAAGTGTATTGATATAGTTGATTAAATTGATCAAGTCTGCTTCGCGAGATGTTTTGATTTTATTTTTTTTGATAAAATTTAAAATATCTTTTGAATGTTGTGGAAATAAGTTTGAAATATTTTTCTTCTTAGTTGATAATTTGCGAGCATAAGCACCATTTATTGATATAAAGTATGTATCGCTCATTTTTTTAAACTCAGCCGGTTTATCTATATCATAACTTGTTACAGCTACTTTAGCCTGGAAATGTTTTATTTGTGTTCTCGAGTATAGTTTAACCTTTGTATTAGATTCTGTATGAGAGATTAAATAGCCGGTTTTTATACCACTATCGTCATCAATATATTTTACCGATGTGAATTTTAAATCACTGTTTAACATGGTGACTATGACCGCCTTCATGTTTTTGTTGAAATTTTGAATATTATCTTCATCTATTTGAATTTCAATTTCATCATCATAGGCGTTATATCTTACCTTGAAAACCTCGTTGGGTATAGCAGATATATGAGCTGGAGCGAATTTTTCAAATAGATATGGTGATCCAATCGCTTTCATATCCTTTTTATTAAACGTAACATAAAAACCGCCAGAACTCTCCATCAGGGCTTGTTGAGATCCTAAATCTTCTTGTTGTGCGGATAATAAAGAAAAACTAGATAATAGTATTATAGTGACTTGAAAGAATAAAGTTGACGTTTTCATGTTTTTTTTTGTTTTTTGAGTTGATATTAAAAGTTATGCCTTTTTTTCATATTTGAACACAAATAATAGAAGGCATAATTTGAGGTTGAATTAGTTCTATTTCACTTTAAATGTTAATGTCAAATTATCTCTAAACTCAGTCGCTTTATTATCCTACAAGTGTACTCTGTTATTGTACGGAAACAGATTTAATGTTTTTTGCACGTTTTGAAGCTTCTTTTACTGTTTTTCTAGTAGCATTTTCCCAACTAGTAACAGTGTTGGATAATACTTCAAGAACTTTCATACGCCATTTGATTGCTTAAGTTGAAAATCAACATGAAGGTATGAAAATTACCCATTAATAGCTTCAACGGTTTCTACCTTACCTTTCATCATTTCTTTAAGCATATTTTCAATACCACTTTTTAATGTGTATGTAGAAGAAGGACAACCACTGCAAGCACCTTGCAAAAGGACCTTAACCTTTTTTTCTATTGGGTCATAAGATTGAAATTCAATATTCCCACCATCACTAGCAACTGCTGGTTTTACATATTCTTCCAAAATGTTTATTATTTCCTTCGAGATATCATCTCTAGACTCATAGTCAATATCTAATTGATCGCTTTGTTTTGATTTTGTTGCGGGAGCATTTTGGTCAATAATAGTTTTTCCATTTTCAACATAACTTCTTATAAATTCCCTAAGCTCCATTGTTATTTCATTCCATTCTGCAATATCAAATTTTGTAATAGACACAAAATTCTCATCAATAAACACACTTTTTACAAATGGAAAATGAAATAGTTCGGCAGCCATAGGTGCAAACTTGGTGTCATCAATAGATGTAAATTCGTGAGATGCAGTTGCAAGTTTTTTATTAGCTACAAATTTCAATACTGATGGATTTGGTGTGCTTTCAGCATATATTGTTACTGGTGTTTTCTTTTTTTCTTCGGAAGAATTTACAATTACAGCACCAGAATTTAAAAACGTCACAATCTGTTCTGCAACTTCATTCTGCACATCTGCCCATTCTACTATGCTAAATCTTTCAATGGCTATAAAGTTACTAGAGATATATACTTTCTTAACAAAGGGAAGATAAAATAGCTGTTGAGCTAATGGAGACGAACCTGCCTCATCTATATTGTTAAATTCAAAACTTTCATGTTGTGTTATAAATTCGTTGGTTTCAAATTTAACAATCAAAGGATTTGTGGTATCTTTTATGGATATTGAATACGTAGTCATAGCGCTTATTTGTGCAAAAATAAGCAACTAGAATTTCAAATTATACTATTTTAAGAATAACATAACTTTTTTAAATTGACTGCTGAGTTAAAATAAAAACAGATATCACGAGTTATTTTACAAAGAGTGCTGGGGAATTGAACTGTTAAACTGTTATTATAATAACAGTTTAACAATTGTGATTCCTTTAATTTTTATTAAATTTCGCTCTTATTATGGAAAACTCTACCTATAAACTTGACTGCTTTCGCTTTTAAAAGCGATTTTTTTATAAGTTTTATATTTCATCTATTCAATTAAACAGGATGGTTGTAAGTTAAAATAATAAATTTAAAACTATTTTCAATCGCTATGAAAAAGCTTTACTTACTACTTATCTTAATTTCTTATTTTTCTTTTGCACAAGATTTAAACATGCAAAATGGAAGCTTTGACCGATGTGCACCAGATAAATTTTACGATTCGGGTGGGCCTGGAGGAGCTTACGGGAGTGATGAAAATTTTGTAACCACAATTTGTGCACCTAACCCCGGAGAATTTATCATTTTAGATTTCTTGTCTTTTAGTACACAACTCAATGTAGATGTACTAACCATTTATGACGGCCCTGATACCTCAGCACCAATTATTGGAACTTATAATGGCGCTAATACGCCAGGGACTGTAACTGCCTCAGAGACTAATACAAGTGGTTGTATAACTATCCAGTTTGTTTCGGATGGCTCAGGAACTACTACTGGTTGGGAAACAGATATTACTTGTGCTCAACAATGTCAAACTATTGTGTCCTCTATTGACTCAACAGTTCCGGTTGCTAATGCTTCAAATATTATCGAAATTCCTCCAGGAACTACAGTTGACTTTGTTGGTAGTTCGACTTTTTCTGATGATGATACGGGTGCAACCTACTTATGGAATTTTGGTGATACCAATACTGATACTGGAACTGCAGTTTCAAATCTGTATACCAATCCAGGAACATATAATGTTACATTAACAGTCACTGATATAAACCCTACTGGTTGTTCCGATGTTGCAACTATTACTGTTTTAGTCTTAGAACCTATTGTAACAATAAATAATGCTGCTTATCCAGAATCTTCCTTTAGCCCAGAGCAATTAATAACAGATGTTTTAGTATCAGGTGGTTGTTCAGGAGTTGATAACTTTTCATTACAGGTCAATGGAAACCCTTCGAGCTTGCAAACAAAAAGTTACGGGTATTTTACTAAAGGTGGTGCAGTAAATTTTCCGTTTGAGGATGGAATTATATTGTCAACAGGTAGAGCTTTCCCAGCAGGAAACACACCTAATGGTGGTGGTTTAGTGTCATTTAATAATAATCAGGCAGGTGATAATGATTTAGAAACAGCCTTAGGGCTGGCAAATACCAATGATGCCACATTTATAAAATTTAATTTCGTGCCAACAGCAGACGAGATTAGTTTTCGTTACATGATGTTTTCAGAAGAATATGATGGTAATACAGAATGTGCTTTTGCAGATAGTTTTGCTTTTTTATTGAGAGAATTAGGTACAGTGGCCTATACGAACTTAGCAGTTTTGCCTAATGGCACTCCTGTAAGTGTAACAAATATTAATAACTCTGGTGCCTGTACTGCTAATCCAACGTTTTTTGAGGGCTATGATATTCTTGATACTAATTATGGCGGACGTACAGTAGTTCTTACAGCATCTGCACCTGTGATTCCAAATACTACCTATGAGATAAAACTAGTTGTTGCAGATCAGGGTGATTCTATATGGGACTCAGCTATATTTCTGGAAGCGGGTAGTTTTAATTTAGGAGGAGAATTAGGTGACGATGTTACAATTGCTGCTGGTACTGCTGATTGTGAAGGAACATCAGTTACATTGGATACTGCAGCACCTACTGCTACACATACTTGGTATAAGGATGGTGTCGAGATTGCGGGAGAAATGAGCTCAACAATAGACGTTACAGAAAACGGTACTTACTCTGTAGATGTTGTTTTTGCTCCCGGATGTGAGACTTTTAGTGATATTTTAATAGAATTTAAACCGAATCCAATCGCCAATACTCCTCCAGAATTAAGTGTTTGCAGTGCTATTGGTGTTGGAGAATTTATATTGACGGATAATGATTTTGAAATATTAGGAACTCAAGATCCATTGGACTTTGAAATAACATATCACCTCACAGAACAAGATGCAATTGATAACATTGGTGCACAAACAAGCCCATATACTAATGTTTCTAATCCTCAAACAATTTTTGCCCGTATCGCAGATTTATCTCAAGAATGTTTTGATACAACTTCCTTTGATTTAGTATTCACAAACTTAACTATAAATACAATACTTACTCCTCTTCAAGAGTGTGATGATAATAATGATGGTTTTGCTTTGTTTACTTTAACAGATGCTGATCTAGAAGTTATCGATGTACTCGATCCAGCAACTGTTTCTGTATCCTATCACTTTTCTTTAGTAGAAGCTGAAAGTAGTATGAATCCACTTCCTATTCCATACACAAATGTTGTGATGGATAATCAAACAGTGTTTGTAAGAGTTCAATCCATTCTTAGTGTAGCTTGTTATAATACAACATCATTAGATCTAGTAGCGAATGCTTTACCTGTTCCAATAGCTCCATCACCTTATGAAGTATGTGATGATGATAATGATGGTTTCTCTATGTTTGATTTAACAACAAAAGATGCTGAAATATTAGGTACCCAAATAGGGATGACAGTCACTTATCACGAAACGCTTATTGAAGCTATTGATGGTGTTAATGCTCAATCTAGCCCATATAGTAATATATCTGCGGGCTCTCAGACTATGGTCATTAGATTGACAGATGATTTGTCCGGTTGTTCGGCCACAGTGGAACTTCAATTATTTGTGAATCCAACACCATCTGTAGGAACAATTTCAAATTACCAGCTTTGCGATGATAATTTTTCAGGTGACGAAACTGAAATATTTGATCTTTCAACAAGAGATACTGAAGCTATTGACGGGCAAACTGGAGTTACAGTGTCTTATCATGAAACACTTTCTGATGCTGTAGATAGCTTAAGTCCATTGTCAACTCTTTATAGCAATGTGAGTAATCCGCAAACCATATTTGTAAATATAACCAATACAACAAGTGGTTGTGTGAATGTCGGCAGTTTTGATGTAATTGTAAATCCATTACCAGCATTGTTTTTACCCACTGCTTTAGAAGTTTGTGACGACGGAATACCAGATGGAATAACAAGTATTGATTTATCACTTAAAAACGTAGAAATCACGGGTAACAATCCAAACTACTCAGTAAGTTACCATTTAACTTTGGCAGAAGCAGATG
>JBLHML010000012.1:0-65718 GCA_047622005.1 Dokdonia sp. | reverse complement strand
TTATTGAAAATATTTTAATGTTTGTAAAAAAAAAGCATCTAAGAAAAGCGCTATAATTTTCTTGAAAACCTGTTAAGCCGTAAGAGTCTTTAGCAGGTATAGCATGACCTATATAATC
Organism: Dokdonia sp.; assembly: GCA_047622005.1. GTDB lineage: Bacteria > Bacteroidota > Bacteroidia > Flavobacteriales > Flavobacteriaceae > Psychroserpens. Next base: position 65,600 of record JBLHML010000012.1, on the reverse strand, counting down.
ACTTTGTTCTACCATATTGATTAAGACTGCTAAACCTTTTGGGCAGTATACTATTTAATAATTAGATGGAAAACCGACATTCTTAATTTGTAAATATTTATAGTTATTAGGCACCACTCCAACTGGACAACTACAACTCTAAATCACCCTAATAGTATTGGCACCAAAATAACGATTATCCAATTTAGAGATGCCTCTAGTACCCATAACAATTATGTCAATTTGATTAATCGCATCTATAAATTATCATAACTAGATGAGTTTTGATTTGATACCGAATTACAGAGTATTCTAAACGTAAATTATGATAAATATCAGTTAACACTTAGAAATTAAATCAATTGAAACTTCAATAAAAAAATTAGTTAGATATTAGAAAGCATTGTAATTTGGCACAATAAATGCATATTGATACGTTATTAAATCAAACAAACAATTATGAGATTACTATTAATTCCAGCTTTTATTTTATGTGTTTTGTCAAGCGCGTCTTCTCAGAACAATACCATTACTGCTGGTGAAAAACTAACCTTTGCTGCATCCTACAATATGTCTGGACTGCTTAACGAGCTGGCTCAAGTTACCATGGAGACCAGTGCAGTTAAAACATCAAAATCCACCTTATTAAAATTGAAGTGTACTGCTACAACGTATAGTAAATGGGACAGTTTTTTTAAAATCAGAGATTTATATGAAAGTTATGTAAGTCCAAAAACATTATCACCATATTTATATAATAGAGATATTAGTGAAGGTGGTCACGATAAGTTCATGAAGTATAAGTTCAATCATAAGACTAGAACTGTTTCAAGTACAATGCGTAAAACGAGAAGTGATGGCACCATATGGGAAGAAAATAAGTCTTTTAAAATAGGGGCTTCAACTCGTGATTTAGTAACGACACTATATCAGATAAGAAACTTAGATATACACAAAGCCAGTATTGGTGACAGTCAAAACTTCACCGTCCTCTTTGACACTAAAGAAAGTGTTGTGACAATTAAATTATTAGGCAAAGAAACTATAAATACAGCTATAGGAAAAAAGGACTGTTACAAATTGGCGATTTCAATAAACAATAGTAATGTTCTCAAAGGAAGTAATGGCAATATTTTGTGGCTTACAGCAGACGAAAACAAAATACCGGTCTATGCTAAATTTAAAATAGCAGTTGGTAGTGGAGAATTAAAAATCAAATCAGCAACAGGTTTAAAGCATTAATTATATGAAGAAGTTATTTTTAATCTTAGGGTTTATTACTGCTATTCTAGCTCTTATCCTGGCTGTAACACCATTATTTAATATTGCATTTATCCCGGCTATTGCTGGATTAGTGTTTGGAATACTCACTTTATTAATTTCTAAAGACAAACAGCGATACAAAAAATCAATACAGTTAGTTTTTTTAATGACAATCATAGCGCTAGCAGTTACGACTTACAAAGCGGTATACACTGAATCTGAAGTTGGAAACACAGATAAAATGGAACAGAAAGAAGAACAACGAGATGAAGAATCTATTGAAGAACTGGAAGGTTTAGAAATTGATAATATGGACACAGAATAATTAATTCAAGGTTACACTTCGATATTACCTTTTTTTTTGTTTAATTTGAATTGTAATCCTTCAATTATTTATAATCTATAATGAAATTCTATCTTGTTGCTTTATCCTTAACTTTGGTTGGCTCTTGTGCAACACTACGACATACCGAAAAAATCGAACAACTTAAAAAAAGTATAATTTTTGAAGAGGTAAAAACTATTGAAACCTATCTTAATTCAATCAATAAAGACGAGTTAAGAGCGCACGTTTACGCCTTCTCTTCAGATAAATTTCAAGGTCGTATGACAGGAGAACCAGGACATAACAAAGCCTCCAGATTCATTAAGGATTACTATATCAAAGAACAAATCCTATCCCCTTTAGGATCTAAATATTACCAACACATTCCAGAGTCTTATTTTTCAGGAGGCATAAAAAATTCACAAAATGTTATCGCTTACATTGAAGGTGGAGAATTTCCGGAGGAAGTCATCATCATATCTGCTCATTCAGACCATGAAGGTTTTACTGATACCGAAATTTATAATGGTGCAGACGACAATGGCTCAGGAACAGCTGCTGTAATGGAAATGGCTCAGGCTTTTAAAAAAGCAGCATTAGACGGTCACAGACCTAAACGTAGTATTGTTTTTTTACATCTTACAGGCGAAGAAGTTGGCCTCATAGGTTCTAGATTTTATACACAATATCCTGTATTCTCAATGCAAAACACAGTTGCTAATCTTAATATAGATATGATTGGTCGCATTGACGACGCACATATTGATAATCCCAATTATATTTATCTTATTGGATCAGATCGGTTAAGTACGCAATTACACTATATCTCAGAAGCTGCCAACTCAAAATTCACAAATCTAGAACTCGATTATAAACTCAATAGCGATAGTGATCCTAACCGTTATTACTATAGATCTGACCATTATAACTTTGCTCAAAAAGGGGTGCCTGTAATTTTCTATTTTAATGGTGAGCATGAGGATTATCATCAACCGACAGACACACCAGAAAAAATCAATTATACATTACTAGAAAAACGCACGAAACTCATTTTTGCTACCGCTTGGTATTTAGCAAATTCTGAAAAAAGAATCGTAGTTGATCTAGACTCTTAGCAACTTGTTAAACTTTGTATAAAGACTCATATCTAAGATAAGAATTCAAGTAGATTTTTTGTAATATCGTGCTATAAATTCATGTAACACTTAAATAATGAAAACGTCATTAAATATCCTAGCTATTAGTTTACTTATAGTCGGTTGTGGTAGCGCTAACCAAAAAGCAGCGAACAAAGCACCTGCTGATCCAACAATTTACGGTAATACAATAACGTCTCAAGAATTAAAAGACATGCTTTATATCTATGCTTCAGATGAATTTGAAGGACGTAATACAGGAGAACCAGGACAAAAAAAAGCAGTTAACTATTTAAAAGAGCAATATGTCAATATGGGTATTCCTTCACCACTTTATGGTGATGACTACTTTCAAGAAGTACCTTTAGAAAAACAAAAAGCGTTAGAAGTAGAAATGACCATTAATGAATCAGAGATGGTGCACTACACAGACTTTTTAATTCTAGGTAATGCAGATACTCAACAATTAGATATTAATGAAGTAGTTTATGCTGGTTACGGTATTGACTCAGACAACTACTCAGATTATAAAGATCTAGATGTTAAAGGAAAAATAGTTCTCATAAAGGCTGGTGAACCTAAAGACTCAGATGGAAATTATGTAACCTCAGGAACTACCGAAGACACTAAATGGAGCTCTGGCAGAGCGTCAATCTCATCAAAACGAGATGCAGCCAAAGCTAAAGGTGCAAAAGCAACGCTATTTGTTAATCAACAAATGATTAGACAATATGGTGCTTATTTTCAAAGAATTGCAAAATCTGGAGCTGCTGATAAAATTTCACTTAAAAGTAACGAGCCAGCTATGTTATTTATGGTGACTAGTGAAAAACTAGGAAAAGCCATCTGCGCAGAAATTATGGAATCTGACACTCCAAAAACCATAGCGACAAAAATCGTTGTTGATATTAAAAGCAAAACTGAGCCAGTAGAATCTGAAAACGTTGTCGCATTTATAAAAGGAACAGAAAAACCAGATGAGATTCTTATTATCTCTGCACACTTAGACCACGAAGGGATCAAAGACGGTAAAATTTACAATGGAGCCGATGACGACGGATCAGGTACTGTAGCTATTCTAGAAATAGCCGAAGCATTCAAAGCTGCTGCAGATAATGGTGATGGACCAAAACGCTCTATCCTATTTTTACATGTTACAGGAGAAGAAAAAGGCCTTTTAGGATCTAAACATTATGCAGATAATGATCCTATTTTCCCGTTAAAAAATACGGTTGCTGATTTAAACATTGATATGATTGGACGAACAGATCCAAAACGTGAAGGAGACAGAAACTACGTCTATCTTATTGGTAGTGACAAACTGAGTACAGAATTGCATAACATTTCGGAAGAAGCAAATACAAAATACACGAATATCATCTTAGATTACACCTTTAATGATGAAAATGACCCAAACCGTTTCTATTACAGGAGTGATCATTATAACTTCGCTAAGAACAACATACCTGTAATTTTCTATTTCAACGGGACGCATGACGATTATCACCAACCAAGTGATACGCCAGATAAAATCCAATATGATTTATTAGAAAATAGAACACGATTGGTGTTTTATACCGCGTGGGAAGTTGCAAATCGCGATGCTAGAATTATTGCAGATAAAGCAGAAACTAAGTAGATGTATTTGGGCGAATTTTTACGCGCTCTAAGGAGCGATTAAAAACCGCGCTATCCGCTTAAATCTTTTTGCAAAAACAAAAAGGATAACGTTTCTATCGCTTACGCAGAAACAAAGGTTCGAGATAAATTTAATATCTTGAGCCTTTATTTTTTTTCAATTTTTAAACTATAAAAGTGATAAACGAATCTCCAAGACTAAAAATAGGCGAAGGTAAAATTAGCGGATACCTATCCATTTTTTTTGCCATTGTATCCCTAGGATTTGTAATCTGTGCTTACTTTCCAGATACATTTACAACAAAAGACTTTAGAGCCATCTATAATCCACAAATTGTAAAATGGTCTATTCTAGGAGCTTTAGTATTATCGTTTATATTTGCATTTACAAGTTTTATTTTAAGCAAGAAAAAACGCTACGGTTTCACAGTAACACTCATAATTGCTGCAACCATTTTAATAGGGACCGCATTACCAGAAGGTTCTGGGATTCAAGATAAATCGTTTACTATTGGTTTAGACTGGCTACTTATTGATGTCTTGGTCTCCGCAATTGTATTTATTCCAATAGAACTGTTTCTACCAAAACGTCTCAACCAAACTAAGTTTCATGAAGAATGGAGAACAGACCTCGTCTATTTCATAGTGAGTCATTTATTTATTCAAATAATTGGTGTCATAGTTCAATTCCCAGCAATGACCATGTATAGAAACATGGGCTTAGAAAGCTTTCAAAACACCATCCAATCCATACCTTTTTTACCACAATTATTTGTAGCCTTGTTAGTATCAGACTTATTTCAATATACAGCGCACTACTTCTTTCATAAGATTCCGTATTTATGGCGTTTTCACGCAGTGCACCACTCCACAAAAAACTTAGATTGGCTGGCAGGTTCTCGTACACATTTCTTTGATTTAGTTGTTGTTCGCTCTATGTCGTTTATACCGATCTATGTGTGTGGTTTTGACAGTTCAGTGTTTTTTACATATATCGTTATTGTGTCATTTCAAGCAGTTTTAGCCCATGCGAATACAAGAATAAACTTTGGGTTTTTAAAATATGTCTTTGTGACACCACAATTTCATCATTGGCATCACTCTGATGATCCAAAAGCCTATGATAAAAACTTTGCGATACACTTTCCATGTATAGATATGATTTTTGGCACTTATTATGACCAAGGCACAGATTGGCCAGACAGCACAGGATTAGGCGATATAAAATACCCCAAAGGCTTTGCAAAGCAGTTCGTATATCCATTTATCAAAAATCCCCAAGAGGATCTAGAAAATGCTAGCGAACGATAGAATAATTACTAATTGCTCTTGGACAGATGTCATACTATTTAAATAACGTCTTTATATTTTAGAATAAAGGCTTCTAATCGCTCCCTATTTAGGTTTTTAAGCTTACGCTCTAATACCGCAGCCTCTTTTCTTGTAGGTTTTTCAATTGCTAATATAAATACCCAAGGAATCCCAGAACTTATATGCCTGGATTTCACTTGATTATGTTGTTTAATTCTTACATCCAAATTATTAAAGTGATCTTTACAATACTTCTGTAACGTTTGAGAATAAAAAATATAAGTGTAAAACATAGTAAAATAAAATATACTATAATCTACAAAAATGAAAATGTATAAGTTGTTAAAACAAAAAAAGCCTCCAATTTTCATTGAAGACTTTTACTTTCTGTCCTGACACTCAGGTCGTAACAGCGACACAACTACCGTAATATCTTTAGCACTGACGCTTCGTCAGCACAAAGACACAACTCTGTTGTCGTCTTTGGGTGGAAGACCGGTCTCGAACCGGCGACCTTCGGTACCACAAACCGACGCTCTAACCAACTGAGCTACAACCACCATTTGGACGCATTTTTCAATGCGTGTGCAAATGTAAAATAATTCACAGTTACTACAAAGACTTTTTTTAAAATTATTATAAAAATAAAATATAACATTCTATAAGAGAAGCTAGCGTTTATAATATTACTTTCAATAATTAACGTACAAGTGTTACTATTGCCCACCAACATTTTGATCATAAACTTTTTATAAATTTCATAGGCTAATCATTAACAAAAACCCCGCTCTTAAATCAACAAAGATTTAAGCATTTTCTAACATTTTTTATTAATTTATAATTCCAAACTTCATTATCATTATTGCTTGACTTTAACTAAACTAAATCTCAATTATGGGCTTGTTTAATAAAATAAAATGGAGTCTTGGGAATCCCCATTGTATTCGTTCTTATTGTAATGACAAATCTTATTTATGAAAATAATTTTGTGAGAGTGAGAGACACTGTTGTTACGATATATGAAGACAAAGTTGCCAGTGATTTACTTTTTGATTTATCTAACGCTATACAAGAGAAGGAAATGGCTGTTGCCTCAACAAATACTGCATTTTTTTTAATAATAGAAGTCCACAACTAGACAAAAATATCGCAGGACTCCTTTCTAGATTTGAGCAAATAAAGCTTACAAGGGCATAAAAAATGATTTTAAATAATCTTAAAAGTGATTTTGAAATCTTAAAATCTTCTGAAAACGTATTAGTGAGTTCTAATTTTAGTGAAAAAACACTTTTTTTAGCACTAGTTCTGACCTTCAAGAAAACCAATATGACTTATCACAAATTCAATTGCGTGAAGGTAAAAGACACATATCAATTAGTAACAAGACTGTTGATAGACTTGAAATTTTTACACCCAAAAAGAAAGAAGCAATAGAGTCATTATAATTCTTTATGGATCCTAGAATTGCACACAAATAGACTGCGATAATTTTGTTTTTTTGACCTGTAACTTTTATAAAAATTAGAAATTAAATGTGTTGTTGGAGAACACCAATACATCGAAATGCAATTACTATTCACTAAAAACAGTAGGCTTGAGCATTTGTCAAACAATAATCACACCAATGATAATGACCTATTTTATTCAAGTTGCTTTTTGGGGTTCAGCGCTATGATCAGTGGGTGTTACTTCTTATTTAGTTTTAATATATAATCGCTTTTACCAATACGTTGTACGACTACATTATCATCTTCAAAATTATCTTTATTCTCACGAGTGTCAAATGAACATTTCCAACCCATGTACTTCTATTTCAAATCAAACAGACTATCCACAGCCAAGTAACGCTCTACCGTAAAGCCTTCTGCATAGTCTGCTCCTATTAATCGTCCTAAATCACCGGCTCTATACTTTATGCTATCAGTAAAGTTTTTGCTTGTTATTGGTGTTTCAGGTTCTGTATTATTTGGATCATAGAACTGAGTTTTATAAGCAGCAACAGAAGCCATTTTAATATCTATATATCCCGAAATATCTACCGCAAAGTCTGGCTCTATGTGTTTCCACTGTATATAATGATAGACTTGTTTAGGTCTCCATTTATCTTGTGAGTTACCGTCAAGTTGTGTTTCTATTTTAAGGAGTCCACTTAAAAAACAAGCATCACTTACTAATTTACTGCCTTTTCCGTGATCAATATGTCGATCATCAATAGCATTGCACAAGACGATGTCTGGTTTATATTTACGCACCATTTCAATAACCTTAAGTTGGTGCTCTTTATCATTTATAAAAAAACCATCTGCAAAACCTAAATTCTCTCTTACAGTTACGCCTAAAATTTTAGAAGCATCACTAGCCTCTTGATCTCTAGTTTGAGCTGTGCCACGAGTTCCTAATTCACCTCGTGTTAAATCTATAAGACCTACTTTTTTTCCGTTAGCAATTTCTTTGGCTATTGTGCCTCCACATCCTAATTCTATATCATCTGGATGTGCTCCAAATGCGAGTATATCTAATTTCATTTTATCTAATTTGTTGTTTGCTTTTTTCTCTCACAATGACGCAGAGATGTAAAGTATATATTGACTTTGAAGTTATTACATTATCACTTCCCTTCCTCTGTCTTCTAACTTCTGTCTTTTCTCTTTATTCTATACGCTCGTTTCTAATAGGGCTACTCTATTCAACAAAATCCTTCTGTTCTTCCTCTGATAAAAATGTCCAAGCCACTACTCTACTTATTTTATTACCTAAAGCGATTTGCAGAATTTTAAAATCTGTAGCTCCCAATTTTTTTAATGAGGTTTCCATACTTAAAACATGTTGCGTTCTAGAAACCAAACAAGTGTACCAAAAACAATTTGTTTTTAGAAGTGAACTTTGATACAGATAATTATGTACAAAAGCCTTCTCTCCACCAGGATACCACAACTCTTTTGCTGTTCCACTAAAATTTCGAACCACTTTATCAGTTTGCTTTCCTAATCCTTTTTGCTTGAGCAAAGTACTCTCATTAGCGTGTTCTTCGTCTTTGTAAAATGGCGGATTACATATCGTAGCACTCACTTTGTCTTTAGATTTTAAAACTCCGGTAAGGATATTCTGTTCATTATCTTGATACCGCAATGTGATAGATTTACTCAACTTGTTTTTAGCTATTATTTTTTCGGCAGTCTTCATTGCTTGTGAGTCAATTTCCGTAGCAATAAAATCCCATCCGTACTCTGCTTGTCCTAATAACGGATAAATACAGGTTGCTCCTGTACCTATATCTAATACCGTAATATCTTTCTTAACTCCTGATTTTTTTAGTAAGTTATTCAATAGATGAATGTACTCAACGCGACCTGGAATTGGCGGACATAAATTCACGTCAGGAAATTCCCAATAGTCAATACCGTAATGCGCTTTAAGTAAGGCTGTATTTAACAATTTTACTGCTTGAGGCTTAGCGAAGTCGACGGTTACATTTCCGAAGGAATTAGTAAAAACAAATTCCTCTAATTTAGGAGTACTTTTTACTAAAAGATCAAAATCATAACCTTTAGAATGTTTATTATTTTTATGCAAAAGAAGTAGTTTTAGTATTAATTATAGCGTGTATAATATCGTTTTTTAAATCTCTAAATGTTTCTATACCTACTGAGAATCGTATCAATTGATTACTGATCCCTACAGCGTCTCGTTGCTCTTGGGTTAATAATGCATGAGATGTTTCCGAAGGTAATAACATCGTACTCTCCACGCCAGCCAAACTCATGGAAGGCTTGATTAAATTAAGCTGTTTCATAAATGCCATGGCATCAATACCCTCTACCAATTCAAAAGACAACATACCTCCAAAACCTTTCATTTGTGCTTTTGCCAATTGGTGTTCTGGATGACTTTTTAGACCTGGGTAATAGACTTTAGATATGGCATCATGTTTATCTAAAAACTGAGCTAGTTTTTGAGCGTTTTTATTTTGTGCTTTCACACGAAGTGCTAGTGTTTTCATACTACGCTCGAGCATCCAAACGGTCAAATCGCTTAAGCTTCCTCCCAGGTTTTTAGAGACATTCCAAATACGATCCATATGCTCTTTTGAACTCGCAACTGCCCCAGCAAGAATATCACTATGACCTCCTAAATATTTGGTTGCTGAATGCATGACGATATCAATCCCAAAATCTATTGGGTTTTGATTCACAGGACTTGCAAACGTGTTATCAATAGTGGTGACAATGCCTTTAGATTTAGCTAAATCGGCAACGCCTTTTATATCTGTAATAGTTAATAAGGGATTAGATGGTGTCTCTAGGTGAATCAACTTTGTGTTAGATTGGATTGCAGCTTCAAAATCTGAAACAGCGTACCCTTTAGTGAAGGTGAACTCAATACCATATTTATGGAATTCCTCTCGAATAAAATTACTCGTACCACCATACAATGTGTTTTGAACGACGATATGATCTCCTGTTTGCAGAAAAGCTAAGAACATGTGACTTATGGCCGCCATACCGCTTCCAAAAATCATAGCTGCTTCGGTATGCTCAAGTGCTGCTATTTTTTTAGCCAAAAATTCTTGATTTGGAGTATTAAAATATCTTGGATAACGCTTAACATCAACATCATCAAACTCATAAGATGTAGACAAATAGATTGGTGAAACCGCACCTTTAAACTGCTCATCTTTTATTTCACCTACGTGAGTACAAATGGTATTTAAACCTAATTTTTTATTTGACATACATTCAAAATTTGTAACTCTAAAATTACAAAAAAGAATGGCATCAAAATTAATATACTAAAGCGTTTTATTATTTAGATATAACCAATCGCTTATTGAATTTACCCGTTTTGGTTATTAGACTAATCAAATAGGTGCCTTTAGATATGTTTGATAGTGAAATAGTATAATTACCAGAAGAATCCGGTATTAAATGAGACCATTGCTTAACCTTTTGTCCTAGAATGTTATACAGATGAATATCATTAACATTTAAACCATTTGGCATGTGAATTTGAAGCTCATTAATAGAACTAATGTAATTAATTTGAGGTGTATTTAATTGAGTATCTGAGGTGGATAAAGCACTATTTGAAAAATCCATAGCACTAACACTGTTTGTAAACGTAATATAAAAACGATTGGTACTATTACCTTCTGGCATAGTTTCAATGAGATTAGCATTAGAAATTGATGTCACAGTATTATTGAGAGCATCATAAATATAGACCTCTACATCTTGATCAAAATGTTCTAGAGCTGTTAAAGAAATTTCTATAGTTCCTGAATCTGAAAGAAATAAACCTAACGGATACGTTTTCGACGGATGAAATGCTCCAACACCCTGAATAACACAATGGTGTTCACCAACCATCCAACTACTATCATTTGAATAAGAATCACTATTAACAGCATCATAGCCATAATCAAGACCATCTGTGGCAGCATTATCAGGTGTAAATGCTAATAGTAAATGTCTAGTGTAGCCCATTGTGGTAGTGACATCAACGCGAACACGTTGAACTTGGTTATTTGTCGTGGTAGACTCATCAGCATTTAATGATGTGCACACCCCTTTTATAGGCATTAAAAAAAGTAAAACGAAGCATAAGTAGTATAAAGCTTTCATTAGATTTGGGAATTAATTAAGTTATTTTGGGTTACTGCTAATGTAAAACTAAAATGGATTAAAATCCTCTAAATACTTAAATAATCGATGAAATCCACTTATTTATAAGAATTTTAATATAAATATAAAGAACAAGTAACAAGATAAATTAAAATATTTTTTAAATAAACCACAAAAAAATTCTTTATTTTTTTCAGGAGAAGTCGATTTTGATCTACTAAAAAGTTCAAAAGACGAGGTGGTTAAAAATTTTAGCTATCCAATTACCATTGTAATGTATTGAAAAAGTTAAAGTACACTTTATCGAACATATCTGCGAATCAACCAATACCCAGATAATTTCTCTATCAAACCTATTGATAGTCAACACCTAAATACATATATTCGTAATGCTAATTAATTCAATCTAAATAAATGTTTAACGCTGTATTATTTGATATGGATGGTGTCGTTGTGGACACTGAGCCACTTCATCATAAGGCCTACTGCCATATGTTTAATGATATCAACATCAATGTATCAGATGCACTTTATGCTTCTTTTACAGGTCAATCCACGATGGAGATTTCTGAACAACTTATTTCATATTTTAATCTACCCATGGGTGCGCAAACGCTAACCGATATTAAACGTAAGCATTTCAAAGCCCTTTTTAAAAGTGATACCTCACTCCAATTATTAGATGGTGTTTTAGACCTTATCAAAGATTATCATAATAATGGTATGACTTTGGTATTAGCGTCTTCAGCATCTATGAAAAACATCAATCGCATTTTTAAGCGTTTTGATTTGGACCAGTATTTCACTGCTAAAATTAGTGGTGCCGACTTAAAAGCCTCTAAGCCTCATCCTGAAATATTTATTAAGGCTGCGGAATTATCTGGCAATCCACCCAATGCTTGCTTCGTGATTGAAGATTCTACTAACGGAATAGCTGCTGCAAAAGCTGCGAATATCTATTGCGTAGGCTATAATAGTTTACATAGTAAGGATCAAGATTACTCTAAGGCTGATTTGGTGGTGTCTAATTTTAAAGACATTAGCTATCAAATACTTAAAAATCAATTTACTACGGTTTAATTTAAAAAACTTTACCCCTTAAATACTTCCTTTTGAGTTTCACTCAATTGGCTTAGTTATTCTTGTTGACTCCAATAGGTATAATATTTTGTTGAGAAAAAAATAATACCACTGTAAATCTTACTTAAAAACAATTTACCCAGTGTTGGTTATGGTTTTACGTGACTGCTTTTGTTAGGTTTATGATGTCAATTAATGTTAACTAAACCAATATATTATGAGAATCAAATTAATTACTTGTTTGCTATTATTAAGTGCATATTTCAACGTTTACTCTCAGAAATTTGAGGTTGGTGATATCATCACTCTTAAAGCAAGCGTACCTACAACTGATAAGGAAGTTACATTAGAAGGTTTAAATGAAAGTAATAAGATGAATATTTTGGAGTATTTAGACCCAAATGTGAAATTTTATATTATCGTTCTTGACAAAGATAAAGTGAAACTTAGAGCTGTAAATTTTCAGCCAATATCCACTAAAAAGCGAAATAAATTAACAGAAGCCCATATTACAATTAAAAGTGATTACTACAACAGTAAAATATATGTAGTATCACGGGAGAATTTTAATGCATTTGCAATAAAGTATGAACCTGCGGATAGAATAACTGTAGGAATACTCACTTTACCTTTTAAAGCTAGACCTCAGGAAGAATTTGCATTCGACACGGAATTTAATTTAAGTTCGACTTTAAATATTAGATTAGGAAAAGTTACTGGCACCTCATTACACTACCAGCTAGGTGCTGGTGTAGGAAGCGTGGGACTAAATACTAGTAACGCTAATGGCATTAAAGATAGTGAAGCACAGGATATCGCGATTTTAACCTTTTTTAATGGTCTAATGTTGGAATATAAAAAAATACAAATTGGTATTTATGCAGGTGTAGATCAAATCAATAACCAAAAAAATTATGATTGGGTTAGCAATGGAAATCTTTGGTTAGGATTTGGAATTGGCTATAACTTGTTTGAATTAGCAAGTTCCAATCCTAAAAATAACCAAGATTAAAGACAAGATTTAAATGTGACTAATAGAACATCAGCGCAAATACAACAAAAAACAACTTAACTATCGCTGTGGGTTTTTAATAAAAAACACATTATATCACAAAAAAAAATATTGAATTAAGCCCTTGCAAACCCCTGGGCTTTTGTTATATTTCGATGTCTATAAGGAACCGTAAAACATGTCCAATAAAAGCACTTTAGTAGATGCCATACAGCAATTAATTGAAGCCATTCTTAAAAGTTTGGGGTATTCTAATACTAGAAAAAGAACCTGGCACCAACATGTAGTGCCTTATCAAGGCGCTTGGGCAGTACGACGAGAAGGGAACAAACGTGTCAGCTCAAAGCACAGAAAGCAAAGCACTGCCATTGGCAAAGCCAAAACGTTGGCCGAACGCTATAAAGCAGATGTCATCATTCATCGTTCACGTGGAGGCATTCGTGAACGATTGAGTTATAAAGATGACTAAGCTATTTACTAGACGTTCAAACTTCATTTTTTAAAATTGGAAACACCTTGTAAACCCAAGGGCTTTTTCTATCTTAAAATACAGCAAGACATAAAATCAAAAAACCCTTGAACTTCATTAGAAGCACAAGGGTTTTTTAAGATTATTTTAATTGATGTCTTAGTAAAGACTGTTACTGTTATTTAGTAACGTCTTTTAGAATTCCAAGCATAACTTTTTGTTTTGCTTGGTGTTGCTGTTAATCTATTGCTGCTTATTGGTCTCATACTATTTATTTATTCTTGTACTTAGTAACGTCTTTTAGAATTCCAAGCATAACTTTTTGTTTTACTCGGTGTTGCTGTTAATCTATTGCTGCTTATTGGTCTCATACTATTTATTCTTGCACTTAGTAACGTCTTTTATTATTCCAAACAAAGCTTTTTGTTTTGCTTGGTGTTGCAGATAATCTATTGCTGATTATTGATCTCATCATTTATTTATTTTTTGTGTATGTATATATCTTGTCTTCTATAGACGATCTCTTTTTCAATATGTTACATCTTAATTTAATAATTAACATATTTTAACTATAGTTGGATCTATTGAGATGAAATATTTTAAATTTACACATGCCAAAACCCAAAGGACAAAAAAACGGAAACAATAAATCCAAGCACTCTAAGCTCATGGGGCAAAAGAAGAATAAACTTAGACAAGAAGCAGACTTGCGTAAAGAGCGTTTGAGAGCGATTGTTAAAAAAGCGAAAGAGGAGTAGCCTTTTTGTCGTTGTAGGGATTAAACTATAATATGAGTAAGAGCAACTGAGTATGTCTCATAAGTGATTAACCGTTTTGAGAAATAGTGAGTCAATAAATACTCTTGATTTTAAATAAACAGGGAAATCATTACGAAAAAATATAGACTTTCCGATTAAGACTAAAATAAAAAGCGAAGGGTGAGTGAATCTGTGTAATAAAGAATGGAGATTTCTTCGTCCTCCTGCTCGCAATGACACAAGTACTACTTATCCCTACCTATTTTATCAAAAGTACGAATCAACCAAATAGCCCAAAGCATAATGCAGACAGACACAAATACCGAGAAGTAAATTACAATATCGTTAGCGTCCATTTTTAATCTGTTTTATAAAGATGACCACTAAAAGCAGTGTTGGTGCCCAAAGTCCGATAAATATAGCATGCAACTCATCACCTCTTAGAAATAGATATTCAGAAACACCTATAATCATAGCACATAAAGCCAACAAAAAGAGATTAGATAATCCTATTTTTTTTATAAAATTCATGTGATACACATTAATTAGTCCTCTAAATTAGTGAAAAAAATAACGTGATATTAACTTCTATGAGAAATAATTGAGCTTTATCTTTGTAAAACAAACGTATTTCTATGTCTCAAAAGAAAAAACCAGACCAGATTGTATTTAATGAAGACACGCAACGTTATGATGCTGCTTTAAAACCCTATGCTACTAATGTTGGTGCTCCGGCTATAAAAGTGTCAAATAATTCTACCTGGAAAAACAGAAACATCCTCAAAGCTAATAAACAAATTAAGTCTAAATATCTAGAGCTTAAAGCAGCTTACGATAAAATGATGGAAGAATTAGAGTATAATAACCTGGTCTACAACGCTCGTTATAATTTTGAGCCCATTATTGGTGAACCCTATCACCTCTATCGTGATAAAAAAGAGCAACCCTTTTTATCCATTATTGCACCTACTGATTGTAACTTTGATTTTATTGGAAGTTTTAAACTTAATAGCGAGCATGTATGGAAAAAATTGACCCCTAACGATCATGGACTTAGAACTAGCTAGAGTACTTTTAGATTTCGGCCTCGTAGTTCTCATCTGGATGGTACAATTGCTAATATATCCCAGTTTTAGGCACCTACCACCAAACGCACTTCTCAAATGGCATAGTCGCTATACACCCAATATGGCTATGATTGTGATGCCCTTAATGTTTGGGCAGTTGATTGCGTATACAATTCAAGTGTTTCAAGTACAGACTGTTTTTTCTATCTGTGGAATGCTCGTCGTTCTCACCTTATGGATCTCTACTTTTTTACAGTTTGTGCCATTGCATCAAGATATAAGTACGGCTTCCTTTACTGACAAAACCTTAGATTTATTAGTGTCTCGTAATTGGATTAGAGTTCTGCTTTGGACTGGCTTGTTTGTGTGGAGCGCTATTGAATTTTAGAGATATTATTGAGAGCGCAACGAAGCAATCTCATGAAGAATTTACGATTCATAACAAACAGATTGCCAATTCACAGCTCTTGGGAGTAACATAGTTAAATCGCAATGACGCCTTTTAAGAGAACTACGTCCTACTCTTCAACAATGCATTTTGCTCTTTCATCAACTCCGTAAGCTGAGCTAATAACTCAATATCTTTAGGTGTTTTGACAATGATATTTTTAGGGTCTTGTGCTTTGTCCCTAAGTTTATTCATACCTTTTACGACAAGAAAAACAGTGAATCCAACGATTATAAAATCTAAGAAGGTTTCAAATAATATTCCATATTCTATAGCGACTTCATGTACGGTAGCATCACCTTGTGCATTGTAAACTGCATCTCTAAGCACATAACGATTATCTTGAAAATCAAGGTCATCTGTCATTAATGATAATGGTGGCATGAATACCTTTTTCACCAGCACATCAATTACTTTATTAAAAGCTGCTCCTATGATGATACCTATGGCCATATCCATCATATTCCCCTTAACTGCAAACTCTTTAAATTCTTTTAAAAACTTCATGTTCGATAAATTTATTTTTGAAAAGGCAAAATTAACCGATTAATAATAAACCAAAAACGCAATCACCGCATTTTTAACAGAAATTATATTTGTTAATTAGTATAATTAAAATATCTATAAAAAAGATGATATGCATTATTATCTGTAAAAAAGCAGATATTACATATTATCTGCTAAAAAGCAGATATATCGCATTATCTCCTAAAAATGTGATATATTTGAATTCTAACTAATATAAAGTTATGGTAGCAATCATTACTGGAGATATCATCAATTCAACCGAAACCACACCAAACGTGTGGCTTAATGCATTAAAGCAAGTCCTTAATCAATTCGGGAAAGAACCAAGACAATGGGATATATATAGAGGTGATAGTTTTCAGTTGGAAGTGCATCCCAATGAGGCTTTAAAAGCAGCCATTTTAATTAAAACTTCTCTAAAGCAGTTTAAACATATTGACGCTAGGCTTGCCATAGGTATTGGAGAGAAAAGCTATGATTCAGATAAAATAACAGAATCTAATGGTAGTGCTTTTGTAAATTCGGGGCAATGCTTTGAGCAATTAAAAAAAACAACGCTAGCCATAAAATCACCAATAGCAGAATTTGACTCTCAAATAAACTTGATGCTAGAATTGGCTTTACTTGTCATGGACTACTGGAAACCTACAACCTCAACTATTTTAAAATACACCCTTGAGCATCCAAATCAAAATCAAGAGGTTATAGCAAAACAGCTCCAAAAATCACAAAGTAATATTAGTGAAGGTCTTAAACGTGGCGGTTACGACGAACTGTCAAAGCTACTCTCCTATTACGAATCTCAAATCCAAACCGTATGCTAATCCTTTTTATTAAACTCATATTGGCACATCTCATTGGAGACTTCTTGTTTCACCCTGAAAAATGGGTCAAACACAAAAATAAACATAAGCATATCTCTAAATACTTGTATTTACATATCCTCGTGCATATGGTTGCTTTGATACTCGTCTTCTTATTTGATACGACGTATTGGCTCGGTTTTACTGTTATTATTCTAAGTCATTATATCATAGATGTTTTAAAACTCCACCTCAGAACTAAAAAAAACAACCGATGGCTTTTTGCTTTAGATCAATTAGCACACCTCATTGTTATTGGCTTAGTTGTAACTATCTATGAGCCTTATTCCTCTGTACTATTTGAATTTAATTACAATAAACTACTACTATTAGCAACCTGTTTAATTGGTGTAACAGCGATGTCTTCTATTGTAATGAAAACTATAATTTCAAAATGGAAAATTGAAGACAAGTCAGACAACGAAGATGCCCTTGAGGATGCTGGCGCTTATATTGGTGCACTAGAACGTTTATTCGTATTTACATTTATTATTCTCAACTTTTGGGAAGGTGTAGGATTCTTACTCGCTGCAAAATCTATTTTCAGATTTGGCGATCTCTCCAGAGCCAAAGACCGAAAATTAACCGAATATGTCCTTATTGGAACACTAATTAGTTTTGGATTAGCAATGCTAATTGGGTTAATATATAGTTACGTAGTCGGCTTAATTTGATGAATTAAAGACCTATTACGAACATAGCGAAACGGCTTCATCAAGAATCGTAATTCCTAACAAATAGATTGACAAGCCCTGCCTGCTTGCAATGACCTTAACTACTGCTTTCTATAAAACTTCTTATACTTCCAATAAGCAATTGAAGCTATAAAAGCTATAATTACAAGCGTACCAATAATATATTTAACACTCAAAATCTGCTGACCAGATTGATACGAGTGCAAACCTGCTAAGTAGAAATTTACACCAAAGTAAGTAAATAATATGCTTGCAAATGCTAATATAGAACCAAGGTTAAATCCAAAGCGACCACGAAGTCCCGGCATTAATCTCATGTGAATGACAAAGGCGTAAACAATAATACTAATTAGTGCCCAAGTTTCTTTTGGGTCCCAACCCCAGTAACGTCCCCAACTTTCGTTAGCCCACATTCCACCAAGAAAATTACCTATCGTCAACATCACTAAACCAACAGTTAATGACATTTCATTAATTAGTGTAAGTTCTTTAATATTAAGTAACATTTTAGCTTTGTTATCTTCCGTAGTAAAAATCATTAACAACAATACAGTAAACCCTAAAATCATACCTAGGGCAAACGGTCCATAACTCGCTACAATAACTGCCACGTGAATCATTAACCAATAACTATCTAGTACTGGTG
The DNA here is from genome assembly GCA_047622005.1 of Dokdonia sp. GTDB lineage: Bacteria > Bacteroidota > Bacteroidia > Flavobacteriales > Flavobacteriaceae > Psychroserpens. Next base: position 46,761 of record JBLHML010000012.1, on the reverse strand, counting down.
ATAGGTTACCAATTGCAGGATCCATCCAATTCATGTGTGCAACTACCAATAACATGGCAGTCACAAATGCGGTTGCTGCTAAAGTTAGCATACTTTTTCTACCAAACGCAAGCCCAAAAAACATAGTTGACCAAGCGACGTAAATCATAGACTCATACGCATCACTCCAAGGTGCATGCCCAGAAATATACCAACGTACAATTAAACCTCCGGTATGGATTATGAATAAAACAAAAATTCCAATACCAAGAGCTTTAATAATGATATCTAAGACCTTACTTTTAGACTTAAAAATTTGTACAATTAGTAAAACAAAAAGGGCTAATCCAAACATCACATAATAAAAGTATAGCTTTTTAAAGATGTCATATTTATTGTATAATATTTCGGTTTTAATTTTTTTATCAGATAACATGACCACACTTCCAACTTCAGCTTGACTACTCTTAAAACCTGCTAATAGTTTATCTGCCAATTCATAATCTCCAGATTGTTTCGCATTATATAATTCTCCTATATAAAAACCAAGACTATTTTCAATGAACTTTCCGTAGAGTGTATCTGTTATTTTCTCACGGTAATCTTCCTTATATTCGGTTGGTGATATCCACGTATTAACAGCATCATCAGGGACAGGGAAAATTTTAATTGAACGACCATCAAGCGTATTAAACAATAGACTCATACGATCATAAGCTTTCCTTAACTGGTTTTGATACCCATTAGGAATTTCGGCAGCATAGGCGTCCTTTAGATAAGGACCTATTTTATTTCGACCATCATCAGTCAAGAAATCTGTAATAGATACATATTTTTGATCGGTATCTACACCTATAATTTTACGAATAGAATCACCTTTACTTCGCGCTAAATACATTATTGGAACGTTATACCAAAACAATGGGCTCTCCTGCATGGACAGTAATACTTGATTGGCATCAAACTCTTCATAATGATCACGCTCACTTAATTTTCTGAGTATTTCTGAAGCAAATGTATTCATTGGCATCATACGTCCGCTGTAATCTTGTATCACTAACTCACCAAACTTATCTGAGTGCTCCTTTGGTGTTATATTAGCGCGTATTACAGAATCTATTTCTTCTTTTGAAGGACGCTCAATTTTGACCTTAGGTCTTTCTTTTGCGCTATGATCATGACCATCACCTTCAAAATGTTCTTGAACTGTTTTGGTTTCATGATCATGTCCATCATCTGGCCCATGTTCTTGAGAGAAACCAACCATAGTAGAGGCAAATAAAAGAATGGTAAGCATCTTGGCTTTCTTAGCTTTCACTTTCTCTAGCATACGCTTCAAATCTGCAAAACGTGTTCCCTTACTAAATAGAATGGACATTAAACCAAAGTATAAAAGCATGTATCCAAAGTAAGTAATATACGTTCCCCATTGATCGTGATTTACAGAAAGCTTAGTGCCTTTTTCATCTGGAAAAAAACTAGATTGAAAAAACCGATAGCCTTCTTCATCTAAGATATTATTCATAAAAATCTTATAATCGTAAGGTGTTTCGTTAGGTTTTATAACGGTAACATCACTAGAGAATGCAGAGAAATTATCTTCTGTTCCAGGATAACGTTCCGCAACAAAATCGTTGAGTTTGATACTAAATGGTAATTCTTTAACGATAGATCCATATTTTACTGCAATATCTAAACCACCTACTTTAACTTGTTCAAAACGTCCGTTAACGTACTGTCCACCTAATAAATTTACAGTTTTAGTTTCTCCGTTAGCAGTAACATCCACAATAACTCCGTCTTCGCGACTTTGTAATAGTTCTGATTTCTTTACAACACCAAATTCCCCTTGCATCACAGGCTTAGGAAACACGATTGCCATATTAGCCATTTGATATCTCGATCTTAACTTTAAGGGTTGGATAGAGTCTTTTACTAATAGTCCAGTGGCTTTCGTTGCCATGGTCATATAATCACCTTCAAAAGGAGATTCAATAAACATTTGATTGCCTTGAGTTGTAATATTAACAGCTCCTGCTGTTGGACTGTTTAAGGTAAAAACGATGTTATGAATTAACTCACCATCTTCATCACCTTCTTTTATATAATGACTGTGTGGTCCTTCATCACCTGCTTCTACCAATTTAAGATAAGAATCACCAACATCCCCAGGAATGATATCTAGTTCTGCATCTTTTACGAACTTTTTTACTTCTATGATTACTGGTGTTCCGTTATAATCTGAATGTAAGACTAGATCATTATCCAAACGTTCAGAAAAATCTACACGCTCTTGCTCGACGCGTCTTTGTTGTTGCCCGTTGACTACTAAATCTCCATCAATAAAAGTGGTTAAGAACACTTCTCTTGTAAGGTAGGTGTTTTCTGTTTCACCTTCAGCAATTGGCATCCAACCTTCAAAACCTATATATCTCGTAATTCCTGCACCAACAAAAATAAAAATAAAGGATAAATGCATGGTTAGTGTCGCCCATTTTGCCTTTTTATACAGTCTATATCTAAAGATATTTCCAACAAAATTAACAACAAACATCATCTGTATGGCCTCAAACCACCAGGCGTTATAGATGTAATGTCTTGAGTATGGCGTTGGTGAGGTATCTTGGCCAGCATCCATAAACGTACCAACAATCATGGATACAAAATAAACGATAAATAGAATACCAGTTAGACGTGTAGAAAAGAGAATATTAGCAAGTTTCTTTTGCATAGCAAGGAAGGTTCTTTTTAGTTTTGCAAAGATAATAAATTATTATGTTTTGGTTGCTCTCAAAGGTTGTCAAAAAAGTGTTAAATATGAATTTCAAAAACGAATTCCTCTCGGTTTGTTACTGTGAAATTCAAATAGGGGTTTGACTTGCTATTTTCTGATGTTTTTTTGAACTAATAATTTTCGAAATGGAATTATCACAGTGCGATTGGAGTTATAATTTTATGGTTTATATTAAACTTACAACTCTTGAGTTGTCTCAATGTCTTATTGAATTGGGTTAGCGTTCGGGTTATTAATTCTAGACGTTTACAAGTTCAAAAACCACCAATCCCCTGCTACTAATCGTTATTCATTTATTTGTCTCGCCTCAAAAATCTTCAAATACATAAAAGTACCCATTTTTCTTGCACGACGTTTTGCATTTTCTACGACGTCACCATTAAAAAGCGCATCGAGTGTTTCATACCATAGGTTAAGCCAAATCCCAAAGTGAAGCTCTGTAATAGTATTATTATTCGCCTTATCGACCTTAACGTGCGCTTCTAGTGGGTTTCCATAATACTTCTTTTCTAACTTTTTGGTCATAAACAAACTGGTTTCCCAAAATGTGGTCAAATGATCTAAGTGCGCATCCCAATCTTTGATAGCCTCATTAAAGAAAGGACCTAAAGTACTATCTTTTCGAACTTTATCATAAAATGTACGCACCACTAAAAACACGTCTTCTCGATTACTAATATCTTGACTCATAGCCACAAATGTAATTACTGAATTTAAATTAATGCATGATAATTATCATTTCTTATTTCTATTGTATTTTAGCGGTATGATTACAGTCGTTATTTTAGGAGCAGGTAATGTTGCTCACCATTTATATAAAGCTTTTTTTTCTGCAGAAAACGTAACGGTATCCCAATGGTATAGTCGAAACCTTAAAAGCATGCGACCTTTTAACAACGAGGTGCAGTTAACAGACGATGTTTCTCAACTTGTTGAAGCAGATATTTATATCATTGCAGTTAGTGATGATGCGATAGCAGAATTATCACAACAACTGCCTTTTGAAGACCGCTTGGTCGTTCATACATCTGGTAGCATCAGTCCATATGATATTGATAAAAAGAATAGACGTGGTATCTTTTATCCGTTGCAAACTTTTTCTAAGGGTGCAGAGATTAATTTCGCTGAAGTCCCTTTATGTCTAGAAACTTTAATGCGCAAAGATTATGAGCAGTTAAAAAAATTAGGCCAATCTATTTCAAACAACACTAAACGCGTTAACAGCGATCAACGTGCATCCCTGCATTTAGCTGCTGTGTTTGTAAATAATTTTACAAATCAGTTATTTCGTGTCGCTCATGAAATCACAGAATCTCAAGGTGCCGAGTTTGATTTACTCAAACCGCTCATTTTAGAAACCGCGAATAAAGTTCAAGACCTTTCACCTTTTAAAGCGCAAACTGGTCCTGCAAAACGCAATGATAAGAAAACAATAAAAAGACACTTAAAAATGCTCGATAATGAGCAGCATAGAGATATTTACAAGTTGATGACAGCTTCTATAAAAGCAACTCATGCTGTAACCACTTCTAATAGGCTCAATGACCAAAATAAGTAATCAGAAAAAATAAAAAACTAATGGACGATAAAAGCTATAAAGAATACCTAGAACATATCACGACTTTCATTTTTGATGTTGATGGTGTACTTACTGATGGAACCGTAACTGTAATGACCAATGGTGATATGCTAAGACGTATGAATATTAAAGATGGCTATGCACTTAAAACAGCTATAGATGCTGGATTTAATATCTGTATTATTTCTGGAGGAAGTAATCTTGGTGTGCAAAAACGTTTAGAAGGCCTGGGTATTAAAAATATTTATTTGGGTGCTCACCAAAAGGTTAATCAGTTTAATGAGTATTTGACTCTTAACAATATTGACGCAAAAAACGTGTTGTATATGGGCGACGATATTCCTGATATCCCTGTAATGAAATTAGTTAGACTGGCTGTTTGTCCACAAGATGCTGCGGTAGAAGTCAAAGCTGTAAGCCATTACATTTCTCATAAAGGAGGAGGACAAGGCGCTGTAAGAGATATTATTGAGCAAATCATGAAAATACAAGGCAAATGGGATGGGAATTTTGATGCTAAGTACGACTAGAACACCTATTTACTATTCCTCATTAGCTTTTAGCTGGCTTATTTACAGACCAAACAAAAGAACCTAAGACAGAAGATTAAAAGCGGAATTATTTTTTAATGGCTTCGCCTTACTTAAACAAAGCGCTAATTTAATCCCAAATAGCAAAACTCGACAACTAACAAATCAACATCTAATAACGTTACATCTTTTGTATATTCTATATCTCATTCGTTGGAAAAACCTGGTACTCATTATCATTGCGCAAGTACTTATTAAATACGCACTTTTTGAATCTTTTGATGTCCTAACAGCTTTAAATACTTTGAACTTTGCGCTTTTAGTCATAACTACGCTCTGTATAGCTGCTGCAGGCAACATCATTAATGATATCTATGATGTTGAAACAGATAGTATCAACAAACCCAACAAAATCCTTATTGGCAAGCACGTTTCAGAAAACTTAGCTTACAATCTTTTTTTTACACTAAATATTGTTGGTGTCATTTTAGGACTCTACTTATCGCATAGTATTGGTCAAAGTTCATTCTTTGCCATTTTTGTTATGATCTCTATAGCGCTTTACGTATATGCGTCTTACCTCAAAGGCACTGTTTTATTTGGGAATATTTTGATCTCTTTCCTAGTAGCAATGAGCATAATTATTGTTGGAATTTTTGATTTATTACCTGTAATTGCTCCACAAAACAGAGAGACACAATTCACGTTTTTTGATATAATTTTTGATTACGCCATTTTCGCATTCCTAATTAATTTAGTAAGAGAACTTATTAAAGACATACAAGATGTTAGTGGTGATTACAAAGCAGGCATGAACACTTTACCTATCGTTATAGGACGAGAACGCGCGAATAAAATTACTTTTATCATCAGTATGATTCCTATTGGAGCTGTTATTTATTTCATTGTTACTTATTTGTATACACAACCCCTTGCGATTGGTTATTTTCTGCTTTTTGTTATTGCGCCTTTAATTTACGCAACTATAAAAATTTTTGGTGCTGGTGATAACTTTCACTACAAACACATTAGCATGGTTTACAAATTTGTAATGCTTTTTGGAATTTTATCTTTATTGCTTTACCCATTACTAATTAAAACTGCTTAAAAATGATTCAAGACAAGCTCAAAAATCACACTCTCATTTTGGCGTCAGGATCACCTCGTCGGCAACAGTTTTTTAAAGATTTAGGATTAGATTTTGAGATACGTTTAAAACCTGTTGATGAAGTGTATCCAGAACAGTTAGTTCATTTTGAAATCAGTGATTATTTAGCACAGTTAAAATCACTCCCTTTTAAAGAGGAATTAAAAGACAACGATATTCTAGTAACGAGTGACACTATCGTTTGGCATAATGAAAAAGCATTAGGAAAACCTGAAGATTATGATGATGCATTCAACATGTTATCATCTATGAGTAATGCAACACATGAGGTTATTACGTCCATTTCTTTTACTACTAAAACAACCCAAAAAACAGTAAATGCTATTACAATAGTGACTTTTAAAGCGCTGAATGAAGACGAAATTGATTACTACGTCAAAACCTTCAAACCTTATGATAAAGCTGGTGCTTACGGAATTCAAGAATGGATTGGACAAATAGGAATCACTAACATAGAAGGCTCCTATACCAATGTTGTAGGATTACCAACACATCTCCTTTACAAAACGTTAAACAGCATGGTATTATAAGGTTTGATTTGTAATTTTACAAGAAAATTACAGCCATGAATAAACTATATATTGTGTTGCTTATTTTCTTCGGAATATTTACCTCTTGCAAAGACAATACAGTAACAAAAGACCAAGCCTTGAAAAGCGAGCCAATTTCCGAAGCCCCTGAAACACTTCCGAAGATATCCGCATTCAAACCATCTCAAGAGTTTAAGGACTACTGGTATGCAAGCGAAGCAGAAATATCGTCTTACAAATTAGAGCAAGCGCGATATGGTGAGCTGCGAGATGGCACTGCTATTTTAGTATTTGTGACTGAAGATTTTCTTCCGCAGAAACAAGTAAAAGCAGATCGCTACGACAACGCTAATACGCCTGTTTTAAAATTGAATTTTACTAAAAACTTTAATACTGGTGTGTACCCCTATTCCATAATGCAATCCACATTTTACCCTGTAAATAATAATCAACACGCCCTAAAAGCAAGTTGCTCTGTACAAGAATGGTGTGGCCATGTGTATACGCAACTCAATAATCGTGATCAGTTTGAGATTAGATCACATAGTTATTTTGAAAGTGAAGGTGATGAAGATTTCACATTAAATAAGTCTATTTTAGAAAATGAATTATGGACGCAATTACGACTAGATCCTGAAAGTTTACCAGTAGGAGAGTTTGAAGCCATTCCTTCACTAGAATTTTTAAGACTTAAACATATCGAAACCAAACCTTATTTTGCGAAAGCGCTTAATAAAATAGGCCAATATATCATCAATTATCATCAGCTTGACCGCAAACTTACTATTAATTATAATCCAAATTTTCCTTATGAAATAACAAGCTGGGAAGAGACCTATAAAGACGGTTATGGATCTACCGCAAAAACACTCACCACGACAGCAACAAAACTTAAAACGATTAAATCTGCATACTGGAGTAAGAACTCAAATTCAGATAAAAACCTTCGTAAAACTCTTGAACTTAAATAATACAACTATTAAAAATGTAATGTATCTTTAAATGATCAATTAAACTCATTTTTTATGTTTTTTGAGACCTATCAATCTGAATTAATTATTACAGGTTTTGTTCTTCTTATTCTATTAATAATTCGCTTTATAAGTCATAAGCTCGTAAAGAAGATTGGAAGAAAAAGCGGAATAAATGCTGCTCGTATAAAACTAATATGCAGATATATAACAGTTACATTATTTATTATAACTCTACTCATTGAATCGTTTGTTTTTGGAGCAGAATTTAAAGATATGGCTGTTATCTTCTCTTCTGTTTTTGCTGTTATTGGGATTGGTCTTTTTGCTATTTGGTCTATTTTAAGTAACGTGACTTCAGGGATTATTATGTTCTTTTCTTTTCCATATAAAGTGGGAGACAAAGTGAAAATTCATGATAAAGATTTCCCTATTGAAGCCATCATAGAAGACATTAGAGCCTTTCAATTACATCTAAGACAAGACAATGGAGACCTAGTCACGTATCCAAATAACTTAATGCTTCAAAAAGGAGTAACCCTTATAGAAAAAGATGCCATCGAAGGGTTGCATGATGATGGCAGCGATTCTATTTAAAAACTATGAATAAAACATTTTTCAAATGGCTTTCTTTTTTCTTCGGAATTTTCTCTTTCGGCGGAATAAATAAAACCTATATAATAATGACCTCTAACGCTCCAGATATCACTCCTGAGCGCTCCTATCTTGCAATTATGGCACTGTTAGTTACTGGCGCTTTTTTTAGTTTAACCATCTATTTCTGGAGAAAAGGAAATAATAAACAACACTAAAAAATGTGTTATACAAGAGGCTGTTGAACGCATTAATACTGTTGCTCTTGTAAATTTTGAATTGTGCAGTAGCTGTATCAATGATATTTGATTCTAAATAGCTACCCTATAATGAAGGTCTTATTTTATTACTGAGACTTGTAATTGTTTACAGTAAGCTTTCTTTTACCAGAAGATAATGGAGGAACCTCATTAACGTATTTAATATTAATTATAGCATCACCGCCTAAAAAGGACTTTAAAACAGTAATCATCTCATCTTTTCGCTTAAAATCACCTTCGCTGTTTACCATAACACAATACGATTTTTCAGTTTCTTGAATGAGTTGAAATTGGTTCAATTCTGGAAAATACTCTAACTCATAGGCAACAGTAGTCATGAGTTTGCCTTTGGTGTCATAAATAGCATCCATCCTCCTCCCTTCTACTTGAGTAAAAGAAGGCGCACCATTATAATGATTTTTATCAATATTTAGAACTGCTAAATCACCAGTATCATAACGAATTAATGGCATGTTATAATTAAACAAATCTGTAACAACAACTCTTCCTAACTCTCCATAACCAGCAGGCACATCCTTTTCTAAGTCCAGAATCTCTATATAGTAACTGGCCCAATTTATATGAAAATTTTCGCCTTCATTACTTATTTGCTGGGACAGAATTCCATTTTCCATATTTGAATAACGCGATAAAATATCGAATCCAAAATATTTTTTAACAGATTTCCGTGTATGAAAGCTTAACGTCTCGGCATTAGCAATCATTGAACTTATATTAGATTTTATAGGTTTTGAATTAATAGAATCCAGATATTTACAAATCTCTCTAAAAGCTGAAGGGTATCCAATAAAAGCCTTATTAGAATTCCCTTTTCCAATTTGATTAATTAGCTTAGATATGGTTTCATCATTCAAGGTTTTAACATTGATAGATACAATGTTTTGAAAAAAAACAGTAAAACTATTTTTTTGAATTAGACTACTCCATGCTCTTAAATAAAACAATTTATGCCCCAATTCATAACCTGATTTTTCTCCAAAATAAATAGTATCTGCAACATTTCTATCTTTCTTGTTTTTGTCTTGAAACACTTTAAAAGGAGTACCTGTTGACCCACTTGTACTCACCTCAAAACTAATTTTATTCTTGAAATCTTTTGAAAGAAAAGCATCAAAAGAATGCCTTAGTTGAAGTTTATTAACAACTGGAAAATCATGGATAGAGCTGAATTCTTTATGAGAATTGTAAAAAGAAGTCGTCTTAACTGCATGGTTCAGCAAATTTGAGAGATGTCTATCTCTCATTTTTTTAGAATCATCACTATCAAAATCCTCTAAAATGAACTTAATATCCTTATAGTGTGATTTTATTTTGCCTCCTTTTAATACATCTAGGATCCAAAACGAATAATACCTACTCTTTTCTAATATCTTCATTTAATGATTTGAGATTAACAAATATACAAATACATTACATATCAATATGATTCACTAACAATTCATTAAACATAATAAAAATAAGTATTAAACACTACGAAACATCTAAGTAGATGTATAAAAAATTCAAATCTAGTTACTCATATTAAAATCTATTTTAGATTAGACTATTAAAAGGTTTGTAATTCATGTCTTCAGCATAAAAATGCACAACCATTGCTTTTAAAATTGAGCTATAAACAAGTTCTGTTCCTATCGTTCTCCTTAACCTGAGACTATGTCATTTCAAAGCAAATAAATGTGCAGTGAACGAGGCTATATAAAGCATTAATAATGTTGATCTTGCTCGCTTTTAATTATCCAATAGCTGGATTAATGCTCTTTAGTATTATACCCGTACTACCTACACAAACAACTCATCTACCTTTGTTTTCTAACGTTAAAGAAATCTAAAAACAGCCAGTCACCTAGCATACTTCATTATATTTGATTTTTGCTAAATATCACATAATGAAGACACGATTACACCTACTACTTTTATCCCTATTTTCTATATCGCTTATCACAGCACAACAACCAAAAAAACCGACATCTTCAGAGATTCATGAGTCCATAAAAAAGCTCAATTTCTTAGGTTCAGTTTTGTATGTCGCTGCACATCCAGATGATGAAAATACACGTTTAATTTCTTATATGTCAAACGAGGTAAAAGCAAGAACTGCTTACCTCTCATTAACTCGTGGTGATGGCGGACAAAATCTCGTTGGACCTGAAATTAGAGAACTTCTAGGTGTTATTAGAACGCAGGAACTTCTAGCAGCTCGTCGCACTGACGGTGGAGAACAATTATTCACAAGAGCGAATGATTTTGGATACTCTAAACATCCAGATGAAACTTTAGCTATTTGGAACAAAGAAGAAGTTTTAAGTGATGTTGTTTTAGCAATTAGACAATTTCAACCAGATGTAATCATCAATCGTTTTAATCATAGAACTCCTGGGTCTACTCACGGTCACCATACAAGTTCTGCCATGTTGAGTGTGGAAGCTTTTGATTTGGTTGGCGACAAAAACGCCTATACAAATCAGTTATCGAGTGTAGATATTTGGCAACCACAACGTTTATTTTTTAACACCTCTTGGTGGTTCTACGGAAGTCGTGAAAAATTCAAAAAAGCAGATAAATCAAATTTATTAGAGTTAGATACTGGTGTGTATTTTCCAAGTAGCGGATTAAGTAATCCAGAAATAGCTGCCTTAAGTCGCAGTCAACATAAATCTCAAGGTTTTGGAAGCACAGGAAGTCGCGGATCACAAATAGAATATATCGAAATCATAAAAGGTGATTTACCAACAGATAAGACTAATATGTTTGAAGGTATCGACACCTCATGGAATCGTGTTGAGGGTGGAAAAGCTATTGGAGATATACTACAGGCTGTTCAAAAAAACTACACCTTTAAAAACCCATCGGCTTCAATTCAAGAATTAATGAGAGCTTATATTGCTATTCAGGATTTAAAAAACGAACACTGGAAAACCATAAAAACTAACGAAATTAAAAACATTATAGCTGCATGTGCTGGACTATATCTTGAAGCTACAGCAGATTCAAACCATACAACTGCAGGCGCTACTATTGATTTAAAGGTAGAGGTGATTAACCGAAGTAATTCAAAAATAGTATTGTCAAGTATTGTTAACCCTAACGGAATCAAAATAGACAAAAACATCACATTAGATAATAATATCAATTTTGATTTCAAAGAAACATTAGCAATCAAAACAGACCAGCAAGTTTCAACACCATACTGGTTAACAAAAAAAGGAACTTTAGGGATGTATGAGGTTGAGAACAATAACTTAATTGGCAAACCCGAAACACCTAGAGATCTTAACATCACATTCAATCTAAATATTGAAAACGTCGATATCTCTTTCACGAAAGCTATTGTTTACAAGACTAATGATCCTGTAAAAGGTGAAGTGTACAAACCGTTTGAAATCATTCCTGAAGTATCAGCTAAAATTTCAGAAAAGGTCATCATACTAGATACAGATATCCAGAGAGATATTGAAGTTATAGTAAAAGCAGGTCGAGACAATATTGAAGGTTATGTTCAAATTGAACATCCAAAAAACTGGAGTGTATTCCCTGAAAAGCAAAAAGTAATTATAGCCAACAAAGATCAAGAACAACGTTTAGTGTTCACTATCGTTCCTCCAAAAGAGCAAAGCGAAGGACTTCTAACACCTATGGTTTATATTGGTGATGCCATTTACACTAAAGAATTGATTGAAATTGATTATGATCACATCCCTTTTCAAACAGTGTTATTACCTAGCCAAAGTAAAATTGTGCGTTTAGATATTAAGAAAAGAGGTCAAAATATAGGCTACATTGAAGGTGCTGGTGATGTTGTTCCTGAAAGTTTAAGACAAATTGGCTACAATGTTGCGATGTTAAAACCAGAAGATATTTCCGTAGAAAATTTAAAACGTTTTGATGCAGTCGTTGTTGGAATTAGAGCTTACAATACCGTTGAAGAACTTAAATTCAAACAACAGTTATTATTTGATTATGTCGCTCAAGGCGGAAACATGATTGTGCAATACAATACAAATCGTCGTTTAAAAGTGGATCAAATTGCACCTTATGATTTAAAATTATCTCGAGATCGTGTTACTGATGAATTTGCAGATGTTACATTATTAGCAACGAATCACGACGTTTTAAACGTTCCGAATAAAATTACATCAAAAGATTTTGAGGGCTGGACTCAAGAACGTGGATTATATTTCCCAGGAGAATGGTCTAATGAGTTTACGCCTATCTTATCAATGAATGACGAAGGCGAAACCCCAAAAACAGGAAGCTTGCTTGTTGCTAAACATGGAAAAGGATATTATATATATACAGGACTAAGCTTTTTTAGAGAATTCCCTGCTGGAGTTCCTGGCGCATATCGCTTGTTTGCTAATATGCTCTCTCTAGGAAAAAATGATATCAACCAACCAGAGCAAATCAAAAACTAATGGAAAACTATAAATGGAACAAGATGTACACTGTAGTACTCGCAGCCAATATCATATATATCATAGCATTTTACTTCATCACAAAAGCCTTTTAAGATGCAAACATTAGATTGGATTGTACTTATTAGTACGCTGTTGCTTATTGTTGTCTACGGAACATATCAGTCACGAGGCAGTAAAAATGTTCAAGATTATTTAAAAGGTGGAAACACCTCAAAATGGTATACCATAGGATTGTCTGTCATGGCAACTCAAGCAAGTGCCATTACCTTTTTATCAACACCTGGACAGGCTTTTAATGATGGGATGGGATTTGTACAGTTCTACTTTGGATTACCTATTGCCATGGTTATCATTTGCATGGTATTTATCCCTTTATATCATCGTCTTAAAGTCTACACAGCGTATGAATTTCTTGAAAATAGATTTGATCTAAAGACCAGGACGCTTACCGCTATTTTGTTTTTAATCCAACGTGGATTAGCTGCAGGTATTACCATTTTTGCTCCTGCAATAATTCTGTCTGCTTTGCTAGGCTGGAATTTATTATTACTCAACGTTATCATTGGATTTCTAGTTATTATATACACGGTTTCTGGAGGAACAAAAGCCGTAAATGTGACACAAAAACATCAGATGATAGTGATTTTTACAGGAATGATTATCGCATTTTGTTTAATCATTGATAAGCTCCCAGACGGTATCACATTCTCAAAAGCGCTTGACATTGCTGGTGCAAGTGGTAAAATGGAAGTTCTTGACTTTTCTTTTAGTCTTGATAACCGCTACACCGTGTGGAGTGGACTTATTGGTGGTACATTTTTAATGCTCTCCTACTTTGGAACCGACCAAAGTCAAGTACAACGTTATTTGTCAGGAAAATCATTGAAAGAAATGCAGATAGGAATGATGTTTAATGGTCTCCTAAAAGTACCAATGCAGTTCTTTATTTTGTTGGTTGGAGTCATGGTATTTGTGTTTTATCAATTCAATCAAGCGCCTTTAAATTTTAATCCTAATGCTACTGATATTGTTTTGAATTCTCAATATGCCGAGGAGTACAAAGCCATACAGGACAAACAGACTATTAATTTTAATGAAAAGCAAGCCATCATAAACGACTTCGTAAATAGCAACGATCCTGACGCTGCAAAATCAATAGATATTTTAAATTCAAGTAGTGATAAACTAAGAGCTGATGCTAGAATTTTAATCGATAAAGCTGCAGATGCTAAGAATATAAAAACAGAAAGCAATGACAAAGATTACGTCTTTTTAAACTTTATTTTACACAATTTGCCTCGAGGTTTAATAGGCTTATTACTCGCCGTAATTCTAAGTGCTGCTATGTCAAGTACTGCAAGTGAGCTAAATGCTTTGGCGAGTACCACAGCTATGGATTTATACAAAAGAAACACTTCTGAAAAGTCAGATTTACAAATGGTCAAAGCCTCTCGTTTTTTTACTTTAGCTTGGGGAATTATAGCTATTGGCGTCGCCTGCGTAGCCAATCTTGCGGAAAATTTAATCCAACTTGTAAATATCATCGGTTCCATTTTCTACGGAAATGTGCTAGGTATTTTTCTATTAGGCTTCTTTTTCAAATTTGTTAAAGGGAATGCAGTATTTGTGGCAGGATTAATAACCCAAGTTTTGGTTATTGGATTATTTCTATTAAATGAATACGAGTATATCAATTTACCCTTTCTATGGTTGAATTTTGTTGGGTGCGCAATCGTTATTGCTATAGCTTGTCTTATACAATCATTAACATCTAAAGATGAGCACACAACAGCCTAAAGTCATAAATTGGGGAATTATAGGTCTTGGCAAAATTGCCAACAAATTTGCCCAAGATTTACTAAAAGTTGAAAACACGCAACTCTATGCTGTAGCTTCTAGAAGTCAAGATAAAGCGAACGACTTTGCACATACATATAATGCAATTAAAGCTTATGATGCTTACGATACTTTAGCCAAAGACCCAAATGTTGATGCCGTCTATATCGCATCGCCTCATGTGTTTCATAATGAGCATACTATTTTATGTTTAAATCATAAAAAAGCAGTGTTGTGTGAGAAACCTTTCGCTATGAATTTGAGCGAAGTTGATGAAATGGTTGCCACTGCAAAAGCCAACAATACCTTATTGATGGAAGCCATATGGACCTATTTTCTTCCAAATTATCAATTTGTTTTGCAACATATTAAAGCTGGAACCTTCGGAAAAATCTTGAAGATTGAGGCCGATTTTGGTTTTAAAGCAACATTAGATTTAAGCTCAAGATTATATAATAAATCCCTTGGTGGTGGAAGTTTACTCGATATTGGCATCTACCCTATTTTTGCTGCACTATCTACTTTAGGGGAACCCATTCATATTGAATCTAAAGCAACATTTTTTGAGACTGATGTCGATTCATCATGCTTGATGCTATTTACTTATGGTAATGATGTAGAAGCCCATTTAAAAAGCACTTTGATAGAAAACACACCGACAGAAGCTCTTTTTTATTGCGAACATGGCACACTAAAGATTAATTCCTGTTTTAATGGACCAAGCAGCGTAACGCTCATTTCCGAAGAAAAAGAAGAGACTATAGAATTTGATTGTGAGACTAATGGCTTTAGTTTTGAAATCCTCCATTTTAATGAGCTTATAAGAAATCACAAACCTGAAAGTGATGTGATGACCTTTGATTTTAGTAGAAAGCTAATTAAACTATTGGATACTGTAAGAACACAAATAGGTCTCAACTACGAATAAAAAAAAAGACCTTTTGATGTCTCAAAAGGTCTAATTCTTAAATTTGTTTTACAATTATAGTGCTCCCCATTCTTTAAGAGAATTCATATTTTGATTCACATAATTTTGGTTACCAGCTTCTTTAGCAGCAGCCATAGATTTTTTAGCCAAATCAATTGCGCCTTTTTTATCTCCAGCAGCAGCATAGATTAGTGATTGTTTTCTAATTTGCCAAAATCCTGGCTTTTCAATCATTGACATGGCTTTGTCCATCCACAGTTTAGCTTTTGAGGCATCTTTACCTGACGTTAAGTAATAATCAGCAGCAGCATAATAATCATTCGCAGTTGGTCCAGCCATAGCTTTATCAATTGCAGTTGTAACTGTTTTATCTGTTGGAACAGTAAAAGGAATAGCTGCATAAGAGGTTTCCCACATAATACCTAGAACAGCACCAGAAGATGTGATATCATTAATTGCAATTGTCATAGTCTCTACATTAAAAGGAAATGAAATTATATCAACCTTTACCGTAGCAACTACTTTGCTATCATCCCATTCACTTGGAGTTCCCCAGTTTTCTGTATCACTATAAAACATCACATCCCATTGTGTAGCAGAGTTCAATTTCGTGAATAGTGCATAAGATCCCGCATTAACAGCTTGACCTGCAATAGTGACATCATCACTAAAAGTGATTATTGAGTTTTTATTAGCTCCTGTTCTCCACATTCCACCAAAAGGCTCTAAATCTCCAAAGATTGTTCTTCCTTTAACACTAGGACGAGAATACTCAATAGTAACATCTGTTAATCCAACCTTTTGCTCAAACTTAGCCATAGGGCTTGGAGCAGGTGTTTCAATTTGCGCGGATGCTGCAAAAGATATTGCGAATACTGCAAATACAAGTAATAATTTTTTCATTGTAATATATTTAGTGGTTATTTTTTTAAAACACGTAAATTTACAAACTAGCAAACCCTTTGTTTGTTAATAAAACCTTAAATTAAGGTAGTTACTTAAGGACATTATTAAATGAAAAAATATTACTCAGAAGCGATTGGAACTTTCGCTATGGTGTTTTGTGGTTGTGGCGCAATGACCGTAAACGAAATTACAGGCGGAAGCATTACTCATGTTGGTGTCGCCATAACTTGGGGATTGATCGTAATGAGTATGATTTATGCATTTGGTGATATTTCTGGAGCGCATTTTAATCCTGCTGTGACGTTTGGATTTGCTTATGCTAAGAAGTTTCCATGGAAGGAAGTACCAAAATATATCATTTCACAAGCTATCGGTGCTTTTTTAGCGTGTCTCATTCTTCTTTTTCTATTTCCCGAAAGCGAGACGCTAGGTAGCACTTTACCAGCTGAAGGCTTTGAACCCTATAGAGCCTTTGTACTAGAGCTCATTCTCAGTTTTTTCTTAATGGTTGTAATTATAAATGTCTCTACAGGAAGTAAAGAAACTGGAACCATGGCAGCTATTGCTATTGGATCTGTAATTTTGCTTGAGGCCATGTTTGCAGGACCGATGACAAAAGCATCTATGAACCCTATTAGATCGCTCGCCCCCGCCCTAGTCTCTGGGAACTTACAACATTTATGGCTCTACTTGATAGCTCCTTTTATTGGCGCTTTTTTAGCAGTTGTAAGCTGCGCTCTTGTTAAAGATGATAACTGCTGTTAATACCTATCAATTCCTACATAATCAATAAACCTTATGGACGTGTTAATTTTTGTTTAACTTTTAATCTTAATCGTTAAACGTTTTGTATCTTTGTATAACAATTTAACAGTCATGGCAAAAAAGAAAAATATTACAAAAAACGACATTATTTCATTCTATATGGATTATGTCTTAGAACACAATCATCAACCGAAAACAGTATATGCATTTGCTAAAGTCAACAACTTTGAAGAACAAATGTTCTATGATCATTTCGGATCGTTTGAAGTGGTAGAAAAACATGTATTTACTGCGTTTTTTCATAATACCATTGCTGTCCTTGAAAAAAGCGAAGATTATCAAACATACGATCCTCGTAATAAATTATTAAGTTTTTACTTTACATTTTTTGAAAACCTCACTGCAAATCGTAGTTATGTCATATATGCTTTAGAACACGATAAAAACAGCATGAAGAATATGGCCTTGCTTAAAGAGTTAAAGCAGGTTTTTACAAAGTATATTGAACATTTAGGTATTGATCTTATTGACGTTAAACAAGAACAAATTGACAGAGTTCAACAACGCGGACTTAAAGAAACTGCTTGGTTCCAATTATTACTAACAATGAAGTTCTGGATTGATGATATGTCTCCAGCATTCGAAAAGACAGATATTTATATTGAAAAGTCTGTAAACACAAGTTTTGACGTTTTAAATGTTGCACCAGTAAGAAGCTTAATCAACTTTGGAAAATTTATATTCAAAGAAAAGATTCAGATGAATTAGGCTTAATTAAAAACAACATCCCATTTCAATTTTTGAAATAAAAGAAATTATTGCGTTTAAAACGTATCGTAACTTTTTTTTTTATAAATTAAATATGACAAATGAAAACTATAGATAAAATACCTACTTCCAAAATTCAACGTGCTTCCAAAATGGTTTCAACAGGCGCTAAAGTAGGCGTTAATTATCTCAAATATTACGGAGATAAATTAACAAAAACTGAAGGTGAAGCTAAAGAACGTCTAAATAAAAATAATGCAGAAGATATTTATGATGGTTTGAAACAGCTCAAAGGAAGTGCTCTTAAAGTAGCTCAAATGTTGAGTATGGAAAAAAGCATAATGCCTCAAGCTTATGTTGAAAAATTTTCTTTGGCGCAGTTTTCTGTTCCACCCCTATCACCTCCATTAGTTTTAAAAACGTTTAAAAAATATTTTGGAAAATTACCAAATGAAATATATGATACTTTTAACGCAACTTCGGTAAACGCTGCTAGTATAGGACAAGTCCATATTGCAGAAAAAAACGGGAAGAAACTTGCTGTGAAAATCCAATATCCAGGAGTTGCGGAAAGTATCACATCAGATCTTGCAATGGTTAAACCTATTGCAATGAGTATGTTTAATATTAAAGGTAAAGACTCTGATAAATACTTTCAAGAAGTAGAAGGTAAACTAATAGAAGAAACAAATTACATATTAGAAGTTCAACAAAGTAAGGAAATTGGTCAAAAATGTGCCCATATTCCAAATTTGAAGTTTCCAAATTATTATGAAGAATTATCTTCTGAACGCATCATCACTATGGATTATATGGTTGGTGAACATCTTTCAGAATTTACTGCAAAGAATACAAGTCAAGAAGACGCAGATAAATTAGGCCAGGCCCTTTGGGATTTCTTTATGTTTCAAATGCACACCTTAAGGAAGGTTCATGCTGATCCACATCCTGGTAATTTCTTAGTTTCTGAAGAGGCTCAATTAATTGCTTTAGATTTTGGCTGCATGAAGGTAATCCCTGATGAATTTTATGTGCCTTACTTCGAATTGGCTGATGAGGAAAAAATAAACGATTCTAAGTATTTTGTAGAGAAGTTATACCAACTCGAAATCTTAAGAGAAGATGACACACCAAAAGAAGTCGCTTTTTTTACTGAAATGTTTCATGAAATGTTAAGTTTATTCACACAACCTTTGCAGGCTGATGTATTTGACTTTTCTGATGGTGCTTTTTTCGGAAAAATAACAGAATTAGGAGAACGTTACTCAAAAAGCTCAGAGCTCAGAAAAATGAATGCAAATAGAGGATCAACCCATTTCATTTATATTAATCGTACCTTCTTTGGATTATACAACTTAATGTTTGATCTTAAAGCAAAAGATATTAAAATAAATAATTACAAAACTCTCTAATGGCATACATTACTAATGAAGACATTGATTCACTTGATTTTTTATATCGAATTAACTTAATTAATAGTTGTTCTGGTTATAAATCTGCTAATTTATTAGGCACAAAATCTAGTGAAGGCGTTGAGAATGTTGCTGTATTTAGTTCTGTCACGCATATAGGTTCCAATCCACCAATGCTTGGTTTTTTTTGCAGACCAACAACAGTTATTCGTGATACCTATAATAATATAAAGCGTACTGGTTTCTATACAATTAACCATATTCATGACGGTATTTTAGAAGATGCACATCATACGTCTGCTGCCTATGACACTGATATTTCTGAATTTGACAAAACACAGCTCCTTTCAGAATATAAAAAAGAATTTCATGCTCCTTTCGTAAAAAGTGCTCCTATTCAACTAGCGATGGAGTTTGTTGAAGAATATCATATCAAAGCAAACGGTACCCTTTTAGTTATTGGAAAGATTATGGGTTTACATGTTAATGATGAGCTACTTGAAGATGACGGGTTTATAAATTTATCAAAAGGAAATATTGCAGCAATTAATGGTCTAGACGGTTATGCTGTCTCAAAATCAAATACACGATTTGAATACCAAAGACCTAAATAGGTTTTGATAATTACAATTTTTAAAGACTTAAAAAAAAACTAACATGATACTTCCTTCTCGGGAGCTATCTAAAACACAATGGAGAAATGAAGATTCTCGTAACAGGTGCAACAGGTTATATTGGCAAACGGTTAATTCCATTACTATCAAATAGTGACCATCATGTTGTTTGTGCTGTTCGAGATAAATTGAGAGCTGATAAAAGTTATGCTGAAGATGATACTATAGACGTCATTGAAGCTGATTTTTTAAAACCAGAAACACTCCATAGGATTCCAACAGATATTGATATTGCGTTTTATCTCATTCATTCAATGTCTAATTCGTCAACCGATTTTGAATCTTTAGAAGAACGATGTGCTATTAATTTCAAAAATCAACTTGAAAAAACAAATGTAAAGCAAGTCATATATCTTAGCGGAATTACTAATGACGACAATCTCTCCAAACACCTACAATCGCGTAAAAATGTTGAAGATATTTTAAAATCTAACACCTACGCTACCACAATTTTTAAAGCAGGTATTATTGTTGGATCTGGAAGTTCTTCTTTTGAAATCATCAGAGATTTAGTAGAAAAATTACCATTTATGATCGCCCCTAAATGGCTAAACACAAAGACACAACCGTTAGGCGTTAGAAATGTGCTTTCTTTTTTACATAATAGCGTTGGTTGCAAAGACGTATACAATCAATCTTATGATGTTTTTGGCCCTGAAATTTTAACTTATAAAGAAATGCTATTGCAGTTTGCAGAGGTACGTGGATTCAAAAGATACATACTGACTGTTCCTGTGATGACACCAAAATTATCATCGTATTGGTTGTATTTCGTAACATCGACATCTTATAAATTAGCGTCTTCACTAGTGGATAGTATGGGCGTTCAAATCGTAGGAAAACCAAGCAATATCAATACCATATTAGATGTAGAACCTATGTCATACAAAGAGGCTGTTGCACTTGCATTTGAGAAAATTGAACAGAATAGTATTATCTCAAGTTGGAAAGATTCTATGGTGAGTAGTGGCCGACTTAGAAATCAACTTCATAAATATATTAATGTTCCAAAATATGGATGTTTTAAAGATTACAAAGAGCGGCAGGTAACAAACGCAGATAAAACAATCGATAAGATTTGGAGTATTGGAGGCACTAATGGTTGGTATTATGGAACAATACTTTGGAAAATAAGAGGCTATATAGACAAGCTTTTTGGAGGTATTGGTTTACGTCGAGGTAGAACAAGTCCAACAGATTTAGACGCTGGAGATGCATTAGATTTTTGGCGTGTCATCTTTGCTGATAAAACACAACAAAAATTGTTATTGTACGCTGAAATGCGCCTTCCGGGTGAGGCTTGGTTAGAATTCAAAATAGAAGATGGCATACTAAAACAAACTGCTACTTTTAGACCTCGCGGACTTTGGGGACGACTCTATTGGTATAGTGTTTTTCCATTTCATGGATTTATTTTTAATGGAATGATAAATAAGTTGGTAGACGTTTAACTCGTCCACAAAGCCACTATCCTTCACTTCGACAAACCTAGTATGAGAGAAACCTAATTATAAAGACAATAAAGAGATACCTGCTTACGCAGGCATAAAGATGAAAAAACAACACTTACCAACAAAAATTTGTCAGACTTGTGGCTTAGCGTTCAGCTGGCGAAAGAAATGGGAAAAGAATTGGGAAAACGTAAAATATTGTAGTGAAAAATGCAGGAGAAACAAAACGACAAAGGACTAGTATGGTTCAGAAATGACTTAAGAGTACATGATAACACTGTCTTAGCCAGCGCTATTAGAAATCACAAATCTGTAGTTGCATGCTATTGCTTTGATCCAAGACATTATGATAGATCAAGTTTCGGATTTAAAAAAACAGAAAAATACAGAGCTCTATTTTTAATTGAAACAATTAAAGAATTAAAAGCAAATCTTAATACTCTTAATATTGAATTGTTTGTATTTATTGAAACACCAGAAGCAGCACTAAATACTCTTATTAAAAAACATAATATAACTTCTATCTACCTACAAAAAGAGTGGACTAGTGAAGAAGTTAATGTGCTAGAGGGCGTCAAGTTATCTATTGATGACCAGGTTAAGATTCGTGACTATTACGACCAATTTTTGTACCATCCAGAAGACATCAACATGTCATTTGCTGAAACCCCTAAAGTGTTTACAGCATTTAGAAAGAAGGTGGAAAAATATAGTAGTATTCGAATTTCCGAAGAAAATGATTGTGCAGAGAAAATTGAAGGCTTAGAAAACAAGACACATATTCCAAATCTCGACGATTTAGGTTTGAACTCTTTTGAAGTGCATCCAAAGTCTGCCTTCCCTTTTAAAGGTGGAGAAACCTCTGCTTTAGATAGATTAAACGATTACTTTTTTGAAACTAAAAAACTAGGATTCTACAAAAAAACAAGAAACGGTTTAATTGGTACAGATTTTAGTTCAAAATTTTCTCCTTGGCTAGCTAATGGCAGTATTTCAGCAAGAACGATTTACTGGAAGATTAGAGAATTTGAGGAGAATCATTTTAAAAACGAGTCCACATATTGGCTCATTTTTGAATTAATTTGGCGCGACTATTTTAAATATGTGTCATTAAAACATGAAAATGATATTTTTAAAATTGGAGGTATTTTACGCAAAGACTACGAGTGGAAATCTAGTGAACGTCAGGTTCAAAAATGGATCAATGGAGAAACGAGATCTGCTTTTGTAAATGCCAATATGATAGAACTCAAAAAAACAGGATGGATGAGCAATAGAGGGCGTCAAAATGTAGCATCCTTTTTTGCTAAAGAATTATTTCTAGACTGGAGAATTGGTGCTGCATATTTTGAAACCATGCTTATAGATTATGATGTTCATAGCAATTATGGAAATTGGATGTATGTCGCTGGTGTTGGTAATGATCCAAGAGACCGTAAATTTAATGTGGATTTACAGGCAGAACGTTATGATAACAATGGAAAGTTTCAACAGCTGTGGTTGCAGGACACACTATTTTGAAATTGAATTTCAATAGCTATCAGTAAAAGTTGAAAATAAAAACAATCCATTACTAGAAATACAATTAATAAAACTAAAGGCTCATAGCACAACGCCAATAGCAACTAAAAAATGAAAACACTCAGACTAATACTTGGCGATCAACTAAATATTAAACATTCCTGGTTTAAAGAGACTAATAAAGATGTTATATACTGCCTTTTTGAAATGCGTCAAGAAACAGATTATGTCAAACACCACATCCAAAAGGTAATTGGTTTTTTTGCTGCTATGCGTCAATTCGCAGAAGAATTAAAAAGACAAGACCATAGCGTTGACTATTTTAAAATAAACGATAAAGAAAACACCCAAAGTCTTGTTGACAATTTGTCGTCTCTAATAAAAGCACACAACGTAGAGCGTTTCGAATATATTTTTCCAGATGAATATCGCCTTGACAAGCAACTTTCTGACTTTTGTAAAAGTTTAAAAAAAGAGACAGCTGTTATTTCAGCAGAACATTTTTATACCAAACGTGATGATTTAGAAACGTTCTTTAAAGGTAAAAAACAATATCTCATGGAAAACTTCTATCGCGATATGCGTAAAAAACATGACATCTTAATGGTTGCTGGACAGCCAGAAGGAGGCAAATGGAATTACGATAAAAGCAATAGAAATAAATGGAAAGGTGATATTGCTATTCCGGACTACCTGCAGTTTAAAAATGATATTTCCGAAGTGCAACAAGATATTGAACATGCAGACATTAAGACTATTGGGCGATTTGATAACAAAACATTCCCATACCCTATTAACAGAACTCAAACTTTAAAGCAACTTAAATATTTTTGTGAAGCATTGCTGGTTCATTTTGGAGATTACCAAGATGCGATGCATACAGATGAGGCGTATTTATTTCATTCACGATTGTCATTTGCTATGAATATAAAGCTTATTTCTCCTAAAGATGTTGTGAATACGGTGATGAATTACTATCGTAAACATGGTGATGACATTAACATATCTCAAGTGGAAGGTTTTGTGAGACAAATAATTGGGTGGCGAGAATATATGAGGGGTATGTATTGGGCTTTTATGCCTGAATACAAGATGAAGAATGCCTTAGACAATCACAACAAACTTCCTAACTTTTTCTGGACTGGCGATACGAAGATGAATTGCTTAAATAAAACCATCAATAATTCATTAGATAATGGTTACGCACACCATATTCAACGTCTAATGATTACCGGTAATTATGCTTTACTCACTCAAACGGATCCAGACGAAGTTGACGACTGGTATTTAGGAATTTATGTAGATGCGATCGAATGGGTTCAACTCACCAACACGAGGGGTATGAGTCAGTTTGCAGATGGTGGGAAAATAGCGACGAAACCCTATGTATCCTCAGGGTCTTACATCAATAAGATGAGTAATTATTGTGGCGATTGTCATTACAATAAAAGTAAAAAAACTGAAGATGATGCTTGTCCGTTTAACAGTCTATATTGGAATTTTCTAGATGATAAACGCGAGCAACTGGGCAAGAATTTTAGAATGGGAATGATGTATAGTTTATTAGATAAAATGGACAAACAGGTCCTACAAGACATTAAAAAGAAAGCTCAGCATATTATAGAACATCAAGATAACTATTAATACACCTCATTTACATAGTGTACAGTTAAAACGCGTTAGTGGACATTGGAATAAAATAAGAATTACAAATAATTACTAAACTCAAAAATGAAAGAGATTATTTATAAATTAGATAAAGGAACTATAAGCATCATGAAGAGCTTGAGCACACCTGCTATTCGCTTGTCATTTGGTGTCATATTTATTTGGTTTGGAATACTCAAACCATTAGGCCTGTCAGCCGCAGAAGGCTTACTAAAAGCAACCGTAGTATGGCTACCCTTTGGCTCTGCCGAAAACTGGCTAATAATTATTGGCTTATGGGAAGTGGTTATTGGGGTTTTCTTTTTCTTTAAAAAAACAACGAGAATAGCCATTATACTTTTGTTTTTGCAAATGGTAGGTACGTTCATGCCTTTAGTTTTTCTTCCTGAAGTCACTTTTCAGTCAAATAATGTTTTTCTTCCAACGCTAGAAGGTCAATACATCATCAAAAATTTGATGATTATTTCAGCAGCCTTAGTCCTTGGTGGTGACATTAATAAACCAAAGAATATTAAAAATAAAGTACAACAAAGTCGCGATAATCAAGATGAATACAAATAAACCTCACCTACATATTGTATGGTTAAAACGCGATCTTCGATTAGAAGATAACGAGGCTATTGTTAATGCACTAGCTACTGGCGAACGCACGCTTTTATTGTATGCTTTTGAGACCATATTACAAGAAGACAATCATTATAGTTCTCGTCATTGGAATTTTATAAAAGAATCTTTAAAAGACTTAAACGAGCGTCTAAAACCGATTAACTCTAAAGTCCTTGCAGTTGAAGCCGATATTATTTCAATTGTTAATCAATTGATGTCAACATATACAATTCGTAATTTGTATTCACATCAAGAAACAGGAATTCTTGTTACTTATAATAGAGACAAATCATTTAAACGTTTTTGTAAAAACAATTTAATCACTTGGCATGAGAACATTCATAATGGTGTACAAAGAGGTTTAAAAAACA
Source organism: Dokdonia sp. (assembly GCA_047622005.1). Lineage (GTDB taxonomy): Bacteria > Bacteroidota > Bacteroidia > Flavobacteriales > Flavobacteriaceae > Psychroserpens. Next base: position 21,014 of record JBLHML010000012.1, on the reverse strand, counting down.
GAGATCAATGGAATCAAAAATGCAATGAGTACTTTGAAATTGAACCTTTAAAATTTTCTCCTTCGGAAAATCAATTACTCAATATTCAAGAAATAAAAGAATTAGAAAGTTTGCTACATGTTGCTGTCTTAGAGAGCCCTAAAGATGCTATTTTCCAAAAAGGTGGACGTACAATGGGTTTGAAATATTTGGATTCGTTTCTTACAAAACGCTATGTCAATTACATGTTTCATATTTCTAAACCTGAATTAGCTCGAAAAGGATGCAGCAGAATCTCACCCTATATTGCTTGGGGTAATTTATCTATAAGAGAGGTTTATCGTAAAGCCTACTTATTAAAAAAAACAACATCAAATAAAAAACCTTTAGAAGCATTTATGTCGCGATTACGATGGCAAGCTCATTTTATACAAAAATTTGAAATGGAACACACCATGGAAAAGGAAAGTGTTAATAAAGGATTTGAGAAATTAAAAAAGGAGATTTCTGAACACTATCAAATCGCTTGGGAAACGGGCCAAACTGGTTATCCTCTTGTTGACGCTTGTATGCGTTGTTTAAATGAAACTGGTTATTTAAATTTTAGAATGCGCGCATTAGTGGTATCATTTCACACCCATAATCTATGGCAACCGTGGCAAGCGGCTTCACAACATTTGTCTCAGATGTTTTTAGACTTTGAGCCAGGTATTCACTTTCCTCAATTACAAATGCAGGCTGGTGAGACCGGAACTAATATGCTTAGAATTTACAATCCAATAAAAAATAGTTTGGAGCACGATCCGGATGCTATTTTTATAAAAAAATGGGTTCCAGAGTTGAAAGAGCTGGACATACCGTTTATTCATGAACCTTATTTAATGACCGAAATGGAACAACAGTTTAGTGATTTTCGTTTAGGCGAACACTATCCATATCCTATCGTTGACATGGAAACAACCCGGAAGAAAGCGAGCGATACGCTTTGGAATCTTCGGAAAAACAAAAAAGTAAGAGAAGAGCGCCAAAGAATCTTAAAAAAGCATACGTTCAAAGGTTAACAATACCATATCAACACCCTTATAGTTATAATGTTACAATCTATATTGATATAAACTATTCTACTATGTTAATATTTTGTTTAAACATAGACGTAAAACCTTAAACATTTTGTAAATTTGTATAAGAAAAGAACAGGCAATTGATTTTAGATACAACACATAGTAATAAAGAACACAAAACTCTAATAGAGGATTTAATAGGCAGGCCTTTCTCATTTATGGAATCTTTTAAAATGAGAGGCGTTGGATCTAAACGAATGATTATTGAGAATGTTAGCCCAAACTTACAACAGCATTTAAATACTATCTCTGACATCAATTATGCTAACATAGAAATGAGACCAAATGGTATATTATTATATATCAATAAAGGTCTAAAAAATTACACTTGGGTAATTCCATTTTACCAATTAGTCATTTATAAAACTAATGGCATAAGTATTCACGCTCAAGGTAAGTTTGTTCATTTTAAAAACAACAAGACGTTCAAAGAAAATAAGACGTTTATGTCTAAGTTATTTGATACAAAAATGACGTTTGACGAGCAATATCGTTTTCATTTTTAAATGTATGGAATTAGACTTTACAGCGACTGATAGAATTATAGAGATGGCATGGGAGGATAGAACTACATTTGAAGCTATTAAATTTCAATTTGGTTTAAAAGAACAAGACGTCATTGAATTAATGCGCAGAGAAATGAAACCTAAGAGTTTCAAAATGTGGCGCAAACGTGTACAAGGCAGGAAGACAAAGCACGAAAAATTAAGAGTTTTCCAAGAAGGACGTTTTAAATGTTCTAGACAAAAACAGATTACGCACAACTCAATATCTAAACGATAACGTGCTTTGACGGAGGGGATGAGTTCCTTTGGACAGCAAATTAAAAAGAGAATACATGAGTACAGACACACTGAAGACTAACACAAACAATCATTCTTTAAATGATTTTTCTATTACCAGCATTGGTGATGACCACCTTTTCACGGGACTTAGAACACCTATGAAAGTAGATGCTTTCAAGCTTAGTGATGAAGAAAAGAAACAACGCATTGCCATTCTATTTGAAGAAATCATGGATGTGATGGGACTAGATCTCACGGATGATTCATTGAAAGGCACTCCAAAACGTGTGGCAAAAATGTATATTGACGAGATTTATTCTGGATTAAACCCTGCTAATAAACCAAAAGTAGCATTGTTTGATAATAAATACCAATACAATCAAATGGTTGTAGAAAAGAACATTACGTTTTATTCTAACTGCGAACATCACTTTGTGCCTATTATTGGGAAAGCACATGTGTCATACATCTCTTCTGGCAAGGTTATTGGATTGTCAAAACTAAATAGAATTGTCCAGTACTATGCCAAGCGTCCTCAAGTTCAGGAACGTTTAACGAATCAAATTGCGGAAGACCTTAAAGCCATTTTAGAAACAGAAGATGTAGCGGTTATTATAGATGCTAAACATCTTTGTGTATCTTCAAGAGGAATTAAAGATGATACATCTGCAACTGTAACGACATATTACGGTGGTCAATTTAATACACCTGCAAAAATTACAGAATTACACAACTATATAAATAATTAAGATATGGAATTAATAAACAGAGCAACAGAATTTGAAAAGCGGAAAATGAAATCCCTTTCTACTAGTGATCGTGTTAAAATTTCTCGTGAAGCTAAAGCCTTAATATTGGATTTAAACCAAATTTATAAGGAAAAAAAAGATGAGAAAATCATGGATATGATGAAACGCATCACGGCTATAAAACGTAAAGTTGAAAAGCGCTTAAAAGGCGCTCCATTAACTGCATAAAATTTTAGATTATCCTAATTAAAATTAAGCGTGATAGATAGCAAATTATGTAAATCTATTGCGCTTAGTTATGTAAAACAAATAATTGAATGAAAACATACATAGTCGTAGGTGGTAGTAAAGGCATAGGAAATGCTATCGTACAAAGCCTATTAGAAAACAATACAGTTATTAATATAAGTAGAACCAAACCAGAATATTCTCACGATAATTTAACACATTATGATTGCGATATTTTAAGTGATGAATTACCAGAAATTGAACATGCAGATGGCTTAGTATACTGTCCTGGAAGTATTAATCTTAAACCTATCAAACGTTTAAGCTTAGAGGATTTTAGAGATGACTACGAAATAAACGTCATAGGTGCTGTCAAGTCCATACAGAAATATCTCAAAGCTTTAAAAAACGGTAATGACCCTTCTATTGTATTGTTTAGCACAGTTGCTGCTAAATTAGGGATGCCTTTTCATGCGAGTATTGCAGCTGCAAAATCTGGAGTTGAAGGCTTGGTGAAATCATTAGGCGCAGAAATGGCGACGACGTTAAGAATAAATGCCATTGCGCCAACAGTGACGAATACGGAGTTAGCTTCTAAATTGCTTAGAAATGATAAAATGATAGAAAGCATTGCTGAGCGTCATCCTATGAAAAAGTTTCTTCAGCCTGAAGACGTTGCAGGTATGGCAGAATTTTTACTTTCTGAAAAAGCAGGATCAATCTCTGGTCAAGTCTTTGAAATGGACTGTGGTATTGTAAGCTTCAAGATATAACTATGAATCCATTCAAAATTTTTATGGCAACACTATTTACAAAATCAAGTACTTCGGAAACATCTAACCCATCGTCTATTTACGACAAAAAAATTAATAGTCTTAACGGAACGCCTTTATCGCTCTCAGACTTTAAAGGAAAATATATATTATTTGTGAATGTCGCTTCAAAATGCGGATTCACGCCTCAATATAAAGATCTCCAAAAACTCTATGATGCCCATCAGGATAAACTTGTTATTATTGGAGTACCTTGTAATCAATTTGGAAAACAAGAACCAGGAGACTCAAAGGATATTGAATCTTTTTGCGCCATCAATTATGGTGTTACATTTCCAATAACAGAAAAAGTTGATGTTAAGGGTTCAAACCAACATCCTGTATACAAATGGCTCACTCAAAAAGAAATGAACGGTGAAAAAGAGTCTAGCGTGAAATGGAACTTCCAAAAATATTTGGTAGGCCCTGAAGGTGATTTAATCGATTATTACTTTTCCATGACTTCACCAACGAGTTCAAAAATCACTAAACATATTAAATAGAGACTTATGTTCAATTTCTTCAAAAAAACTAGTGAAGTTGATAAACTTCAAAAACAATACGAAAAGCTAATGAAAGAGTGGCATGCGTTATCTACAACTAATAGAGGAGAAAGCGATAAAAAGTATGCTGAAGCGCAAATGATACAGGATAAAATTGAGCAAATACAGGGCAAATAACCGTGACGTCCTTTAAGCCTTTCCTAATTTTTCTAATCATTAATTTTGGAGCGCTTGGTTTTGGCTCCTTAATCATGGGAGAAGGTGCTCAGACCTCTTGGTATTTGCAATTAGAGAAAGCACCATGGACTCCAGACGGGTGGGTTTTTGGAGCGGTTTGGTCACTCATAATGGTTCTCTTTTCAATGTATATGACGCTGCTCTATCTTAACCGGCCTACTACAAAAATTGCGGCACTTTTTGTAGTGCAGTTTGTACTTAATATAAGTTGGAATTTTCTGTTTTTCAATCAAAAATTAATTAATGTTGCGCTCGTCAACATCCTAGTATTAACCTTAATTGTTAGCGTATTCTTGATTACTTATTTCAAAGATCTTAAAGTCAAATCCATACTCATACTACCCTATTTTGTTTGGCTTTGTATTGCTACATCTCTTAATCTTTACATCGCTTTATATAATTAACAGGAAACACGCATGATAAACCCCTTGTTAATACATAGAATTATCCACAGCGCATAGCCTGTAACCATCAACAAACAATACATACAAACACATGAAAATATATACACTACATAAAAAGCAAAAATTACCTATAACTCTAGATGAAGCTTGGTCATTTTTATGTAATCCTGCAAATCTTTCAAAGTTGACACCGTCAAAAATGAATATGAAAATCATTACAGGAGCAGACCGACCAATGTATGCAGGACAAGTATTGCAGTATAGTGTCACGCCTTTAGCAGGACTTAAAACAAAATGGGTAAGTGAAATCACTCAGTTTGAAGACCACAAGTATTTTGTTGATGTACAACGCTATGGACCCTATGCATTTTGGCATCATAAACATTTTATACATGAGATTGATGGTGGTGTTGAGATGGAAGATATTATTGATTATAAAGTTCCCTTCGGAATTTTAGGACAGCTTGTTCATCCCTTTATAGTGAAACCTAAATTGGAAGACGTTTTCAATTATCGTAGAGTACAATTAGAAGCATTATTTGGAACGTACTAGTATTTATTTTTAAAATTTATATCACCTATAAGTTAATGTTTCCACATTATGATTTCTATTTTTGTGGCGTGCCTAAGTAATTCCTTTATGAGAATAAGTGGTGTATTTTATAAATTTCCGAAGTAAAAAATAATAGACAATGAAACAACCACTCTCAATTTTCTGGTTTAGACGTGATTTACGATTAGATGACAATCATGGATTTTTCGAAGCTTTAAAAAGCGACCAACCTGTATTACCTATTTTTATATTTGATTCTGAAATTTTAGAAAAATTACCAGAAGACGATGCGCGAGTAACCTTCATATATGATAGGCTTCAACAGATGCGATCTGCGCTAGAAAAAGAGCATAACAGCAGTATTGCCATGTTTCATGGACAACCTATTGCAGTTTATAAGCAATTGGTTAACGATTACGATATTAAAGAAGTCTACACAAACCATGATTATGAGCCTTATGCAAAAGAACGTGATACTGAGATTGAACACTTCTTAAACGAGCAACATATCGCATTTAAAACCTATAAAGATCAGGTGATCTTTGAAAAAGATGAAGTCGTCAAAAAGGACGGATTACCATACAAGGTCTATACCCCTTTCATGAAAGTTTGGAAAGCACAATTCAGGATGCAACCTTTAGAAATTTACGATACCAAATCCTATTTCGAGAACCTCATTGCTGATACTCAATTACCAAACTTAAGTTTAGCGGCCATTGGATTCAAAAGGTCAAGTCAGCACATTGTAGATTATTCGGTTACGCCTAAGCTCATACAGCAGTATGAAGACACCAGAAATTTTCCTGCAAAAGATGCGACTTCTAAGGTAGGACCACATCTACGATTTGGGACTGTAAGCATTCGTAAGATGGTACAAAAAGCAATTGCTGAAGAGAACGAAATCTTTTGGCAAGAACTTATTTGGAGAGAGTTTTTCATGCAAATTTTGTGGCATTTTCCGCATACGCATAAAGAGGCCTTCAAATCTAAATACGATAGGATAGAATGGCGTAATAATGAAGAAGAGTTTAAGTTGTGGTGTGAAGGCCAAACGGGTTACCCTCTAGTAGATGCAGGTATGCGTCAACTTAATGAAACTGGATTTATGCACAATCGAGTACGCATGTTGGTTGGAAGTTTTCTTTGTAAACACTTACTAATTGATTGGCGTTGGGGAGAAGCCTATTTTGCTGAGAAACTTCATGATTACGACATGTCAAGTAATGTTGGCAACTGGCAATGGGTTGCTGGTTCTGGGGTAGACGCGTCTCCTTATTTTAGAATTTTTAATCCAACGTCCCAAATCCTCAAGTTTGACAAAGACTTAAAATATATACAACAATGGGTTCCAGAATTTCAGGAGCTTACGTATGCACAACCAATTGTAGATCATAAAATGGCACGAGAACGCTGTTTAAAAACGTACAAAGAAGCAGTTAGCTAATGTAAGATTAACATACTTTTTCACATAAAGCCATTGGATTAATTAAAATAAATTGGTCTACCAGTAGTTGCCTATAATTTGAAAAAATAGTTTGTATGCAATAAGACCTTGAGAAAGTCGGGTTAAAAAATTAAGCCAAAATAATAGTAGAGAACACCTGTTTGCATCAGGGATGTATGGCTTATTACTTATTCTAGTTGTACTCTAAAAATCTTATAGATTATATTTTTATTCGTTTTCTTTTAGTAGCTTAGCTCATGTCAAGGTTCCCAACTTTTTGTAGCCACATCATGTTCAACTATTATATCTATTAATTGAAAAAAATATTTTCATTCGTATTGTTTTATATTTTAATTGGAATCGCAAATATGATTTTAATCAACTTATACCTAAAAACCTCTAGTTTACCAGGAGGAGATGTGGGTATGTTATCAATTCTGATGATTATATTATCTTTAATTTGCACTGGGATTTCTTTAATTGTTGTAGTTTTATTTCATTTTTTAGGAAGAGCTCTTAACACTTTAAAAGCTGTCCTTTTGTATTATTTGATATATTTCGGAATATTCGGATATGAGATTTTGGGAGCTTTGTTTAAGGATTGGAACGATCCACATGTACAACTTGATTTATATATGTTGTTCATTGCATTACTCCTATTAATCACCTCTGTTTCGCTCGCTATATATTTAGACAAGAATTATAAAGCAGCTATAAATATTCAAAGTGAGAGTAACTATTTATAATTAATTATTGGTATTATGGTTATTCCAAAATCTTTAAATGTTAATTAAAATTATAAAAACCGCAGACCAGACATCGGCCTATTTAATCATAACAAACCACAAACTATGACAGAAAAAAAATTACCAAATGGCAAGTTGATTTCTCTATTTGGACTATTAAGTTGCACCCTATTTTGTTTTGGAGGAATTGCGATAATATTCGCAATAGTAGCATTTGTATTAGCACGCAAATCTGAAAAGCTATATCAACAGCATCCAAATGAGTATTCCAATATTGGTGGAATTAAAAAGGGAAAGGTCATTGCAATTGTTGGTTTAATACTGAATGTCATAATTATCGGAATTACAATCTGGACCTTAGCCACTATAGGGTGGGATGCATGGTCCGACGAATTTGTTAGAAAATTCAATGAAGGTGTTCAAAGTAATGGTCGATAAACGACGCATAATACAACTAAAAAACCTCGACTAGTCGAGGTTTTTTTATAATTTCATATTTCCGAAGTACGTTTAATTTCCTTCTACACGAGTAATCTTCGCTCCAATAGCGCGTAAACGCTCGTCTATATTTTCGTAACCTCTATCAATTTGTTCAATATTATGAATGGTAGATGTTCCCTTTGCCGATAATGCCGCAATAAGTAACGAAACACCTGCTCTAATATCTGGAGACGTCATTGTTGTCGCTTTCAAAGTAGATTTGAAATCATGACCAATAACCGTTGCTCTATGTGGATCACAAAGAATAATCTTGGCACCCATATCAATCAATTTATCAACGAAAAACAAGCGACTTTCAAACATTTTTTGATGCACAACTGCCTCGCCTTTTGCCTGTGTTAATACTGTTAGTATTATACTCAATAAATCTGGAGTAAATCCTGGCCAAGGCGCATCAGATACCGTTAATATGGAACCATCAATATAATTTGAAATTTCATATCCATTTGTATGCGCTGGAATATAGATATCATCCCCTTGTCTTTCTATAGTGATTCCGATTTTTCTAAACACGCTTGGTATTTGACCTAAATCATCCCAACTCACATTAGTAATCGTTAATTCACTTTTTGTCATGGCAGCTAGACCAATCCAACTTCCAATTTCAATCATATCTGGAAGCATTCTATGGGTTGTACCACCTAATGTATCCACACCATCAATGATGAGCATATTAGATCCAATACCGCTTATCTTAGCACCCATTCTATTGAGCATTTTACAAAGCTGTTGCAAATAAGGTTCGCAAGCTGCATTGTAGATCGTGGTTGTACCTTCTGCTAAAACTGCTGCCATTACAATATTGGCAGTACCCGTTACGGACGCTTCATCAAGAAGCATGTACGTCCCTTTTAATTTATCGGCTTCAACACCGTAAAATAAATCTTCCTTGTTGTATCTAAATTTTGCACCTAAGCTGATAAATCCTTCAAAGTGTGTATCTAAACGTCGACGACCAATCTTGTCTCCTCCTGGTTTTGGAATATACCCTTTACCAAAGCGAGCCAACAAAGGACCAACAATCATAATAGACCCTCTTAAGCCTTTACCGTCTTCTTTGAACTCAGCAGACTCTAAATATTTTAAGTTAACATCATCGGCTTTGAAGGTATAAGACCCTTTACCAATCTTCTTAATTTTAACACCTAACTTTTTGAGTAGAGCGATTAATTTATTGACGTCAATAATATCTGGAATATTATCTATACGAATTTCTTCTGCAGACAGTAAGACCGCGCACAATATTTGTAAAGCTTCGTTTTTAGCGCCTTGAGGTTGAATTTTCCCTTTTAATTGGTGACCTCCTTCAATGATAAATGTTGACATGAAATATGATTAATAGCGTTTTCTGTTTCGGTTAGAATTAGTACTTTTCTTGTGATGCGCCTTCTTACTATTGGTACTCGTGTTGGTATTCGAGTATTTAGTTTTGTTACGCATCAATGTTGTAGAATCTGTTAGATCCTCTTCACTTCCTTTGAGGTCAATTTTACCATCAGACAATTCAAATAGGTGATTAAAAATCACATAATCTTCTACAGTGTCTTTATTCCAATTAAGGAAACACTTTTTCATGTGATTAGCAATGGTATATGTCAAGGCTTCTTTAAGATCGCCATCTTCCCATGTATTTGCCACATCAATCATGGTTTTAATATTGTTTCCGTAGAAACGATATTTAGGAAAATTTTGAGGATACTCTAAAGGTTTTGGCCTTTCATTTAACTCTTCTTTTGTTGTCGTAGGATACGGAGAATCTGCATCTAACTCAAAGTCTGCAATTATAAACAACTGATCCCAAAGTTTATGCTGAAAATCTGGCACATCACGTAAATGTGGTTGCATATTTCCCATCACATTAATGATGGATTTTGCCACTTTATTACGTTCTTCTTTTGTTGGTAATTCTTTAGCGTAATTAACCATTTTCTGCAGATGTCTTCCATACTCCGGAATAATCAAATGTTCACGCTCTGTGTTGTATTCTATGTCGTCTATCAAAATATAAGTGTGTGTAGTATGTGTGTATCACGCAGGAAGTACTTCTGCATGCGTGCAAAATACAAAAAAATAGTTATCTCAGGTTCTTTTTTATAAAGAAATAACACCTTCTACTTGATCTGCAACTTCTTTATATTTAGTAACAACTGCATCTGGATCTTTCATTTGTAAAATAATAGATATACTTGTGTAGGTCCCTTTTCCAGATTCTTTCGTGGTTATTACTGCGCCTAAATTATCAAATAAATCTTCTATTGTTTTAATTTTTATTGCCACTGTAGGCACTATAAATTTATAAAGATATTCTGATGGCCAAGTCGAGGTTTCGGCCAACTGCACCTTTAATTTATTATAAAATTCTTCTGTTTTTTTTGGTGTACTCATAGCTTTCTGTATTCGGAAACAAAGATACAGTTTACTTTATATTTTGTTTACTGTTACACGTCACTTTTTAAGTTCGAAATGTGCCACAGTCTAACCTTATTGTTTTTAATAAAAAGAAGACGCAAAAACTGAAGCATTTTGGACGTAAACCCCAAAAGTTTTAAAATAGTAAAACTCTGAAGCAGAGCAGCAAAGGTAGCTACCTAGAACTGAAGCATAAAAAAAAGCGATCTGGATTTCAGATCGCTTTTTTTGAATTTTAATAGTTCCGAAGACACTATAATTCTCAATATTTAAATTTCAAAAGTATTAGTTATCAATAATCGTCAACTCATCTACAATATGTTTTGCATTTGAGTATTTATCAATCAGCCACAATACATATCTAATATCAACATTAATAGTACGTTGTAAATCTTTATCAAAAATAACATCTCCAGCCATCGCCTCGATATTTCCATCAAATGCTAAACCAATGAGTTCTCCTTTTCCGTTAATCACAGGTGATCCAGAATTCCCTCCCGTAATATCGTTATCTGTTAAGAAATTTACAGGCAGTTGGCCACGCTCGTTAGCATAACGACCATAATCTTTCTTCTCATAAATATCTAACATGCTCTGATCTAAGTCAAACTCACTATCATTTGGCTTGTACTTTTTAATCATCCCTTGAAACGTCGTATAATTATTTTCGTTAGCATCGTTTCTCTTATCTGCAGGTAACGCTCTTACTTTTCCGTAAGATAATCGTAAGGTAGAATTGGCATCTGGATAGTCTATGCTACTCAATCCAGACTCCCTTAATCCTTGTACTAATAATCTGTAAGATGCTTCAAAATCATTTTCTGGTTGCACTAAACTTTCAGGACTTTCTCTATACTTATCTAACAGTTGCGTAGATAATTGCAATAAAGGGTCATTGTCTAAAATCGCTTGATTGGGATATTGTAAATACGCTTCAACACGTTCTTGAGATGAAAATATGCTGAGATCAAAAATAGCTTTGGTGTATGCTGTAAAATCGTTGTTATTTTTCTGTCCTATTTCAGTAATTAATTCTGGTAAAGGGTAATTAGATTTTGAAGCGTATAAACCCAATTGCTTTGCGAAGACTTCTTCTTCTAGAGGTAAGTAAAAATCTTTATAAGACCCCTCTACAAGCGCTTGTAACCTTGGTAACATATTTGCACGCTCTGCTTCATTAGCACCTGTATATTGTTTTAATGCCGATCCAATTCGGTATGGCAAAACTGCGAATTTAGCCGCACGTAAAATACCTATTAAATAATTACTTTGCTTCACCTTATCATTGGTTAAACGATAATACCCATTAATGTTTGTAATCACATTTCCGTAGGTTTCTTTATTCGCTTTTTTATTCGCCCACTTTTCAAATTTATTTTCAATTTTGGTCTTTTTAGCTACCGTTTCATGCTCGGTTAAGGCGGTAATCATTCCAGCTCTGTTTTTCCAGTAGTTGGCGATACCTGCATACGCAGAAGCGTACATTAATCTTACGTCATCACTTTCATCCATGTATGTTTTCATGACATCCATACTTAATCTTGAGCCTTCAACCCAAGCAGGATATGCATATTTCACATTTTGCTCCACACCTTGAGCTGGCATCCAACGGTTTGTTCTCCCAGGATACCCTAGAATCATAGCAAAGTCGTTTTCTTTCACACCATCAATATTAACAGGTAAGTGATATTTCGCTTTTAAAGGCACATTAGCAGTTGAGTATGCTGCTGGTTGTCCATTCTCATCAGCATAGACTCTAAACAAAGAAAAATCACCCGTATGTCTTGGCCATTCCCAGTTGTCTGTATCTCCACCATATTTACCAACATTTTCTGGAGGTGTTCCTACCAAACGAACATCTGTATAATCTTCATAAACAAAATAATAATACTCATTACCTTGATAAAACGGACGCACAGAAACCGTGTACTTTCCACCCTCATTATTTTCTTGCTCAATTTTAGCAATTTCTTTATTAATCGTTGCTTCACGTTCTTTTTCACTCATGCTATCATTAACGAGCGTTAAAATACGCTTAGAAACGTCATCCATTCTAACAAAAAAGCGAACATATAGGCTTTCTGGTTTCATTTCTTCTTCCCTAGACGCTGCCCAATACCCATTTTTTAAGTGATTTTGTTCTGCTGTAGATAATTCGGCAATCGCACTATAACCACAGTGATGGTTTGTTAAAACCAAACCGCTATCTGAAACGATACTTGCGGTACAACCACCATTAAATTGCACAATAGCATCTTTTAAACTCTGATTATTAATGCTGTAGATTTCTTCTGCAGTTAACTGTAAACCCATTTTTTGCATATCGCGTTGATTCAAGCGATCTATATGCATCAAAAACCACATGCCTTCATTTGCCATTGCTGACGACATTGAAATAATTAAGGCAAAAATTGTAAGGACTATTTTCTTCATGTTATATTGTTTTTTATGTAGTCATAAAAGTACTGATTTTTAAGTTCTTGTTATAAGTTCTAAAATGTTAAAACAATGTTATTTTTTGAGTATTGCTTCACATTTTGTGAGCGGTACCTTAGAAAAACGGAGTGTGCTTTTTTTTGTGTGGCGGATGACGGGTTGCTTCCTAATTAAAAGTCTTGCACCGCTATGAGTTGCAGAGGATGGCATAACAGCCTGCAACAACACATCAAAAAACCCAGTAACTACAAGGCGTTATAATTATTTATACACAAGACATTATCTGCACTTTAAAAAAAACCATGAAGGCAATAGTCCTAGAGGTTTTAGTCCTTTTATGTCTCTTGTAGTACTAAAAAAAAAGAGCACATCTGCTCATACCAGAATTAATTTATGCCGTATATGGAGACCAAAATGCCATAAAAAACAACCCTAGAAAACCTAAATCTAGAAATATGTGCTACTAGCGTATGTAAAGAAAACATATTAAAACCTATTTTTAGAGCACACCAATTCATACTCCAAAACCAGGGCTACGAAGAGACTAAATTCATAATAAAAACAGCAACTACAAGGTACCCAAACACAGTATTTCAAACTTCAAATACTATTATTTCCCACTTACAATGGTATTCCTTAAATTTACAACCTAAACCTTGCCAAATTGAACACACAAAAAATTGTTATTACTGGTGGTCCTGGAACAGGAAAATCATCTCTTATAAATGAATTAATTTCTAGAGACTTCATTTGTTTTGAAGAGGTCTCAAGGCAGGTGACTCTAGACGCTAGAAAAGAAGGTGTAGATCAACTCTTTTTAACGAAGCCATTATTGTTTAGCGAGATGCTACTAAAAGCGAGGACAACACAATTTAAAGACGCCGAAACCGCTGATAAAAAAAACGTGTTTTTAGACCGAGGTTTACCAGACGTTTTAGCCTATATGGATTATGTAAATAGTGACTATCCAAAGCATTTCACAGACACTTGTGAGCATCATGTTTATGATAAAGTATTCGTGTTAGCTCCTTGGCAAGAGATTTTTGTGAGCGACAGTGAACGCTATGAAAATTTTGACCAAGCAGTAGACATCCACCACTCACTTTTAGACACGTACAAACGCTTTGGTTATGAATTAATTGATGTGCCATTTGATAGCATTAGCAGCAGAGTAGATTTCATTATAGATCATTTAAACGGTTAGATGGCTCATCCCATAAACATATTAGAACAGTATTGGAATCACACCTCTTTTAGACCACTACAAGAGGAGATTATCACTTCGGTATTAGAGAACAATGATACCTTTGTGTTATTGCCAACTGGTGGAGGAAAATCTATTTGTTTTCAAATTCCTGCGCTTATAAAAGATGGGATTTGTATTGTTGTTTCGCCTTTAGTTGCCTTGATGAAAGATCAGGTTAATAGTCTTAAAGAAAAAGGGATTAAAGCCATGGCCATTACCAGTGGGATTAAATACACTGAGTTGGACACTTTACTTGATAATTGTATCTACGGAAATTATAAATTTTTATACCTCTCGCCAGAACGATTACAACAAGACATCGTGAAGCAACGTATTGAACAAATGAACGTAAATCTTATTGCAGTTGATGAAGCACACTGCATTAGTCAATGGGGAAACGATTTTAGACCAGCGTACAAAAACATTAGTATTTTAAGGCAACTACAACCTCATGTTAATGTAATAGCGCTAACCGCTACAGCTAAACCAGAGGTCATTAAAGAAACCATAAAAGCCCTAGATTTCATAGCTCCAAAGCTATTTAAAGCATCCTTTACAAGACCTAATATTTCATACCAAGTATTGCATAGTGAGGATAAGACCTATGATTTAGAGCAACTACTCAAACGTCACAAAGGCTCATCCATAATTTACGTACGAAGCCGAAAGATGAGCATCGAGATTCATAATATATTAGAAAAGAAAGGATTTAGTTCTACTTTTTTTCATGGTGGCATTCCTACAAAAGACAAAAACAATCGTCTCGAGCAATGGATGAATAACCAAAAGGAAATTATGGTTGCTACCACAGCTTTTGGTATGGGAATTGACAAACCTGATGTAAAAACGGTTATTCATGTTAATTTACCAGAAAGTTTAGAGAGCTACTATCAAGAGGCTGGACGTGCAGGACGAAACAATGAAAATGCCTATGCTTTTCTTTTAACCAACAAATCTGATGAGCAGGTATTAAAAAATCAGTTTATAAAAAGTCTTCCATCGATTGATGAGATAAAATTAGTGTACAGAAAGTTATGTAACTTTTTTCAAATCTCTTATGGAGAGGGTGCACAGACTGCGCATCTTTTTAATTTTAGTGATTTCTGCAAAGCTTATACTTTTAAAAGTTCGAAAACATTTAATGCGCTACAGCTCTTAGATAGAAATTCTGTCATTAAATTATCGCAGCAGTTTAATTATAAAACGAAGCTTCAATTTATTGTGAGCAATGCTAGTATGTTTTCATATTTGGCAACTCATGCAGCATATAATATAGTTGTAAAGACCATCCTGAGAACCTATGGCGGCATTTTAGAACACCAGTTAGCGATCAACTTAACTTTGGTGTCTGATAAATCTTCGGTCCCTGAAAAACAAATCATCGCCATTTTACATCAATTACATAAAGATGGAATTGTCGATTTCTTATTTTCTAATACAGATTCTGAAGTTCTATTTCTCCAACCCAGAGAAGACGACAAAACAATCAATAGGATTGCGAATGTTGTGGAACACCAACAAGCGCTTAAACGCGCACAAATTAATGCGGTATTAGAGTTTATAGCTAACGACAGTCTTTGCAAGAGCAGACAACTATTAAATTACTTTGGTGAGGCTACAGACACTAATTGCGGTGTGTGTTCGGTGTGTATGAAACATAAAATTTCCGCAGTAAAAAAAGATATTAAAACAATAACAACACAGGTGATTTTAGCCTTAAAAAACAGTCCGATGAGTTCCAGACAATTAGTCGAACATTTACCATTTGAAAAAGCTGCGATTTTTAAAATTATAAAAACCTTATTGGAGCGTGATGTTATCGAATTGAATGCTGGAAACAGCTATAAAATAAAAACGACATGAAGAGAGATGCTTTAAAAATTATATTTATGGGCACGCCAGATTTTGCGGTTGCCACTTTAAAAACACTTGTAGAGAGCACATATGACGTGGTTGGTGTCATTACTGCAGCAGATAAACCAGCAGGTCGCGGACGTAAATTAAACGAATCTGCGGTAAAAAAATATGCGATTGCCGAAGGTTTGACCGTTTTGCAACCCACAAATCTTAAAAACCCAGACTTTATAAAAGAATTAGAGTTATTAGAGGCCAATCTTCAAGTTGTTGTGGCTTTTAGAATGCTCCCAGAAGTGGTTTGGAACATGCCAAAATACGGGACTTTTAATTTGCATGCCTCACTCCTACCTAATTATAGAGGTGCAGCTCCAATACATTGGGCTATTGTTAATGGTGAAAACGTATCTGGAGTCACCACATTTTTTATTGATGAGAAGATTGATACAGGCGCTATCATTTTACAAGAGGCTATTGCTATTAGCCCTACAGAAACTGTTGGCACCTTGCATGATAAGTTAATGCATCTTGGTGGCGCGCTTGTTATGAGAACTGTCGATTTAATTCAAGAGCGTGAAGTCGAAACATTCATACAAACAAAAACAGAGGATTTAAAGACGGCTTACAAGCTTAATAAGGAGAATTGCAAAATTGATTGGGACTTAGATTTAGACCGCATCTATAATAAGATACGAGGCTTAAATCCATTTCCTGCGGCTTGGTGCTATTTAAATACTAATGATGCGCAATTGACTGTTAAAATCTTTGGCATCGAAAAAGAGGTCTTCGCTCATAATTTAGATTCTGGTGCGCTAGACATTTCAAAACATGAGCTAAAAGTAGCTGTTAAAGGTGGTTATGTCATTATTAAGGAAATTCAGCTTCCAGGAAAGCGAAAAATGGACATAAAGTCATTACTTAATGGTTATGATTTTAGTAAAAATTCAAAAATGCTCTAGAACCCCTGTAGACAGTGATATTTTTAAAAAACCGATGAAATGCATTCCTTTATTAACAAATAACCAAAGTTATCAACAAATATTCGCATTTCCCTTGCTATTACTTGCGTAGATGGATTATACGTATAAATTTGTGTAGGGATTTAACTATATAGTTCAACCCAACTATTTTTTTAACAATTTAAATTATAATTTTATGAACAAAACAGATTTAATCAGCGGAATGGCGGAGAATGCAGGAATTACTAAAGCTGCAGCAAAAAAAGCCTTAGATTCATTATTAGTTGATATCGAAGGATCTTTGCAAAAAGGAAACAGAGTTTCTCTAGTAGGATTTGGTTCTTGGTCAGTTTCTAAAAGATCTGCAAGAGAAGGAAGAAATCCTCAAACAGGAAAAACTATTCAAATCAAAGCTAAAAACGTAGTAAAGTTTAAAGCTGGTTCTGATTTAAGTGGTGCTGTAAACTAGTATATCGCTAAAATAGATTAAAAAAGCTCACTTCATAGTGGGCTTTTTTGTGTTTACAATTCTAGTAATTGGTATGTTTTGTTGGTTATTACCAAAATATGTTTTAGATTTAGTTTTGAAATCATACAAAATGATTATATCCAAACCCGAAAAAGGACATCTTTTAATTGCCGAACCATCCATTATTGGTGATTTATCATTTAATAGGTCTGTTATTTTATTAGCAGATTATAATGATGAGGGTTCTATTGGCTTTATTTTAAATAAACCGTTAGACTATACCCTCAACGAACTCATCCCAGAAACCAAAGCGGACTTTAAAGTTCATAATGGTGGTCCTGTAGAACAGGATAACCTCTACTTTATTCACAAAGTACCACAACTGATACCCGACAGTATAGAAATTTCTAATGGTGTATTTTGGGGAGGAAACTTTGAAATCGTTTTACAACTTCTTAAAGAGGACAAATTAACAACTTCAGATATTCGATTTTTTCTAGGATATTCGGGTTGGGAACCACAACAACTTGATGACGAATTAGATTCTAACGCATGGATCGTCTCTGAGAATGTTTACAAAAATGAACTTATAGAAAAAAGCTGTAAATCATTTTGGAAACAAAAAATGCTAGAACTAGGTGGTGATTACTCCCTTTGGTCTAATGCACCAGAAAACCCGAGTTATAATTAAGATAACCTCATCTTCATGTTTAAGCGTTTCAATAGATCTCCAGAAATTTTAGTATTAAATTCCTTTTTGCGATATTTTAAAATAGGCTGAATACCAACAATCACATTGGTCATAAATAATTCATCGGCTTTTTGAAGCTCAAAAGGAGAAATAGAAGCTTCTTCTACTGTATAATCCCCCGAATTCACAATCACTTCAATAATTTGTTTTCGCATGATCCCTTTGAGACAACCATCCTCTATAGGCGGTGTTTTTATTCTTTCACCAGACACTAGAAATATATTTCCGTTTAAGGCTTCAACGACGCTTTTGTTGGTGTTTAATAACAGACAATTATCTAATCTATTTTCTTCAGCATAAATACTACCGAGAACATGGATTGCTTTATTATTCGTTTTTAATGTGGATAGTAACCCAGGGGCTACAAAGTAATCTTTGAATAAATCAACGGTATAGTGCTCATTTTTGGGGATGGTATAGAAATCGCTATCTGCTTTCTCAACAATTATAGAGTACTGTATTGTTTTTTCCTTAGGCAGATACTTACCGCCTTCACCACGATCAACATTGAACCGCACGCGAACAGAGGATTTTGCTAGACCGTTAACATTAATTGTTTTTAAAAGCTCTTGTTCAAGAAATTCCATGGTAAAATTCATTGGGATTTCCATACGCATGATGCGCATTGAAGACATTAATCTAAAGTAATGATCTTCCCAAAATAAAATTTTACCATGCACTACTTTTAAGGTTTCAAAAAGTGCATCGCCATATTTGTAACCCCTATTTTCCGAAGAAATAAAAGCTGCGTTTTCAATTAGGCTACCGTTAAAATTTATCATAAAAAAAAGTCTCGATGATCCTTTTAATAAAGGGTCGAGACAAATATAAAACTAATATGAGATACTATTTCTAAGCAGAACCTAAAACTTGCTTCAAACTTGAAATTTGATTAGCCCAAAGCATTTTTGACTCTTCAATTTCATCATCCTCAACAAAATCTGTAACGATAATAGACACATCTTTTGTGATTTCATCAACTTGAATTTTAATTTCAAAATAATTAGTTGATCCTTCTTCGTCATCAGTTAGCCATCTGAACTTGATGCGTTCTCCATTTTTTTTACTTAATAGTTTAGCGGTTTCTTCACTTCCATCCCATATAAATGTAAATAACTCGCCTCGAGAATTTACATTATCTGAAAACCATTCAGACAATCCTGAAGGCGTTGATATATATGTGTATAAAAGTTGTGGCGAAGCCTGTATTACAAACTCCATCTCAATTTTAACTTTGTCTTCCATAGGTATTTAAATATGTGGTCAATATATACATTAAATGTTTAGTTTTAAACTAAAATATAAAAAAAAAATTTGCTCATTTTATGTTTGTTCAGATAATAATTGTTTTTATATTTGCACCCTCATTATGGCGAGGTAGCTCAGTTGGTTAGAGCGTTGGATTCATAACTCAGAGGTCACGGGATCGTGCCCCGTTCTCGCTACGATTATCAAAGCTCAATACTAATTGTATTGGGCTTTTTTTATGATAAATGCGTCTACAAAAAACCAAATACACTCATTGATAAGTGTTTACGCTTTGAGTACAATACACCTAAGAATAGTGCTATCTTAGTTAAGCAATTCTATTTTTATCCCGATTTTTAAACCATGTTCCTGCCCTAAACATGGCAGATGACCGTGTTAGGCTGCCCAAAAACCCTCTAAAAAAGCGGTTGTACTTTAGGCACAAATAAGGACCCTTTTTCAAAATGAGCCTTTGTTGCCTTTGTCATTACAATTAATAACTACGGTTGTCTCTTTTAAAAAACCAGTTTCTAATTGTACTTGATGTGTCGTGATTATCTTTTTAGTAGTACTTCTATGAGTCTCATCTACTGTTAATTAAAGTGTGCTTTTATAACCTGATCTGTCTTCATCTTGGTTACCTCCTGTGATATTAAAGTGACCTGTCAGTTCTAGGATCGTCATATGAGTTCTGTGATCGTCATTTATGATCTGGTGTCTTTTGATTTGGTTGTGGATATCCTCGTGAGACAAAGCGTAACACCCCTAATTGGCAAGACTAAAACTACTTTATATCTCTCTCACTAAGAACCACGCTTTACAATCACAGCAGCTTATCTCTTTTTACCTTCTTTTTTGAATCTTACGATTTTGACTAGACTTGGTAGTTTACGTATTACTCTGGCAAATGTTTGGTTAATGTCCCGTTTTTTTTATTAAAAAATACGCAGAACGACGTATACAATTGTACTCAGGATATCGTAGGTTGGCCACATGATAATTGTAAAAAAAACCTAAAGCATTAGTAAAGCACAATTACGGGATACTATATCACTTCTATGCGCATTCTTTATAATGTTAGTAAATGAAAACACGTTATTTACAGATGATATTTGACATCACATACGCACACGACTACGCTTAAGTTTATGGTGTAATGAAACATTTAAAGTCGTCGTGTATTTGTCGTTAATTGTAACTATATATATTTGTTCTCTGTAATTAAAAACCACCTGAAACAATAGAATGATATTCTTTTTGACCTTTTAAGGTTAAGTAAGGAAAAATGGCTTGTGTTAAAATGACCGAATATGTTAAAATCGTTTTTTTTGTGATATTTGAATTGAGAATTTCTGCATCTGAAATCCAAAAATCCCCTAAAATTTGAAAACGCTTATACAAATTTTTATATTCATTTGGTAAAACTTCTTTCCGCATTAAATCATTTTCAATCAATAAGTTAAAAAGTGATAAAAATTGTAGTTCTCTCAGTATAGTTAACTCTGTATAATGAGTTCTAATCTTTTTATTTTCACGCATAATTTGAACAAAATCAAGAAGAAAAAAACGATATTCAAAAA
>JBLHML010000011.1:0-69181 GCA_047622005.1 Dokdonia sp. | reverse complement strand
TTACATGATAATGCTAGCAGTAATATTGATATTGTAAAAAATAAGTTTTTCATAACTATATGTCAACTAATATAAGAACTTTCCTTAAAACAAAAAACCTCTAAATTAAAATTTGGAGGTTTTTGGAGTATTATATAGATGTAATTATTGTTTCTCCATCAAATAAGTGCCATAAGGTACTCGAGGTTCTATTGGAGCTCCTTCGTAAGGTAACCTTGCCCCATCCTTAGCCTTTAATATTAGAGATATTTTCTCAGGATCGGTTTCATCTTCAAGATAATCGATAATCATTCTATTATTAAGATATTTACGCTCTGGATCGATAAAGTAAAATCCTATATATCTGTCCTCAATAGTACAATCAAAGCAAGATATACCGTAAACATCACTTACATATCTTCCGCCTATATTATTATAGGAAGTTTCAGTGATTTGGGTATTGCTGCTAAGACCACCATCGGTAGTATCATCATCATCATCATCATCATCATCATCATCAGGCAAGTCTTCTAAAGTATCAATAATTATAATGCCATTTTCGCTGTAAGCATACTCACCTCTTAAGTAATCCTCATAATATTCACCATTGTATTCATCTTCAGTTAACATTAATTTAAGGGTAAATGTAGTAGTACCACTTGTATATTTCCAAGTACCTACAAGACGTCCAAGCTCGTTGTTTGTGTCTTTTATGTTTGCGTTATCAGGAATAGTGTAAGAGGGTGTATCCAATGGTAAAATCTGTGCCTTGCAAGATAGGCTTGCTATGGCTATAACTAATATGTAATGTAATTTATTCATAATTTATTTATTTTTTAATTAACATCCTGATTCAATAACTTCTTCGGCAGGGCTAAGGCCAAGCTTGGTCCATGTTTCTGCCACGCTTGGTGTGCCTGCGCCAGTTTGTTCCATTTGATATAAAGATACACCAAGATTATAGTCATTTATAAATTTTAAAAGGGTTTTTTGATAATCATCAGCAGTACCTAAAAGATCGCTAGCTTCCTCAATATATCTATCTTCTAACTCTTTATTTAACTTTTCCCATTCTCTAGGTAAATTTTCTTTTATATTTTTAAGTTTTTGAAATTTAGTAATATCATCAATTTTAATAGCATAAGTTTGATTATTCTCAGCTTGGTTAGCTATTAAAATTGAAATAAATAATGAATCACCATTTGGGTTATTGATCACATTCCAAGAGCTAGTATTATAGTAATCTCTAATTTTTAGAACAGCGTAAATATCATCCAAAGAGAACATCGGTATCCATTTATTGATAGTTGCATTTTTTGGATGAACATGCACTGTACCATACTCTGATATTGTTGTAGGGAAATATAAATGATGTGACTCTACACTTGCTGTTTTATAATGTGCATAAGCACCATACTCTGGATAATTATTTCTATTATGTAAACTAAAGCCTGTTTCAAATTGGTAATTCAATATGGTGTCATCATCGAGACTCAATATGGCTAGTCTAGGATTCGTGTTTAGGCCAGATGTATTATCAGGATGGTTGTCATCTACAAATGGATTAGGCTCATTATAACCTGGAGGAGACGTTAATTTATTCAGTTCTTCACAGTTTTTTTGATGTGTGGTTTTTGTGTTTTGCGGTTTTGGAGGCATAACCGCAGTCTCATCATCATCACAAGGATTATCAATAGTTGGTTGACAATCATTAGTATTGTTTGGGTCACCATCACCTGTACCTGATCCACCGCCTTGACCGTTGTTTGCATCACTACCATCATTAGTGTCTATAGGTTCTCCATTATTTATTTCTGGAGGGCATGGACCATAAATAGCAGTTACAGTTTTTGTCCATGAAGTGCATGTTCTCCCAGGCGCAGGACCACAATGATTATTGTCTTGATTACATCTACATTTAGTTCTTATTCCAGTAATACATTGTTTAACACCTCTTGCAAATAAATCATTTTCGTTAAAAATATCATTTTCATGCAGTTTCATATGTCCAGAGAATGGTAGTGACTTATCTTCTAACCAAACATCAGATGGTATATACTCAAAGATTTTAACATTGTCAATGTCTCCAATAGTATTTGTAACAACTAATAAGTTATAAAAAGATGTTCTATCAGTTACAGTTTCAATTCTAAACGTATAAAAGATTTTATCCTCACGTTCAATCATTAAAATGTCATCTGTAGCAATCGTTGCTGAGTCTGTTTCTGTAAGTCTGCTTTGTACATTACCAGCTTTTAGTTTGTTTATATCAAATAGACTACTTAGTTTTTTATAGTCTTTGCTTTGTTCTACTTTATTACTAAAGTCTGATAAAGAAATAAATTTAGCACTCGATTCTCCAGTTTCCTCAACTGGTTCCTTAAAGTCATCCTTTTGACAACTAATAAAGCAAGTTAAAATTCCTAGGAGCATTACAGCAATTCTAAGATGGTGTTTCATTTTTTGTTTGATAAATGTTAGGTTTTATAACTTAGTTTTTACAAAATTCATCTTTAATTTTGTAGAAGTCAATACGTAGAGCTACGTATATTAATGAGAATAAATGTTAAAATTTTGTGGGTATTACTCAAATATTTTAATAAAAAAACCTCCAAATTTTGAATTCAGAGGTTGTAACAGTTTTAGTAATAGAGTTTTTTATAAGTCAAACGCCTTCTTAACCTTATCTACATAATCCAATTTTTCCCATGTAAATAATTCTACTTCGAGGGTAATTGGTTCTCCATTAGGCTGCTCAAAAGTTTTTGTAACCGTTTCAGGATCTCTTCCCATATGACCATAAGCTGCAGTTTCACTATAAATTGGTGAACGTAATTTTAAACGCTTTTCAATAGCTGCTGGTCGCATATCAAAAATACCTTTGATTTTTGAAGCAATCTCACCATCTGTAATATTAAATGGGCAAGTACCATATGTGTCCACATAAATAGAGGTTGGCTCTACAACACCAATCGCGTAACTTACTTGAACTAAAAGTTCGTCGCAAATACCTGCTGCAACCATATTTTTTGCAATATGTCGTGTCGCATAAGCAGCACTTCTATCTACTTTACTTGGATCTTTTCCTGAGAAAGCACCACCACCATGACCACCTTTTCCGCCATAGGTGTCTACAATAATTTTTCGTCCGGTTAATCCTGTATCTCCATGAGGTCCTCCAATAACGAATTTACCTGTTGGATTAATATGATAGGTGATTTGATCGTTAAATAAGGCTTGAATATGCTCTGGCAATTTAGCAACCACTCTAGGGATAAGAATTTCAACGATATCTTTTCTAATTTTTGCTAACATGATCTCGTCTTCATCAAAATCATCATGCTGTGTAGAGACAACTATAGCATCAATACGTTGCGGTATATTATCATCACTATACTCAATAGTGACCTGACTTTTAGAGTCTGGTCGTATGTAAGTGATGTCTTTATTCTCACGTCTAAGTTCTGCAAGTTCTTTTAAGATTCTATGAGATAAATCTAAAGCTAAAGGCATGTAGTTGTCCGTTTCGCGAGTTGCGTAACCAAACATCATTCCTTGGTCACCTGCACCTTGCTCCTCTTTACTGGCTCTGTCAACACCACGATTGATGTCTTCAGATTGTTCATGAATTGCAGAAAATACACCACAGGAGTTCCCATCAAACATATATTCGCTTTTTGTGTAACCAATTTTATTAATGGTATCACGCGCAATTTTTTGAACGTCTAAATACGTATTTGATTTTACCTCACCAGCTAATACAACTTGACCAGTAGTTACTAGTGTTTCGCAAGCTACTTTTGATTCGCTATCAAATGCTAAAAAATGATCGATTAACGCATCGCTAATTTGATCTGCTACTTTGTCTGGATGGCCTTCAGAGACACTTTCCGAAGTAAATAAATATGACATATTATCTCTATGGTTTTATTATTCTGAAAAAAATATATTGAGATTGCTTGGTCGCTAGAGAAGTTGTAAACTAACTGCTTTAGCATTTTTTATGAAACTGAATGTAGTTCAGTTTCAGAGGTTGCAATCAGAACAAATTTTCCTCTCTTATAATCGAATACAAAAGTACAGCTATTATTGACATTAGAAAACCGATCTTAAGTTAATTGGATGTTAATAGCATTTCAATGCTAATTTTTAATTCAAAAGCGATAAAGGGTGATTTTTAATATTTCCGAATATATAATCGTTATAGTTAAGTTAAACGGAATAATTTTCTGTTTAATTTATATTTATGTAATTTTTTAGAAAAATATTCTGTATAATTTGGTTGCTAATTATAAATTTTGCAATCTTTGTACTCATAAAGTTCAATAATTTACTGAAAAGGAAACGTGTTTAGTTCAAAGTTTGAGACGCAATACATTTTAAAACCGGAGTTTATAATCATAAATGAGGATTTTAAAATGTTGAAGTAACGAAAAAATTTGAATTAAAAAACTTCCGTAATGTTATCAAGAAAGGCAGAGGGATTAGACCCATTGAAGCCTTAGCAACCCTTAAACTTATTAAGAAGGTGCTAAATTCTACTCAGTTATTCGATTCATAAATCGATACTAGATAGATAACCAAACTGTAATTACTCATCTGTAGTTACCTTTTTTCTTATAACATTTTTCTATTAAGTATGCTTCACCCTTCGGCTACGCTCAGGGCAAGTGAGGCTTATTTGACTTTTGAATTAATTTATTTTAACTCGAAAAAATTTAGAAAAATGAGTACACAAAAATTTGCAACCAAAGCGTTGCACGCAGGACACGACGTAAGTCAAAATGGAGGAACACGAGCTGTTCCTATTTATCAATCTACAGCATATGTATTTGACGATTCAGATGATGCAGCTGGACGATTTAATTTATCTGTTCCTGGTTTTATTTACACACGTTTAAATAATCCAACCAACGATGTTTTAGAACAACGTATTGCTGCTCTAGAAGGTGGTATTGCTGCAGTCGCAACCGCATCAGGTACAGCTGCTATCTCAACAACACTATTAACACTGTTAAAAGCTGGAGACCACATTGTAGCATCAAGTAGTTTGTATGGTGGTACTTATAATTTGTTGAGCGTAACTTTGCCAAGACATGGTGTTACAACAACTTTTGTTGATCCTTCAAACCCTGAAAACTTTGAAAAAGCAGCTCAAGAGAACACGAGAGCCTTTTTTGTGGAGTCCTTAGGGAATCCAAAATTAGACGTCTTAGATATTGAAGCTATTTCTAGAGAAGCTAAAGCTCATAAAGTGCCATTAATCGTCGATAATACAGTCGCAACTCCGTATTTGCTAAACCCAATTGAGTATGGTGCAAACATCGTTATTCACTCACTAACAAAGTACATCAATGGAAACGGAACCTCCTTAGGTGGTATCATCGTTGACGCAGGAACTTTTGATTGGACAAACGGTAAATTTCCAGAATTTACTGAGCCTTCTGCCGGTTATCATGGATTAATATATAGTGAAACGATTGGAGCAGCAGCATTTATAGCTAAAGTTAGAATTGAAGGACTTCGTGATTATGGAGGTGCTTTGAGTCCGTTTAATGCCTTTCAAATTATTCAAGGTTTAGAAACTTTAGAATTACGAATTTTAAAGCATAGTCAAAATGCTTTGGAATTAGCGAAATGGCTACAAGAACAACCCGAAGTCACTTGGGTTAATTATCCAGGATTGGAGACCAGTAACTACAGAGATTTAGCTAAAAAATATTTACCAAACGGACAAAGTGGTATTGTGACTTTTGGTGTTGAAGGCGGCTACGAATCGGCTAAAAAAGTAGCAGATACCACCAAACTATTTTCATTATTAGCCAATATTGGTGATACAAAATCTTTAATTATTCATCCAGCAAGTACAACACATCAACAGTTAAGTGATGAAGCACAAGAAACGACGGGTGTGACTAAAGATTTGATTCGATTATCTGTTGGTATAGAAAATATCGACGATTTGAAAGCAGATTTAAAAGAGGCTTTCGTCGCGGTTAAACAAAGCGTTTTATCCTAAAAATTTAGATAACATATATAATTGGATTATGTAAACATTTCTAATACAAATGAAAAACTAATCTCTAATAAAAATAGAACATGAGTGATTTAAAATTTACAGTATCAGGAGAGAGCACTTCTGCAACTCAATTTATAGGCAAAGCAAGACATTTTGAATTAATTATTGATGAGCCCGAAGCTTTAAATGGGACAGATGAAGATGCTAATCCCGTAGAATATATTTTAGCAGGTTTTGCAGGTTGTGTCAATGTAGTTGGACATTTAGTAGCCAAAGAATTAGGCTTTACAATTAGAAAACTAAATATTGAAGTCTCTGGAAATATCAATCCAGAGCGCTTTTTGGGAGCATCAGATAAAGAACGTGCTGGTTTTAAAAGTATCCAGTTAAGTCTTATTCCTGAGACAGATGCCTCCATAGAGACATTAGTGAAATGGTTAGAAATAGTTGAAGCACGATGTCCTGTGAAAGATAATCTAACCAACCAGACACCTATTAAGATTTCTGTAGAAAAAGAGTTCAATTTACCTTAAAATGAAAGATTTGCAATACATAAACATTTCAAATTATGTTAATCAAAATGGTAAGACAGCTTCGATACAGCTGTCTTACCAAACTTTTGGTCAACCGTTGTATGATGCTCCAATAGTATTGGTGAACCATGCGTTGACGGGTAATTCTAATGTCTGCGGAAATGAGGGTTGGTGGAACGATCTTATAGGTGAAAACAAATGTATTGATACAAACGTCTACACGGTTTTAGCATTCAATATTCCTGGAAATGGATACGATGGAAATAGTAACAACCTCATTGAGAACTATAAGGATTTTACAGCGAGAGATATTGCTCAACTGTTTTTAGAGGGTTTAAAACAGCTAGAAATTCAAAAGCTTTTTGCTGTTATTGGAGGATCTGTAGGTGGCGGAATTTCTTGGGAATTAGCAGCTCTGCAAACTAATTTGATAGAACATCTTATCCCAATTGCAACAGATTGGAAATCGACAGACTGGCTAATTGCGAATTGTCATATCCAAGATGCGCTATTAAATAATTCTAGCAAACCATTAGAAGATGCAAGAATGCATGCGATGACTCTATATCGTACTCCAGAATCATTGACGAGTAAATTCCGAAGAAGTGAAAAATCAAATACGGTTTTTAATGTGGAGAGCTGGCTCGATTATCATGGAGAAGCCTTGACTACACGTTTTAATCTTTCAGCATATAAACTAATGAATCACATATTAAGAACTATCGATATTACGAAAGGTAGAACATCGTTTAATGATGTTGTTTCAAAAATTAGTTCAAATATTCATATTGTGACCATTAATAGCGATCTCTTTTTTAAAGCGGAAGAAAATTGGGAAACCTACGTAGATCTTAAGTTAATCAAAGAGAATGTTTGTATCGATGAAATTAAATCGATTCATGGTCATGATGCGTTTTTAATTGAATTTGCGCAATTGTCTAAGTTTTTAGCACCCATTTTTGAAACTCAAATATCTCGTAATTATGAAGGTGTTTTAAAAAAATGTATATGAGTAACATACAAAAAGAGATATCAAAACGAATCTTAGTGCTAGATGGCGCCATGGGAACTATGTTACAACGCTATAATTTTTCGGAAGAAGATTTTAGAGGCGAGCGTTTTAAGGATTATCCAACGTCACTAAAAGGTAACAATGATTTATTGTCCTTAACGCAACCGCAGGCCATCGCAGATATTCATAAGCTCTATTTTGAAGCTGGAGCAGATATCGTAGAGACCAATACATTTTCTGGAACATCAATCGCTATGGCAGATTATAATATGGACCATTTGGTTTACGAGCTGAATTTCGAATCTGCTAAAATAGCCAAACAAGTTGCTGAGAAATTCACGTTAGCAAATCTTGACAAACCTCGATTTGTTGCTGGTAGTATTGGGCCAACCAATAAAACAGCAAGCATGTCTCCAGATGTCAATAAACCAGAATATCGAGCCATCACTTTTGATGAATTACGAGTAGCCTACAAACTGCAAGTTGAAGCTTTGATTGATGGAGGTGTTGATGTGCTTTTGGTGGAGACTGTTTTTGATACGCTTAATGCTAAAGCTGCTTTGTTTGCTATTGAGGAGGTTAAAGAAGAGCGCCAAATAGAGATCCCAATTATGGTGTCTGGCACTATTACTGATGCTTCTGGACGGACATTATCTGGTCAAACTGTGGAGGCGTTTTTGACCTCGATTTCTCATATTCCATTATTAAGCGTCGGTTTTAATTGCGCTTTGGGTGCAGAGCAACTCAAACCTTATTTACAACGATTATCTAACGACACAGAGTTTTATACATCAGCACATCCAAATGCTGGTTTGCCAAATGCTTTTGGAGAATATGACCAATCTGCAAAACAAATGCAAGCCTTAATAGAAGATTATCTTCAAGACAGATTAATTAATATTATTGGAGGTTGCTGTGGAACAAATCCTGAGCACATAAAAGCTATTGCAGACGTAGCTCAAAACTATCAACCAAGAACCCCATCCCTAACTCCTTCTCAAAAGGACGGGACTTTTTAATGTTTAAAAAGAAGATGATTGAAGCTAAGAAGAAATTGGAATTAAATTTACAAGCCTCTTCACTTAGGGGAGGGGTTGGAGAGGGGAAATATTTAACTTTATCTGGACTGGAGCCATTAGTTGTCACTCCAGAAAGTAACTTCATAAACATTGGAGAGCGAACTAACGTTACAGGTTCAAGAAAATTCCTCAAATTAATAAAAGAAGACAAGTATGATGAAGCATTAAACGTTGCAAGAGATCAAGTAGAAGGTGGTGCTCAAATTTTGGATGTTAATATGGATGAAGGGATGCTGGATGGTAAATATGCTATGGTTAAGTTTTTAAACCTTATCGCGTCAGAGCCAGATATCGCTCGTATTCCACTTATGATTGATAGTTCTAAATGGGAAATCATTGAAGCTGGATTGCAAGTTGCACAAGGAAAATGTGTTGTGAACTCTATTAGTTTAAAAGAAGGTGAAGACGAATTTAAACGTCAAGCAAAATTGGTAAAACGGTATGGAGCAGCTGTTATTGTTATGGCTTTTGATGAGGTTGGACAAGCAGTTAGTTATGAGCGTCGTATCCAGATTTGCAAGCGGTCTTACGATATTTTGGTCAGCCACGTAAATTTCCCGCCTCAAGATATTATTTTCGATCCTAATATTTTTCCTGTAGCAACAGGTCTGGATGAGCATCGTTTAAATGCCTTAGATTTTTTTAGTGCAACCAAATGGATTCGCGAAAACCTGCCTTATGCTAATGTTTCAGGAGGTGTAAGTAATGTGTCTTTTTCGTTCCGCGGAAATAATACCGTTCGGGAAGCTATCAACTCGGCATTTTTATATCACGCTATTCAACATGGCATGACTTTAGGTATTGTGAATCCAACCATGTTAGAGATTTATGATGAAATCTCAAAGGATTTATTACAGTGCGTTGAAGACGTGTTATTTGATAGACATGATGACGCAACAGAGTACCTCTTAGATTTCGCAGAGACCGTTCGAGATTCGTACGTAGGGACAAGTCGAGACTTGTCTGCTGTAAAAAAAGAGTGGAGAAGTAAACCATTACAAGAAAGAATCACCCACAGTTTAGTCAAAGGAATAGATGAGTTTATCATAGAAGATACAGAGGAAGCAAGATTAGCATCAGACAAACCTATTAGAGTTATTGAAAGTAATCTAATGATTGGAATGAATGTTGTTGGAGATCTCTTTGGAAGCGGAAAAATGTTTTTGCCTCAAGTGGTGAAGTCTGCTCGAGTGATGAAAAAAGCGGTGGCGCATTTACAACCGTTTATTGAAGCTGAAAAGGACGGGAAACAAGAATTTGCAGGTCGTATTTTAATGGCTACAGTAAAAGGTGATGTGCATGATATTGGTAAAAATATTGTGAGTGTAGTTTTAGGCTGTAATAACTATGAAATAATAGATTTAGGAGTTATGGTGCCACCAGAAAAAATCATTGAAACAGCAATTAGAGAAAACGTAGATGTGATTGGATTGAGCGGATTAATTACACCATCACTTGATGAAATGGTCTACGTATCTCAAGAAATGGAGAAGAAGAACTTAAATATTCCTTTGATTATTGGTGGAGCAACCACATCTAGAGCGCACACTTCTGTCAAAATCGCACCAAAATATAGCAGTACAGTTGTGCATATTAATGATGCGTCTAGGGCAGTAACCGTTGTTGGTAATCTGCTTAAAAAAGACAATAGCGTTTATAAAGAACAAATCCGAGAGGAGTACGATAAATTTAGAACGCAGTTTTTAAAACGAGGCAAGCAAAAAGATTATATCTCTATTGAAGACGCTCGCGAAAATAAATTCAAAATAGATTGGAGTACTTCGGAAATTGTAAAGCCTAAACAGCTTGGGATTCAAATTATTGATGATTTCGATATCACAAAATTGGAGACCTATATCGATTGGAGTCCGTTTTTTAGAAGTTGGGATCTCCACGGAAAATATCCAGATATTCTAACAGATAAGGTTGTTGGGTCTCAAGCACAAGAATTATTCAAAGATGCTCAAGAACTTTTGAAGCGTATTTTTGATGAGAAATTATTGAAGGCAAAAGCCGTTTTTGGTTTGTTTCCTGCAAATACAATTAATGATGATGATATTGAAGTGACAGTCAAAGATTGTCATGCTGAACTTGATTCAGTATCTCATAACGAAGGTCTCGACTCCGCGCGACCTGACAGGTCAACATTCATAACCCTTCGTCAACAATTAAGCAAAAGAGAAGGTATCCCTAATATTGCTTTAGCAGATTTCATTGCACCTAAAGATTCAGGAATACAAGACTATATTGGTGCATTTTGCGTCTCAACAGGATTTGGAACTTCAGAATTAGCAAAACAATTTGAAGCAGAGCATGATGATTATAATTCAATCATGATTAAAGCACTTGCAGATCGACTAGCGGAAGCTTTTGCAGAATATTTACATAAAGAAGTAAGAACCAAGCATTGGAGTTATGCACAGCATGAAGATTTAACTAATGCCGAATTAATCAAAGAAACCTATAAAGGGATTCGTCCAGCTCCAGGCTATCCAGCATGTCCCGATCATTTAGAGAAAACGACCATTTGGGAATTGTTAAATGTTGAACAAAATATAGGCGTAACGTTAACCGAAAGTTTAGCAATGTGGCCAGCAGCAAGTGTAAGCGGTTATTATTTTGGAAACCCAAAAGCGAAGTATTTTGGATTAGGAAAAATTACAGAAGACCAATTAAAGGAGTATGCAAAACGCAGACACATAAGCGAAGATGAAGCTAGGAAATGGCTGAATCCAAATTTGGCTGAGTAAAGGAGACCTCACAGGTTTGTAAAACCTGTGAGGTCTCTGAGGTAGAGTGAGCTGCGTTAGGGATAGAAATGATATCCTTTTTTTTAAAGATATAGTGGATGGCCTGACGTTTTGCGATCCTGCAAGGTTTTCAAAACCTGGTAGGTATTAGTAAAAGGGAACGCCAATAAAAATTATGCTACAGAAAATCATTCATGTATTCGTAGCAAAAAGAGACCTGCTTTTGCAGGCATATGTATGAAAGTAACAGAACACATAAAAAACGCCAACGGAAATACACAATTTTCCTTTGAGATTTTGCCCCCTTTAAAAGGGCAACATATTCAATCTATATTTGATAACATTGACCCGTTGATGGAATTTAAACCACCGTTTATTGATGTGACTTATCATCGTGAAGAATATACATTCAAAGATGCTGGTAATGGTCTATTGAAAAAGCATATCGTTAAAAAACGACCGGGAACTGTTGGGATTTGTGCTGCAATTCAAAATAAATATGGAGTCGATGCAATCCCTCATATTTTATGTGGTGGATTTACAAAAGAAGACACTGAAAACTTCTTGATAGATCTTGATTTTTTGGGGATTGATAATGTCATGGCTTTACGAGGAGATGCTGTAAAAACGGAGACCTATTTTAAGCCAGAAAAAGAAGGCCATGCGCATGCAAATGAGTTAGTGAGTCAAATTTCAAAATTGAATACTGGGGTGTATTTAGATGACCAATTGCAAAATTGTTCTCAGACTGATTTTTGTATTGGTGTTGGTGGATATCCTGAAAAACACATGGAAGCGCCAAGTTTGGATAGCGATATTTTATTTTTGAAAAAGAAAATTAAAAGTGGCGCAGAATATATTGTAACTCAAATGTTTTTTGATAACGATAAATACTTCCAGTTCGCTAAAAAGTGCAGAAGTGAAGGTATTATGGTGCCCATAATTCCTGGGTTAAAACCTATTGCTACTAAGAAGCAGTTAAATGCAATTCCGCATCGCTTTCATGTGGATTTACCAGAAGACTTAATCGTTGAAATCGTCAAATGTAAAGATAATAGTCAAGTGAGACAGGTTGGTGTTGAATGGTGTATCAATCAGTCTAAAGCGCTTCAAAAAGCAGGGATTCCTGTATTACATTATTACTCTATGGGTAAAAGTGATAATATAAAGGCGGTGGCTTCTGCGTTGTTTTAAAACCAATTTTTAAGTTTATTTTAAGTTGTAATTGGTATTGCATACTTTTGCGCCCTAACTCGTTTTATGAATCGTTTTTTAGTTTACCTATTTTGTTTATTTTGTCTGTCTACTTTTGCACAAGAAGAAGATCCTAATCTTTTTACATTAGATGCGAATGTATTTTACGGTACAATCTTAGAACATAATTCGGATATTTCTCATTTAATAACAGATCATCCAAGTGGATTGATTGTAAGCTATAGCAAGAAAACATACGGTTTTAAAGACTGGGAAAGTAGATATAACTACCCAGATTGGGGTTTTTCATTTATTTATCAGGATATGAAAAACAGGAATTTAGGTGAAAATTATGGCTTATACGCACATTATAATTTTTACTTTTTAAATAGAAATCTCAACTTTAGAATAGGCCAAGGAATTACATACACAACTAACCCTTATGATAAGAATACAAACTTCTTGAACAATGCCTATGGCTCAGATTTGATGAGTTCTACGTATTTGATGTTTAATTACAAAAAGGAAAATATATTCAAGGGTTTAGGATGGCAAGCAGGTATTTCTGTCATTCATTATTCTAATGCTAATTTTAAAGCGCCAAACACGTCCACTAATACGTTTGTGTTTAATGTTGGTGCCAATTACCTGCTTAATTATGAAAAAGAACCTGATTATATCCCGTCTTCCGAAGAAAAAAAATACAAAGAACCCATAACATATAATTTTGCTTTTAGAACGGGTTTAAATGAAAGTGATGTGATTGGTGTTGGACAATATCCTTTTTATATCATATCTGCCTATGCGGATAAACGCTTAAATAGAAAAACTGCGATTCAAGTGGGTACAGATATATTCTTTTCAAAGTTTTTGGATGAGTTGATTAGGTATTACGCTGTTGCGTTTCCGGAATTAGATGTTACTGGTGATGAAGATTGGAAGCGTGTTGGTGTTTTTGTAGGTCATGAACTGTTTATTAATAAACTATCAATCATTACTCAATTGGGTTATTACGTATACTATCCTTATGATTTTGAAGGACGTGTCTATAATAGAATTGGTTTTAAGCGCTATTTTGGTGATAAAATATATGGAGCAATAACACTTAAGTCTCATGGAGCAAAAGCAGAGGCAGTAGAATTTGGAATAGGAATACGATTATGAGGAAAATAGTGTACATGTTGTTTGCAGTCGTTCTATTATCATGTAATGGCGAGAATGCACCAGATTGTTTCCAAAATGCCGGAGATATCATTGAAAGAGATTTTGAGATTGAAGAATTTACAAAGGTTACCGTATTTCCCAGAGTTGAATTAATTATCACGGATGGACCTATACAAAGTGTTACTGTTCAAACGGGTGAGTATTTATTAAATGATATTGAAGTGAGAGTCAGAGATGGACGCCTTGAGCTTTACAATAATAATGGGTGTAATTTTACACGTGATTATGGGATTACTAAAGTGTTTGTGACATCTCCTAATCTTACCGAAATTAGAAATGCATCTGGATTAACGGTCAGAAGTGAAGGTGTTTTAAACTATGATAGTTTAAGATTAGTTTCTGAGGATTTTAATCAAGAAGGTGAGGTAAATACTAATGGTAACTTTCAAATAGAAGTTAATTGCATTGAGCTTAGTATAGTAGTCAATAATTTATCATCTGCCTTTATTAGTGGAGAAGCAAACACTTTATATTTAGGTTATTATTCTGGTGATGCGCGTTTTGAAGGTCGTCATTTGATTGCACAAAATGTGGATATTTTTCAACGTAGTAGCAATGACATGATTATAAATGCACAACAATCTCTAACTGGAGAAATTAGAAGCACAGGTAACGTGATTGTCGTCAATACGCCTCCAATTGTTGATGTGGAACAATTTTATACTGGTGAACTTGTTTTTGAGGATTAATTCCTGTGAAGGCAAGGATTTAGAAGTGATTATTTAGTTGTAATATTAAGAAGAATAAATAATTGTAGATATGACAATAAAAATTATTCCTAATCCAATTCTAGTATTCCACTCTTCTTTTGAATATATCAGAGTAGCTTCTTTTTCCTAAATAAATTATCCATTTAATTGCTGCTCCTATAACTTTTAGGAATGTTGGAATCATTTCTCGAATAAATTGTCAAATAAATTCAATTAAAAAACGCCCCATGTTTGTTTCTTTTAACTCGTCAACTCCCTAAATAAACTCTCCAAGCTGGCATTTTTTTGATTCAGCTGAAGAATTTTCAACTCATTATCATGTGCAAAATCAAATACATAAGAACGCATGTCTTCTGCAGTAGAAAATGTGATTTCATAAATAAAATCATGTGTGTTTTTAACGGTTTTGGCGTTAGGAAGTTTCAGTAGAAAAGCATCTTCAACCCGATAATCAAACTCTACAATGACTGTTTGTTCCTTCTCATTACGCAAATCTTTAAGTTTTTTGTCTGCAACGATTTCTCCTTTATTAATAATGATCACACGATCACAAATGGCTTCAACCTCCTGCATAATATGCGTTGACAAAAACACGGTTTTGTCTTTGCCTATATTCTTAATCAAATGTCTAATATCGACCAATTGATTTGGGTCTAATCCTGTTGTAGGTTCATCTAAAATTAAAACAGATGGATCGTGAAGTAAAGCATTAGCCAAACCAACACGCTGTCTGTATCCTTTTGACAACTGGTCTATTTTTTTATGAGCTTCAGGTGTTAATCCTGTGAGCTCAATAATGTCATTTATTCTAGTTTTAGGTGTTTTATAGATGCCAGCATTAAATGTGAGGTATTCTTTCACATACATCTCTAGATATAGAGGGTTATGTTCTGGCAAGTAGCCTACATTTTTTTGCACATCCTGTTTATGTGCTTCTACATCAAACCCACTTACTTTAGCAACACCTTGAGTCGCGTCAATGTAAGTCGTTAAGATTTTCATAAGCGTAGATTTTCCGGCACCATTAGGTCCTAAGAAACCTACAATCTCACCAGTATTCACAGAAAATGAAATATTGTTTAGCGCTTTTTGTTCTCCATAAACTTTTGTAATGTTTGCAACCTCAATGGACATATATCAATTTGTTTATTCAAAAATACTAATTATTAGTAATCACTTACTTTAAATTATGAATTCTTTAATTCTGAAATGTAAAACTTAAAAAAATAGTCTAACAATTTTGATTTATTAAAAATATAAGTACATTAGCACCTTATTGTAGATATCTGTTGTTATAGATATTAAATATGAAGACATTAAATCAAACATATCATAATTGGAGTTATTTCTTTTTTAACGAAAAGAGAGAGACCTTGTATGTATAATTTATTAGAAATAAATTTAGTATGAGTCTCGATGAAAATCGGGACTTTTTTTTTATCATTATTTTAAAATTTAAAAGAGATTGATTAAAACAGTAGCCATACAAGGAGTAAAAGGATCATTTCATCATATCGTGTCTCAACACTATTTTGATGAGACGATCTTGGTAAACGATTGTATGACGTTTGATGCTGTAATTGATAGTGTTTTAAATGGTAAAAGCGATGCAGCAATAATGGCAATTGAGAATTCTATTGCAGGCTCTATAATTCCAAATTATGCATTAATAGATGCTCATGATTTACATATTGTTGGAGAACATTATTTAGATATTCAACACCATTTAATGGCATTGCCTAATCAATCTATAGATGATATCAAAGAAGTGTATTCGCACCCAATGGCCTTGCTGCAATGTAAAGCGTTTTTTAAACAGTATCCACATATTAAATTAATTGAAGATATTGATACAGCTCAAGTAGCACAAAGAATTCAAGAGAATCAAATCAAAAATGTAGCTGCAATCGCATCACGTTTGGCAGCCCAATTGTTTGAGCTTCATATTATTTCAGAAAGTATTCAAACCATCAAGCATAACGAAACACGTTTCTTTGTTGTAAAGACAAAAAACGCTGAGATACCTCAAAATGAAATCAATAAAGCTTCGATAAAATTTGAATTAGACCATAAAAGAGGAAGTTTAGCTACCATTTTAAACGTATTAAGTGATTGTAAGTTAAATTTAACAAAAATTCAATCCCTTCCTAAAATGGAAACACCTTGGAAATACGCCTTTTTCGTGGATGTCACTTTTGAATCCTATAACGATTATGACAAAGCAAAATCGATTATGAATATTATGGCGCAAGATTTTAAGGTTTTGGGAGAATATAAAAATGCAAGACTATGATAGAGGTTGCTCAACGGTTACAAAATGTAGAAGAATATTACTTTTCTAAAAAATTAAGAGAAGTAAATATCCTTAAATCTCAAGGGAAACCAATTATTAATTTAGGTATTGGTAGTCCAGATATGGACCCTCCAGAAGCAGTGCTTAATGCACTTGTAGAGACTTTTGAGGATGATGCAGCTCATAAATATCAAAGTTATCAAGGGATTCCAGAATTAAGAGAAGCGATTGCTTGTTTTTACAAAACACATTTTCAAGTGTCGCTAAGTCCACATACCGAAGTGCTCCCATTAATGGGAAGTAAAGAGGGGATATTACATATTTCTATGGCGTTTTTAAATCCAGGTGATGAGGTTTTAATTCCAAATCCGGGTTATCCAACCTATAAATCAGTTACCAATTTAGTTGGAGCAGTACCTGTTTGTTATGATTTAACTCAAAAGTCAAACTGGTGTCCAGATTTTGTGGCATTAGAAAAAAGAGGTGTAGAGAACGTGAAAATTATGTGGGTTAATTATCCGCATATGCCAACTGGAGAAAAGGGTTCTGTTAAATTATACGAAGACTTAATACAATTTGGTAAGCGTCATAACATTTTAATTATCAATGATAATCCTTATAGTTTTATCCTCAATCGCTTTCCTAGAAGTATCTTAAAATATAAAGATGCAAAAGATGTTTGCTTAGAGTTGAATTCTCTAAGTAAAACTTTTAATATGGCTGGCTGGCGAGTAGGAATGCTCTTGGGAAGACATGATTATATAAATGCAGTATTACGAGTGAAAAGTAATATGGATTCTGGTATGTTTTTAGGGATTCAAAAAGGAGCTATAGAGGCCTTAAAATGCTCAGAAATGTGGTTTACGAGTTTGAATAATGTATATGAGCAGCGACGACAATTAGTATGGGAAATTGCAGACGCGCTTAATTGTACCTATAACAAAGGAGCTACAGGTTTATTTGTTTGGGCTGAGCTGCCAGAGCACACAGAAGCAGAAGTATTTATTGATTTATTATTAAAAGAAAAGTCAATTTTCATAACACCAGGAACCATTTTTGGAACTAATGGGAAAGGCTATATAAGAATATCATTGTGTGCCTCAATAGGACAATTAGAAGAGGCATTACTGCGATTGACATAACGATTATCTACTGGAAGGGTAGAAACGAATGAATTATAAAATTTCCGTAGAAAACGGAATAGAAGCATGGACAACGTATACATCATAGGTATTGGGTTAATTGGCGGAAGTCTAGCCATAGATATAAAGTCTAATTACAAGGATGCTAAAATCTTTGGGATTGATACTAATGATGCGCATCTCGATGACGCTTTAAGTCTCAATGTAATTGATGGTAAGGCAACTTATGATGATTTGCATAATGCAGATTTGGTTATTCTTTCAATTCCTGTAGATAAAGCAGTTTTAGAATTGTCTAAAGTTTTAGATGAGATAGGAGAACAAACGCTAGTAATTGATGTGGGTTCAACGAAATTACCAATTTGTAAATCTGTTGAAAACCATAAAAATAGGCACCATTTTTTAGCAACACATCCTATTGCAGGAACTGAGTTTTCTGGGCCAAAGGCCGCTGTGGGTCATTTGTTTCAGAAGAAAACAAATATCATTTGTGAAGTGGAAAAAACAACGTTTAAACTGCAAGAGAAAGCTTTGCAGTTATTTCAAGACTTAGGGATGCGTATTCGTTATATGAATCCTGAGGCTCATGATAAGCATATTGCTTATGTGTCTCATTTATCACATATTAGCTCGTTTATGCTGGGTAAAACAGTCATAGATAAAGAGCGAAATGAGCGCGATATTTTTGATATGGCAGGCAGTGGTTTTGAAAGCACAGTGCGATTGGCAAAAAGTTCACCAGCAATGTGGACACCAATATTTAAGCAAAATAGAGATAATGTTATAGAAACTTTAGATGAATATATCAATAACTTAAAGCGATTTAAAGCGTTAATGGAAGCCGATGATTTTGATGAAATCTATAACGAAATGAAAAGTACAAACCATATCAAAGACATTTTAAAAGGAATGGTTTAAGCATACAATAACACCAAATAATCAATTAGTAAAAAGAACGGACTTTGTTTTCTTCGGAAAATAGACCCAAAAGATTAAAAGCAATGGAAAACAAAAAAGAAATGAGAACATGGTTAGATAAACTAGGGTTAGATCATCCGTTAGTTATCGCAGGACCATGCAGTGCAGAAACTGAAGAACAAGTATTAAAAATAGCTCATGAGCTAAAAAATACAGACGTAAATTATTTCAGAGCTGGTATTTGGAAACCAAGAACACGTCCTGGTAATTTTGAAGGTGTTGGTGCTTTAGGTTTAAAATGGTTGCAAAAAGTGAAAGCAGAAACAGGAATGAAAACCTGTACCGAAGTTGCTAATAGAAATCATGTAGAGTTAGCTTTAGAGCATGATATTGATTTATTATGGATTGGTGCACGTTCTACTGTAAGTCCTTTTATAATGCAAGAAATTGCAGATGCGCTTAAAGGAACAGATAAAATCGTATTGGTGAAAAACCCGGTAAATCCTGATTTGGCATTGTGGCTAGGAGGTATTGAGCGTTTATATAGCGCTGGTATTAAAAATTTAGGTGCAATTCACAGAGGATTCTCGACGTATGAGAAAACGAAGTACAGAAATATCCCTGAGTGGCAAATCGCTATTGAATTTCAAAATAGATTTCCAGATTTACCATTAATTAATGATCCTTCGCATATTACAGGTAAAAGGGACATGATATTTGATGTATCTCAAACTGCATTAGATCTTAATTTTGATGGTTTAATGATAGAAACACATTTTGATCCAGATAATGCATGGAGTGATGCTGCGCAACAAGTGACACCAAAGTCTTTGATTCGTATTATGGATGATTTAAAAATAAGAAAAGAATCTGATCCAGAAGCTGCCTACAATAAAGAGCTAGATAATTTGAGAGCTCAAATTGATGTGGTCGATAATCAAATTATTGAGTTGTTAGGCAAACGTATGAAAGTTGCCGATGGTATTGGTGGTCTTAAGAAGCAAAAAAATGTTGCAGTTCTACAGAGCAAACGATGGAACGAGATTTTGGGTAAAATGGTTTTAAATGGCGATGAAAAAGGACTAAGCGAAGAGTTTATTTTACGTATGTTTAAAGCGATTCACCAAGAATCAATTAATCATCAAGAAAAAGTTATTAATGGTTAAAATTAGCCAATAGATTTAAAGAGCCTCATTAATTTGAGGCTTTTTTATGCGCTTTACCTACCCAAAAGAGCTGTTTGCTCATTGTTGGTTTTAAGAGTTTAAGTTTTCAGATAGGTGTGATTCATAATTTAAAAAACATAAACACATGAAATCAGTATTACTTTTAGAAGCTATTTTATTGTATTCATTTGCTTTTGGGCAACATGACATTTCGAGAGTCATTACTGATGCGTTTGGTCCTATACCAAATGTCAACATAGTGAACAAAAACACAAAACTGGATACGTCTGCTGATGACAATGGTCTATTAATACCTATGGAACAATCAGGTGCAACAAAAGTATATGTTGCTCTCTAAGTTATAGAACCAATGAACACGAAAAAAGAGTGGCTGACGCTAACGTAATCAAACGCTACCCAAAGCCATCAAAGAATGGCATATTTACAATTAAGCTTCTAGAAGATACTTCCGAAGTAAATGTCATCGTTGCAGATCTAACAGGTCGTATTATTTTAAATAAAACAGAAAGAAAACTCAGTTCTAATATCGTTGTTGATTTATCCCGTCAATCCTCAAGGATTTATAGTATTAATATCTCCTCAAATGGTGAATATATTGCTTCAAAAAAAGCAATAAAAATTTAGATACTTTTTTCTTCGGAATGAAAAGTCAATAAAAAGTTTATTTTTACGCTTGAAAGAATATTCTTTCAAACTTACGAACTAGATGACACACTTATGCTTAAAAAAAATACACTTATTTTATTGTTGGTCTTATTATACGCTACAATAAATGCTCAAGGGCAATTAGGACCAATTACAATTACTCACGGAAAAGAGATTGAGGAAGACAAAGAAAAGATTGTTAGAATTGCAGGAGAAACCAACGGTAAAATTTACACATTGGCTACAAAAGGAAAAAACTTTTATATAAAGGTTTTTAATTCTGCAGACATGGATTTGCTGTCTGTCAACGAAATTGAAATGGATGATTTTATTGACAAAGAGCCTGTTTTTGAGGAAATAGCGGTTTTAGATGATAGGGTTTACATGATTGGTAGTGTTTATGACAAGAAAAACAAAATTAATAATTTGTTGGCTGTAGAGATTTCCGAAGATGGAAA
The DNA here is from genome assembly GCA_047622005.1 of Dokdonia sp. GTDB lineage: Bacteria > Bacteroidota > Bacteroidia > Flavobacteriales > Flavobacteriaceae > Psychroserpens. The sequence goes on along the minus strand of JBLHML010000011.1, from coordinate 48,038 downwards.
ATTAACCTCGAACACAAAGAAATTATTTTCTACAGAGGTTACAAAAAATAGAGAGAAAGGTGCTTTCTATTTTAAACATTCTCCAAACCAAGATAAACTTTTAATCATGCATGCCTCTTTGTTTGATAAAGAGGAGGTCATGCAATATGAGATTAAATTAATAAATAAAGACCTAGATATTGTTACTTCATATTTAGAAAAAGTATCGTTTGAAGATAGAAAAGATTTAGAGTTTACAATCTCAGATTTTGATCTTACGTTTGAAGAAGATATTTTTCTTGTAATAAACGAGAGTTATAGGGATAGAAAGGCAAAAAAGAATATTGAGAAATTTGAAGTTCATGCTTTTAAAAAGCGAAATGGATACCTCAAAGAGGTGATCAATGTAGATTTTACTGGAAAAGAAGTTATTAATTGTGAAATGTTAATGACAGCTAATAACACACTTAATTTAGTGGGCTTTTATTCTAGTGTTAATAAAAGAGGTAAAGCAAATTGGAAATTGAAGGGTGTTTACTCGGCAACTATAAATGCGTCTTCTAATGAAGTTACTAACTTAAAATTCAATGTTTTTGATCATGCGACTAAGGTTAAGCTAATTGGAGAACGCAGAGCTAAAAAAAATAAAGATATTCCACCATATTACTCAACGCATAGTTTAATTGAAAAAGAAGATGGCGGATTGATTTTTCTTGCAGAATATAGACAATCCATCATTGGTAACTCTGGTGGAATTGGGATTGGTGGGATTGGTATTAGCTTTACACCCATCACTTTTTTGACAAATGAGATTATTGTCACATCATTAAATGCAGACGGATCTGTAGAATGGGCAAATGTACTTGCAAAAGATCAACGCGCAAGTTTTACAACGATGTCTATTGGTATGTACGGTTTTTCATATGGTTCTAATTTTTCAGTAGGTGTGGGAATTGCAATTCCTATAGCTGTTTTGGGTAAAGGTCCAGAATATTTGGGAGCAATACCTTTTTATTCTAATGGAGAACTTTCGGTAGTGTTTAATGATAATAAAAAGAACATGGGTGAAACAGATATAGAAGAGATTAAGAGTTTAGGTAACTATAATAAAGCTATTCCTACGGCTTTCACGTTTAGTAAGGACAATGGTGATATAACCAGATTAGATCCAGAAGAATTAAGAGAGGATCAGTTAATTTTAAGACCAGGTGTTTATTTCATGAAAACAAACAAAGAGTATATTATTTATTCGTCTAGAAAATCTGAAGATAAATTAGGGCGCATCACCATAGAGTAATTTTTAATTTGAATAAAAAAAAGACTGTCAATTGATAGTCTTTTTTATGGAACTCATCTCAACTTTTTGTTTTAAGCCGAAAAGTCAAGATGAGTTTGTTGTTTAATGCTATATAATTAGCATCTTTGTTGCAATGACAGGACTCGTTTATAAATCTACAGGAAGCTGGTACACCGTTAAAACTAATCTCGGTGCTACCTATCAATGCAGAATCAAAGGTAAATTTAGATTAAAAGGTATTAAGAGTACTAACCCTATTTCAGTTGGAGACATTGTAGATTTTGAATTAGAAACCAACAACGATGATGAAACAGGTGTCATTCATAAGATTCATGATCGCACTAATTATATAGTTCGTAAATCTGTCAATTTATCGAAGCAAACCCATATTATTGCGTCCAATATAGATCAAGTGTTTTTGTTGATTACCATTGATAATCCGCCAACGTTTACAAGTTTTATTGATCGGTTCTTGGTCACTGCAGAAGCCTATCAAATTAAAACTGTTTTACTTTTTAATAAAGTAGATACGTATAGTGAAGAGACTTTAGATGAGGTGAAGTATTTAGCTCATGTCTATAGAAAGATAGGCTATGAATGTATTGGTATTTCTGCGGAAACAGGAAAAAACTTAGATCAGGTCCAAGCATTAATGATAGGTAAGGTGAGCATGTTTGCTGGGCACTCTGGTGTTGGGAAATCAACATTGGTGAATGCTATTGAACCAGGTTTGGATTTAAAAACAAAAGCCATTTCTTCTCAGCATAGTCAAGGACAGCATACCACAACTTTTGCAGAAATGTTTGACTTAAGTTTTGATGCTAAAATTATTGATACTCCGGGAATTAAAGGTTTCGGGATTGTTGATATGGATAAGGAAGAGGTCGCTGATTATTTTCCAGAATTTTTTAAACTCAAGCAAGACTGTAAGTTCAATAATTGTCTGCACGTAGAAGAGCCTAAATGTGCTGTAAAGGAGGCCTTAGAAAACGATGAAATCTCTTTTTCTAGATACCGTAGCTATCTTAAAATTTTAGAAGGTGAAGACGAACATTACAGGACTGATAATTGGGAGGAGAAGTAACAAGTATGCAGTATTAAGTTTACTGTAGCTTTGAAATCGAATTTTAAATCTTAAACTATTTTGAAAGCAGTCATTCAACGCGTCACAAAAGCTTCAGTAACTATTGAAGGACAACAAGTAGCCAATATCAATTCAGGTGTATTGGTGCTTCTTGGTATTGCCAATGACGATACACATGAGGACATTAAATGGTTGTCCAACAAAATCGCTAATCTTCGAATTTTTTTAGATGATGACGGTGTTATGAATATGGCTTTACTCCAAACACAAGGTGATGCTATCGTCGTGAGCCAATTCACGCTTTATGCTAGCACTAAAAAAGGACATCGACCAAGTTATATTCGTGCAGCAAAACCAGAGATTGCCATTCCTTTATATGAGGCTTTCGTAAAACAGTTAGAAATAGATTTAGATAAAAAAGTACAAACGGGTCAATTTGGAGCAGATATGAAAGTAGAATTATGCAATGATGGTCCAGTTACCATTATTATGGATACTAAAGACAAGACCTAATGGCTTCAATTTTCGGACATGGTTTAGTTGCGTATACGACTGCAAAAGTTGTAGATTCTAAGTCAAGTAAATTATTAGTTTTTCTGGCGATAGGATCGTCTATATTACCAGATTTAGATGTTTTGGGGTTTTCATTTGGGATAGATTATTTACATCCCTTAGGTCATCGAGGGGTTACCCATTCTGTCTTGTTTGCCTTATTATGGAGTGGGTCACTTGCTTTTTTATTTGGGAAATCTAGAAAACTAATTTTTGCTGCTGTTTTATTTTTATCAACTGTTTCTCATGGGATATTAGATGCAATGACCAGTGGAGGTGAAGGTGTGGGTTTTTTAATTCCTTTTGATAATTCTAGATATTTTTTTTCTTTTAGAGACATAAAAGTGTCTCCAATAGGGATTGAGAAATTCTTTTCAGAATGGGGTATTAGAGTTCTTTTAAGTGAGATTCAATACATAGCTATTCCATGTGGTATAATATTATTAATACATTATTTCTTTTTAAAAAAGCTGATTGATAGTTAATTATGACGACTTTACGGTTTTCCGTATGCGCTATTAAAGTATATGTTCTATATTTGATTGCTACCAGAACTTAAACGCTTTCTATGCCCTTAAAATTCTCTGTAATATTGTTTGCAATATTGCTATCAACTATTACATATGCTCAAGATGAAGAACTACTTAAATCATCTACAGTTCCTTTTCAGCTCAGACTTAAAGCCAATGCAGTGGTGAGGTATGATAACACACTAATAGAAGTGAATGCTTATAATAATTTTATATATACCAAGAAACGTATTGTGACCGTATATAATGAAAAGGGCATCTCAGATCAAGGTGCTTCTGTAAGTTATAATGACAACAGAAGGGTTAAAAACTTAGAAGCCAGAATCTACGATAGTAGTGGTGAGGAAATAAAAAAGTTTAGAGAAAAGGATTTTGAAGATGTTAGTGCTGTGGGTAATGGGTCGCTTTACGATGATGACCGAATAAAATATCTCAACTACACACCAATAAATTATCCATATACTATAGTTCTTGAAGTGGAATTAGACTTTAGAAGTACAGCGTTTATACCGTGGTGGAGGCCAATTGGCGGTTATTACGTAAGTACAGAAAATTCAGAATATAAAATCATTAATAACTCTGATACAGAAGTTAAGATCAAAACGATGAATCTTGATGGATATGCTATTGAAACTCATAGTGAATTTCATTATTCAGCTAAAAATCTTAAATCTATAAAACCTGAAGCTTTCAGTCCGTCATTTCAAAGCTATTCGCCAAAAGTAAGAGCAGCATTAGTCGATTTTGACATGGAAGGTGTTAAAGGCATTAATAGCAATTGGAAAGATTTTGGTCAATGGATGTATGATGAGCTTTTAACGGGTACAGGAGCCATCCCAATTGCTGTAAAAGAAGAAGTAAAAGTCCTGACTAAAGAGGCGACTACAGATGTTGAAAAAGCTAAGATTATTTATAATTACATGCAAGATAAAACACGTTATATAAGTGTTCAGGTTGGTATTGGAGGTTGGAAACCAATGCTAGCCTTAGATGTCGAGCGATTAGGTTATGCAGATTGTAAAGGGCTATCTAATTATACGAAGTCACTTTTGGATGAGGTAGGTGTCACATCGTACTATGCAGTTATTTATGGCGGTAAACGTCTTACTGATTTTGATAATGAATTCTCTGCTATGGAAGGAAATCATGCAGTGTTATGTATTCCAAATGAGACTAAAGATATTTGGTTAGAATGTACAAGTCAAACCAACCCATTTGGTTTTACAGCAGGTTTTACAGATGATAGAGATGCACTACTCATCACTCCAGAAGGTGGGATAATTACACATACAACGGTTTACAAGACTGAAGATAATTTACAATCTACTAATGCAACTATCAATATTGCTAAGGACGGTTCAATTTTAGCAGATGTATCTGTTAAAACTCAAGGGTATCAATATGCGCTTCATGAAGGAGTTCAAAATCAACCGCTAAGAGAGCAAGAATTATATTTTAAAGAGTATTGGGATTATATAAATAATATTTCCGTAGAAAACATAAAATTCACAAATGATAAAGATGCTATTGTTTTTTCAGAAAATGTAAGTGTGTCCTCTCCGAGTTTCGCTACAAAGAGCGGGAAACGCTTGTTGTTTCAACCTAATGCTTTTAATAGAGTAACGTATATTCCTACGCGATATAAAAAGAGAACTTTAGATTTTGAAATAGAAAGAGGGTTTATTGATGAAGATGAATTTAGTATCAAGATAGATCCATCTCTTAATATAGAGGCTGTTCCTGATGATGTTTTGATAGCCAACCAATTTGGAAGTTATAAATTTTCAATTAAAAGAATTTCGCAAAACGAATTACGTTACAAACGAACATATATTCTTAACAAAGGCTATTATCCGAAAGAGGATTATAAAGCGTTTCGTGATTTTATGACTCAAATCGTAAGGCATGATAAATCTAAAATTGTATTGATCTCTAAAGCCTAAACAATGAAAACTATAATTACCGCAATAGTGCTGCTCATCACATTAAACCTACATGCACAAAACTTTAAATTTGGTAAAGTTTCAAAAGCAGAGCTGGCAGAAAAAGCACATCCCAAAGACCCATCGGTAAATGCTGCTGTTTTATTTAAAAGAGAAAGTGTGCGATTTGATTATCGCAAAGGAGACGGTTTTACACAAGTAAGAACGATTCATGAAAGAATTAAAATTTATAATAAAGATGGTTTTAATTGGGCGACTAAGAAAGTGAGATTATATAGTAAATCTGGTTCAAGTAGTGAAAATTTATACCAGTTAAAAGCATATACCTACAATTTAGTTGATGGTAAAGTAAAAGATGATAAGCTTAAAAATGATGGTGTTTTTAAAGAAGAAATCAATAAATTTTGGAATGCTAAAACGTTCACAATGCCGAACATCCAGGAAGGTTGTGTTATAGAATTCACATATGAGATATCTTCGCCATTTTTAGCCATAGATGATTTGGAACTTCAGTATACGGTCCCAATTAATGTCTTAGAAGTCTCTGTGAAAACACCAGAATATTTTATTTATAATAAGGTGTTAAATCCTCAAACATTGTATTTGCCAAAAATTGAAGAAACATCGTCTTCACGAAATGAATCAGTCACTAACAAGACTGCTTATAATACTGATGGTTGGGATTCGAGAAGAAGGACCGAAACATCTGTATCTCAATTCACTATTAACGAAAATGTAATAAAAGTTAATGAAACCGATATACCAGCATTAAAAGACGAGCCATTTGTTGATAATTTAGGAAACTACCAAGCAAAATTAAAACTAGAATTAACAGCTATTAAATATCCTAACCAACCTTATGAAAATATATCAAGCTCTTGGGATGCAGTGACTAAAACTATTTATGAGTCTGATGGTTTTGGAGAACAACTAGATAAATCTGGCTACTATGAAGATGATATTGATGCTTTACTTGTTGATCTTGACAATAATTCACAAAAAACGTTTGTTATTTATAATTATGTAAAGGCTAAAGTGAAATGGAATAGTTACTTTGGGTATTCAACAGATGCTGGTGTTAGAGAAGCATATAAAGAAGGTGTAGGTAATGTAGCAGACATCAACTTGATGTTAGTGTCAATGCTAAGGCATGCAGGAATTACTGCTAATCCCGTATTGATTAGTACAAAGAGTAACGGTGTCCCATTATTCCCAACCAGACAAGGATTTAACTATGTAATTTGTTTTGTTGAAGATCAAGGGGTCATGTCGTTATTAGATGCAACGGATGAGAATGCAACTTTTAATACCTTACCAGTAAGGGCTTTGAATTGGCAAGGTAGAGTCATTAGAGAAAATGGAAGTTCTACATGGATTGATTTGACACCACAAAAAGCATCTAAAGACGTCACGGGTTTGAATATTAAAATAAACCTAGATTTATCTGCAGAAGGAAAAGTAAGATCACAAAAATTTGACTATATGGCAAAACGCTATAGAGACAAGTATGCAGATTTAAGTGACGAAACTTACATTAAAGCCTTGGAGAAGGATAAAGGTGATGTGCTAATTTCTGATTTAAAGGTAGAAGGAAAAGATGATTTATTGGAGCCTATAAAAATCACTTACCAATATACAATGGATAATGCGGTTGAAGAGATAGGAGACAAACTTTACTTTTCTCCATTACTCTTTTTAAGTACTCAAGAAAATCCATTTAAACAAGATGAGCGCAAATTGCCAATTGATTTAATGTATCCTATGTCTGATAAATACATGATTAATGTGATGCTTCCTGAAGGTTATGATGTGGAGTCTGTGCCAGAAAATCAAGCTTTAGATTTTGCAGATAAGACAGGGGAATTCAAATATCTCATTAATCAAAACGGACGCTTTTTACAAATCATTCTAGAGTTAAATATCAATACTTCTTTTATACTTTCTGAAAATTACACGTTCTTTAAACAGTTTTTTACTCAAGCTATTGAGAAAGAAAGTGAAAAAATAGTACTTAAAAAGATTTAAAATGGACATCAAAAACGCACAATTAGAAGTTGACACCTGGATTAAAGAACATGGAGTACGTTATTTTAATGAGCTTACTAATATGGCACAACTTACAGAGGAAGTTGGTGAAGTCGCAAGAATAATTGCGCGTCGTTATGGTGAACAAAGTGAAAAAGAAAGTGATAAAAATAAGGACTTAGGAGAAGAGTTAGCAGACGTGGTTTTTGTAGTTTTGTGTTTGGCAAATCAAACAGGTATTGATTTGCAGAGTGCTTTCGATAAAAAACTAGATTTAAAAACCAAGCGAGATCACGATAGACATCATAATAATGATAAACTAAAATAAAACTTGCTTTCTAGTAATTAACCTTTCAAAAAGCAAGTGCGTTTTTATGAGAATACAACTTCACAAATCAATTATAAAAGAGCAATCAAAAATTACTATTACTGGATCAAAAAGTGAGTCCAATAGATTGTTGTTACTACAAGCATTATATCCAGAATTAGAGGTTGATAACATCTCAAATTCTGATGATTCACTGGTGATGCAAAAGGCTTTAGCTTCCGAAGAAACAAGTATAGATATTCATCATGCAGGAACTGCAATGCGTTTTTTAACAGCTTATTTTGCAAGTAGAAAAGGGAGAGCGATTGTGCTTACAGGTTCTAAAAGAATGAAAGAGCGACCAATAGAGATTTTGGTTGACGCTTTAAATCAATTAGGTGCAGATATTTCTTATTTAGAGTCGCATGGTTGTCCGCCTTTAAAAATAACAGGCAAAACGCTTTCAAAACATAAAGTGACTTTAAATGCCAATGTTAGTAGTCAGTATATTTCAGCATTATTATTGATTGCGTCTCGTTTAGAAAACGGATTAGAACTAACATTAGAAGGTGAAATAACATCGATTCCGTATATAAATATGACTCTTGATTTGTTAAACCAAGTTGGGATACAAACAACATTTCAAAATCAAGTCATCGTTGTAATTCCAAAAAAGGATGTGCTTACAACTAAAAATCTTACCGTAGAATCAGATTGGTCTTCAGCGTCTTATTTTTATAGTATAGTAGCTTTAAGTTCTATTGGGACAGTAATAGAATTATCGTCATATCAAGAGCAATCGTTACAAGGAGACTCTGTCTTAACAGATATTTATAAATCATTTGGAGTAAAAACAGTTTTTGAAGGACATTCTATTTTGCTTGAAAAAGTAGAAGAGCCACAAAGCAATTCAGTAGAGTTTCGACTCAATAATTCGCCAGATATTGCTCAAACAATTGCAGTAACATGTTTAGGTCTTGGTGTAAAGTGTCATCTTACGGGTTTACATACATTAAAAATCAAAGAAACGGATAGGTTAGTAGCGCTTCAAAACGAATTACAAAAATTAGGGGCTAAAATTGATATTACAGAAGATTCTTTGACTCTTCATAAAACTTCAAAACTTACTAAAGGTGTCTCTATTGCTACATATAGCGATCATAGAATGGCAATGGCATTTGCGCCAGTAGCTCTAAAAACCAATTTATATATTGAAGATTATAGGGTCGTTTCTAAATCATATCCAACATTTTGGGACGACTTAGAAACGCTTGGATTTAAATTTTCTAAATAAATACTGCGTTTTACTTGACAAGGCCTATGTTGAGATTGTATATTTGCGACTTGAAAAAACTTATGTGAAATTTATTTGATAGTTTAGAATTATCAAAATTCGTGTTTTATTAAGTAGGTTAAATCACATAAGACATAAAAATAATTAAACAATAACATATGAAATTATCACACTTCCATTTTGATCTTCCAGATGAATTATTAGCTGAGCGTCCTTCAGATATTAGAGACGAGTCAAGACTAATGGTTTTGAATAGAAAGGATCAAACCATCGAGCACAAACTATTTAAAGATGTCATCGATTACTTTAAAGAAGACGATGTGATGATTTTAAATAACACCAAAGTGTTTCCTGCAAGATTGTTTGGTAACAAAGAAAAAACAGGTGCTAGAATTGAAGTGTTCTTATTGAGAGAATTAAATGAAGAGCAACGTCTTTGGGATGTTTTAGTAGATCCTGCACGTAAAATTAGAATTGGTAACAAATTGTACTTTGGTGATGATGATACTTTGGTAGCAGAGGTTATTGATAACACAACGTCTAGAGGTAGAACATTACGTTTCCTTTATGATGGTTCTTACCATGAATTTAGAAGAAAGCTAACAGAACTTGGTGAAACACCACTTCCTAAATATATTCAAAGAGAAGTAGAGCCAGAAGATGCAGAACGTTATCAAACTATTTTTGCTAAAAATGAAGGCGCAGTAGCAGCACCAACTGCAGGTTTACATTTTTCTAAACACCTGCTTAAGCGTTTAGAGATTAAAGGGGTTAAATTACCAGAAGTAACACTTCATGTTGGTTTAGGGACTTTTAATCCAGTTGAGGTAGAGGATTTATCTAAGCACAAAATGGATAGTGAAGAGATTTATGTTACAAAACCAGCAACAGATATTATTAATACTGGAATAGCTGAAAAAAGGCGTGTATGTGCTGTAGGTACTACTGCAATGCGTGCTGTAGAAAGTTGTGTATCGTCTAGCGGAACATTAAATGAGTTTACAGGATGGACAAATAAATTTATTTTCCCTCCATACGAGTTTAGTATTGCTAATTGTATGATTACTAATTTCCATACACCAAAATCTACATTATTGATGATGGTATCTGCATTTGCAGGTCATGATTTTATGAAAGAAGCTTATGAGGTAGCGGTTAAAGAGAAGTACCGTTTTTATACCTATGGTGATGCAATGCTGATTATTTAATACATAATTGTAAATTATAAATGAAAGCCTTATGTAACAGTAAGGCTTTTTTTTGTTTTGGGCATTACCCTAAAGGGTCGTGTCTTCCGTTATATCTTTGATAGCTAAAAAAAAAGCTCTAAAAGGATGTCACTGCAACCACTAATGCAGGCTTAGACAAATTAAAATCATATATCGAAAATCGATTACCACTAACACTTTCATTACTTTTGTGAAATATATGGATATTAAAAAGAAAGACATACGAGCACTAGCAAAAGAGGAATTAAGAGATTTTTTTGTTAAAGAAGGAGATAAAGCATTTCGTGGCAATCAAGTATATGAATGGTTGTGGAGCAAAGGAGCTCATACTTTTGAAGATATGACTAATCTCTCTAAAGCAACTAGAGAAATGCTTGACAACAACTTTGTGATCAATCATATCAAAGTAGATGAAATCCAAAAGAGTAGTGATGGTACCATTAAAAACGCAGTAAGACTACATGATGGTTTAATTGTCGAGTCTGTTTTGATTCCTGCTAAAAATCGTACCACTGCATGTGTCTCTAGTCAAGTTGGTTGTAGTTTAGATTGTAGGTTTTGTGCAACATCACGATTAAAACGAATGCGTAATCTTAATCCAGATGAAATTTATGATCAGGTTGTTGTTATTGATAAAGAGAGTCGATTGTATCACAATAGGCCACTTTCTAATATCGTATTCATGGGTATGGGAGAGCCACTCATGAACTATAATAACGTACTCAAAGCTATAGATAAAATCACATCTCCAGAAGGTCTCGCCATGTCACCAAGGCGCATTGTTGTATCAACTTCAGGAGTTCCTAAGATGATCAAAAAAATGGCAGATGATGATGTGAAGTTTAAATTGGCAGTGTCATTACATTCTGCTATTGACGAGATTAGAACATCTATTATGCCCTTTAATGCAACATTTCCTTTAGCAGATTTAAGAGAAGCCTTAGTATATTGGTATGAGAAAACTAAAAATAGAATTACCTATGAATATGTTGTTTGGGATGGGATTAATGACACCAAGAATGATGTTGACGCCTTAATTAAATTCTGCAAATTTGCACCGAGTAAAGTTAATTTAATAGAATATAACCCTATTGATGATGGCGAATTTCAGCAAGCAAGTTCAAAAGCAATAGATATGTATGTCTCCATGTTAGAAGAAAACAACATTACGGTAACCGTGAGAAGATCACGTGGAAAGGATATTGATGCTGCTTGTGGTCAGCTGGCCAATAAAGCAAAATAAAAAGTAACCCTTCGGTTACTGAGTGTAGTCGAAGGGTTGCTTTTTAATTATGCTTGAATAACAATTACTGCTTCAAAATCTTTATGGTTTGTAAATGTCCTTGAATAGATACTTTAATTAAGTAAATACCATCTTTTAAATTTGATATATCAATGGTTTCATTATTTACAGATAACGTATTGTTTATAACACGTTGCCCCAGGATATTATAAATTTCTACACCGCTAAATGGCAAAGTAGATGAGTCTAGAGTAAGGATATCTGTGTCTTTATTATACGAATGCGTAAATGTGTTTGATTCAAAATCATTTACACTTAAGTTTAAAGTTGTGTCAACAGAAAAATCATCAACCAAGAGCATATATACATCACTTGACGTATAATGAATACCAATTCTGATTTCAGTATCATCATAACCACTTAAATCTACTGTGACTTCAGCCCAATCAGGATAAGTAGCAGTTCTTGTTCCTCCTAATATATCAAAATCAGAGGAGGCTGTTGGTGTGCCAGTTCCTGTGTAAATACCAACTTCATAATTTTCATCACCATAAGTGTTAGACATGGCTTTGACTTGAAAGGTAACTGAGTTTCCAGATACTGCTAAATCAACAGGAGGTGATATTAGCCAATCGTCGTTTGCTGCTACTGCTCCAGGAGGACTAGCCCAAGCTGCAGCATATTTTACACCACTAAATGGATCAAAATTTCTTGCTTCTGCCGCAGCAGGATCATCCTCATTTGTTGAACCGGCAGCTGCTGGATTAAAAATTATAAATGCCATTGCAGCATTTGCATTCTCAAATGTAGAATCTCCTCCAGTGTAGGTTGGTAAACCATCTAAGTCTAGAGTGTCCCAATCACCTATTCCTGTAATGATGAAGTCTGTGTAAGATTCAAAATCATCAAAGAAAAGATTGGTTTGAGCATTTCCAGAGTGGAAGGCGCAAATAGTAAAGATTAATAAAGTAATTTTTTTCATATTGAGAATTTTAAAGATTAATGAATCAATAAGTTACAAAAAAATCAAAGAAGAAGAAAGAGTTGATTGATTTTAATAAATTTTAAATAGTTGCGAATCAAGTTATTCTAATAAAAAAAGCGACCACTCGCTTACTTGAAAGTAGTCGAAGTATGGTCGCTTTTTTATTGGTGTCTGTACTATTAGTTTTTTATAAACTTTATAGTTTGAATTCCTTTTTCTGTTGTAATTCTAGCAATATAAACACCACTTTTAAGTGTCGCTAATGCTATAGTGCTTTCGTTTCCGCTTAAACTTTGATTTACAACACGTTTTCCTAAGACATCATAGATATCTATTCTATTTAGGTTGTTTTGAGGGGCGTTTAATTTTAGTTGTTTTAAATCTCTGTTATAAAAATGTGTGAATGTATTTGTATCAAATTCTGAAACAGATAAATTCTCATCATTAGTTCTAAAATTATCAATGTAAGCAGATCCTGCAAAATTATCATGTGAGAATCTAACCTGTTCTACTGCATCAGTAATAATAACTGTTCCAGTGCTTACTTGAGTATCATCCACAAAGAAAGTTATTATAGAACCAGTTATTTCCATTCTTATATTATACCACGTGTCAATACTCCATGATGTTCCAGTATCATTTCTAACAACAGTACCAAGACCATCGTCTACTAAAACAAAAATATTACCAGCAAAATCAAATTCTATCCAAGTTATAAATGATCCAGCCGTAAGATTAACTAATCCAAATATAAAATTTGAACTATTAGCATCTTGTTGAGTGATGTTCATATCTGCAGAAAATGTAGAACCCTCTTGAGTTATAGGTAAAGCATAATCATAAAAACCACCTACAATAGCACTTGATTGCCCTCCAAAAGCAGTTTCTTGGACAATTTTAAGAGATTGTGTACCGTCTGTTGATAATTCGTCAGTAATGACTTGGTTAGCTATAAAACCTCCAGTACCATCTCCAGTGGTCACCCAGCCATTTTGAGCATTAATATTCCCAAGACTGTAGGCAGGAGCTTCATAAGAAATGGTTTCTTGAGCATTACCAAAAGTAAATGCTAAGAGTGTTAAAAAGAAAATAGTAATTTTTTTCATAAAATTCGGAGTTTAAATTAATTACCCTAAAAGTAAAGAAAAAAGATAAGGGAAATCTCAAAGTCATAAGATTTAATTTTTTATTACATCATATTCAAAACCTTTAGTTCTTAATTAGTAATTTTGTAATATCAATACACTAAAGTTATAATCTTTGAAGATTACCGAACAAATAAAACAGCCTATTGCATACGAGATGGAGCTTTTTGAACAAAAGTTTCTCCTCTCTATGTCGAGTAAAGTTGCGTTATTAAACCGTATAACTCATTATATAGTCAACCGAAAAGGGAAGCAAATGCGACCAATGTTTGTCTTTTTAGTAGCTAAAATGGTAGATAATGGTCAGGTTAATGAGCGTACTTACAGAGGTGCTTCGGTTATCGAGTTAATTCATACAGCAACTCTCGTGCATGATGATGTCGTCGATGATAGTAATCGTAGAAGAGGTTTTTTATCTGTTAATGCACTTTGGAAAAATAAAATAGCTGTACTTATAGGTGATTTTTTATTGTCCAAAGGACTGCTGCTTTCAATAGACAATGATGATTTTGATTTGCTAAAAATAATATCGGTAGCTGTTCGTGAAATGAGTGAAGGAGAACTACTTCAAATTGAAAAGGCGCGGCAGCTTGATATCACAGAGGATGTTTATTATGAAATCATTAGGCAAAAAACAGCGACTCTTATCGCAGCCTGTTGCAGTTTAGGTGCAGCTTCTGTAAAACCAAATTCTGATCATATAGAATCTATGCGAAAATTCGGAGAACTCATAGGGATGGCATTTCAAATTAAAGATGACTTATTTGACTACGGAAACGAAGCTATTGGAAAACCTACTGGAATAGATATTAAAGAACAGAAAATGACACTGCCTTTAATTCATGTACTGAATAACTGCTCTAAAAAAGAGAAATCTTGGTTAATTAATTCAGTTAAGAATCATAATAAAGACAAGAAGCGAGTAAAAGAGGTTATCAATTTTGTGAAAGATCATAACGGACTCGACTACGCAGTCAATAAAATGAAGCAATTTCAAGGGCAAGCTTTAGAGATATTACATACATATCCAGAGTCTCAATACAAATCATCATTAGAGTTAATGGTGAATTATGTGATTGATAGAAAAAAATAGTTGTAAAATAACATATGTAATTACCTGATAAACATTAGATTAATAAAAAAAAGCTTTGTGACAAACTCTTTTTTTTAAACTACTAGGCAACCATTTGCGTAACTATTGCGTCTTTATAAATAGTAGACCAAACGAAAGTCATTTTGAAAGTAATTCAATTACATCATAAAAATAATACGGCGCTCATAAAAAGAGCAGCGAATGGCAAGCGTGATGCTCAACACACATTGTTTGAAATTCATGCGCCAAAAATGCTTAGCGTTTGTCGTTATTATATAAAGGACATGCAAAATGCAGAGTCTGTGATGCTAAAAGGTTTTTTTAAAGCGTTTACAAATCTCAAAAATTTTAAAAACGAGGGGAGTTTTGAAGGTTGGTTGAGACGCATCATGGTAAGAGAATCTATTTCTTTTTTAAGACAAGAAAAGCGTGTAGAGTTTTCGGTTGAGGATGAAACATTTCATAAAGAGCACTACAATAATGTAGAGTCTAAAATTGAAGTCGCTCAAATTCAACAACTTATTGATGAGCTTCCAGAAGGTTATAAAATGGTATTTGTCATGTATGCAATAGAAGGCTATAAGCATCAAGAAATAGCAGACATGTTAAATATTTCTCAAGGCACCTCAAAATCACAATTATTTAAAGCACGACAAATGCTTCAGAAAAAAATTAAGGACATAAATACATCAAGTTATGGCACCAATTAAGTTTAGCGACAACATAAAAGATAAGTTAGAGAAAAGGACCATACAGCCATCAAGTGGTGCTTGGAATAAATTGTCTACAGATCTTAATAGTAACGATAAAAAAAACACAAGAGGCTTTATATTTTATATAGGTATTGCAGCCAGTATCATAGGGGTTCTATTAGTGACGACTGTACTATTTAATACTTCGGAAAATCAACTAGGAGAACCAACCCTAGTCAATACAAATACCAAAGCGTCACAAATAAAGATAGACGCAAAGAATAATAATCAAGCTGTTGAGAAGGAGGTTATTGCTAAAGTTTCCGAAGAAACAAATAATCAAAAAGAAGTAAAACGGATTACATCATCAATCAAAAACGAACCTAAGTTAGCTGCAATGTCTAATCAGTCTGTTAATAAGAAAACAGAAAACAGAGTTGAGAAATCAATAAAGGAGATGGGTGTTATTGTAAGCGAAACAAAACAAGCTGTAGCTATTTTAAACTCAGTGAATACTGAGAAAGAGCAGTCTTCCGTAAGTGCATTAACCCTTGAGGAGGTGAAAGCTAATGAGGTAGTAAACCAAATTAAAAAACTAGAAATTGATAATGGTACAGTTACAGATGCAGAAATTGAAAACCTATTAAAGCAGGCTGAAAGAGCTATTTTAAGAGAACGTATATATAATGAAACCACCAGAACGGTAGATGCAGATGCATTACTTCAAGACGTTGAAGATGATCTGGAGCAATCCTTTAGAACCAAAGTATTTGAAGGCTTAAAATCGAGTTTCAAAACAGTGAAAACTGCAGTCGCTGAGCGGAAAAATTAAATAATCATCAATTTAAAAGGAACATTATGAACACTATTACAAAACAGTTAGTGCTACTCTTCTTATGCTTAATTGTAAGCAATATTGAGGCGCAAAACACAAAGCAGGACTCTACAAAAACTAATATTTTTAAGAATATTCAAATTGAAAAACTTGAAAAACTAAAGGAATCGATTACGAATGAGGAACGCGGACTACTAAAAAATGAAGTAGAAGCCATTAACCGTAAATTGGATGCTAACGAAATTACCGCTGATGAAGCTGAAAAATTAAAAACAGAAGCAGCCAAAAAGAGAGCTTTAAATATTGAAGACCGTCTCGCAATAATAGATACTAAGATTGCGCTCATAAATCGTAACGACTACGAGAATAAAAACTTCGATGAAGAGGTAGAAAACATTAGCATAACTTTAGGGTCAAAGGGTTTGCTATTGGATTTAGCGAAGAAAAAGCGTGAGCCACCAAAATATGATATTCGTACGACCAATAAATTATTGTTTGCCATAGGTTTTAACAACGCGATAGGAGATAACCAAAGTTTAGATGATTCTCCTTATGAGCTTGGCGGTTCTGGATTTGTTGAAATGGGCTGGATATGGCAAACAAGGATTTTAGAAAATAGCAATTTTGCAAGAATTAACTACGGATTCTCATTTCAATGGAATAAATTAAATATCAAGGACAACCGTTATTTTGTTCAAGACGGAAATGTAACAACGCTGCAAGAGTTTCCTGTTGATTTAAAAAAGTCTCAATTTAGAGTTACTAACCTCGTTGTTCCTGTTCATTTTGAATTTGGACCTTCAAAGAAAAGAGATTATAAAGATAGATTACGATATACAACCGATAACCATTTTAGAATTGGAATAGGTGGCTATGGCGGTGTTCGATTGAGTGCACAACATAAATTAAAATTTGAAGAAAATGGAGATAATGTTAAAGATAAAATAAGGAAAAATTATAATACGTCAAACTTTGTATATGGTTTGAGTGCTTATGTTGGTGTAGGAGATATTTCTCTCTATGCAAAATATGATTTAAACCCATTGTTCAAAGATCAAGAATTTGATCAACACAATCTTTCACTAGGTTTAAGATTTGATTTGGATTAGTCTATTTGTGAATCCAATAAAATGCTTCATTTACTTTTGTAATGGAGCTTTTTTTTTACCGTATAATAGACTAAATTTGAACCTCACTATTATCTCTATAATTGATATCAAAATCCTCCATAGAACAAGTATTTGAAACCGCTCGCGTTGAAGAGGTTATTGGCGATTTTGTTCAATTAAAGAAATCTGGAAGTAACTTTAAAGGTTTGAGTCCGTTTAGTGATGAACGTTCACCAAGTTTTATGGTGTCTCCTGTGAAACAAATTTGGAAAGATTTTTCCAGCGGAAAAGGAGGGAATGCAGTCACTTTTATAATGGAGCATGAGCATTTCACTTATCCAGAAGCTATAAAGTATCTCGCAAAAAAATATAATATTGAAATTGAGGAAACCGAACAAACCGATGAGCAAAAGCAAGAAGCTGATGAACGGGAGAGTTTGTATTTGGTTAATGAATATGCTAAACAATATTTTGAGCGTATCCTATTTAAGACCGATCAAGGTCAAGCTATTGGTTTAAGCTATTTTAAAGAACGAGGATTTACAAACGAAACCATAAAGCAGTTCAATTTAGGGTACTCACTAGACGAGTGGCAAGGTTTTACAGATGAAGCTTTAAAGCAAGGTTATAAATTAGAATTTCTGGAAAAAACAGGCTTAACTATAGTAAAGCCAGATAAGAAATTTGATCGTTTTAAAGGACGTGTCATGTTTCCTATTCATAGTATGAGTGGTCGTGTTTTAGGTTTTGGAGGTCGGATTCTAAAAGTGGATAAAAAAGCGGCTAAATACATGAACTCTCCAGAGAGTGAGGTGTATCATAAAAGTAAAATTCTCTACGGAATTTTTCACGCAAAACAATCCATTGCCAAAGAAGATAATTGTTATTTAGTTGAGGGTTATACAGATGTTATTCAATTTCATCAAACCGGAATTAAAAATACCGTAGCGTCTTCTGGTACTGCCTTGACTCCCGAGCAAATAAGACTTGTTAATCGATTAACAAATAATATTACAGTGCTTTTTGATGGTGATGCAGCAGGAATTAGAGCGTCAATTCGTGGTGTTGATTTAATTCTTGAACAAGGAATGAATGTAAAAGTCTGTAGTTTCCCAGAAGGTGAGGATCCAGATAGTTTTGCAAAACAAAATACGTTAGAAGAATTAACCACATATCTTAACGAAAACTCTAAAGATTTTATTCAGTTTAAAGCATCGTTATTAGTAAAAGAGGCTAATAATGATCCTATAAAAAAAGCAGAAACTATTAGAGAGATTGTAAACAGTATTTCTAAAATTCCAGACCAGATTAAAAAGGAAATTTATATCCAAGAATGCTCACGTATTATGGATATAAGTGAGGATGTTTTGTTTACTACCTTAGCTCAGATTACAAAAAAAGGAGTTCAAGAGGCCAATAAAAGCTATAATAACGAGCAAAAACAAAAAGTATTTCAAGTTGTAAAGTCAGAGCCTAAAACTCAAAAAGTAGACTTGCAATATGAATTAGAACGTAAAATAATTGAAATTCTTTTGCTCTACGGAACGGAAGTAGAGGATTTTGAAGATTTAGTTTTAAAAGAGTCAGAGGGTGGGGAGCTCAAACTAGAACCAGTGATCCATAATGCTAAAGTCTTTGAGAAAATATACTTGGATTTGCAGGAAGATGAGATGCAATTTACTAATCCAAATTTTAAGACCTTATATTATTCAATTATAGATACGCTAAACCAGGAACCGGAATTCTCTACAAGTAGTTTTGTGAATAGATTGGATCAGGAGTTGGCGAGTGATGTGACTACTATTTTAATGAATGACGAGCGTTACACATTACATGATTGGGAACGTAATCATATTATTCCGAAGGAAAAACAACATTCAATTGCGCAATTGGTAACACAAACAATATTGACTTTACGTTGTTATTTAATAGATAAAAAAGTGTCAGAATATCAAAATGATACTTTGCGAGAGGATGCTAATACTAGAAGTATTTTGGAAGATGTTAAAGATTATTTAGGTCTAAAAATGCTGCTTTCGAGAAAACTTGGTAAAGTAGTTGGAAGTAAAGTCTAAGTTAAATCCATGTGTTTACCTTGGTTCACTAAATCTATAAGATTTGTAACATTCAGTTTTTTGAAAAGTCTAGCTTTATAAGTGCTTACTGTTTTCTCATTAATGTCAAGCTCTTTAGCAATCTCTTTGTTCTTTTTACCAGATGATAACAATTTTAGAACTTCAACTTCGCGAGTTGACAATCTTTTGTAGATTCTACTTTTGGATTGTTTAGTGTCATTATAATTCAAATGCTTAGACATTTTTTCACTTAAATGTATGTCACCATTGTGAGCAGTCTTAATAGCTTTGGTGATAACATCTGTTGATTCAAATTTTGATACATATCCAGAAGCTCCAGCTTTAATAGTGCTAATGGCATAAATTTCTTCAGGATGGTAGCTAAACATAATAATATTAATCTTACTATATTCTTTTTTAATGGCCCTTAGTGCTGTGATCCCATTAAGCTCAGGTAGTTCAATTTCAGAAACAATGACATCAACGTCATTATTTCTTACAAAATCAAAAATTTCAATACCACTGCCAACGGTTCCAATCACTCGAATCTCCTCGTGATTTTCGAACAATAATTGAAAGCCAGTAGTTACAATAGGATGGTTGTCAACGACGAGTACCTTAATCATAATAAAATATTAATTGGTTAGTTAGTAAAGAGTGCCAGAACTAATATTAAATAAATTCAAGAATGTGGAGATTTGTAATACAAAACTACTAAAAAATTCAACATTGTCGTATTTTTTTTGTGATTATCTCAGCTATTATTTTAAATTTTTAGGAATTTCACAAATTGGTATTGGAGCCATTTTGTGTGCGTTTGAGCGATTATATCTCATAAATATTTGAAATACTTCCTTTTGACGACCTTCAAAGTCATCTGCTGTTTTTCCGTCATCTTTCATGTTCATAGCCCATTCTAATTCCGGATACGAGGCTCCTATTTGGTCTTCATCACTTCTAGCATCTCCAAATAAACCGTCACTTGGTGCAGCTTTCATAATTGATTCTGGTACGTTTAGTAATTCACCTATTTTATAGACTTCAGATTTCATAAGATCTGCAATGGGACTCAAATCCACACCGCCATCACCATATTTTGTGTAAAAACCCACGCCAAAATCTTCAACTTTGTTACCTGTTCCAGCAACTAAAAGACCAAGAAGTCCAGCATGATAATAGAGTGTAGTCATTCGTAATCTAGCTCTTGTGTTAGCTAGTGCCATATCAACTGTTGCTTGATTTCCTTCTAAAGAGACTTCGGTTTTAAATTCCTCAAAAACTGGAGTAAGATCAGTTTTCGTGTCCTTTACATTAGGGAAACGCTTTTTAAGTTGACTAATGTGCTCTTGTGCACGAGTTACATGACTTGCAGCTTGATGAATTGGCATTTCAATACACAACAGGTCTAAGCCTGTTTTTGCACATAATGTAGAGGTGATAGCTGAGTCGATGCCTCCAGATATACCAATGACAAAACCATTTACACCAGCGTTTTTAGCATAGTCTTTAAGCCAATTTACGATATGATTAATAACTTTTTCTGTTTGCATTGTAATGAGTTTTTATGTAAAGAATAGTACCTTTGCTTTACAAAAATAATGAAGTCCTTTTAATTTTTTGTTTTAAACCAACAAATATAAATTTTGTGTTCTAATGAAGTTGTTTTTTACCAACATGGAGTTACTACGTTTCCTGAAAAAACACCAAAATTAGTGTGCAAAATGGAATTTTGCAGCGACATAAAAAGTTAAGATGAGTTTAATAAGATAAACTTAAAAATCATGTTAGTTAAGCATATTTACTTTTATCATAAAATATTGAAAATGGAGTACTTGAGAAAAATAACGTTATTTGTTCTTATTGTGGTGGCTTTTTTTAGTTGTAAAAATGAAGATGCATTAGAAGAAGAAATCGCAAAAATCGATATAGATTTTGCTGTCGAGCGCTTTGATCGTGCTTTTGCAGAGGCTAAACCAGAGGATTTAGGTCTTCTTAAAACGACCTTTCCGTTTTTGTTTTCTAGTAGAATTCCTGACACTGCATGGGTAGAAAGAATGACAGATTCGTTTCAAGTCATATTAAACCAAGAAACCAATGTGGAATTTGGAGATTTTAAAATAGTTACAAATGATATTCAAGGCCTATTTCAGCATTTAAAATATTATGATAAAACGTTTTCAGAACCTAGGGTTATAACATTAACTAACTTTGTGCAGTACAGAGAGAAATTAGCAATTACTGATACTATTGTAGTTATTGCTATAGATAATTATCTAGGCGCAGAGCATTCGTTTTATGCTAATATTCCAAGATATCTGGCTCAAAACATGAAATCATCTCAAATTGTTGTTGATTTGGCTAAGGCGTATGCAGAAAAGCAAATTTTTCAGTCTCAAAAAAAGACATTTTTGGATGAAATGATTTTCTTCGGAAAACAGCTGTGTTTTAAAGATAAAGTCATTCCTTTTAAAACGGATGCCGAAAAGATTGGTTATTTGCAAGAGCAATTAGAATTCGCTAATACCAATGAGAATATGATTTGGACAGAATTCGTTGAAAACGAAATGCTGTATAATACAGATAGTTCTATACCTGCACGTTTTATTGCAGATGCACCGTTTTCTAAATTTCAAAAAGAATTAGATAACGAAACACCAGGAAGACTCGGACAATATATAGGTTGGCAAATAGTAAAGGCATACATGAAAAACAATGACGTGTCTTTACAAGAAATGTTGCAAACCGAAGCAGTAGAGATATTTAATAAATCAAATTACAAACCATCAAAATAATGGCAAATCGCACATCTAAAATAGAACTTAACATAGAACTTGACGAAAATAAAGTACCAGAAAAATTACATTGGACCGCAGAAGATGGCGGAATCTCAAATGAAGAAGCAAAAGCTATGATGCTCGCTGTTTGGGATGGAAATGCTAAGGAAACACTGCGAATCGATTTGTGGACTAAAGACATGCCTGTTGACGAAATGAAACAGTTTTTTCATCAAACATTGGTTGAAATGAGTAATACCTTTCAAAGAGCTACTCAGGACGATAAGATGACTGCAACTATGAAAGATTTCTGTGATTATTTTGCTGAAAAATTAGAACTTAAAAAGGACTAATTATTTAAACTTTACATAAAGATGAGATAACAAGAAAGAGTTTAAAAATCGTTAAATTTGTATTGCTGTCAATTCAATAAGGAACATTAGTTAGGCTTCATATGTCGAAGAAAACTAGTGTTTTTTTTGTGTAAATTAGCATATGAGAAAAATGCTTTTTGGTGTCTTCATTACCTTAGTTGTGCTCTTCACATATAAATATTGTGGAGATAAGAAGGAAGATAGAATTATACTTCAAGAAAATACAGCGCTCATTCAAGAGCAAATCAAGAATGTTGGTAAATTAGTTGTGACCGAAGGTCACTTTAGTGAAGTGTTTACCTATAAAAGCTCTAAAGCTTTTTTTAGGGATTTATATAATGCAGAGAAGCGAGCTATTGTTATTATTAACGCAGATGTCACAATTGGATATGATTTAAGCCTTATAGAATATGAGGTAGATGAACTCAACAAAACACTTCGTATTATTAGTATTCCAGAACAACAAATTAAAATCAGTCCAGATTTCGAATACTACGATATAGAGGCCGATTTTCTTAACGATTTTGAAGCTAAAGACCATAATGATATCAAAGTGATTGTGAATGTATCTTTGATGAAAAAAATTGAAGCTTCATATTTAAAATCAAATGCAAAAAATAGACTAATTAGTGAGCTAGCAAAGTTTTATATTCTTACAAGCACAATGGGTTGGACTTTAGAATACAATGAGAACCCTATTCAATCAACTCAGGCGTTACAAGGGCTTAAATTATAGTTTGTTAAGACTTATCCAGCCACCACCATTAATAGCATCAATAGTGTTGAGGTTTAAAAATTTGGCAGCTTTAGCAGAGCGAACTCCGCTTTCGCAACAGACTATCACGGGCTTGTTTAAACTGCGTACTTCATTTAAACGTTTGTTCAATTCATCTAAAGGAATGTGGACTGAGTTTTCAAGATGTCCTTTGCCCCATTCGCGTTGGGTTCTCACATCTAAAATAATCGCTCCTTTGTTTATGTATTCTTCGACTTGTCTTTTTTTTCCACCAAAAATAAAACTTAGAAATCCCATAGCTTCTTTTTGTTTAAATTTACAAATAATTATAAAAATATGGGGTCTTGAAACAAGAAACACGTAAAGACGAAATTATAAATACAGCTGCTAAACTTTTTAAAGAAAAAGGGTATAGTGCTATGACCATGCGTGATTTGGCAACAGCAATGGGGATGAAAGCAGCCAGTCTATACAATCATATCAATTCCAAGCAAGATATCCTTAAAGTTATAATTATTTCCATAGCAGAAGAGTTCACTAGCGGTATGAGCGTAATAATTGATTCAGAATTTTCTAATATTGATAAACTTAAAAAAATCGTCAATTTACATGTAGATATTACATCTCATAATACCAACGGCATGGCATCTTTAAATAACGATTGGATGCATTTAGAAGATCAATTAGACTACTATCTTCAGCTTAGAAATGAATATGAAACCAATTTTCTTAAGATTATAAAAGAGGGTGTATTGTCCTCAGAAGTGAAGAATAGCAATCCCGAAATTATCATGTTTTCTATGCTAACTACATTGCGGTCATTGTATTTATGGATTCCTAAAAAAGAAGATCTCAGCGCAAACGATTTAGCTCATAGCCTAAGTGAAGTTCTCATTGACGGAATTAACAACTAATTAATAATTATATGTTGTATCTTTGTTCACTAAACTAACAAGTGTTAGTTTGATATTTAGCGTACACACATGGCAGAGTTTTACAACTTAAAAGTTGCAGATATATATAAGGAAACAGAAGATACTTCAGTAGTTACTTTTGAAGTCCCATCGCAATTGCAAGACGAATTTAAATTTACACAAGGTCAACATTTGACCTTAAAAGTAGATATAAACGGTGAAGATGTGCGTCGTTCCTACTCATTATGTTCAAGTCCTATTGATAATCAATGGCAAGTAGCTGTAAAGCAAATTCCAGAAGGTAAATTTTCTACCTATATAAACCAAGACTTAAAAGCAGGTGATACGATGGAAGTCATGGCACCAAGCGGTAAGTTTGGTGTGTCTGTAACACCAGAAGATGCTAAAAATTATCTATTTTTTGCTGCAGGTAGTGGTATCACACCTGTGCTTTCTATGGTTAAAACACATTTAAAAGTAGAGCCAAATTCAACATGTAAGTTATTCTATGTGAACAAGACAGCTAAATCTATTATCTTTAAAGAGGAATTAGAACAATTAAGAAATACCTATTTTGGAAGATTTGAAATCTATTATTTCTTAACCAAAGAACGTCGAGATATTGACTTGTTTAATGGTCGATTTGATGACGATAAAATGGAAGTTCTTACAAAGACATTTATCGATATTCCAGATACCAATGATGTGTTTCTTTGTGGTCCAGAAAAAATGGTAAACTATGTAAGCGAGTATCTCGTGAATAAAGGATTGCCAAAAGAATTAATTCATTTTGAGTTATTTGTTACTGGACTTTCAGAAGAAGATATTAAGCGTTCAGAGCGTTTAGCGCAACAAGATGTGGAAGGTGTAGAAGTGACAATCGTAGATGGTGGAAAAGAATTTTCATTCACGATGACAAAAGCGTATAATAACCTTTTGGACGCAGCTTTAGGTGCTGGTGCAGATTTGCCATTTGCATGTAAAGGTGGTGTATGCAGTACTTGTAAGTGCAAAGTCGTAGGAGGATCAGTAGAAATGAAAATTAATTATGCATTAGATGACAAAGAAGTTGCGCAAAATTTGGTGTTAAGCTGCCAAGCTGTGCCAACCTCAGATAAAGTAGTCGTCGATTTCGACGTTTAAAATAATAATTAGGGCGTTACCCTAAAGGGTCAGGCTCTCGCAAGTCGCTATCAAAGATGAGCTCCAACAATTGCTCCATCCCTAACGCATAGCAAAAGCGTAAAAATAATTTGTCATTCCTTTGTGGTCGTTGAGCGCAGTCGATACGAAAACAGGAATCGAAAATATATTGAAAAAGAAAAATTAAGATTAACTCGCTTGTGGTCAAAAGCCAACAGCTAAAAGCTAAAAACAATGAGTGAAGAACAAATTAGAAGTTTAGAAAGACAATTCGATGAGCGTATCGCAAGAGACGAGAAAATCGAGCCTAAAGATTGGATGCCAGAAAAGTATCGTAAAACGCATATACGTCAAATGTCGCAACACGCACATTCCGAAATTGTAGGGATGCTACCAGAAGGTAATTGGATTTCAAGAGCACCTTCCTTAAGACGTAAAGTTGCTTTGTTAGCAAAAGTGCAAGATGAGGCGGGTCATGGTTTGTACCTGTATTCTGCAACTGAAACGTTAGGTATTTCTAGAGAAGAAATGTACGAGCAACTACATACTGGGAAAGCTAAATATTCAAGTATTTTCAATTACCCTACGGTCTCTTGGGCAGATATGGGAGCAGTGGGTTGGTTAGTAGATGGTGCCGCTATTATTAATCAAGTGCCATTATGTAATACATCGTACGGACCTTATGCACGAGCAATGATCCGTGTGTGTAAAGAGGAGAGTTTTCACCAACGTCAAGGTTTCGAAATCATGATGAAATTGGCTAAGGGGTCTCCTGAGCAAAAAGAATTAGCTCAAGACGCATTAAATCGCTGGTGGTGGCCAAGTTTAATGATGTTAGGACCAACAGATGCAGAGTCTGTTCATACTGAGCAATCTATGAAATGGAAATTAAAGCGCAAGTCAAATGACGATTTGCGTCAGCAATTTATAGATCAAACAGTCCCTCAAGCAGAACTAATTGGTTTAACAATACCAGATTCAGATTTAAAATGGAACGAAAAACGTGGTAGCTACGATTTTGGAGACATCAATTGGGATGAATTCTGGCAAGTTGTAAAAGGTCATGGGCCTTGCAACAAAGAACGTATGAAAGCTAGAGTTGGTGCATGGGAAGAAGGCGAATGGATTCGTGATGCAGCAATGGCTCATGCCGAAAAGAAACAAGCAAGAAAACAAAAACAAGCAGTATAGCATGTAATGCGTCATGCTGAACTTGTTTCAGTATCTCATTAAGAAAAGAAGAAGTCTAATTAAAAGATACCCACTTTCGTGGGCAATACTATGTCAAATAAAAAAAACTGGCCACTTTGGGAGATCTTCGTAAGAAGTAAAAACGGATTAGAACACAGACATGTTGGTAGTCTTCATGCAGCAGATTCAGATATGGCTCTAGAAAATGCTCGTGATGTATATACAAGGCGAAGTGAAGGCGTAAGTATTTGGGTTGTAGAATCTAATAACATCACGGCTACAAATCCTGAAAATAATGGCGAATTATTTGAGCCGGCTCACGATAAAGTCTATCGTCATCCAACATTTTATGAGTTGCCAGACGAGGTGAAACATATGTAATTTGAGCTTTGTACAAAATACAATTCCCAAGAAAGCGGGAAATTCTTAAAATTTAATACAATGTTTAATTAAAATGAGTCCCGCTTTCGTGGGAAGTAAACATGAAAAACGAAAACTTATATAACTACATTCTTGGTATTGCAGATAACAGCTTAATCCTCGGCCAACGCCTAGGAGAACTTTGTGGTCATGGACCAACATTAGAAACAGATATCGCTTGTACAAATATCTCACTAGATTTATTCGGACAAGTTCGTAGCTATTTTCAGTATGCAGCAAAAATAGCAGGAGATAAGAGAACAGAAGATGATATTGCGATGCTCCGAAAAGAGCGTGAATATAAAAACGTACTGCTTTTAGAACAACCTAATACAAATTTTGCATATTCAATTGGACGTCAGTTTTTATTTGA
This sequence comes from Dokdonia sp., assembly GCA_047622005.1. Lineage (GTDB taxonomy): Bacteria > Bacteroidota > Bacteroidia > Flavobacteriales > Flavobacteriaceae > Psychroserpens. The sequence goes on along the minus strand of JBLHML010000011.1, from coordinate 20,696 downwards.
CGTCTATCATTTAGCATTCCTTGCTGAGTTGCAGAAAAGTACAGATTTGACGCTGTCTGCTATTGCAAATAAATGCATCAAAGAGGTGAGTTATCATGAGCGTTTCTCATCAGATTGGGTCAAACGCTTAGGTGACGGTACTGAGGAGAGTAATCAAAAAATGCAAGAGGCTATTAATGATTTGTGGACGTATACAGATGAATTGTTTCATCAAACAGAAGCTGATAAAGCGATGGTAGCAGAAGGTATAGGTGTTGATGTTACTAAACTAAAAGAGAACTACTATACACAAGTAAGTGATCTTTTACAAGAAGCAAATCTTGAAGTTCCAGAATCAAAGTATTTCCAAAAAGGAGGTAAAGAAGGAATTCATACAGAGCATTTAGGCTACTTATTAAGTGAATTGCAATACATGCAACGCACGTATCCAAATATGGAATGGTAAACTAAATGTCTTTCAGAGTATAGCGAAGAATCTCATAGATATATCATGACAATAACAGAACAAAATATAGACGAAAAGTTAATCCCAATATTGGAAGCGGTCTCAGATCCAGAAATTCCAGTATTATCTATTATGGATATGGGAGTCGTGCGTTCTGCAGTGATTATTAACAGTATAATTAAAGTCGAAATCACGCCAACCTACAGTGGTTGTCCAGCAATGGATGTGATAGGAGACGATATTAAAAAAGCATTAAAAGAGGCAGGTTACGAATCTGAAATTGATTTGATCTTGCATCCAGCTTGGACTACCGATTGGATTACACCAAGAGGACGAAAAGCTTTAGAAGATTATGGAATAGCTGCACCTTTAGATGCTGAAGCAGATAAAGATGTTTTGCTAAACGAAAAGCGATTAGTGAAGTGCACAAATTGTGGTTCTCAGAATACAAAATTAGTAAGTCAATTTGGTTCAACAGCATGTAAAGCACAATTTCAGTGTGATGATTGTCAGGAACCTTTTGACTATTTTAAATGTCTGAAATAGACAACAATAAATAAAGGTATGAGCAATAATTCAATTCTTTTAAAAATTGAAAATAAAGTAGCGTATATAACGCTCAATAGACCAGAAGTCTTCAATAGTTTTAATCGTGAAATGGCATTAAGTCTCCAATCAATTATGGATGACTGTGAAACTGATCCTGAAGTAAGAGCACTAGTTCTTACAGGAAATGGAAAAGCGTTTTGTGCTGGTCAAGACTTAAAAGAAGTAACAGATCCAGACTTAAATCCAGGATTTAAAAAAATTCTCGAAGAACATTACAATCCAATCATTACAAGAATACGAGCTATTAAGAAACCAGTAATAGCAGCAGTTAATGGTGTTGCAGCAGGAGCAGGAGCAAATATTGCTTTAGCCTGTGATGTTATAGTGGCACATGAAAAAGTGAGTTTTATTCAAGCGTTTAGTTTAATTGGTTTAGTTCCCGATAGTGCTGGTACATTCTTTTTGCCGCGTCTAATCGGATTTCAAAAAGCATTAGCTTTAGCAATGTTAGGTGATAAAATTTCAGCAGTCGAGGCTGAAAAAATGGGAATGATATACAAATGTGTTCCAGTTGAAGAATTTGAGGATACCATTAATAAGTTAGCCTTGAAAATGGCAAACATGCCAACAAAAGCTTTAGGGTTAATTAAAGAATTATTCAACAAATCAATGACAAACGATTTAGAATCCCAATTAGCGCTTGAGTCTAAATTACAAATTGAAGCAGCGAGTACAGAGGATTATGCTGAAGGTGTTGCTGCATTTATAGGAAAACGTAAACCAGAATTTAAAGGAAACTAAATCAACAAATTTGTTATTCCGCACTTGATGCAGAATCCACAATAAAAGATAAAGCATGAACGTAGGAATTATCGGAGGAGGAACAATGGGAAGTGGTATCGCGCAAGTCGCAGCCACTGCTGGTTGTAAAGTTAAATTATACGATACAAATCAAGCCGCTTTGGATAAAGCAAAGGTAGCTTTAGAAAAAATATTAGCTCGCCTTATTGTAAAGGGGCGAATAGATTCCGAAGAAAAAAACAGAATCCAATCTAATATTTCATACGTTGATAGTTTAAAAGCTTTAGGAGATTCAAATTTGACTATCGAAGCGATTATAGAAAATCTTGATATCAAACAAAAGGTATTTTCAGAATTAGAAACCTATGTGTCAGATGATTGTGTCATCGCATCAAACACCTCTAGCTTATCAATAGCTTCGATAGCTGCTTCCCTGCAAAAGCCTGAACGTTGTGTAGGAATTCATTTTTTCAATCCAGCACCTTTAATGAAATTGGTTGAGGTGATTCCTGCCATTCAAACATCAGAGGTGGTTTTAGAAAAATCAATTCAAACCATCAAGGATTGGAAAAAAGTAGTCGCTGTCGCTAAAGATACACCTGGCTTTATTGTAAACCGTGTGGCTCGTCCGTTTTATGGAGAAGCATTGCGTATTTATGAAGAAGGACTAGCAGATTTCGCAACGATAGATCATAGTTTAAAAACATTAGGTGGTTTCAGAATGGGACCATTTGAGCTCATGGATTTTATTGGAAACGATGTGAATTACACCGTAACAGAAACGGTGTTTGCAGCCTTTTATTTTGATCCAAGATATAAGCCAGCATTTACTCAAAAACGATTTGCAGAGGCAGGTTATTTAGGTAGAAAGTCAGGAAAAGGATATTACGATTATGCAGAAGGTGCTATAAAACCAGCTCCCACAGAAGATAAGGCTTTAGCTCAGCAAATATTTGATCGTGTTTTAGTAATGCTTATTAATGAAGCAGCAGATGCCTTATTTTTGAATATAGCGTCAGCAGGAGATATAGATACTGCGATGACCAAAGGGGTTAATTATCCAAAAGGTTTATTGGCTTGGTCAGATGAAAAAGGTATGGATTGGTGCGTTTCTAAAATGGATGAATTATATAACGAATATCACGAAGATCGTTACCGTTGTAGCCCTTTATTGCGTAAGATGAACAAGGAAGGCGTGAGGTTTTTTTAAAAAAAGGTTTGAGGTATGAGGAAATCGAAATATCACTTTAAATTTGAGGATTTAGGAATTTATAGTAAAGCAATGGAGTTTGGAGAAGTCGTAAACGGTTTGGTAAAGCAATTTCCGAGAGAAGAACGCTTTGAGCTGACTTCTCAATTTAAAAGAGCTGCAGATTCAATAGCTTTGAATATTTCTGAAGGATCAGGTGGTACAGATAAACAGTTTCATAATTATTTAGGAAATGCATGGCATAGCGCTCATGAATGTATCTCATGTAGTTCTAAGGCGCAATTGAGAAATTATATATCTCTTGAAGAGGACGAAGAAAATAGAAGATTAATAACAGAATTATCAAAAATGATAACATCTTTAAGAGGAACTATTTTAAAAAGAATTAAAAAAGTTTAAATGGAATCTAAAAGTAAACCTATTGCCTCACACCTCATACCTAAAAGGATGTTAAGTCAAGATGCCTATAGCCAATGGTTGGGTATTGAGATTCTAGAATGTGAAATTGGTCGTTGCAAAGTCGCAATGACAATCAGAGGCGACATGCTCAATAGTATGAATAAAGCGCATGGCGGAATTAGTTATTCACTTGCAGATACAGCTTTCGGATTTGCAGCAAATACGCATGGTAAATTTGCAGTCTCAATAGAAACAAGTATCAATCATATTGAAGCTTTAGATGAAGGTGATTATTTGATTGCAGAGTCTGTGATAGAAAAAGTAAACAGAAAGCTAGGGTTCAATATTATTGAAGTGAAACGTGGCGATGAATTAGTAGCACTGTTTAAAGGTGTAGTCTATAGAACTCAAAAAGACTGGGAATAAGCAATCAATCAAATATCAAAAAACATAATTAAGAGAACATATTATGAAATGGCAAGGTAGAAGAAAAAGTGGAAATTTAGAAGACCGTCGTGGCACGGGAAACAAAGGGAAGTTAGTTGCTGGTGGAGGCGTTGTCGCAGTCATAGTAATTCTACTTCAGCTTTTCGGAGGTGAAACTGGTCAGCAATTAGCTCCTTTGGTTGAGCAAGTTGGTAATAGTCGGGTTTCACAGCCTTCTGCAACTCGTGAATTGACAAAAAACGAACAGCTAATGGGTGACTTCATGGGAACTGTTTTGGCAGATACTGAAGACGTTTGGAGTAAAATTTTCAAAGAAAATAATCTAGGTGATTATAAGGAACCAAAAATGGTGTTGTTTACGAACACAGTGAGCACAAGATGTGGGAATGCAAGTTCCGCTTCAGGTCCTTTCTACTGTCCTGGGGATCAAAAATTATATATGGATTTAGTGTTTTTTGATGAGTTACAAACTCGTTTTGGAGCTAAAGGTGGAGATTTTGCTATTGCATATGTTACTGCTCATGAAGTTGGTCATCATATTCAAACGCTTTTGGGGACATCAAATAAGGTAAGAGAATTACAATCTCAAGGAGGCAAAACGGAAGCGAATAGACTCTCTGTTGCTCAAGAATTACAAGCGGATTTCTACGCAGGACTTTGGGCGCATTACAATAAACAATACTTAGAAGCTGGAGATATTGAAGAAGCTATGAGTGCAGCCAATGCAGTAGGTGATGATGCAATTCAGAAACGAACGAGAGGAAATGTGAATTCAGATAGTTTTACACATGGAACGTCAGAGCAACGTATGGAGTGGTTCATGAAAGGTTATAATAGTGGAGATATAAGAAATGGTGATACGTTTTCGGCGCTTTTAAATTAAATGTTTGATAAAATGAAGAAGGAGACTTTAATAATAGTATGCTTACTATTTCTGTTTTTTAATTGTGGATCTTCAAATAATAATTATTCATTTAATCCTGGGGTAAATAAAACAGATGAGTTTTTAAATGAGGGTTTTGAATCATTTGATTCAATTTTGTTTTATATGAAAGGTTACAAGGAATTTGAATCTTTTTACGAAAGTTTAGCAAATGAGATTACCAAAAGAACGAATAACCCGGATTTCTTGTCAAAATTTATTATTGATACGGATATAAATTATCCATTAGGAATAGAAAGCTTTGAAGATATTGATACTGATTTTGATAAATTGAATTTCGATTCAAATAAATTTGATAGTGTTTGTTATATTTTATTGGGAAAAGAAAGATCTTTTAGGGAAAATATTCGAGATCAGAGTGAAAGAAAATTTTATTTTACTGTCTACGTTCTTTTACAAGAGTTAAATACTAATAAAATTATTTTTAAAAATAAATTATATGTAATGTCTAAATCAAATATGTTAACTCAAAATTCTGCTTTAGGAGAAACGATAATTAAAGAATTACAATTAAAATAATATGAAACAAGCATACATAATAGACGGAATAAGAACACCAATTGGAAGTTATAAAGGCACATTGTCGGCTGTTCGCACAGACGATTTAGGCGCTTTAGTTATTTCAGAAATCGTAAAACGAAATCCAAGCATTCCAAAAGAAGCCTACGATGATGTTATTATGGGGTGTGCTAATCAAGCAGGCGAAGACAATCGTAACGTGGCGAGAATGTCATCCTTATTAGCAGGATTACCATTCACGGTTCCTGGTGAAACAGTTAATAGATTGTGTAGTTCAGGATTGTCAGCAATCATACATGCTAATCGTGCAATTAAAGCTGGAGATGGCGATGTATTCATTTCTGGAGGTGTCGAGAATATGACACGTGGGCCATACGTCATCGCAAAACCATCAACGGGATTTGGAGGGGACTCTAAAATGTATGATTCAACATTCGGATGGCGTTTTATCAACCCAAAAATGGAGAAACTCTATGGAACGGATGGTATGGGAAATACTGCCGAAAATCTAGTAGAGAAGTATAATATATCCAGAGAAGATCAAGATAAATTTGCACATTGGAGTCAAATGAAGGCAGCCAAAGCACAAGAAAACGGTCGACTAGCAAAAGAAATTATAACTGTTGAAATTCCCCAACGTAAAAAAGATCCGATTCGATTTTCAAAAGATGAGTTTGTTAAACCAACAACCTCTTTAGAAATATTAAGAAAATTACGTCCAGCTTTCAAAAAAGAAGGTGGAAGCGTCACAGCAGGAAATTCTTCTGGATTAAACGATGGCGCAGCAGCGACTATTATTGCTTCCGAAGCTGCAGTAAAAAAATACAACCTAAAACCTTTAGCTAGAATTGTAAGTTCAGCTGTTGTTGGTGTAGAGCCTCGACTAATGGGTATTGGTCCAGTTCAAGCGTCTATTAAAGCTTTGGAAAAAGCAGGATTGACCATGGATGATATGGATGTGATAGAACTCAATGAAGCCTTTGCAGCCCAAGCATTGGCGTGTACAAGAGCTTGGGGATTAGCAGATGATGACCCAAGATTAAACCCTAATGGCGGTTCGATCGCTATAGGTCATCCACTCGGTGTTACAGGTGCGAGAGTCGCGTATTCTGCAGCTTTAGAGTTGAAGGAGCAGAACAAAAAATATGCATTGATTACCATGTGTATTGGTGTTGGGCAAGGATATGCTGCGATTATAGAAAATGTGAATAAGTAATATTTTGTGGGCGTTACCACAAGGGTAGTGCTTTCACTACTTGCTCTTTGCAAGGAGCTCAAACAGACCGTTCAATCGCTAACGCGTGCTTACTCGAACGCAAAGACCTCACAGGTTTTTAAAACCTGTGAGGTCTGGAAAATAAATAAAGATTATCCTACAAGGTTTTAAATAACAGTGTAGATATTGTTTAAAAGTAGAAGTATAATTAATAAGATTCCTGCCGTCGCAGGCATTAGTATGAATAAAATACAACACTACGTCCAAGGACAATGGACAACAGGAAAAGAAGAAGGACAACCAATCCTCGATGCAGTAACAGGTGAAGCCTTTACGAGTGTCGCAATTGAAGGGTTAGATATCCCGGAAATTCTTAATTACGGACGAACAAAAGGTGGAGAGCAACTTCGTAAAATGACCTTTCAAGAACGTGGAAACATGCTCAAGAAATTAGCAATGTATCTTACCAAAAGAAAAGATGCATTTTACGACTTAAGTTATAGAACAGGAGCAACCAAAGTAGATAGTTGGATTGATATAGAAGGTGGTTTTGGGAATTTATTTGCCAATGCATCACTAAGAAAACTCTTTCCTAATCAACCGTATCATGTAGAAGGTGATGCTATTGATTTATCACGTGGCGGACGCTTTATGGCACACCATATTATGGTGCCTAAAAAAGGAGTTGCAGTACATATCAATGCCTTTAATTTCCCAGTTTGGGGAATGTTAGAAAAATGTGCTGTCAATTGGATGGCTGGAGTTCCAGCTGTGGTATTACCAGCACCTTCAACATCCTATGTAGCAGAAGCTGTAGCAAAAGAAATTATTGCTTCAGGTATTTTGCCAGAAGGCGCTCTGCAAATCATAAACGGAACGGTTAAAACAATATTAGATACTGTAGAATCGCAAGATGTGGTCACCTTTACAGGTTCAGCAAAAATAGGTCGTTTATTAAAAGCGCATCCACAACTTGTTCAAGAATCTGTTCCATTTACTATGGAAGCGGATTCACTAAATGCTTCTATTTTAGGAGAAGATGCTATTCCTGGAACACCAGAATTTGACTTATTTATAAAAGAGGTTAGAAAAGAAATGACCGTTAAGGCTGGGCAAAAATGTACAGCAATTAGACGTATCATTGTTCCTGAGAATTTAATCGAAGATGTTCAAATTTCTCTAGGAAAAGCTTTAGATAAAGTGACAATCGGTGATCCAAGACTAAAAGAAGTCAGAATGGGATCTTTGGTAAGTCATCAACAAGTTCAAGCAGTGAGAGATTCCGTAAATGATTTAGCTAAAGAAGCACAAATCGTTTACGGAAGTTTAGATACGATTCAAACGATTGGAGCAGATGCTAAAAAAGGTGCTTTTCTAAGTCCTATTTTATTACGAGCAGATCATCCATTTCAAAATACAGTAGTTCACGAACGTGAAGCTTTCGGGCCAGTAAGTACAATAATGCCTTATAAAAACTTAGATGAAGCTATTTTATTGGCTCAAATGGGTAAAGGGTCTTTAGTGTCATCAATTGCAACTAACGATGATAAAATCGCTAAAGAGTATGTCATCAATGCTGCAAGTCACCACGGAAGAATATTAGTGCTCAACAGAGAAAGTGCTAAAGAAAGTACAGGTCATGGTTCGCCATTACCTTACCTAGTTCATGGAGGTCCAGGTCGTGCTGGAGGAGGTGAAGAAATGGGAGGCATGCGTGGTATTAAACATTATTTACAACGTACTGCGATCCAAGGTTCGCCAACTACAATTACGGAGATTACTGGAATCTACCAGCAAAATGCTAAATATAAAGAAACACCACAGCATCCATTTAAATACCATTGGGAAGATATTCAACCAGGAATGTCACTCAAAACACATAAACGTACATTCACAGATACAGATATCATCAACTTTGCGAATCTTACTTGGGATCATTTCTATGCGCATACAGATATTACATCTCTCGACGGAAGTATCTTTGAAAAGAGAACTGCTCACGGTTATTTCATTATCTCAGCAGCAGCGGGATTATTCGTCTATCCTAATAAAGGACCTGTAGCAGCAAACTACGGACTAGAAGACTGTCGTTTTTTACGTCCATTATATCATAATGATACCGTTTATGTAAGATTGACCTGTAAGCAAAAAGTAGATCGTGATGTGGCATCTGCTGAGCACCCAAGCGGAATCGTAAAATGGTATGTCGAGGTATTTGATGCAGAAGATGAATTAGTTGCTATTGCAACAATTCTAACAATGGTTCAAAAGAAGCAAGAGGTCTTTACTGAAATGACTGAAGACAAAATCACAGACTGTTTATCTAAACTTTCAGAAGAGGCTAAGCCAGAATGGGGAATTATGACCCCTCAGCATATGATTGAGCATTTAGAGTACACTTATAAAATTGCAGCTGGTGAGATCCAAGATTTTGAAGTAGCAACACCAGAGAAGATTTTGGAGAAAGTTCATAACAGTTTATATAACTATAATAAGTTTCCAAAAAACTCAAGATTTCCTTTGTTAGAAAAGGACACTTTAGAATCTCTGAAACATCCAGATTTGAAAACTGCAGTGGATAAATTTAAAGAGCAACGCGAAAAATATTTAGAATTTTTCAAAGAAAATCCAGATGCTAAATTGAAGAATTTAGTTTTTGGTGAACTTAATAAATACGAATGGTATTTGTTAGAATGCAAGCACTTAAATCATCACTTTGAACAATTTGGATTGATATGAAAAAGATTTTACTATTTGCTTTAATAGTTTTTGTGTTCAGTTGAAAGGATAATTTAGATTATAAGCTAATAGATGAGGAGTCTCATGAAATTCGCGATAGAATTTGTGAAGATTTAGATGATTCGGAATGCAATAAACTAAAAGAATATTATAAAATAATTATTGGTTTTTAAAATAGTGATGAAAAGGATAAAGCAATTTTAGAACTGCACGGAATGCGTTATTGTGACTTGACCTTTAGAGATGTTTTAAATCACATTGATGAAATTAAAATCAAAAATAAAAATGATTAGACTAATGTTGAAATGCAGAATAAAAAAATAAAATCGTTTAGAATTTTTGAAGCCCTGGAGAAAATTTAGATTTTATTTTTAGGTTTTAAATCTGCAAAGCGTGATTTAAAAATCCCTCATTTCAGCTTGAATTTTTGGTTCGTTTTGTTTCAAGACAAAATGAACGTAAAGGGAAAAAAGATAATAGATTCCGAATCGAGTTCGGAATAGCAAAATAAAAAACATGAGTGATTCATACGTAAAACAAACCATAGAAAACGAAGTCGCATACATCGAATTCTTTCACCCAGCACACAACTCCTTACCAGGAGATATATTAGCTAAATTAGCAAATACAATAACACATGCAGGAGCAAACAATGCTATTAAAGTAATCGTTTTAAAAAGTGGAGGAGAAAGAACCTTCTGCGCAGGTGCAAGCTTTAAAGAATTAATAAATATCAATGATGCAGCCACAGGAAAAGTATTCTTTTCTGGATTTGCGAATGTGATTAATGCTATGCGTAAATGTCCGAAATTTATTATAGGACGTATACAAGGGAAAACCGTTGGTGGTGGTGTTGGTTTAGCTGCTTCGACTGACTATTGCATGGCATCAAAATTCGCAGCAATTAAGCTGAGTGAATTAAATATTGGTATTGGACCATTCGTTGTTGGGCCAGCTATTGAGCGTAAAATGGGATTAAGCGCTATGTCGCAAATTGCTATTGATGCGAATTCGTTTTATCCCGCAGAATGGGCTAAACAAAAAGGCTTATTCACACAGGTATATGAAAGTACAGAAGAATTGGACGCTGCTGTAAAAGAAACAGCTGAGCATTTATGCACGTATAACACAGAAGCAATTGTCGAAATGAAAAAAGTATTCTGGAAAGGTACTGATGACTGGGATGAGTTGTTAGCAGAACGTGCAAAAATAAGCGGGCGATTAGTGTTGTCAGAATTCACAAAAGAGAAATTAAAAGGGTTTAAATAGAGCCGTCATTCAGAGGGAGGGTGGCGAAGAATCTTGTAATAAGATAGTCATATTCTTCGGCCTCGTAATGACATAATTAATAATTTATTTATGATATACAGTTTTAAAGGTTATACACCAGTTGTTCACGAAAGTAGTTTTGTGCACCCTTTGGCAGCAGTTACAGGAAATGTGATCATTGGCAAAAACTGTTATATAGGTCCAGGTGCTGCAATTCGTGGTGATTGGGGACAAATAGTTTTGGAAGATGGTGTGAATATTCAGGAAAATTGTACAGTCCATATGTTTCCTGGAAAGTCAATTACACTTAAAGAAAGTGCACATGTTGGTCATGGAGCCATTATTCATGGTGCTAATTTGGGAAGAAATTGTCTCATAGGTATGAATACCGTTATTATGGATGATGCTGAAATTGGAGATGAGTGTATCATAGGTGCAATGGCATTTGTAAAAGCTAAAACTAGGATTCCAAAACGAAGTTTAGTAGTCGGTAATCCAGCAAAAGTAATTAAAGAAGTTAGTGATGATATGATGGTATGGAAAACAAAAGGAACACAACTGTACCAGCAATTACCATCAGATTGTCATGAGAGTTTAAAAGAGGTAGAACCTTTAAGAGAGGTGCCTTCAACTATGAAAATTCAAGAAGATGTTTATAAAACACTTCGGGATTTTATGAAGAAATAAAGAGTTTAAAAAGACCTCACGGGTTTTTAAAGCCTGTGAGGTTTAAAAAAATAGACATGTTGAAATTTGAATTAGAAATGCCTAAAATGGGTGAAAGCATTACAGAAGGTACAATCATTAGTTGGTTGATTGCTGAAGGTGAAAGCTTTGAAGAAGGTGATGTCATACTTGAAGTTGCTACAGATAAAGTGGATAACGAAGTACCTGCTCCAGTATCTGGAACATTGGTGAAAACTATATTTCATGCTAAGGATGTCGTTCCAGTAGGAGAGGTGCTTGCAATTTTAGAGGTGTCTGAAGATGCAAAGCCAAAGTCTGAAAATACGCCAATTTCCGAAGAGAAAAAGGAGATTAAAAAAGAGCTTAAGAAGCAACGCGCTGTTAAGCCTCAGACGTCTTCTAATCAAGGTTTTAATGTACCAAATTCAAATAATTTCTTTTCACCTTTAATTATTGAAATAGCGAAAACGCAACATATCAGTTTTGAAGAGTTAGCTAGAATCCCTGCAACTGGTGAGGAAGGTCGTTTGCGTAAAAGCGATGTTTTTCAATATATAGAGGATGGTCGACCATATAAATTTGCGCAACCTGTCGCAGAGAAAGATCCAACTGTATACAGAATCCCACAACTAACCTTCGATAAAGGGAAAGGGAAAGTGATTGAGATGGATAGAATGCGTCAAATGATTGCTGATCATATGGTGTATTCAAAGCACACAGCTCCGCATGTTACAGCTTATGTAGAAGCTGATATGACTACTATGGTTAATTGGAGAAATGCAAATAAAGTGGCTTTTCAAGAAAAGTATGGTGAACGTTTAACATTTACACCGCTGTTCGTTGAAGCAGTGGCAAAAGCAGTAAAAGATTTCCCAAATATCAATGCTTCGGTAGATGGTCATAATATTATCGTAAAAGAAGCTATTAATATTGGTATGGCAACAGCGCTGCCTAGTGGAAATTTAATTGTCCCAGTGGTTAAAAATGCTGACACAAAAGATTTGAAAACGATAGCTTCAAACGTAAATGAATTAGCAGGAAAAGCAAGAGAAAATAAGCTAGCTGGAGATGATATTAAAGGAAGTACGTTTACGATTTCTAATGTAGGAACCTTTGGGAGTGTCATGGGAACGCCAATTATTAATCAACCAGAAGTTGCTATTCTTGCCTTAGGGATTATCAAGAAAAGACCAGAAGTGATAACAACTGTAAAAGGTGACGAGATAGCCATTAGAAGTATGATGTACCTGTCGCTATCATTTGACCATAGAGTTGTTGATGGGTTTTTAGGTGGAAGCTTTGTACGTCGTGTTGCGGATTACTTTGAGCAATTTGATGTGGATAGAAAAATATAATAATGTAATAAAAGACCTCACGAGTTTTAACAACCTATGAGGTCTGAATAAAAATGTCATTACCAACGCAGTGAAGGACTCTTTTTAATAAGATTGCCATGACTTTCGTCCTCGCAATGACAGATAAATAATTAAAATAGATACCCACTTTCGTGGGCACTAAAGATGAATAAAGACATACTAAAAAAGGGATTTTCAAAACTGTGTACAGCGAAAGCAATGACAGAGTTATACGAAGCTAATTTTAAGCAAGTTTCAAAATACGTACATGCCACATCTAGAGGTCATGAATCCATTCAAATTGCTTTAGGAATGCAACTATTGCCTCAAGACTATGCATTTCCATATTATAGAGATGATGCGATGTTATTGTCATTTGGATTAGAGCCTTATGATTTAATGTTGCAATTATTGGCTAAAAAAGAGGATCCGTTTTCTGCAGGTAGAACCTACTATTCACATCCGAGTTTAAAGGATGACGATAAACCTAAGATTCCGCATCAATCCTCTGCTACAGGTATGCAAGCCATTCCTGCAACTGGGGTTGCTATGGGAATGCAGTATAAAGAATTGCAAGGTCTAGATGACAAAACACTTAAGGATTTACCATTTGTAGTGTGTTCTTTAGGGGATGCATCAGTTACCGAAGGTGAAATAGCCGAGGCTTTTCAAATGGCAGCTTTAAAGCAAATGCCAATTTTGTTTTTAGTACAAGATAATGGTTGGGATATTTCTGCAAATGCCGCAGAAACAAGAGCACAGGATGCTTTCGAATATGCACAAGGTTTTCATGGATTAGAAGCCATTTCTATTGATGGTGCTAATTTCATGGAGAGTTATGAAGCCGTGGAGAACGTAATTGAAACGATTAGAACAGAGCGTCGACCATTCTTGGTGCATGCGAAAGTACCTTTGTTGAATCATCATACTTCTGGTGTGCGAATGGAATGGTATCGCGATGATCTCGAAGAAGCGAGATCGAGAGATCCTTACCCTGTTTTAAAACAGCAATTATTAGATAACGGATTTATTTCGGAAGCGATAGATAGTATTGAAAAAGAGGCAAAAGAAAAAGTTCAGTCAGACTTTGAGAAAGCATTAAAAGCTGAAGATCCTAAGCCGGAAGATTTGTTTACGAACGATTTTGTACCAACGCCGATTTCCGAAGAAAAAGGAACACGAGCACCAGAAGGCGCAGAAAAAGTGGTCATGGTAGATTGTGCTTTATTCGCAGTTGAAGAACTAATGAAAAAACACAAAGAATGTTTGCTTTATGGACAAGATGTTGGTGGAAGACTTGGTGGTGTTTTTAGAGAAGCAGCAACGCTTGCTCAGAAATTTGGAGATGATCGCGTCTTTAATACGCCAATTCAAGAGGCGTTTATTGTGGGTTCTACCGTTGGTATGAGTGCAGTAGGTTTAAAACCAATTGTTGAGGTTCAGTTTGCAGATTATATTTGGCCTGGATTGAATCAATTATTTACAGAAGTGAGTCGTAGTTGCTATTTAAGTAACGGAAAATGGCCTGTTTCTATGATACTTCGTGTGCCAATTGGAGCATATGGAAGTGGTGGGCCTTATCACTCGTCTTCGGTAGAAAGTGTCATTACCAATATTCGAGGCATAAAAATAGCGTATCCAAGTAATGGAGCCGATTTAAAAGGCTTGATGAAAGCTGCGTATTATGATCCAAATCCGGTAGTTATTTTAGAACACAAAGGTTTGTATTGGTCTAAAGTACCTGGTACAAAAGGTGCAACGTCTATTGAGCCAAGTGAAGATTATGTGTTACCTTTTGGTAAAGCATGGGTGTTACAAGAAATCTGGAAACAAGAAGATGTAGAAACTTTAACCATTGTAACCTACGGAATGGGAGTGCACTGGGCAATGAATGCTTCGGAAGAGTTAGGTCTTAAAAATCAAATTGAAATTATTGATTTGAGAACCTTGTTTCCTTTAGATGAAGATACCATTATGACATCTGTTAAGAAAACAGGAAAGTGTTTAGTGGTAACCGAAGAACCATCAAATAATAGTTTTGCTAGAGCATTGGCAGGAAAAATTCAAGAAGACTGTTTTAAATATATAGATGCTCCAGTAATGACTATTGGTAGTGAAAATATGCCAGCAATCCCTTTGAATTCTGTGTTAGAAGAAACAATGATTCCTTCTACGGAAAAGGTAAAGGATAAGATAGAGCAGTTATTAAGTTATTAAAAATGATTAATTTTAATTTAATTATTTGAATTTTGTATATTGAACCTTTAATTCACTAACATAAATCATGAAAAAACTTCTATTATTAAGCGTTGCATGTTTTTTATTTGCAGGCAGTCAATTGTCTTACGCTCAAACAAAGGCAGATTCTCAATCATTATCTACTAATGCAATAGTTCAAAACTCTGCTAAAGAGAAGACCAACGAGATTGTAAATATGCTAGCAAGAACTAACAAATTAGATGCAGCTCAACAAAAGAAAATATATAATATTTTTGCTTCTGTAGATAAGAAAATGAAAGGTGTTGAAGCAATTAAAGATTCTAACGTGAGGAGTGCTAAGAAAGCTAAAATGCAAGAGTATATTAATGAGAAATTGAAAAAAGTACTAACAGATGTGCAATATAAAGAGTACTTAAAAAACACTCCTAAATAGTAGATTAGTATTTATAGATATATTTATAAAACAACCAACCGATGACTTCAATAATCGGTTGGTTGTTTTTATATGTTATATTCTGAAAGTGGCTTAGTAAACTTTTCAGGGTCTGCTGCTAAATGATAACGTGGATCGTCAATAGCTTCTATAATTACTTCTTTAAACTTAGGGTTGGCTTTAGACATTAATTGCTTACAGTCTTCGCTAAGATGCTTAAGCTTTATGCTTTTACCTTCTGCCTCATATTTTGCTACCAAATTAAGTATGGCTTCTAAAGCGGAATGATCACTCACTCTCGATTCTACAAAGTCAATTTCTACATGTTGCGGATCATTTTTAGGGTCAAACTTGCTGTTGAAATTTTGAATTGAACCAAAGAATAAAGGACCCCAAATTTCATAAGTTTTTGTGCCATCAGGTTGCATACGTTTACGTGCTCTGATCATTGTAGCATTTTTCCATGCAAATACTAACGCAGATATAATTACACCAGCAATAACTGCAATTGCTAAATCTTGCCAAACGGTAATTGCAGAAACAGCGATAAGCACAATAGCATCTGATAATGGGATTTTTCTAATAACCCTAAAACTACTCCAAGCAAACGTACCAATAACGACCATAAACATAACACCTATCAATGCAGCAATTGGAATTTGCTCAATCAACGGAGCTCCAAATAATACAAAACAAAGTAGAGCAATAGCTGCTACAGCTCCTGATAAACGCCCACGACCTCCAGAGTCAACGTTGATGATAGATTGTCCAATCATGGCACATCCACCCATCCCTCCAAAGAATCCGTTTAGTAAATTTGCACCACCTTGTGCGATACATTCTCTGTTTCCGTTTCCTCTAGTTTCAGTCATTTCATCAATGAGGTTAAGCGTCATTAGAGATTCAATTAAACCGACAGCAGCGAGTATAAAGGCGGTTGAGAATATGAGATCCCAGTGTCCAGCAATTGTTCCGAAGAGACCAAAAATTTGATCTTGAAATTCCGGTAAACCACCTTCTAGGCCTTCTCCACCTTTTTCAACGATAAATGATCCTACTGTACTGACATCGATACCTCCAAAAATAGTAATACATGCAACAGCGAGGATGGCAACTAAAGCAGAAGGCACTTTCTTTGTGAGTTTAGGTAAACCAAACATGATTCCCATAGTTAAGGCAATAAATGCCATCATTTTCCAAAATATCCCATTAGAGAATAAAGCCGAAAACCACTCTGAAGTATTATCTAAGAACGAAATATCGTTAGGTACTGCATTAGGAAACATTGTTAATTGTGAAAGAAAAATTACTATTGCTAATCCGTTGACAAATCCCATCATTACAGGATGCGGAATTAGACGCACAAATTTTCCTAATTTAAAAACACCAGCTAATACTTGAATCCCACCAACAAAAAGTAAAGTTATAAATAACCATTGTAGCCCAAGTAGCTCAATTGGTGTCTCTAAATTCACACCTACTTCATTTCCTTTTTGAATTAAGTGTACCATTACTACTGCCATGGCTCCTGTAGCTCCAGAAATCATTCCTGGGCGACCACCAAAAAGAGCGGTAATAATTCCCATCATAAACGCACCATACAACCCAACTAATGGAGGAATGCCTGCAACAAATGCAAATGCAACTGCCTCTGGTACCAACGCTAATGCTACGGTTAATCCCGACAGAATATCGTTTTTAGGGTTTTGTGTGAAATTTTTTCTGGTTATTTGACCTAGTATCATAATTTATCTCTCTTAAAAGTCGGCAAAGATAGGCTTTTAGAAATGAAGCGCAAGTGGTAAGTTTTAAACCATAAAAAAGCACCAACGTTGCTGTTGATGCTCTTTTTTATTTTCTTTGGAAATTTTTATTTTTCTATACCAGGAGGGAATTTCTCCATAACCTTTGATACGAATTCTTTGATACGTTCATCTTTCTTTTCAACATTTTGAGAAATGTATCCAGTTCCCATACCTTGCCAAACCAATTCTTTTTCTTTAGCATCAATTAGGTCTATAAATAGTGTGCCTTCTGATCTTGTTGAGACAGATGGCTGTTGATTCCAACCACCAACTCCACCCATGCCCCAACGACCATAGCCTCCCCAGCCCCAGCCGCCAACTCCCCAGTTGTTGTTGTAGACGTCTACACGTTGTTGAGATTTGGTAAAAATACTGACTAGCAAGTCTGGCTTTTCAGATTTAGTATAGCCTTGAGCTAATAATTCGCTTTCAATAGCACGTAGAATTCTACGTTTATCGAGATCGCTAATTTCGGCTTTGTCAATGCCTGTTTTGAAAAAGGCAAAAGTTTTGAAATCATCAAAATTTGCTTCTTTATCATAATCTGCTGCGACTTTAACCGAACTGCAGGATGTGATTGCAAGAATCACGATTAAAATAGGTGTTAATTTTAATAATCTGTTCATAGTTTTCTGTGTTTGAGTTATTATAACGAATCCAGTAATTTTTCATCAACAATATTTGGGAGTGTCACTTTTAAATTGGGTTCACTTTCCATAGCGCGCTTAATGGCAAAAACAGCTTCTTCATTTCTAGCCCAACTACGTCTAGAAATACCATTGTTGACATCCCAAAAGAGCATAGATTTTAAGCGTTTCTCTGCCTCTATACTACCATCAAGAACCATGCCAAATCCGCCATTTATAACTTCGCCCCAACCAACACCTCCGCCATTGTGAATACTGACCCAAGTAGCTCCTCTAAAGCTATCTCCAATGACATTTTGAATTGCCATGTCGGCTGTAAAACGTGAGCCATCATAAATATTACTGGTTTCACGATATGGAGAATCTGTTCCTGAGACATCGTGATGGTCTCGTCCTAGAATTACAGTTTCTATCTCTCTGTTTTTAATTGCGTTATTGAATGCTTCAGCAATTTTCATTCTTCCTTCAGCATCGGCGTATAGAATTCTTGCTTGAGAACCAACGACTAATTTGTTGTCTTGAGCACCCTTAATCCACTGAATATTGTCTGCCATTTGTTGTTGGATTTCTTCAGGAGAATTCTTTTTTATCTCCTCGAGAACAGTGCAAGCAATCGCATCAGTCTTTGCTAAATCTTCTGGTTTACCAGAGGCACAAACCCATCTAAACGGACCAAAACCGTAATCAAAGCACATAGGTCCCATGATATCTTGAACGTATGAAGAGTATTTGAAATCTATACCATTTTCTGACATGATATCTGCTCCAGCCCGAGAAGCCTCTAATAAGAAGGCATTTCCGTAGTCAAAAAAGTAAGTGCCTTTAGCAGTATGTTTATTAACTGCTTGTGCATGGCGACGCAATGATTCTTGAACTTTCGCTTTAAATACATCTGGATCATTAGACATCATCTCATTAGCGTCATCAAAAGATAACCCAACAGGATAGTATCCACCAGCCCAAGGGTTGTGAAGTGAGGTTTGATCACTCCCTAAATCTATATGAATATTGTCTTGATCAAATTTTTCCCAGACCTCAACAATATTCCCTAAGTACGCTAAAGAGATAGTTTCTTTCTCTTCTTTTGCTTTTCTAACACGAGTAACTAATTGGTCTAAGTCTGTGATTTTTTCATCAATCCAACCTTGGTCTAATCGTAGTTGTGCGATTTTGGGATTTACTTCAGCGCAAACAGTAATGCAACCGGCAATATTTCCAGCTTTTGGTTGTGCTCCAGACATGCCGCCAAGGCCAGAGGTTACAAAGAGGTTTCCTATTGGTAATTTTTTTATTTTTCTAAAGGCGTTTAAAACTGTGATTGTTGTTCCGTGGACAATACCTTGTGGTCCAATATACATGAAGCTTCCTGCTGTCATTTGACCATATTGAGTAACACCAAGTGCATTGAATTTTTCCCAATCGTCAGGTTTTGAGTAGTTAGGAATCATCATTCCGTTTGTTACTACAACTCTTGGTGCTCCTTTATGACTTGGAAATAATCCCATTGGGTGACCAGAATACATGGCGAGTGTTTGCTCGTCGTTCATTTCTGAAAGGTATTTCATCGTAAGACGATACTGAGCCCAATTAGAAAAGACACCTCCATTACCTCCATAAGTAATTAGTTCGTGAGGATGCTGAGCCACAGCATAATCCAAATTGTTTTGAATCATCAACATAATTGCTGCTGCTTGTTTTGACTTTGCAGGATACTCGTTGATTGGTCTTGCGTATATTTTATAGTCTGGACGCAGGCGGTACATGTAAATTCTTCCATAGGTATCTAATTCATTCTTGAATTCTGGAAGTAGCGTTTTATGATGTGCTTTATCAAAATAACGCAATGCATTTTTTAAGGCTAGTTTTTGTTCTTCTTGAGACAAAATAGCCTTACGCTTAGGGGCATGATTTATAGATGGATCATACGGTTTTGGTTCTGGAAGATTATTTGGAATCCCTTCTTGTATTTGATCTTGAAATGATTTTTCTGACATTACTTTTCTTTTTAATGTAGTTTTATTAGTTTTGAGTAGAAGGATTAAAATCATAGGGGCAGTGCCTACATCCACTTTCACAACAATAGCCTCTTTTGAGATGATATTGTTCTGTAAAGCAACGGTAGCCTTCGGGTGTTAGATAATAGTCACCGTCTTCTATGGGGATAAATTTCTTCATATTATAGCTGCTTTTAAGGGGATCATAATAATTATATTTCTTTTTAGTCTATTCTGCATATTAAATATAACCCTAGCTAATGTTCTCCTAATATTTTGCTTCTTGTTTAGTCAAAAAAATAATTCAAATTATTTATATGACAATTTTAAAATGAGTGTAATATTACAAAGGTAATATAAATTGGAAAGATTTTTGAATAGAGTTTAGTAGGGTTGTAATTTCTAAATTTTTACTTCTTTGAGGGACACTGGTATGAGCAATTTTCCTTTTATTTTTCTGAAATATTATAATGTGAAATCAAATATTGTCTCAAATGAATCATGAGCATATTCATTTGAGATAGCAAATTGAATTATTGATGACCCCTTTTTATATTATCTATGGTTTGGATGTCTTCGCTAATTTGATAAAATACAGGACTTGTCATGTTACCGCCCAAAATATATTTTTTGGACGCGAAACATATGTAACTAAAAAAGACCTTAATTATTTAAAATCATGGCCTTTTTAGTCGTTTATTGATTACTAATAATTATTGTCTTATGACGACTTTTTGAATTTTTTGCTTTTCGTTATACAGTTCTACTTTTACAATATAAGTGCCATCAGAAAACTTTGTTTGCTTTAATATGAATTCTGATTGATTTATAGCTTCAGTTTTGAAAACGACTCTGCCTACAATGTCATAAATAGTTATCGTATCGATGATTCCAATTTCCGAAGTGACTTTTATATAGGCGCTGTTAGGAGCAATTATTGAAATACCATCAATACCATCTAACGCATTTACACCTAAAGTTTCATTTGTATATCTCAATATAAACCTGTCATCATGGA
>JBLHML010000010.1:0-82720 GCA_047622005.1 Dokdonia sp. | reverse complement strand
CCTTTTTCTTCTAGATTCCTTATAATGGTAGATAGTGTGTTATAATGTGGTTTATTTTCTTGGATTTCTGCGAGTACATCTTTTACAAAAGCTTTTTCAAGCGTCCATAGGATGTGCATAATCTCTTCTTCTTTATTCGTTAGTTTTTGCATCGAAAATATGTTTTCGTTTCCATGAAAATAGGAGTCTATAATTAAAATTATATAATTTTCACTAGTCCCATAAACGTATAACTATTTTTATAGTTATACAACTACACATTTAGTTATTTAACTAAAAATTAAGTTTTCATAATAATTGAAAGAGATGATTTGTCAAAATTGAAATGTCATCAAATGAATTTTAGAATGATTGATAATACATTTGAATTATATTTTCTCCAAATAAAATAGAGACGAATGTATTTGAGCATTATGAAGTTTATTTGGTATTACACTATATTCGCATGATTAAAAGAATGACGCTTTATAAGAAGCAGAGAAAATAGTATATATGAGTTTAGTTTGGATCATTTTAGGATTGTTATTGTTGGTGATAGGAGGAGAGTTTTTAGTGCGTTCTTCTGTTGCTTTATCATTTAAATTAAGGATCTCTAAGATGGTAATTGGGATGACGGTTGTCAGTTTTGCGACGTCTGCACCTGAGTTGTTGGTGAGTTTAAATGCTGCGCTAACCGGTTCTCCTGCTATTGCATTAAATAATGTTATTGGTTCTAATATTGCTAATATTGGTTTGGTTTTGGGGATTACTGCATTAGTGAGTTCTATCGCAGTAGATAGATCTTTTTATGCGCTAAATTGGCCAGTTATGATGTTGTTTTCTATTGCGCTCTATTATTTTTTATGGAATGACAATCAGCTAACAGGCATTGAAGGAGGTGTCTTGTTTGTTGGATTAATCATCTTTTTAGTGGTGTTAATTAGATCAGCAAAAAAGGATACTGTTGTTGAAGATGTCGACGATAGTTTAGCGGTCGTTTCTAATTTTAAAATTGTACTATGGTTACTTATTGGTGCTGCAGCGCTTTATTTTGGATCTGTGTGGTTGGTTGATGGCGCAAAAGATCTTGCTATTAGATTAGGGGTTAGTGATGCTGTTATTGCGGCAACTGTAATTGCTATTGGTACGAGTGTTCCAGAATTGGCAGCTTCTGTAATTGCAGCTGTTAAGAAGGAAAAAGCCTTATCCTTAGGTAATTTAATTGGCTCTAACATCTTTAATATAGCTTCGGTTTTGGGATTAACGTCAATGATAAAAACGATACCAGTTACAGATGCTGCGATTTTAGATAAGGATATCTTTTGGATGCTGGCTTTTTCTGCTCTGTTAATTCCATTGATAATGATTCCGAAGAAATTTCAAATATCGAGATATAAAGGCCTTTTGTTAGTCGTTGCTTATGGCGTATTTATTTTCTTAGCATTTAGATCTCAAGCATAAAAAAAAACGCCCTCTCATGATAAGAAGACGTTTTCTGAACAAAATTATATTGTAATCTAACTAATATTAGCAGTTTTTACAGTCTTAATAATACGACCTGCAATTTTATATGGATCTGCATTTGATGCTGGACGACGATCCTCTAGCCATCCTTTCCAGCCTTTTTCAACAGTAATAATTGGAATACGAATAGAAGCACCTCTATCTGACACTCCAAAAGAAAAATCATCTACATGAGCAGTTTCATGTAAGCCAGTTAAACGCTCATCATTAAATTCACCATAAACTGCCATATGCTCTTTAACAACAGGTCTAAAGGCTTCACAGATTTTCTCATAAGTTTCTTGAGAACCACAAGTTCTTAAAACAGTATTTGAGAAGTTAGCATGCATGCCAGAACCATTCCAGTCACCTTTAACTGGTTTTGGATGGTAATCAATATAATAACCGTATTGCTCAGTTAAACGATCTAATAAATAACGTGAAACCCAAATTTCATCTCCAGCTTTTTTTGCGCCTTGAGCAAATAATTGATATTCCCATTGTCCAGATGCAACCTCTTGGTTGATTCCTTCAAAGTTTAAACCCGCAGCAATACAAAGGTCTGCATGCTCTTCAACAAAATCTCTTCCTTTTGTGTTTTTTCCACCTACTGAGCAGTAGTACATCCCTTGTGGTCCAGGATATCCACCAATAGGGAAGCCTAATGGTAATTGTGTTTCAGTATCCATAATAAAATACTCTTGTTCAAAACCAAACCAGAAATCATTATCGTCATCTTCAATCGTAGCTCTAGCGTTAGATCCGTGAGGTGTTCCGTCAGCATTTAAAACTTCTGTCATTACTAAAAAGCCATCCTTTCTTGCAGGATCTGGGAAAATAGCAACAGGCTTTAATAGGCAGTCAGAAGCTCCTCCTGAGGCTTGTTTTGTTGATGAGCCATCAAATGACCAGATTGGACAATCTTCTAATTTCCCACTAAAATCATTTTCGACTTTAGTTTTACTTCTCATGTTTTGAGTTGGCTTATAACCATCTAACCAGATATACTCTAACTTTGATTTGCTCATGCTGTTTGCGTTTTTAATTTGAATTGCAAATATTAATATTTTTATTTTTATGTCAAAAAAATATGGGTGTTTTTAGATAAAATGTTATTAACAATTGTAAATACCCTATTTTTTTAGGGGTAAATATGTTTAAAAATTAAATATTGATTAAATTTGCCCTATTAAAATGCTAAAACCATAATTATGTCTACACTCAGATTTCATGCACTTAAACAGGTATACCTTCATAAACCTTTTCATATAGAAGAAAAGGTAAGACGTTCAGAGATTTTTGGAGCCAACGTCTTTAATGAGTCGGCCATGCGTCAATACTTAACCAAAGACGCTTTTGAAAGTGTAACGGATGCCATAAGTAAAGGTTCAAAGATTGGGAGATCAATTGCGGACCATATTTCTACAGGAATGAAAGAGTGGGCAATATCAAAAGGAGCGACCCATTATACACATTGGTTTCAACCTTTAACTGGTGCAACTGCCGAAAAACATGATGCTTTTTTTGAGACCGTTGGAAATGGTTTGGCTATTGAGAAATTTGAAGGCGGACAACTCGTACAACAAGAACCAGATGCTTCTAGTTTTCCAAATGGCGGAATTAGAAATACCTTTGAAGCTCGCGGTTATACCGCTTGGGACCCAACGTCTCCAGCTTTTATATACGGTACAACCTTGTGCATACCAACCGTATTTGTATCTTATACAGGAGAAGCTTTAGATTATAAAACACCTTTATTAAGAGCGCTTCAAGCGGTAGATTCTGCTGCAGTTGCAGTCTGTAAATATTTTGATAAGAATGTTAAAAAAGTGAATGCTTCTCTTGGTTGGGAGCAAGAATACTTTTTAATAGATAATGGTTTGGCAATGTCAAGACCAGATATTGTACTGACAGGTCGCACACTTTTGGGACATTCTCCAGCTAAAGGGCAGCAATTAGATGATCATTATTTTGGTACAATTCCAAATAGAGCCATGGCTTATATGCGTGATTTAGAAACCGAATGTATGTTGCTAGGTATACCTGTGAAAACAAGACATAATGAAGTGGCGCCAAACCAGTTTGAATTAGCGCCAATTTATGAAGAAGCTAATTTAGCTGTAGATCATAACTCACTGTTAATGGATGT
The DNA here is from genome assembly GCA_047622005.1 of Dokdonia sp. Classification (GTDB taxonomy): domain Bacteria; phylum Bacteroidota; class Bacteroidia; order Flavobacteriales; family Flavobacteriaceae; genus Psychroserpens. The sequence continues at coordinate 79,089 of JBLHML010000010.1, read as the reverse complement.
TATGGACAAGATTGCTGTACGTCACAACTTTAAAGTGTTATTTCATGAAAAACCCTTTGCAGGTGTTAATGGTTCTGGAAAACATAATAATTGGAGTTTAAGCACAAATACAGGTGTTAATCTATTAAGTCCAGGAAAAACACCAATGAGTAACCTTCAGTTTTTAACATTTTTTATAAATACAATTAAAGCAGTGCATGAGTATGAAGAATTATTAAGGGCAGCAATAGCATCTGCGAGTAATGATCACCGTTTGGGAGCAAATGAAGCGCCTCCTGCTATTATTTCTGTTTTTATAGGTGAGCAATTAACTAAAGTGCTTAATGAACTAGAAAATGTAACCCATGGTAAATTGTCTCCTCAAGAGAAAACAGATTTAAAACTTAACGTCGTTGGTAAAATACCAGATGTACTCTTAGATAATACAGATAGAAACCGTACGTCTCCATTTGCATTTACTGGAAATAAATTTGAGTTTAGAGCAGTGGGTTCTACAGCAAACTGCGCTAGTCCTATGACTGTTTTAAATACAATTGTTGCTAAACAGCTAATGGCTTTTAGAGAAGAAGTAGAGGGGCTTATTGATGATAAGTCAATGAAGAAAGATGACGCTATTTTTAATGTGTTAAGAGAATATATAAAATCGTCTAAAAATATCCTATTTGAAGGGAATGGTTACGGTGAAGCTTGGGAGAAAGAAGCTAAAAAACGAGGTTTAAGTAACAATAAAACAACACCTGAGGCTCTAAAAGCAAAAGTGTCTAAAAAAGCAATAAGTCTTTTTGAAGATTTAGGTGTCATGAATAAAGTGGAGTCTGAAGCACGTTATGAAATAGAAGTCGAGGAGTATGCTTTGAGAATTCAAATTGAAGGTCGAGTTTTAGGAGACATTGCAAGAAACCATGTTGTGCCAACAGCAGTTAAATATCAAAACATTTTAATTGAAAACGTTAAAGGGCTCAAAGAAATATATGGTGCCTCATTTAAGAAATTAGCGAAAGAACAACTTAATCTTATTGAACAGATTTCTAGTCATATAGAAGGTATTAATTCCAATGTCACTAAAATGACAGATGAACGTAAAAAAGCGAATGCTATTGAAAATTTAGAGAAGAAAGCAGAGGTGTATTGTAACAAAGTAAAACCACTATTTGAAGATATTCGATATCATTGTGATAAACTAGAATTATTGGTTGATGATGAGTTATGGCCTCTAACGAAATATCGTGAATTACTGTTTACAAACTAGTAAAGATGTTAATAGTAATTGGAGCATGTAGTGCTTTTGTAAATATTTAGATATAAGACCTTTAAAATAAGACACTTACAGTTTATTACGATCGTATTGATGAAATTAATTAAAAAAAACGGTTCAGTACACAGGGCTTCTCCGTTTGTCCTAATTAATGTTATTTAAACGTTGCTAAAAGGTTTGTAAATACGTAGTACTACGTATGCGTTTTAGCTAAAAATGTATTTCATCGAATTATTATATCAAATAATCGAAAATATAGATAAACCTACATAGACACTACACTAATTGATTATATTTGCTATGCTATTAATCAAATTTTGTAAAAAAAATGAAGAAGTTACTTTTAAGTCTCGCTGCTCTAATGTTTGCGACCTTATTGTTTTCTCAAGACGACTCTAACGATGTTAAAGATGATTTAACTCAGGAAAATATCGTTAAAACTGAAGCGAGATTTCATGTAGAATCTTAAATGATTCTTAAAGTTTAAGGGAACCGTTTGATATTGTTCTCAATATCAACAAAAGACAAATAAGTTTTTAAAAATTTATTTGTCTTTTTTTGTGCCCTAAAATTAATTTTTTATATTGCCGAAATTTGTTACTTATTTGAGTATAAGAAGATCCCAAATCTTTTGAACCTAAATCCTTTTTGTTAGTGGTGTTATTCAACCAAAACAAAATTTGATGATAGTACAACATAAGAGTTTTAGTATATTAATTATTATATTTTTTTTATTCGGATGCCAATTGGTGGCCCAAGAACAAATTGATGCTCCTGAAATAAAAACAGAATTTTACGATTTAAGAGGAACCAATGCTTTTGACATTGCCTTTGGGACTTCTGTTATTAATGGTGATCTTTTAGATCCTCAATTTGAAATTTACAGTCATTTTGGATACAAGAGGCATCTAACTCCGCACTTAGCATTAGACTTTGGGTATCATAAATTTAATTTAGCCTACATTGATCAATATAATGAAGGTTTTATGTCATTCGATTTTAATGTCGAACTATTGTTTTTACCTCACCAAAGATTCTCGCCATTTATGTTTGTAGGAGCAGGTTATAATGCTTCAAATCATTTTAAAGAAACTGCTCCTAAAATTCAGGGAGGAGCTGGTTTAGAATATATTGTATCAAATCAATTCGCCTTAAAATTATATACAGATTACAACTATGTGTCAAGTGATGCACTTGATGGTTTAGAAGCTGGATCATCTGACGATACCTACTTTAGAATTGCATTTGGTATTAACTATTATTTTGGTGGTGCAGAGGTGAAAGCAAAACATGTAAAAGAGGATGCTACAATAATTGAAGAGAATTCTTTAACTGATGATGAAAATAGGCTTAAATTGTAATTTACAATTCTTACTTTTGTGACTCAACACAAACCTATGAGCCAAGATATTAGTAAACGTTATGCGCAAAGGGGCGTTTCTGCTTCAAAAGAAGACGTTCATAATGCAATTAAAAATATAGATAAAGGATTATTTCCTAAGGCTTTTTGCAAAATTGTACCAGATTATTTAACAAGTGATGATGATTATTGCTTAATCATGCATGCAGATGGTGCAGGTACAAAGAGCGCTTTGGCTTATATGTATTGGAAAGAAACTGGTGATATTTCAGTTTGGAAAGGTATAGCTCAAGATGCACTCATTATGAATATTGATGATTTGCTTTGTGTTGGTGCCACAGATAATATCATGTTGTCTTCTACGATTGGTCGTAATAAAAACTTAATTACAGGAGATGTGCTCTCAGCAATTATAAATGGGACAGAAGAACTTATACAAGATTTAAAAAAGTTTGGAGTGACTATTCATTCAACTGGCGGTGAAACTGCAGATGTTGGCGATTTGGTGCGCACAATTATTGTAGATTCTACTGTAACTGCTCGTATGAAACGTAGTGATGTCATCGATAATGCTAATATAAAAGCGGGTGATGTTATTGTAGGACTTGAGAGTTTTGGTCAAGCCACTTATGAAACTGAATATAATGGTGGAATGGGAAGTAACGGACTCACATCAGCACGTCATGATGTATTTCATAAGTATCTAGCTGAAAAATATCCTGAAAGTTTTGATGCCTCAGTTCCTGGGGACTTAGTCTATTCTGGACAAACTAAATTGACAGATTCGGTTGAGAATTCTCCAATTGATGCTGGTAAACTCGTGTTGTCACCAACACGTACTTATGCGCCAATTATAAAAGCAATACTCTCTAAGTTTTCTTCGGAAAGTTTACATGGTATGATACATTGTTCTGGTGGAGCACAAACTAAGATTCTTCATTTTATTGACAATTTACATATCGTGAAAGATAATATGTTTGATGTGCCTCCTTTGTTTAAATTAATTCAAGAGCAGTCTAACACGGATTGGAAAGAGATGTATCAGGTGTTTAACTGCGGTCATCGTATGGAACTATATGTTACTCCAGAGATTGCTGAAGATATTATCGAGATTTCAAAATCTTTTCATGTAGAGGCCAAAATTATTGGTCGCGTAAATCCTTCCGAAGAGAAAAAACTTACGATTAAAAGTGTTTACGGAGTATTTGAATATTAGTTCACAATCAATTTTATGCTAAAACCTTTTTTTAAGCTAAAAACAGCATTATTTATCCTGTTTGTCATTTCAATTCAATTTTTAAACGCGCAAACCGATTCTATAGCCACCGTTAATCCTATGTACAAATGGATTCAAACTAATAAAGCTGGACTTGACATAAGTGAGGTTGCTTTTGTGAATTGGAATGCTGGTGGTAGTAATTCAATTTCGGCATTAATTAATATTGTCTCTGTTTTAAACTATAGTGACTTCTATTATAAATGGAGAAATTCTGCGCGAGTACGTTATGGGATCAATAAGCAGCAAAGTCAAAAGTTTCGAAAAACTGAAGATGAGCTAGAGCTTATTTCAACCTTTGGATTTAGACAAGATACAATTACGAATTGGTATTTTTCTGGACGCTTTAATTTTAAAACCCAACTTACAGATGGTTATAACTATCCAAATCGCGATAATCAGATTTCGAGATTTATGGCTCCTGGTTATGCGTTCTTTGGAGGAGGAGTAGAGTATGGTAAAAATCTTGATAAATTTTCTATTTATTTTTCGCCCTTAACTTTTAAAGCCACATTTGTATTAGATGAGGATCTTTCAAATGCTGGGTCTTTTGGAGTGAAACCAGCGGTTTTTGATGACAATGGAAATATGATTAAAAGTGGTGAACGGGTTCGAAAAGAAATGGGAATTCTATTTGCTAATTCTTATGAAACTATCGTTTTTGAGAATATTAATTTGCGTCATCAATTAAGTCTTTACACAGATTATCTCGATCATTTTGGGAATATAGATGTGGATTTTGAAATTGTTTTTGATTTTACGGTCAATCAATATGTCAAGGCTACTTTAGGTTCTCATTTGAGATATGATGACAATATTAAAACATTGGTAGCAACAAATACAGAAGGTGAATTTGAAGAACAAGGCCCAAAAGTACAATGGAAACAAATCCTAGGTGTTGGTGTTATTGTAGATTTTTAGTTTAAATAAATCCTTTTATCAGTACTAAAAAGGTACTAGTGATAACTGAGTCAATTAAGAAAATCACTGTAAAAAATTTAATGTTAGAGACACCACTAATTCTATAAAAGCGCAATCGCTGTCTAACCTTTCTATCACTAATCATAAACCATAACACAAATGTCAGAAACAACTTTATTGATAATGCTAATATGAGTTCAGGGTTTATAATTGTTACAGCAAGAGTAACAATAAATGACCAGAATGCCATAGATTTGTAATAGTTGAGAATAGATAAGACTTGCTTCTGCATAAGCCAATAACGTCAAATCCATAAAGATTATTTTTCAGTATACAAGCAAATTATTTTCTAATAACCTGAGTTGAGCCCTAGATTTAATTTCCAGAATTCTAAGAAATTGTGAGGTTTGAAGTATAAAATTAGAATTAATATCGAGATTTTTTTATAACGTTATACGAAAAAACTAGGGTTTCTTGGGGTTTCCAAAGGATTTGATGCGTTTTTTCTAATTCTTGCTGTAATTTTTTCAAATTAACGAGTTAGTCCTTCAAAACGACTCCTTCCAATTGAATAAAAATTCAATCAAACAGGAACAAATATTAGGTCGAACTCAGGTTATACAAATCCATAAATTATCGTATTTTTGAATCACAATTTTTAGAAGATAGATGTTAGAGAAATTACAAATAGTAAAACAACGTTTTGATGAGGTTAGTGATTTAATCATTCAGCCAGATATTATAACAAATCAAAAGCGTTATGTTGCCCTTAACAAGGAGTATAAAGATTTACGCTTGTTAATGGATAAGCGCGAATTATATATAGAGCTCACAGATAACTTAGCGGAAGCCGAAGACATCATTTCTAATAGTAGTGATCCTGAAATGATCGAAATGGCTAAGATGCAATACGATGAAGCTAAGGAAGGGATTCCAAAATTGGATGATGATATTAGAGTGATGTTAATCCCTAAAGATCCTGAAGATTCTAAAAATGCAGTCGTTGAGTTGCGTGCAGGAACTGGTGGAGATGAAGCTAGTATTTTTGCTGGTGATTTATATAGAATGTACACCAAATATTGTGAAGGTAGAGGCTGGAAAGTGGATACTGTAGATTACAGTGAAGGTACGAATGGCGGATTTAAAGAAATTCAGTTTGAGGTTTCTGGAGAGGACGTCTATGGTGTCTTGAAATTTGAAGCAGGAGTGCATCGTGTACAACGTGTACCGCAAACAGAAACTCAAGGTCGCGTGCATACCAGTGCTGCAACATGTATGGTGTTTCCTGAAGCCGAAGAATTTGATGTGGAAATCAATCCAAAAGATGTTCGTATTGACTTTTTCTGTTCATCTGGTCCAGGAGGACAGTCGGTAAATACAACGTATTCCGCAGTGAGATTAACTCACGAGCCAACAGGATTGGTGGCACAATGTCAAGATCAAAAATCACAACATAAAAATAAAGAGAAAGCATTTAAAGTACTGCGTTCTCGTTTATATGAAATGGAATTAGCAAAAAAGAATGCTGCTGATGCCGAAAAACGTGGTTCTATGGTAAGTTCTGGAGACAGAAGTGCTAAGATTAGAACGTATAACTATTCGCAAGGACGAGTGACAGATCACAGAATTGGTTTAACACTTTATGATTTGCAGAATATCATGAATGGTGATATTCAAAAAATACTCGACGAACTTATGCTAGCAGAAAATACTGAGAAGTTAAAAGCTAGTGACGAACATATTTAATATTTAGAGCCTCTTAATTGAGGCTTTTTTTATATGACAACAGAACAAATCACAGATCAAATCAAAAAAAAGAACTCCTTTCTATGTATAGGGTTAGATGTTGATTTAAATAAAATTCCAAAACATTTATTAAACGAAGAGGATCCAATCTTTGCGTTTAATAAAGCAATTATTGATGCGACACATCATTTATGTGTTGCCTATAAACCCAATACTGCTTTTTATGAAGCTTATGGTCTTAAAGGGTGGAAAGCTTTAGGGAAGACGATATTGTATCTCAATGAAAAGCATCCTGAAATATTTACCATTGCAGATGCCAAACGTGGAGATATTGGAAACACAAGTACCATGTATGCTAAAGCTTTTTTTGAAGATTTAGAGTTTGATAGTGTTACCGTTGCACCTTATATGGGAAAAGATTCTATAGAGCCTTTCTTAGCATTTGAAAATAAACATACTATTATGTTGGCTTTAACTTCTAATGAAGGTGCTTTTGATTTTCAAACAAAAACGGTAGAAGGGAAAGAACTCTATAAGCAGGTGTTGGAAACCTCTAAGTCTTGGAAAAATTCTGAAAATCTAATGTATGTTGTTGGTGCTACTAAAGCAGAGTATTTTGCAGAGATAAGAACGATCATTCCTAATAGTTTTTTGTTAGTTCCTGGAGTAGGAGCGCAAGGTGGAAATCTACAAGAGGTCTGTAAATATGGGATGAATGAGTCTGTAGGCTTATTGATTAATTCTTCAAGAGGTATTATTTATGCATCTCAAAATGAAGGTTTTGCTGAGGCTGCTGCTGAAAAAGCTAAAGACCTTCAGGAGCAGATGGAATTAATACTTAATTCCTAATTGTCATTGCGAGAAAGCGTGATGTGGTAATCTCATTTATGAAGCATAAAGACCAACTTGAAAGAGTACTAGAATTAAAAGACACACCAACACGTATTGTTTCATTAGTCCCATCTCAAACCGAATTACTAGTCGATTTAGGTTTGGAATCTTCCATTGTAGGTGTGACGAAATTTTGTATTCACCCTGCCTCTCTTCGGAAGAACAAAACCGTTGTTGGAGGAACCAAACAAGTGCGTTTCGATAAAATAAAAAATCTAAACCCAGATATAATTCTCTGTAATAAAGAAGAGAATACAAAGGAGATGATACTGGAATTAGAGAACATTGCTCCAGTACATATTAGTGATATCTATAATTTGGATGATGCTTTGGAACTTCTTGATTTGTATGGCCAATTATTTTCCGTAGAAAAAAAGTCAGAAGTGCTTATCTCTAGTATAAAGAACAAATATCGAGACTTTCGTCACCATATAAAAGATCAACCAAAACTTAAGGTCGCTTATTTTATTTGGAAAAATCCATGGATGGTTGCAGCAAAGGATACGTTTATTGATGATATGCTTAGAGTAAATGGTTTTAAGAATTACTTTGGAGATTTAGAGCGTTATCCTGAAGTTGATTTTAATTCTATTACAGAAGAACTTGATGTTATACTTCTATCGAGTGAACCTTATCCTTTTAAAAGTGCTCATATTAAAGAATTAAAAGCTCAATTTCCAAATACTAAAACCATATTAGTTGATGGTGAGTTTTTCTCTTGGTATGGTTCGAGATTAGAGCATGCTTTTGATTATTTTAAAATACTACGTCAAGAACTTTTGGGTTAGTATGTTTTAAATTTAAGATGCGTAGTTTAAGTTTTTTAGCTTCATAAAATAAAATATCACTCAAACTCATATCTATTTGTTCTAAATTATAAGCTTCTTCAATAAAACGAAGGTATTTATCCTCTAAATATTTTAAACTAAAAGAAGTGTTATTGCTGGTTATTGTTTTACCTACTTTACAAAAATGAGAATCCATAATATATCTTTTTACACTTTATATACGCTCTAAAACAAGTACTAGACTCTTAGGGAGAGTTAAATAAATGTGAAATTAATTGTGTTACAACTTTCTTAGATCTTTGTTGAGATATTTAAGCTATGTAATTTAATGGTACAGAACTCTTGTATAATACTAAGAGATGAGTTAGTTTGATGGTAGTTTTATACTTGTTCTATAAGATTTGAGCAATGTGATAGAAATTTACTTTGGTGAGCTAGAACATTGTTATTTGATCGTATAATACTATTATTTTTAAGGTTTAAGCGTTTCTAAAATGTCGTGATTCAGAAACTAAATAGAAAAGTGTTGATAAAAAAAAAGTCAACCTGAGACGAGGTCGACTTTTAGACTAACTGTACTATTTCAAATAAATTATGAGATAATTTATTCTTTACTAACTGGTGCAAAGATGTGTCTTATTACTTTATTTGGTGTTACCTTAATATTACGAGTATATTAAGAGTCGTTTAATACTATATGGGATATAAGCTTAATCCTGTAAAGCAAATACTTGTTTTAATAAATCTGTACTTCTAGAAGAGGTCTTCGTTCGTATTTCTTTTTCCTCTACAGCAATCATTGTGTAAACTCCTTTAAGAGCTTCACCAGTAACATAATCTGTAAGATTAGGGTTTACACTATTAGTAAATGGTATGGCATTATACTTACTAATAAGATTAGTCCATATTTTATCGGCACCTACTTTGGTAAACGAATTATTTATTACGGGTTGAAACTTGTTATAAAGTTCAGTTTGTGTCCTAGTCGTTAAATAATCTGTTGCAGCTTTATCACTACCTAATAAAATACTTTTTGCATCATCAAACGTTATCTCTTTAACTGCATTAACAAAAATTGGAGTTGCTTCTTTTACAGCATCTTCAGCAGCGCGATTGAGTACTTTTAAACCTTCGTCAGCTAAGCTACCTAATCCAATTTTACGTAGACCTTTATCTATCTTTTGTAACTCTTCTGGTAATGTAATCTTTACTAATTCATTTCTAAAAAAACCATCTTTTTGAGTCAATTTGGTAACTTGTTTATCAATACCTAAATCTAATGCTTGGCGCAAACCCGCTGCGATATCTGTATTACTCAAAACACTTCCTCCTCCTTGTGGTAAGCTATTAACGACGTCTTGTAATTCTGCACAGGCAGTTAAACTAAAAATCGCGACAAAAACTAATATTTTTTTATACATAATAAGGGGTTCTTTTTTTTATAGAATATATATTGAGTCTGTAAAATTAAAACTTTAAAGGTGTCATTTGGTCTAATAATGAAAATAATTATTAGAAAACACTATTCCAATATACCAGTTTTTTTTGTTGTCGAAAATTAGTTAGTATTTAGAGTTAGATAGGTATAACATACTTTGCTCGTTCATAATTAAGACACAATATTTATTGATAGGTCACATAACCTTAATGTGGTCTATTGTTTGTGTGGCTATCAATGTTCGTATATAGCTCTTTTTTTTGGGAAATAGAAATGGAGTGAACTACTAGCTAATTTGAAATCTTAGTAGTCTAGAAAAAAAATAATGTTCCTATGGTACTGAGAGTTTAAGTTCTATTCTACTATGGGTTATTATACAAATACTAATAAAAGATGACGGTCTTATTGTTATAGACCATCACTTTACGGTTAATATGGTGTTTAATAGCTGTAGCCAATACGATTTTTTCCAAATCTCGACCTTTAGTTATTAAGTCTTTAATTGAATAGGTATGTGATACACGAGCAACATCTTGCTCAATAATAGGGCCTGCATCTAACTCTTCAGTAATATAATGACTGGTAGCTCCAATAATTTTCACACCTCTTTTAAAAGCAGAGTGATAGGGTTTTGCTCCAATAAAAGCAGGTAAAAAGGAGTGATGAATATTAATTATTTTATTTTCATAACGGTCAATCAACTGTCCAGAAATAATCTGCATATATCTAGCTAACACAATAAAGTCAATATTATGCTTTTCTAATAACTGTAATTGTTCACTTTCGGCTTCTGCTTTAGTGTCTTTAGTGACTGGTATGTGATAGAACGGAATATTAAAATACTCAGCAGTAGCTTTCAAATCTAGATGATTACTTATTATAAGTGGCAGTTCACAGTGCAACTCGCCAGATCTATAGCGTCCTAAAATATCATATAAGCAATGGTCGTACTTTGAAACAAATATGGCCATTTTAGGTTTATCCTCAGCATTATAAATTTGCCATTTCATTTCAAATTTATCAGCTAATTCGGTTTTGAACTTTGACTTAAAAACCTCCATAGAAAACGTGTCAAATTCACTCTCGGTTCTCATGAAAAAAATATCTTGCTCTCTATCAACATGCTGATCTATATAAACAATGTTTCCTTTATTATCAGAAATAAAATTGGTGACAGATGCTATAATGCCAGACTGATCTTTACAATGGATTTGTATAATTATTTTTTTCATGTGTTTATAGTTATTGTTTTTCAATGGTCACACGCTGTTCGCTATTAATCATTCCTGTGAGTGATAAAATTTTGAACACGCTCGTTTCATATCAATAATTCAAATTGAGTGTTCAAGTTAGCCTAAAAGGAACACGACACCCGGTAAAATTAAACTTTTAGATATTTTATTGTAAACTCTTATTTTTTTTGAATATTCCGTAAATTTGTATCTATAAAATCTCATAATTTTACGAATGAAGCAAGCAGCACCATATAAGCCAAAGTATAAAGTTAGAATAGTAACCGCAGCAGCACTTTTTGACGGTCACGATGCCTCCATAAATATCATGCGTCGTATCATTCAGTCTACAGGTGTTGAGGTGATTCATTTAGGTCATGATAGAAGTGTTGATGAAGTTGTAAATACTGCCATCCAAGAAGATGTGAATGCGATTTGCTTGACATCGTACCAAGGTGGACATAATGAGTATTTTAAATATATGCATGATTTGCTGCAAGAGCGAGGCGCAGGACATATAAAAATATTTGGTGGAGGAGGTGGTGTTATTTTGCCTTCGGAAATCAACGAACTCATGGATTATGGCATTACCCGAATTTATTCGCCAGACGACGGAAGAGCAATGGGACTCCAAGGAATGATTAATGATTTGGTTCAGAAATCTGATTTTGCTATTGGAGATTCACTAAATGGTGAGATAGATTTGCTTCCGAAGAAAAACTCAAGAGCTATTGCACGCGTCATTTCTTCTGCAGAAAACTTTCCGGAAGTGGCCAAGGCGACCTTAGAAAAGATACATATAAAAAATAAAGACTCTAAAACACCAGTTTTAGGAATTACAGGAACTGGAGGTTCTGGTAAATCTAGTTTAGTTGATGAATTGGTTCGTCGTTTCTTAGTTGATTTTCCAGAGAAAACAATTGGTATTGTTTCTGTAGATCCTTCAAAACGTAAAACAGGTGGTGCGCTTTTAGGTGATCGTATAAGAATGAACGCTATCAACTCACCAAGAGTGTATATGCGTAGTTTAGCGACACGTCAATCTAATTTAGCATTATCTAAATATGTTAATGAAGCAGTTGAGGTGTTAAAAGCTGCAGAATTTGACCTCATTATACTAGAGACCTCAGGAATCGGACAATCAGACACCGAAATTATAGAACACTCAAACGTATCTTTATACGTCATGACTCCAGAATTTGGAGCAGCAACCCAACTCGAAAAAATCGACATGCTTGATTTTGCAGATTTGGTAGCCATCAATAAATTTGATAAACGTGGTTCTTTAGACGCTTTACGCGATGTGAAAAAGCAGTACATGCGTAATAATCATCTTTGGGATGTTCATCAAGATGATTTGCCTGTTTTCGGGACTATCGCCTCTCAATTTAACGATCCAGGAATGAATACGCTTTACAAAGCGGTCATGGATAAGTTGGTAGAAAAAACGGATACAGATTTACATTCGACATTTCAAATTTCCGACGAAATGAGCGAGAAAATATTCGTGATTCCGCCTGCAAGAACACGTTACTTATCGGAAATTGCTGAGAGTAATCGTGCTTATGATAAAACTGCAAATGAACAAGTTGAAGTCGCTCAAAGACTATTTGGGATTTATAAAACGATTCAATCTGTTGTTGGTAATGCTCCAGAATTAGATAAATCGGGTATTAATGATGAGATCTTAAAACAGGTTAATGACGATAATACCGGTTTCACAAAACTTCTTATTGCAGAATTTGACCGCGTAAAATTGAACCTAGATCCTTACAACTGGGAAGTTATTACGGGTTGGGACGAAAAAGTAAATAAATATAAAAATCCAATCTATACCTTCAAGGTTAGAGACAAGGAAATAAAAATTGAAACGCATACAGAGTCACTGTCACATTCACAGATTCCAAAAGTAGCACTACCTAAATATCAAGCGTGGGGAGATATTTTGTGTTGGACATTACAAGAGAATGTGCCAGGTGAATTTCCGTTTACTGCAGGATTGTATCCGTTCAAAAGAACAGGTGAAGATCCAGCACGTATGTTTGCTGGAGAAGGTGGTCCAGAGCGTACCAATCGTCGTTTTCATTACGTGAGTATGGGATTGCCAGCTAAGCGCTTATCCACAGCTTTTGATAGTGTGACACTCTACGGAAATGATCCAGATCATAGACCAGATATCTATGGTAAGATTGGTAATGCAGGGGTTTCTATTTGTTGTTTGGATGATGCTAAAAAAGTATATTCTGGTTTTGATTTAGCAGATGTTATGACCTCTGTGAGTATGACGATTAATGGTCCAGCTCCAATGTTATTAGGATTCTTTATGAATGCTGCTATTGATCAGCAATGTGAAATTTATATCAAAGAAAATAGCTTAGAAAAAGAAGTCGAAGCAAAAATAGTGGCTATTTACAAAGGTAAAGAGCGTCCAATATATAATGGCGATTTACCTGAGGGTAATAACGGATTAGGATTACTGTTACTCGGTGTTACTGGTGATTTAGTTTTACCAGAAGCCATTTATGCAGATATCAAAGCCAAAACAATTGCTCAAGTTAGAGGAACGGTTCAGGCAGATATTTTAAAAGAAGATCAAGCACAAAACACCTGTATTTTCTCTACAGAATTTGCGCTTCGCTTAATGGGTGATGTGCAAGAGTATTTCATTGAAAATAATGTTCGTAATTTTTATTCGGTCTCTATTTCAGGATATCATATTGCAGAAGCTGGAGCAAATCCAATTTCGCAGTTAGCGTTTACATTATCTAATGGATTTACATACGTTGAGTATTATTTATCAAGAGGAATGGATATCAATAAATTTGGTCCAAACCTATCTTTCTTTTTCTCAAACGGAATCGATCCAGAATATGCGGTGATTGGTCGTGTGGCTAGAAAAATTTGGTCTAAAGCATTGAAGAATAAGTATGGTGCAAACTCACGAGCACAAATGTTGAAATACCATATTCAAACCTCTGGTCGTAGTTTACATGCGCAAGAGATTGACTTTAATGATATTCGTACAACACTTCAAGCCTTATATGCGATTTACGATAACTGCAACTCATTACATACAAATGCATATGATGAAGCGATTACTACACCAACTGAAGAATCGGTTCGTCGCGCAATGGCAATTCAGTTGATTATCAACAAAGAATTAGGTTTGAATAAAAATGAAAATCCAATTCAAGGCTCTTTTATTATTGAAGAATTAACTGATTTAGTAGAGGAAGCAGTTTTATTAGAATTTGATCGTATTACAGAACGTGGTGGTGTTTTAGGTGCTATGGAAACGATGTACCAGCGCAGTAAAATTCAAGAAGAGAGTTTGTATTATGAGACGTTGAAGCATAATGGTGAGTTCCCAATTATTGGTGTGAACACCTTTTTAAGTAGTACTGGGTCACCAACGGTTTTACCTGCCGAAGTTATTCGTGCTACGGAAGAAGAGAAGCAATTTCAAATCAAGACTTTGGAGAATCTACATAAAGCAAATGATACCGAGCAATTACTGAAAGATTTACAACATAAAGCGATTAACAATGAGAACATTTTTGATGCGTTAATGGATGTCTGTAAGGTGTGTTCTTTGGGTGAGATTACGAGTTCGCTATTTGAAGTTGGTGGTCAGTATAGAAGGAATATGTAAGCAGGATTCCGATTTTGAAAAGCTAGTGCATTCAAAATTGTGTGAGTAGCTCTTCCGAAGTCGCATTGGGTTTTTACAATAAGATAAGGCACAAACCCCAAACTTTGTTTGGGATTTGTTTTTAATAAAATATGTTTAAAACAAAATTCAAAGTAAAAGCAAAATGGTCAGCTAAAAAAGCCCTCGATGTTTCAGTTAACGGAAGAACACATCAGGTTTTTATAGACGACAAATCACCATTAACGGTTTCAGCAGCTAAAGCCTTTAAAGGTGATGAAACTAAATACAATCCAGAAGATTTGTTGCTATCTGCATTATCGTCATGTCATATGATGTCTTACTTCTACGTATGTGCTCAACACGGAATCGAGCTCATAGATTATCAAGATGAGGCGGTAGGTATTTTAGAATTGAAAGCAGATGGGAGTGGCGCGTTTACATCAGTTGTATTGAACCCCATAGTAACAATTTCAAAAGTAGACATGATTGATAAGGCAGTAAGTCTTCACAAAGAAGCTAATAAACTCTGTTTTATTGCTAATTCTTGTAATTTTCCAATCACGCACCAAGCAATAGTGAAAGTTGCACATTAGAATTAATTTACAAGGTCATCATCCAACTGCGTTGTAAGCGCTTAAATTTTCTTAATTCATTTTGAAGAATAGGTAAATAGTCTTTCCCGTTGCTATTACAGTGTTGCAAACGATTGCAGTTTAAATGTAAACGATGTATCAATCGTTCTAGAGCATCTAAATGTTTGTGTTTTTTATAAGAACAAAGTTCAGCTTGGGCTTTCTCAATTTCTGGAGCTAAAGACTCGGACTGCTGAATGATATCACCAGAAAAATAAATATTAGAATCCTCTGACCCATCATGTCTTAAGTATGATAAATCCTGATTAAGATATGTAGATATATTTCTCGATAATACGAGAATATCTATAGCCTTTTGATATATAGGCATTTCAGATAGGTGAGATGGGATATTATAATTCATTTTTTTCTAGCAATGGTATCAAAGTTACTAACAAGTTTTTATATTTTACTTTCGATATTAAGGTAAATTTGTATATTTGATTTAATTATTAACGTAGATTTATAAATTACTTTTAATGTTTATAGATAGTCTCAATTGGAAAATTTTGAAACGCTTACAGTTAAATGCAAGAGCGTCTAATGCAGAAATTGGTCGTCAAGTTGGCATCAGTTCTCCTGCCGTTTCAGAACGGATTAAGAAAATGGAAGATGCTAGTATCATTCAAAGTTATAATACTTTGGTGTCTCCTTTTGAGGTGGGCTACCAACTAAAGGCACTTATTACGGTTAGAGCATTTATGGGAATGTTGAAACCTTTTCTTGAGAAAGTTAAGACCTATGATGAGGTTATAAATTGCTATCGTATTACAGGTAATGAAAACATTGTCATGGAAGTTGTTTTAAAAAATCAAAAGCACCTAGAATTGTTTATTGATCAGTTGATTGTTTATGGAGAAACCAAGACACAAATTATATTATCGCATGTTATTAAACATAGTGAGGTGAAACCTTTGAAATAGTTTTACTAGTCAATAATAAGATGGGGCACTTCTTCTAGTTCCCAATCAATCACCAATCCGCCAGCCAAACTTTGAGCAATCTCTTTTCCGTAGAGAAATTCACAGAGATATAATGCAGCTTCAAATGATTTTGCACCACCAGCCGATGTGATGTATTTTCCGTCATGCACAAATAACACCTCTTTTCTAATATCTAGATTTGGAAAACGCGCTCTCATCGTATCAATATCACTAGGAAATGTTGTTGAAACTGTATTCTCAAGTAATCCTGCTTGTGCCAAAATAAAAGCGCCATCGCAGTGAGACGTTATAAATTGTGCACCTTTGGCAACGCGTTTAACAAAAGCAATCATGGCGTCATCATCTAAATCTGTATCCAAATGATGCTCTGCACTTGGTACCACAAAAATATCAATTTTTGGAAGTTTGTCCTTGGTGTAATTATAGTCTGGAAGAATACGCATCCCTTCAAAAGTCATGATGGCATCGTCTGTATTTGCAACAGTGAACACATTCATGGGCTTAATACTGTCTCTAAAAATAGTATGTTGAAAAATATCAAAAGGCGCAGTCAATTCTGTATTAAAAACACCATCCATAATTAAAAACCCTACGTTATATCGGTTAGGTTCTAATACAGGAACGTACTTTTCCTTTTTAGCTCTTTCAACTCTTTCTTCCCAAATTTTCATCTGTTTCTCTTTTGTTTTTTCTTCGGAAGAATTACAGTTTACCAAGAACAGTATCGTAAATAATAATAGTATCTGTTTCATTTATATAAAATAGTATATGTTTTCGTAAATTTAATGATTCAAAATTTAGAACAATTATCCATGAAAATTCTTATTAGATTCCTTCTTATTATCAGCCTTGTATTTACTTCATGTTCAGACAAAAGTAAAGTTGAGCCCATTTCTGAAGATGAAAAAGTAGAAGATACTTACGTCAAAGATAATTATAACAAACAGGAGGTGACTATTGAAATGCGTGATGGTATAAAACTTCACACCACGATTTATTCACCAAAAGATGAAAGTCAGACCTATCCTATTTTAATGATGAGAACCCCTTATAGTTCTCGACCTTATGGTGACGGAGAATTTAAGACGAAGATTGGACCTAACGTTCATTTAATGAAAGAGGGTAATATTGTTGTGTATCAGGATGTTCGTGGTCGTTGGATGAGTGAAGGTATTTATGATAATATGCGTGCTTATATCCCAAATAAAACAGAGGATTCTCAAATTGATGAGGCATCAGATACTTATGACACCATAGATTGGTTAGTAAATAACGTTGAAAATAATAATGGTAATGTTGGTACTTGGGGAATTTCATACCCAGGTTTTTATGCTACATATTCTACTATTGATGCGCATCCAGCTCTAAAAGCAGCATCGCCTCAAGCCTGTATTGGAGATTTCTTTTTTGATGACTTTCATCACAATGGTGCTTTTTTACTGAGCTACTTTAGAGCAGTGTCTTTATTTGGTACGACTAAAGATCAACCTACAGATTCTGCTTGGTTTAAATTTCCAGAAATGAAAACACAAGATCAATATCAATTTTTTCTTGATGCAGGACCCTTAAGTAATTTGAACAAATATTTTCAATATGATACACCAGATGACAAGTCAGTAAAGCAATCTGATAGAATTGATGATGTATTTTGGAGAGAAATTGTAGAACATCCAAATTACGATACGATATGGAAATCCAAAGGTTTAATTCAAAACCTAAAAGATATTAAGCCAAGTGTTGCCACGATGGTTGTTGGTGGTTTGTTTGATGCCGAAGATTTATATGGTCCTTTTGAAACGTACAAAACAATAGAAAAGCACAATCCGGATAATTACAACACGATGGTTTTTGGTCCTTGGGATCATGGACGTTGGGCTAGGAGTGATGTCAAAAATTATGTTGGTAATTATTTCTTCGGAGATTCTATATCTCTAAAATTTCAACGGGATGTTGAAACGACCTTCTTTAACCATTTCTTGAAAGGAAAAGGTGATACAAATTCAGGATTACCAGAAGCATATGTATTTGATTCTGGTAAAAAAGAGTGGAGTAGTTTTGATAGCTGGCCTCCAAAGCAAGCAGAGAAACAGTCTATGTACTTAAATGCAAACCAAGAGCTCTCTAATTCTAAAAAAGGTAATTCTAAAGAGTCATTTGTAAGTGATTTAAAACGTCCTGTACCTTATTCTGAAGATATTAAAACTGTTTTTACACCACGAAAATATATGACAGATGATCAACGCTTTGCAGCTCGACGTCCTGATGTTCTTATATTTGAAACCGAAATTTTAGAAGATGATATAACCTTCGCAGGTGATATTTTAGCCAAGCTTAATGTGTCTACTACGGGAACAGATGCAGATTGGATTGTGAAAATTGTAGATGTTCATCCTGCAGATGCCGAGGAGCAAGAAGACGGTATGCAAGACCATTTATCAATGAGTAATTATCATTTAATGGTAAGAAGTGAAGTGATGCGTGGACGTTTTAGAAACAGTTTTGAAAACCCAGAAGCATTTGTACCAAATCAACCAACAGATGTCAATATCAAGTTACAGGATGTACATCACACGTTTAAAAAAGGTCACAAGTTACAAGTGCAGGTTCAAAGTACATGGTTTCCGTTGATTGATTTAAATCCGCAAACATTCGTGCCTAATATTTATAAAGCTATAGAGAGCGATTTTAAGACCCAAACACATTCGGTGTTTAACGATTCTAAGATTGAGTTTACGGTTTTAAAATAAGAGTAGATGACTAAATTCGCCAAGGTGGATTTAGTCTGTTTTTTCCTGCGGAAAACAGAATGATGTGATTATTATAAAGTTCTTTTGGTATCAAATGCGTTTCTCACCATAGCCAGGATTTATTTTCAAGTAGTACTATAAATTGTATGCCATTATTCTTAAGGTTTTTCAAAAGCTCGTCAAGATTATTGTCTTCAAAATAAATTGAGATGCCATCACCAGTTGTTTGGTATTGACCTTATAGATTGAGAGCGTTGCATTTCCGTCAGGATATTAAAAAACGCACATAATTTGGTGAAGTATCTACAATGACATTTAGCCCTAAATTTTTATAAAACTCACGGGCTTTTTTTACGTCTAGTGATGGCATGGTGATTTGGTTTAGAGTCATATCAGTTCATTTTTAGTAGCTAAAATTTTTCTCAGATAGACTAAAAGTAAAGTGCCAACTAAACCAAGACCGACCATAATAGACCACGTCGTATTATACCCATAATAATCCACTAAACGTAGTCCCACATTATGACCAAAAACATGAGCAATTGAAAACGCCATAACATACATAGATAAATATTGGCCTTGTTTTCCTTTTTTTGCGCGATCCATAGCAAAAGCATTGGAGAAAGGGAATGCAATCATTTCTCCAACAGTCATGAATAGCATGCCTATAAAGAGGATGCCTACCCAATGGGTTAAATTAAGCACGTAAAAACTTAAAGCAGTTAGAAGTAATCCAAATAACATCAAACCTATTTTGGTAAAATGACTACCATCTAACCATTTTATAAGTGGCATTTCTAAAACAAAAATAATGAATCCGTTAAGTCCTAATAGTAAACCAATTTCAAGCTCGGTTAGACCATGAATATCTTTGTAGTATAAAGGCATAGTAGAAAAATATTGTAAAAATATTATCCCGAAAATAGTCATAGCAGTAAAAAACACCCAAAATGGTTTGTCTTTAAAAACCGAAACTGGGTTTTCAACAATTTTATCATCTATAGCTTTTGCAACGCTTGGATTAAGCACTTTCATTAATAATAATGTCGCTAGAATACAGGTGATACCATCTATCCAAAATAATCCAGAATACCCTAAAGATGTAATTATTAAACCACCAACAGCTGGGCCAGCAGAGTAGCCTAAATTAATAGCGAGTCTAATAAGTGTTACAGATCTTGTTTTGTTTTCAGGCTTACTATACACACTCATGGCAACAAACATTGCAGGTCTAAAGGTATCTGCAACCACCATAACCAAAAATATGCCCACGCATAAACTAGCAAAGGTATTTATGAATTGAAGTACAATAAATAAAACCCCTGTACTTAGTAAACTTCGCACCATGACTTTGTAATAGCCAATCTTATCAGTGAGTTTTCCACCTAACCATGTTCCAATAACAGAACCTAAACCAAAGCAACTCATAATCCAGCTCACCTCTTTAAGAGAAAACTCTAAATCATCTGTGAGATATAAAGACAGAAATGGAATAACCATGGTTCCTGATCTATTTATAAAGGTCATGAGTGCTAACCACCAAACTTCGGTGGACAGTCCTCTAAAAGTATCAATATAATTAAAGTATAGTTTTTTCATTTTGGTTGTTGTGTAAATGCAAAAAGTCCAACGTTAACGTCAGACTTTTTATGATTGGTTGGTTAAATAATTATAGTATCATATCACATAGCAAGTCCTACTCTTTATATAAGAGGTCTGTCTTTTTTTATATGAAATGACGCAGTTTTGCATTTGTTTTTAATTATTTAGTAAAGTAAATCTATGAAAATTATTTTGATAAACAATTTTTTGTTGAAGATAGAGTTTGAAAATGTTTAGTTTTTTTTGCCACAGTTCTTCTTAAGTTTACAATTCCTTAAATTTAGCATAGAAACAGAAAAGACAAAAGAGAGGAATAAGGTTAATATACCCGCAGAGACTTTGATCTGGTCAACATTGAAAAGCCCCTCTCTTTTTCTAGACAGATTTGGTACAGTTGTATGAGGCTTTTAGACCTCGCTTTTAAGTCGTTGAAACTCGCGTAGAATGTCCTTTCAAAAACAGGCTTTGGCTATTGCTAAATCAGGATTAATAAATGATGATACTTATAGAAGTACTTTGTTAGGCAACGTTAGGATTTTAATAATTTTAAATTTTCTATGTGATTATAATGTGTGTTAATTTTATTTTCAATTATATATTCCGATACAAAATCTATTATTTCATTTTGGAGTTTTAAGTGATTTTTAATAAAATCCTTATAACTTGTCTTATTAAGTTTTTCTTCAGAATTTGTTTCCAGAATAACATCTTTAACTATTATTTTAACTGAATTAGTAGTCGTATCTGGAATTATTTTTTCGACAAATTTAGAGTCTCTATTAGTATAAGTGAATACATTTCTGTTATTAGATAATTTCCTTATTTTTTTTATCTCAGCTTTATCGAAGATATCTAGATTGATAAGAATTTTAATTTTAGCTCCAAAACTAAGTACACTAGTATTTAAAATGTAATCCAGAAAGAATGGTTTGTCTTTTGGGTCAATATGGTGGGTTATTATTAAATTTAGGAATAATTCTATATCGTTAAATACATGAATAGATTTACCTGTATTTACATATGTTTCTAGTCTTACTGAATGTTGCCTAACTAGTTGTTATCCCTAAAAACTAAAAAACTTGGGCATAATGTGCTTAAAACTACCATTAAAAATATCTAAATACTTAATTTAGAGATGATTTCACTTAAACAGTATAACTATTTACACCTCAAATACGGGTATTAATAGCAACTAGGTAAGACCAATAGATAATGTAGATTAGTCTAACTATTTTTATCTATAACAACCCTCGAGCCTTAATCTCTAAATACTTATTAATCGTATCTATGGTTAAATCTTGTGGAGATGTCAAGATGGATTGGATGCCATATTTTTGAAGTTCGTTGACAATCAATCGTTTTTCAAAAGCAAATTTCTCTGCAATGACTTTATCGTAGGTCTGCTGCACAGTTTCTGCTTTTTCTGTGATAATGGTACTGAGCTCTGTGTCTTTAAAGAAGATGACTACCAGTAAATGACTTTTGGCAATGCCTTTAAAGTAAGGGAGTTGTCTATGCAAGCTCTCTAAGGTTTCAAAATTGGTATATAAGAGCATTAAACTGCGTTGGTTGATATTACGTTTAACATCTGCATAGAGCCTGCTGTAGTCACTTTCATAGTAATCAGTGCTTACATTATAGAGCGTTTCTAGAATGAGGTTCATTTGAGAGGTACGACGCTCTGCAACGACTATGTTTTCTACTTTTTTTGAGAAGGCTAGAATACCTGCTTTATCTTGTTTTTTTAAGGCAACATTTGAAATTACTAGAGCTGCGTTGATGGCATAATCTAGAAGTGTCAATCCATCAAAGGGCATTTTCATGACACGACCTTTATCAATTATAGAATATACAGGTTGAGATTTTTCATCCTGAAACTGATTAACCATTAATTGGTTTCGCTTTGCGGTTGCTTTCCAGTTAATTGTCCGTAAATCATCACCTAATACATAATCTTTGATTTGCTCAAACTCCATAGTGTGACCAATCTTCCGTATTTTCTTAATTCCGTATTGATGTAAATTATTGCTTATCGCCATCAAATCGTACTTACGCAATTGCATAAAACTAGGGTAGGTTGGTACCATCGCATTATCTTCGGAAATGAAACGTCTCGAAATGAGTCCAAAGACCGAAGTAACATAAATATTTAATTTTCCGAAGTGATACTCACCTCGTTCTACAGGACGTAATTTGTATTGTATTTCTGACGTACTCGAGGCTTCCAATTTACGAAGAATACTAAAATCTCTAATTTGGAATTGCTCTGGGATTTCATCAATAATCGTCACATCAACATTAAACGTATAATAATTACTGATCACTAAATTTATAGGATTCTCATCTCCATTAGAAAATTTTTCTGGCAATACACGCTCGCCTTTAACCCCTTTTTTAGCCACAAATAGTATGATGGTGTCTAGAACAGTAAGTGTTACTAATAACAAAACAAGCAATTTAACAACAGCAAAACCTCTTGGAAAAATAAAACTCAAAACAAATAATACCATTATGGCTATGCAGGCATAGAAAAATCTGTTTTGGAGAAAAAATGGCTTTATACGTTTCAAAAAATATCTATTTGTTAAGTTGTTTGTTGTTGCGTCGTTTTGTTAATTCAATTTCAATCTCTCCATATCTCTAGTCTGCTGCATCTACTGCTTACTGAAAACTGAAAGCTGCATACTATTGTTACCTCGGTATTTCTACAGCCTCAATAATCTGCTTTATAATTTGCTTAGTCGTTACCCCTTCCATTTCGCGTTCTGGAGTGACAATCACTCGATGCTGAAGTACTGGTATTGCCGAGCGTTTAATATCTTCCGGTGTTACAAAATCACGACCATCCATAGCTGCAAAGGCTTTACTGGCTTTTAATATGGCTATAGATGCTCTTGGTGATGCGCCTAAATATAAAAAGGGATTGTTACGGGTACTCACAATCATATCTGCAATGTATTTGATCAAATGTGACTCTATTTTGATTTGCTCTACCAGACCTTGAAATTTGATAATTTGGTCAGCACTCAAATGGGCAGTGACTTGATCTGTTTTGCCTCTACCTTGTAAATTGTGTTCTCGATTTAAAATTTCTACTTCCTCCTCTGTACTAGGGTAATTAATGTCTATTTTAAATAAGAAACGATCTAGCTGCGCTTCTGGTAAGCGATACGTTCCTTCTTGCTCTACAGGATTTTGTGTGGCTAGAACTATAAAAGGTAATTCCATTTTATAAGTATGACCATCAATAGTCAATTGACGTTCTTCCATGACCTCAAATAAAGCGGACTGCGTTTTTGCTGGTGCTCTGTTAATCTCATCAATAAGGATCATATTAGAAAAAATAGGACCTTGTTTAAAATCAAACTCTGAGTTTTTCATGTTAAAAACAGAGGTTCCTAAAATATCACTAGGCATTAAATCTGGTGTAAATTGAATTCTGCTAAAACCAACATCCAGTGATTTTGCTAATAGCTTAGCAGAAATTGTTTTTGCAACTCCAGGAACACCTTCAATAAGCGAATGACCGTTAGCAAGAATAGACGCAATAAGCATGTCTATCATTCCCTTTTGACCTACAATAACTTTACTTATCTCACCTTTTATTAATGCAATACCTGCTTGAAGTTCACTTAAATCAATACGGTTTGTGAAGCTGATATCACTAGCTGTATTCTCTTGGTTTGGCACAGCCTCAGTAGATGCTGTTGCATTAGTGTCTCCTAATAACGACTCGTCAAATTGATCGTTATTTGGCGTTACATCTTCATTTTTGTTGTCGTCTAAATGTTCCATAATTTATGTGGTATAAAAATCTTCAATAGCCTTGTTTAATTGTAATAAATTGGCTTCATTACAATTTATTTTAGCTTTTAAATATACAATCTGATTAATTAATTTTTTAATATCGTCTTTGTCTTTTCCAGATTTTAAAGACAGGTGCTTTACAAATTTATCATCTATAATTTGAGTGTCTAAATAATAAACACGTCTAATATGTTCTAAGAAATACGTTATTTTTTTCTCTATTAAATTGTCATGGTCTTTTGTTTCATAGTACAAATTACCAATCGTTTTAATGAAATCTACAGTCGTGTTTTTTAAGGGGACTTTTACCTTTACAATGCGCTGTCTTCTCTTCGCATTAAAAACCATAAACAACACGATCGTAATCAAAGCCAGATACCAAGCCCAGCGCAATGCTGGTTGACTTAAGATAAATCGCATTGGTGAACTACCAACCCTCTTCATAGATTTGTTTCTAGAATCAAAATAGATGGTATCATCACCAAGATAAGACATCACACTAGAAGCATATTTACGATTTTCTTTTTTTAGCAAATGGTAATTGGTAAACGCTACAGGTTGCACATGCAAGTAAAAATAGCCACTGCCCCAAGGCACTTCTATAAAATTAGTATAGCTGCTGTCGTTAAATTTTTGATGTCCTAAAACCGTTGTGTTTAACGTGTCAATTTTTGAGAAGTATATATTGTTTAATCCTTTTTCTACGGAAATGGAATCACTTTTAAAAACAGGATTTGTAAACGTAAACTCTGCCTTACCTTCAAATGAATAGTCATTTTGTGTATCAAAGCCTAAAGAGTCTAAAAGAAGATCTGGAAAGTAATTACTAGACATAAATATGTCATTGCCATGTGATGCGAAATCCAATAATTCTTGAGCAGATGTGTTGTCTAAATTAGGGGATTCATCAATGACGATATATGTTCCAGTAGTGATATAGGTGCTATCTTCCCACATGTAAAAATCGTCAAAAAACTCATAAGGTGTGACTTTAATATCCTGAACTTTACTCTCTGGGAATATATTGGTTAACTCTTTATAGAGCACAAATGTTCCATAAGGTGTTTTTTGAGTTTCATTATATGTTTTTTGCCAGTTTACAGGAAGAGGTGTAGAGAACTCTATCGCGATTATTCCAACGAATAGTAGTATTAAAAGGCCGACGTATATTTTTAGTGTTCTACTCATTTCCAAAGGGTTCTTAAAAATTGAGTAAATGCTTTTTTAGCCTTTTCAAATTGAGCATCATCAATATCAAACTCGCCATACCAGATGTAATTATACAAGTATGAGGTATATGAGAATTCTTCTTTAGTGTCTTTGTTTTCGATTTCTAGATAGTAATCACTATTGGTTTTTTCAACATCATAATCTATGATTTCTTCTTCGGAAAGCGTCTTCAATAACCACAAGTAGTAATACCGAATGGCGAGTCTGTGGTTGTTCTCTTTTTCGGCTTCTGCGATGAGGGATTTAAAATCGGTTTCGTAGATATTGTTCTCGATGTCTGCAACAGCAATAATAGTCTTATCGCTAGACTTTCCGAAGATCCAACTCCCTTCTTTATTGATAATAGCCTTCACAATAATGAATACGACCAACAGAAAAATAACAACAAAAAATATCTTTATTATTATACCTGTTATAGATGCAGCTTTTACAGTACTATCAATATTAAATAAATCTTGGAAAAAGTCTGTGAGCCATTTTTTAAATCGTGTCCACCTCCCAGAATTTTCTACAGTACGTTCATAGATAAAGGCGTTATCGTTATAGATGTCCTTGAGATTCTTAAATTCACGTTTATCCATAGGCTCTGTATCCACATATACAGCGTCTTGCATCGTTGTTTGCAATGGTGTTGTACCATATAGAGATATTGCATTTGTAGGAAATGACATTCCGAAGAAAAAAAGGACGATATATAAGTAAAATACTTTACTCACTAGATCCAATTAGGTCAATATCACTTTTGGTATTGATGTTTTCATTGTCTTCTTTAAGACTGTAATACACCACGCCTTGATTGAGTTGTACAATGACATTTAAAAAACTACTTACTAAAAATGTCAACAGGAAAATAGCCAGTAACATTACAGTCATAGTTTTTTGAATAACCATTGGGTCTGATAAAGTATTCGTTTCTATTTCTGTAAAGATGTTAACCATCCCAAAAATATAAGGAATAAGCGCAACGACATTTTGTGCGATATAGCTTATTAAATAAAAGATACCAACACAGGCTATTGCTGCCCAAAATTTTGAGCTTATCATTCTCCAAGAATAACCAAAACTGTCCCATATACCGCGTTTCTCGTCAAGGTACTCCATGAGCGCACCTTGATAGAATAAACTTACAGCACCTATGACTAAGGGCATTGCAAAAATACCAATAATGGTAATGGCGAGAATAAAGAGTAAAATACCAATGCCAAATATCAATGGAATAAAGATTAGTATTCCACAGATTAAAAAGATGAATATTTTACCAATATTATCTTTGTAAGTGTTTATAATATCTGTCGCTGTAAAGTTTTTACCCTTGTGTTTGCTATATAATTTTAGATAAATAGGAACGAATGAATAAGAAATCACTGCAGCCAACAAGCCTACAATTATAAAGACTAAAAAAAGTACTATAAAGACTCCTGAGTTTTGGTTCATGTACTCGTCTAGACCTGTACTATTGCCATTGAGAATTCCTCCAAAAATAACATCAGTGTAGAATTTGCTAAAAAAATAGCCTATGACCATTAGGGTTAATAAGAAAATGCCATTGATAATAAAAAAGTGCTTAAATAGATGTTTTCCGTTTTGCTTTAAAAACGCAAACGTATCTTGAAAGTACTCGCCAAAGTCTCGAGATTTATATAGTTGCATGTAGGTGTTTTAGTTTTTTGTTTACTATCAAGGGGTAAATTAAATAGTAATATGAAATTATACTTAATGTTGTTAATATGATCCCGACCGATAACCAATTGGGCATTGTGTTTGAATATCGCGTCACATAACCTTCTAAAAATCCTGCAGCAATAGTAAATGGGAAGGTGCTTATTAAAATTTTTACACCATTTTTTACACCCATTTTAAAAGAGGTTATTCTAGAATATGTTTTTGGAAATAGAATACTTGCACCTAATATTAAACCAGCTGCACCTTCAATGACGATAGCGAAAATCTCCATAGACCCATGAATCCAAATCCCACGAACACTCTCCCAAAAAACACCTTCTTGATAGAAAAAATACTGGAATGCTCCAAGCATAATTCCATTAACTAGCATATAATAGGCTGTTCCTAGTCCTCCAAAAACGCCAAGGACAAAAGAATTTATACCAACTATAATATTATTTATCGTTATCCCAATCGCACTTCCCCATGTGCTACCACTTTTATAGATAGCTACGGGGTCTCCTGCCTTTATATTTTCTAAACTCAAATTGACATAGTCATCACCTAAAATTAATCTCACAAACGAATCATCGTAGGCAGCAGATAATGCGCCAATCCCAACAAAGCTTAAAAATATAGCGAATGCATAGAGGACATAACGTCTGTATTCATAAACAATTAAGGGAACTTCAATCTTCCAGAAATGGAGGAGCCTGTTTGTGTCCTCGCGTTTTGTTTTATAAATTTTTTGAAAAGCTTTAGCTGCTAGGTTGTTTAAATAAAGAATTGTTTTACTTTTGGGATAGTAAGTTTGAGCGTACGATAAATCATTTACTAACTGAATATAAAGAGATGCCAATTCATCAGGGTTTTTAAGGGTTTTTCCAAAAATTGCCTTTTCAAAATTGAGCCATTTTTCTTTATTTTGTTTAATAAACGCCACTTCTCTCATACGCATTCAAAGTTAAAGAAATTAATGGTAGAGTTACAAATAAATACGACACAAAACGTCAATATAAATTTCATCGCAGCAAGTGTTGGTGAGCGTATTTTGGCATACTTAATTGATTTGGTTATTAAGATTGCTTATGTCGTTGTTGCATTTCAAATTGTATTTAATCTATTTGAATGGAATACTGCTATTGAAGAAATGGATGGATGGTCACAAAGGGCTATTTATATGAGTTTTCTACTTCCTGTAATGTTCTATACGCTCTTTTTTGAATCCTTACTAAATGGGCAAACTATTGGTAAAAGAATCTTAAAAATTCAGGTCGTGAAAATTGATGGCTATCAAGCTGGATTAGGAGATTATTTTGTGCGATGGATTTGTAGGATTGTAGATCTAAATATGATGTCCGGTATTATCGCATTAATTGCCATTGTAACCAGCAAAAAGAGTCAGCGCTTGGGAGATATGACCGCAGGAACGTCTGTTATTACGCTTAAAAATAATGTGAATATTAGCCATACTATTTTAGAAGAGTTGGAAGATAGCTATGTGCCAACCTATCCTAATGTGATCAAATTATCAGATAATGATGCTCGAATTATTAAAGAAACGTTCGTGCGAGCCAAAGCAGCAAGAGACTATGAAACGCTTATCAAATTACGGACTAAGATTATACAGGTTGTAGATATTAAAGACTATAACGGTAACGATATGGAGTTTGTGGATACCATTTTAAAAGATTATAATTACTACACACAAGGTAGTTTTGTCTCGAAGACGTTTTAAATACATCAGATGTTTTTTAGTAGTTAATACATAGTTTATTCACACTATTTTGATGTTTGTTTGGTGTTAAACCAATTTCGCAGATTACCTTTGCCACAAAGTAAACGCATCATGTTTTTTCAAGTCATAGATATTTTAGGAACCGTAGCTTTTGCTATTTCGGGAGTTTTAGTGGCTCTCAATAAAAAGATGGATCCTTTTGGCGTGCTCATTATTGCCTTTGTCACAGCAGTAGGAGGCGGGACATTGCGTGATGTCATGATTGGAATTAATCCCGTCTCATGGATGACCAATATGACCTATGTGTATGTGATTTTTGGAGCTACTGTTTTTGCAATTTTACTTCGGAGTAAAATCAACTACCTAAGAACCTCTCTGTTTTTGTTTGATACCATTGGGATTGGATTATATACTGTTGTTGGTATAGAAAAAGGGTTGAATGCTGGTCTTCATCCCATAATTTGCATCTCACTTGGTACAATGACAGCGTGCTTTGGAGGTGTGATTCGTGATATTTTGTGTAATGAAATCCCTGTCATTTTTAGAAAAGAAGTCTATGCAACCGCCTGTATTCTTGGAGGTCTTACTTATTTTGTGCTTCGGAAATTTATGGCAGATACTAATTTGATATTTGTAATTGCCATTATAGTCGTCATTGTCATACGATTGGTTGCGGTTAAATTCAAGATTAGCTTACCTAGTTTGTATAAGAAGGAGGCTGAGTGATCTAACCGTTACTTTGATTTAATGTCTAGTCCATAATTGTATGAGCTGCCATTTTAACATAGGCAGAAATCTATAATTAGATAACTTTGGTTTTCTACCTTCACAGGAATGACAAAACGAGATTAATAAATAACATCATACAAGTCTATATTAATCTATAACAGTTTCTTAATCTTCTTAATGAGCTACACTATTCTTTGGAAGGGAGGATAATTCGGCTGTGCTGAATTATGAGGGTTTTAGTAAAACAGTGAGCCATTAAGCGTTTCCGAAGAAAAAAAAGCTTCAGAATTTCTCTTGAGAAAGAAAACGGGTCTTTTTGTGAAACTCAATATGCTGATCTTTACAAACTAAAGACTAAAAAACTAATTCAAAATCTCTACCCGTCGTATGTATACATTTTGAAGAGGCCAGTCTGAATCATCAGTAGCGACATTTGCAATTTTGTCTGCCACATCTAAGCCGCTTGTTACTTTTCCAAAGATTGTATAATCACCATCTAGCTCATGCACATCTCTTAGCATGATAAAAAACTCATATGGAGAAGCGAGTTTATACGGATTTTCAATATCACTACTTGGCATAGAAATCACACCACGATCATGATGAAAACCACGTTTTGTATCTGTTGGTAACAAGTATTTGCCAATATAACGACGTTTGCGCATCACGTCTCGATTATCTGTGCTACCACCTTGAATGATATAATTTTCAATCACTCTATAAAATTGAGTGTCATTAAAATAGCTTTTTTTTGCGAGGTAGATAAAGTTAGACCTATGAAATTTTGTTTCGTTAAAGAGTAGGATGTCTATGTTTCCATAATCGGTTACAATACGAACTTTGTTCTCTTTGTGTTCTTTGTCATATTGAAGAAAAAACTCCATGGCATTGTCTTTAGTTAGCAGGAATTCTTCTTTGTTATCGTTAAGAATTGTATCTGTTTCTAATGCTTTAGATTCCTTTTTTATTGAAGTAGAATCTACTGTTTGTGTAGGCGTTTTCTTTTGAGATTGCTTATCTTCACAATTGAAAATTATTAGACATAATACTATTATTATAAAAAACCTCATAAGGGAATGAATTTTGAAACGTTCATAAAATCTACTTCAAAAATAAAAAATCTAAATCTTCCAGGAGAAGACTCGCAATTTAAAATGTCACCTCCTTTTCGTGAAGAGCTTATAGAGGCTAACAAAGCAAAGATGAAAAATGCAAAACAGGCTGGTGTTATGGCTTTGTTTTATCCTAATCAATTTGGAGAAACCTATTTAATTTTGATTTTGAGAAAGACGTATAGAGGTGTGCATTCTGCTCAAGTAGGTTTTCCTGGTGGAAAATATGAAGATGATGATCCCGATTTAGAATATACTGCATTGCGGGAAACAAATGAAGAGGTTGGTGTGCCAATAGCAACTATGAAAGTGTTAAAGCCGATGACAAAAATATATATACCACCAAGTAATTTTACAGTATCTCCATATTTGGCAATTACAGAGCAAACACCAAATTTTATTAAGCAAGATTCTGAAGTTGAGGGCTTAATAGAAGTACCATTAGCTCATTTTTTGGATGATGCTAATACAACCAACGTTAATGTGATGACTTCAATGAAAACAGAACTAGAAGTGCCTGCATTTATACTTAATAGCCATGTGGTTTGGGGAGCAACTGCGATGATGCTTTGTGAATTAAAAGACTTGTTAAAAAGAGTACTATAAAATATTGTTTTTCGTAAATTTGCTCTTGATCTTTTTTGAATTTTTCACTTGAAGTGAAAATTAAATTTGAAAGAATAATTTTTTAACCAATTGAAAAGTACAAATGAGTTCAATTGGCTTAATAACTAAAAATGAATGGGATTATTTAAAAGAAACCCTTTTGGGCATATACTTTTTGTAAAGAAATGGTTAATTAGAATTTTAGGTGCTTTAACCCATCGACGATTTAGAGGCTTTAATGAGCTTCAAATTGAAGGTTCAGAAATCATAAAAAACTTACCAGATAATAACGTTCTTTTTATTTCGAATCACCAGACCTATTTCGCAGATGTTATTTCAATGTTTCATGTGTTTAATGCTAGTTTAAGCGATCGTGAAGATTCTATAAAAAACATTGGGTACCTCTGGAATCCTAAACTCAACATTTATTACGTTGCAGCTAAAGAAACTATGAAATCTGGCTTATTACCAAAGATTTTGGCTTATGTAGGTTCAATAAGTATCGAACGCACATGGCGAGCTGAAGGTAAAAATGTAAACCGTCAGGTTAAAATGAGTGATATCTCTAGTATAGGTAAAGCTTTGGATGATGGTTGGGTTATTACATTTCCTCAGGGCACAACGACACCATTTAAACCTATTAGAAAAGGAACTGCACATATTATTAAGAAATACCAACCCATAGTTGTTCCCATTGTAATTGATGGATTTAGACGATCATTTGATAAAAAAGGGTTGCGTGTTAAAAAGAAAAATGTATATCAATCTTTTGAGGTAAAAGAACCTTTAGTAATTGACTATGAAAACGAATCTATCGCAGATATTGTTGAAAAGATTGAGTATTCTATTGAGCAACATCCTTCATTTTTGAAGGTGATTCCTCAAGAAGAATTGGAAGAAAAAGAAAGACTCAATCGTCAGTTGCGTGATTGGTAGGTTTTAGTTTTGTAATCGCAGTAGCATTTGCAGTTTTCATTTGATTCGACATTAATTAAAAGTGATTTTAAGTTGATATCAAATTTTAGTATAGTTATCAAGGCAACATAGTGCCTCAAAACGCTCTCTGCAACTTTGTGATTTTATATATAATAACTTTTAACTCGTTGGAGTGATTTCAATTTCAAATGTTTCTAACGAAGTCCTACACCTCCAGCTTTTTAAGTTCCTTATAATTTCCATTAAGTCGTTTGAGTAAAATTCCGTAGATAAGACCATAGAAGACCCAAAACACAAGTAAGAAAATAGCAATAAAAACAATCATTAAAACAGCTGAAACAAACATTTGTTTGTCAGAGAGATTTGTGAATTGTGATGAGATTTCAGAATTATGGTACATAGTATAGTAAACACCAATGACCATGGAGACAAAAGCCATACCTAAATTGAAAATCACATAATATTTGATGATTTTTCTAGTCTTTAGTATGTTTTCCATAAGTTTTTTTGTACTGTCTGTAACCGCTATTTTTTTATAGGATTTATAGAGTGAAAATACAAATACAACAACGATAACACTGCTTAAAATAGTAAGCAGTAAAAGTGTGGTACTGTTACCATACATGGCGGTGAGCTCTTCACGATATTCCTCAGAAGCAAAATAAGGATAAAAGTTAAGTCCAATCCAAAATAGGAGCTCTGCAATACTTATATAGAAAAGCGTTTTCACAATCGATGATGATTTCTTATGCATTATCGGGTAAATATCCTTACTTGATATTTGTTGATCAACTTGCGAACTATTTGCCTGCCAATCTTTTTTTAATAATTCTAATTCATCCATTGTATCACGGATTTAGTATTGTTCTTAATTTTTTCTTTACCCTATTCATTTTTACTCGTGCATTAACTTCGCTAATACCTAGGGTTTCACTTATTTCTCTATAATTTTTATCTTCTAAATACAATAACACTAAGGCTTTTTCAATATCATTTAATTGATGAACTGCCTGATATAATAATTTGAGTTGCTGTTCTTCTGTATCATCATATTCTACAGATTTTATCCTATAAGAAACACGTTCAAACTCTTGTGTTTTGATAGTTCGTTTTGACTTTCGGTATAGCGTAATTGCGGTGTTTAATCCCACGCGATACATCCATGTGCTAAACTTGGCCTCTCCTCGGAATTTTGGGTATGCTTTCCATAATTGTATGGTTATCTCTTGAAACAAATCATTGTGAGCATCTTGATTATTAGTATATAATCTGCATACTTTATGTACAATGTTTTGATGCTTCTCAAGTAATTCTACAAAATTGTTTTCGAGTTCTTTATCCAAATTTGATTAGTTAATTACCTATAAGTAGTATTTTAATTTAAAATGTTACATCCTAGTTAACATTAATTCAAAAATAAGATTTTTACTAGTGTATCTCTTATCTTTGCATAAGACATTTTAAGTCCCTTTTTATATGAATATACCTCAATCAAAATTTCCAAGAATTGTAATAATAGGT
This sequence comes from Dokdonia sp., assembly GCA_047622005.1. Classification (GTDB taxonomy): domain Bacteria; phylum Bacteroidota; class Bacteroidia; order Flavobacteriales; family Flavobacteriaceae; genus Psychroserpens. The sequence goes on along the minus strand of JBLHML010000010.1, from coordinate 45,264 downwards.
GGTGGGTTTGCAGGCGTTAATTTGGTCAAGTCATTAGCTAATAAAGAGGTGCAGGTCGTGCTTTTAGACAGGCATAACTATCATACATTTCAACCATTATTATATCAAGTTTCAAGCTCTGGGTTAGAACCAGACTCCATTGCGTATCCATTAAGAAAAATTATAAAAAAACATAGAAATTCATTTTTCAGATTTGCAGAAGTAGAACATATCGATGCTGCTAAAAACGAAATCACGACAAGCATTGGAACTCTTAGTTATGATTATTTAGTTATTGCCACTGGAACTAAAACAAATTTTTTCGGTAGTAAAACGATTGAAGCTAATAGTATGCCAATGAAAAGTATTCCTCAGGCGCTCAATATTAGAAGTTTAATTCTGCAAAATTTTGAAAAAGCTGCTATTACGAGCTCAAAACAAAACCGACATGCCTATTTAAATTTTGTTATTGTTGGAGGAGGACCTACAGGTGTTGAATTGGCAGGAGCAATTGCAGAACTCAAAAACCATATTCTTCCAAGAGATTATAAAGACTTAGATAGTAGTGATATGCAAATTCACTTATTAGAAGGCGCAGATAGAGTGTTGCCTCCAATGAGTGAACATGCTTCAAAGAAGGCAGAGGCATTTCTCAAAAGCTTAGGTGTTCATGTGCATACTAATGTGTATGTGAAAGATTATGATGGAAAACTCGTTACAACGAACTCTGATTTAAAACTACATACCCAGACTTTAATTTGGGCAGCAGGAGTTACTGGTTCGCTGGTTCACGGACTTAAAGCTGAGTCCATGTTAGAACAATCAAATCGATATAAAGTGAATCATTTTAATCAAATTGAAGGCTATGACACCATTTTTGCCTTAGGAGATATCGCTTCTATGAGCGCAGATAATTACCCTAAGGGACATCCACAAGTAGCCCAACCTGCCATTCAACAAGGTAAACTTCTTGGGAAAAATCTAATGCGATTTATTAAGAAGCAATCACCAAAACCTTTTGTCTATAATGATAAAGGCTCCATGGCAACCATTGGTCGTAATAAAGCTGTGGTAGATTTAAAACACTTCAAATTTGGAGGTTTCTTTGCCTGGTTTATTTGGATGTTTATCCATTTAATGTCACTTGTGGGTTTTAGAAACCGCGTGATTGTGTTCTTTAATTGGACGTATAACTATATTAACTTTGACAAAGCAGCACGACTTATTATTAGACCTTTTAAAAAGTAGGTTTTGGGCGTTTCCAACCTGCGCTTAAGCTTCGGTTGGTCAGGGTGTACACTGTGTATTTTGTAAACAAAAGGATGTCGTTTCCGTCCTTAACGCGAAGCTTTGGCTAACTTCAAAATCCCTACAATGATTAGGTATTGGGCTAGCGCATAAGTAACCATAATACTAATGTTAGAATAGGCTAGTGGTGCATAAAATTTATTTACTGCCAATATACTATCAGACATCATGAAAAATAGTGCGCCCAATAATACTAATGTGTAACTCAATTTTGGAATATTTCCTTGTCTTAAAAAAGCAGCTATTGACATACTTAAAATGACTAGCATGTAAATTGTGACAGGTATGAGCATCTCATTTAAACCATCTTTCAATAAATAGAATAAGCCTGCAGCATAGAGTATTAAAAACGTCAGGAATCCAAATGAGTTTACAGTTTTGTTTCTGTGTTTTAAAAACGCGATCACATACATCACATGCGCTAATAGAAAAGCAACCAAACCAAATAAGAAGTAGTTTGGAGATACATCTACAAACATGAGAAGGATATCTCCAATTAGAGAAAACACTAAGGCAGAAGTGATAATTAACTGTAACTTCTTGTCTAGCCCTTCGCTTTTTATCCAAAAGAAAATCAATAAGGATATCACTATTGCTGGCTTAAAAATATAATTAAAGGATGTGAAATCTTCTAAAGTGCCAGATATCAGCTCTGTGATAACAATGATACTATAAACAATACTAAAATTTTTTTCTGAAGATGTGAGCATATAAATGATTTTGTTTTTATTTAGTAGCGAAAATTATAGCTTTTTTAGCTTGATGAAGTCTTTTTTGAATAGCATAACCATAGTTGCAGTATGAGAAAAAGCCAAAATCAAGATGAAACAAGATAAATTTGTAGCAAAAAGAGAACGTTTAAACCACTTCATGATATTGAGTCTCTCAAAAATATGCAATTCGGTATTGATATTTGACAATTGGGTAACTGTTAATTTTTAAAACGCTTCTTCTATTGCATTTTTGACCTGTCAAATAAAAACGAACAGTTTAAATCATCATCAATGAAACATCAATTCCTTAATTTTTTATTCAAACTAAATAGTAGTCCTTCAGGTCTTCTTGCTGACAATTTAAAAAAAATAAAAAACGATCATAAAAATAAATTAATCACATTAATCGCAATCCTCATCTCATCAATGACAGTTGCACAAACTGAAGTCTCCGGAAAAGTAACCGACAATAAAAACCTGCCAGTAATTGGAGCCAATGTCTACCTAGATGGCACTTATGATGGTGCCACAACAGACCAAAACGGAAACTTTGCATTCACGACCGAAGAAACTGGAATACAAATCTTAACCGTTTCGTTTTTATCCTACGAAACGAAAACAATTGCAGGAGACGTGTCCACATTGAAAGATCTCAAAATAAACTTACGAGAAGATATGGGGACCTTGGACGCAGTAGTAATTTCTGCAGGAACTTTTGAAGCTAGTGATAATAGTAAGGTTTCCGTTTTAAAGCCTTTAGATGTAGTCACTACAGCAAGTGCTTTGGGTGATTTTGTCGGTGCATTGCAAACACTTCCTGGAACATCTACTGTGGCAGAAGATGGACGGCTTTTTGTAAGAGGAGGAGATGCCAACGAAACTCAAATTTTTATTGATGGGATTCGGGTATTTACGCCATATTCTCCAGTACCAAATAATATTCCAACACGTGGTCGTTATTCACCTTTTTTGTTTGATGGGATCACCTTTTCAACAGGTGGCTACTCTGCAGAGTATGGTAATGCATTGTCTAGTGTTTTATTGTTGAATACCGTTGATGAACCTGACCAAGAAAAAACAGAAATTGGTATCATGACCGTTGGAGCGAGTTTAGGACGTACCGAAAAATGGGACAAAACTTCAGTAAGTGTTAAGGCATCTTATATTAACCTTGGACCTTATGTGGCACTGTTTCCAGATCGTAACGAGTGGAAAAAACCATATCAAGGTGCTCAAGGTGAGGCTGTTTTTCGTCAGAGATTTAATAATGGGATACTCAAGTTCTATGCAGCTTTTGATACCTCAAGTTTTGATTTAATACAAGAAGATATTAATGTTGAAGATGGTGTACGCGTTAAACTCAATAATAGAAATTTTTATGGTAACACGTCTTATCAAGGTGTTTTAGGTAAAGGTTGGTCTGTAAATACAGGATTGAGCTATACGATTGCCAGAACAGATTTCTCGTTTATTGATAATAATATTAATGACGATGAAAATTCTGCTCACGTCAAATTAAAGTTTAAAAAACGATTCAATAGCAGATTCAAATTATATTTTGGAGCCGAGCATTTTACGACCAAGTTTAAAGAGCGTTTTTCTTCGGAAACCATCTCACCTGTTAACTATGGCTTCAACAGTAATAACTCTGCACTATTTGTAGAGTCTGATATTATATTTAGTAAAAAATTCGCTGCAAAAGTAGGAGTGAGAGGAGATAGATATGAGCTGTCTAATGAGTTTCAAGTAGCACCAAGAATGTCTTTAGCCTATAAAACCTCTAAAAACGGACAATTATCATTGGCTTATGGTAATTTCTATCAAAATGCAAATAACAATACTTTGAAATTTAATCAAGAGGTGGAATCACAACACACAAAGCATTACATCATGAACTATCAATATGTAAATGACGGACGCTTATTTCGTGCAGAACTCTACAGAAAGGATTACGACAAATTAGTGAAATTTGACACCAATTTTGAAAGTTTTGAAAGTAATTATAATAATTCTGGATCTGGTTTTGCACAAGGTTTAGATATTTTTTGGAGAGATAACAAGAGCATCAAGAATGTAGATTACTGGTTGAGCTATTCGTATTTAGATACAGAGCGCAATTATCGCAATTTCCCAACCAAAGCACAGCCAAATTTCGCGAATACGCATAACTTTTCTGCTGTGGCAAAGTACTGGATTAAAGATTGGAAAAGTCAAGTAGGTTTTAGTTATACGTATGCTTCTGGACGACCATTTACAAATCCAAATACCGATGCCTTTCTTGGGGAAATGACAAATAGCTTTAACAGTATTAGTCTTAATTGGGCCTATTTAATCTCGCCACAAAAGATTTTATATCTATCTGTAAACAATGTTCTAGGATTTGAAAATATCAACGGGTATCAATATGCAAACGCACCAGATGTTAACGGTAATTTTGCAAGACGATCTTTAAAACCAGCAGCAGATCAATTTTTCTTCGTTGGTTTCTTTTGGACGATTAGTGAGGATGGTTTTGATAATCAGTTAAATGATCTTTAATATATGATCATTAGAGATGCCCAGCATGATAAATGTCATTTTTTTTGAGGCTGTTATAAAGTAACTTAGAGTATATCAAAAATCACTAAGTTATGGAAGTCAAGAAAAATCCAGAAATAAATGTAAGCAGAAATAGTAGTCTGTTTTTTGCTATTGGTTTAAACTTAATGTTATTATCAACGTATTTAGTGCTTGAGTATAAATCTTATAAAACAGACGATTTAGTTCTTGAAACACTTAATCTTGATGCCTATGTCGAAGAAGATATAGAAATCATAAATTTAAATACTCCACTACCGTCTCCACCTCCTCTAGCAACAGTTCCTGAGGATATTAAAGTTGTTGAGGATATTGTTGAAATTGAAGAAACTGTTATTGAAAGTAGTGAAATGGATCAAACAGATATTATTGCTGATGTGGTAAAAGTCGAAGAAGTCGAAGAAGATATAGAGGTGCCTTTCTCTGTCATCGAAAATATTCCAGTATTTCCAGGTTGCGAAAATAAATCAAAAGCGGAGCAAAGAAAATGTTTTGAAAAGGCTATAAAAGCTCATGTTGTAAAAATTTTTAGATACCCTCAAGCAGCTATAGATCTTGGGGAATCCGGTAAGGTATTTGTCTTATTTGTTATAGATAATACTGGACATGTAGCAAAAATTAAAAGCAGAGGTCCAGATGAAATGTTAGAAAAATAAGCTGAGCGCATTATCGGTTTGTTGCCAAAAATGATACCAGGTAAACAGCGTGGTAGATCTGTAAGTGTGCCTTATAGTATTCCTATTAGTTTTGTGCTTAAAGAGTGAGAATTTCTTTTTTAAATTAAAAGGAGGTCGTTTTTTAATGTCCAGTCCACTCAAATTTAAAAATTATATTCACTAAAAGTCATATAATAAAACGAACAGATATAAAAAGATTAGTATACACCAAGAATCAAATTTCTTGTGGTATTTTTTACATGTATCCATAGTTATTAATGATACCTAAGTTGCACTTGGATGCCGACTTTTTCAATTGTCGAAACTCATGCCAAGACGAAGCTAGTGGCTTGTTTTTAAAAAGTCAATACGTAGATTTATGTGTGTTTTAAACAAAATAAACAGGAATTTTAATTTGAGGCTATCCCAGTACCGACTATAATGAATCAAATATCTTTTTAAACCGTTCAGGTAATTCGTCTTTAAAAAATAGTTCTTCATGTGTAAAAGGATGTGTAAACTGTAACGAATACGCATGCAAATACAAGCCTTTGCCATTTAAAATTAAGGGTTCAACTCCATAAACTTTATCTCCCAATATAGGATGTCCAATAAATGATAGATGCTTACGTAGTTGGTGTCGTCTCCCTGTTTGAGGCTCTAATTGTACTAGGTTGAGTGTCCCAAATCTTTTGGAAAGGACAGTTTTGCAAAGCGTATAATTAGATTTTGATGTCTTACCATCAATGTTAGTAGTGATTTCTCCTTCAGAGTCTATCTCACCAATAGCAGTTGCATAGTAGGTTTTCTTAATATATTTATCTTCAAACAACTTATTTAAAGCTCGAATGCTACTGCTCGTTTTTCCAACTAATAAAACCCCTGTAGTCTCAAAATCTAAACGGTGAACGGGCTGTGGTTTTGTAGCATCAGGAAGTTTGCTTTTTTTGATGTTTCTAACCAACGCGTTGGTAATGGTTTTAAAACTATTGCCACTCACCAAAATTCCTGCAGGTTTATGGATTACCGCTAAGTAATCATCTTCAAATAGCACCTCAAGTTGAAGGATTAATTTTTTCTTCGGAATAGTTTCTTCGGAAATAGATAAACTAATACACTCTCCACCGTTGATGTACGTAGCTGAGGTCGCAATAACATCATTAACAGTAATAGACTGTTTTTTAAGTGCTTTCTTTAAAGCGGATTTTGTTATTGCTGCATTAAAAATACCTACACCATAGTCTTGGAGCCGAATAGGACTGAGTAGTTTAGGAACAATATGTGTTTCGGTAGTATTGATACTATTTTGTTTATTAGAAATTATTAAAGCTTTTTAAAAATTCAAGTACAGCCTTTAGGCTTTCAACAGGATTTTCTTCCATGGGTACATGGCCTGAGTTGTCCAAAACCACCAATGTGTTATTTGGTAAGTCGTTCTGAAATTTATAAGCATTTTCAACAGGAATTAGTAAATCTTGCGCTCCCCAAAGAATAAGTGTTGGTTGGGTAATGTTTTTGATAGTCGTAAAAGCATTCGTGTCTGCTCTTTTTTTTAATCTATCTACAAACGCTTTCCGATTACCTGCTCTGAGAGTGAGTTCAAAGTATCTGTCCACTATAGTATCTGTTACCCTTGATGTATTGAAATAGACATTTTCAACACTACTTCTCACCAAGAAGCGCGGCGTTATATAATTAAGCGCTTTATTGAGTATAGGCGTTTTTGCTAATTTAAATGCTATTGGGACATTTTTTGAATGCATTGGATATCCAGCAGCATCTATCAAGATTAATTTTTTTACCATGTCGGGTTGCTCTAAGGTGAAATTCCACGCGATTTGTCCACCTAAAGAATTACCAGCCAATACACATTGTTCAATTTTTAAAGCGGTAAAAAAGTCTTTTAAGAAAGACGTATAATGAGATATCGAGTAGTTGCCATCAGGAAATGGTCCTGTTAATCCGTAAGCAGGAAGATCCATTCTGATAACTCTAGTTGAATGCTTTAAGCTAGTACTCCAATTATCAAATGTGTGCAAACTAGATCCCGTTCCGTGGATAAGTATAATTGGTATCGAGTCGCTTTGGTTCCCTTCGTCACGATAATGAACATCCATGCCATTCACAGCAATGAATGACGACTCTGTATTAGCATATTTTAATTTTAATTCATCTAATGATATATCGCCATGACCAAAGAAAAGAACAATACCTAAAATGAACAGTATCGAAAAGATTAAAAGAAATTTTAAAACTTTAATTATATATATCATTGGCTTGTGTCTTTCTTAAGTGTACGAAATTTACATAGCATCTTGTCCTTTTATATGGTCCAAATTACACTAACTCGCTTTTACTTGGTATTTGATCCATGGCTCGCTCTGCAATAGCGGTTATGGATAAAGATGGATTTACTCCAGGATTTGCCGAAATCATAGAACCATCAATAATATACAGATTCTCATACCCAAAAACTTTATTATTTTTATCAATCACACCTTTTGATGGGTTTTTTCCCATCACTGCACCTCCCAAGATATGGGCTGTTGATGGGATGCCTGCAATAGTTTCTAACGCAAATGAAGTGCTCACACCATTTACGGCTTCGCTATATTCTTTAATCAATTTGACAGATTCTGGTATAAAAGGAGTTGGCTTTTTTCCTGTACTCACTTTTGAGCTCATAAATCCAAAACTATTTATTTTAAATCTAAGTGTACTATCTAAAGTCTGCATGAAAAGAAGCACAACCGTTTTTTTTGCCCAGCTGTTTATAACATATATTTTGAAATATTTAATAGGAGATTTTAATAAAGTGACAAGTACCTTCGCTAACCGATAGAACACGTTTTTTCCTGTAACATAAGGGAGATGCATAAATTTCCACGCATTTGAGCCTTCAGAATATCTGCATATTTCAAGGTGGCTATTCTCATCAGTATCTAAAATGCTTCCAATAGCTACACCTTTAGAGAAATTTTTGTCTTTCTCAAGAGTAGAAACACTTACCAGAGTTTCATTGTTGGTTCTTATGTCTTGTCCTAATCTATCAGATATATTTGGTAAAGAATTAGCCTTTAGCCTAAGCATTAGTTTTATAGTGCCTAAAACACCACCAGAAAAAATCACCCCTTTAGTTTTTACTTTTTGTCGCTTTGTAAAGAATTTTGTACTGGTTTTTATATCTACTTCATAACCATTAGCTCCATCTTCTGTTTTTATTGGACTCACATTATAAACTTCATTTTCGGCTAATATTTTGGCACCATATTTTTGGGCCAAATATAAATAGTTCTTGTCCAACGTATTTTTAGAGTTATTTCTACATCCTGTCATGCAAGCTCCGCAAAAGTTGCAGCCTGTTCTTTCTGGTCCCATACCGTCAAAATAAGGGTCATCTTTGGTTACATTCTCTTCTCCAAAATAAATGGCAACGTTGGTAGCGTCAAATTTATCTTCCATTTTAAGTTTTTGAGCGACTTTCTTTAGTCCTAAATCTCCATCAAATAATTTAGGTGTTTTTACAGCTCCAAGCATTTGTAAGGCTTCTTTATAATAAGGTGCTAATTCATTTTCCCAGTCATTAAGTGAACTCCAGCTTCCTGTTTTGAAAAACGTTGACTTTGGGATGGGTAATGTATTGGCATACACCAAAGAGCCACCGCCAACTCCTGTGCCTGAGAGAATTGCTATATGCTTAAAGATTGTTAATTTCATGATGCCAAAGAAGCGCAAGTTTGGCATCCAAAGCCATTTTCTGAAATTCCAGTTGTTCTCAGGGAAGTCTTTAGCTTTAAACCATTTTCCTTTTTCAACCACTAAAACCTTATATCCTTTTTTTGACAATCTTAAGGCACTCACTGATCCTCCAAAACCACTTCCTACTATAATATAATCGTACTCCATTTATAAGTCTTTTAAGGTGCAATGATGTCGATTATTTTAATTTTGACATTCATGTTTTTACGAAGTTATAAATTTTATTTAAGAATTTGAAATCTTCAAACCACAGAGGTCATGAGAAATTGTTATTTCTATAATTCATTATAACATTAAATAAAAAACAGAGTAATTGCTAGAGAGTAATGTCTATCTTTCAAAAAATTAAACTATCCATGATTACTGCTACAGAAATAAACAAACCAAAGGCTATTATAGTTAAGAAGGAGCTTAGGTCGTTTCAACGAGGCTCTGATGTAAGAGCGACTATTGACGCTTTAAAGAAAGGTGAGTATATATTAATACCAGAGTTTTATAGTGATGGACTAACACTTCTTGAGGAGGTGCAAAAAGATATCAATTTAAGGTTGCGTAATTCATCATTTAAAGAGCAACATTCTTATCGTGCAGAATACCAAAAATTGTCTAATCTAGTACTTCTAGAAATTGTAGATCAAGAATTAAATGTCAAGAAATCTCCCAGTATTGGTTGGTTGGAGAAATTCTATCCAGAACACGATAGTTTCTTATTGACCTTCCCTCAAATACAAGGGATGAATAGTGCTTGGCAATGGCATGATAAAGGTGTGTCTTTGCCTGTGCTTCGAAATAAATTAAAGCCATATTATGGCACATACTTTCCAACGCGTTTTGAACATTTGGTGCTTTTTGAGAATTTTTTAAATTTTTATAAAGGAAAAAAAAAGACTGCTATAGATGTTGGAGTGGGTTGTGGTGTACTGTCTTTACAAATGATAAATCATAAGTTTCAAAAAGTATTTGCTACAGATATAAACCCTAATGCGATTTTTGGATTGCAAGAGTATATGGGGTCAACAAAACTATCAAGGAAGATAGAATTGGATTGTGCGAGTCTGTTTGGGAAATGGGAAATACAAACAGAGTTAATTGTATTTAATCCACCATGGTTACCAGAAACTCGAGAATTAGAAAATATAGATCAAGCCATTTACTATAATGATTCGTTGTTTGAAGACTTTTTTACAGAGGCAAAAAAACGATTATTGCCAGAGGGACAAATAGTACTCATCTTTTCAAACTTAGCTCAAATTACTAAGATGTCGAAAGAGCACCCTATAGAATTAGAATTAGCTAAAGGCAATAGATTTCAATTAGAGAGCTGTTTTAAAAAGCAAGTAAAATCTGCTTCTAGTAAAACAAAACGAGATCAGCACTGGAGAGATTTAGAAGAGGTAGAACTTTGGGTGTTGAAGCATATTTAAATTTCAATTCTCATAACATTTAAAGAAATTGCTCGAAGCTATTATAAATGAAAAGGCAGTAGATTTTAAGTTTTAAAATTTCCGAAGAAAACAAAAAAAAGCATCCACGATTGTGAATGCTTTTTTTAATTGTAGGCTTTAATGATTCATTAAAGTGAGTTATTGATTTATGATTTTGTAGCTAATATCATAATTTTCAACTCCATATCATCATTGATGAATTTGTCACCAAGATCATCAAATACAGATTTTGATCCGTAGTTAACTCCCCATTGTGTTCTGTTAATTGTGAATGCTTCACTCTGGATAGTCATCATGTGACCATCTTTGGAGATAGTCACTGGGAATGATATATTGTGTTTTTGATCTTTAATTGTTAAGTTACCAGAAAGGGTGGTTTTTCCGTTTTCTAAAGCTTCAGTGCCTGTGATTTCAAATTCAGCACTTGGGAATTTTGCAACATCAAAGAAGTGATTCTCTTTACCGTCAGTTTCTCCTTTTAAATGTCCCTCTAAACTTTCTTTACCGTCACCAGATTCAAGATCTGTTACCGTAATAGACGTCATGTCAATTAAAAATGTACCACTTTGTAATTTACCGTCATTTGTTTTGAAAATCCCGCTGTCTAAATTGATTGTTCCGTTATGTGCTCCCGTTGGTTTGAAACCTTTCCATTCTATTGAAGATCCTCCAACATTTGCTGTGTATTTTTGTGATGCATCTTCGCTTATAGCAGCTGCTTCTGCTTCACTTGTGTTAGCCTCTGTAGCTTTGTCTTTACAACTTGTAAAAACAATCGCAATAACTAATATCATTGAAAATTTCAAAAATTTCGTTCTCATATTCTGTTTTATTTAGATGTTTATTTCTGACAAAAATACGTATTGATAAGAGCTTCTGCAATTCGGAATAAAATATTTTGATGACATTTTGACATTTTAATAATAATGGCAGTACTTTTGCCATCTTGAAATCGAAGATTTATAAAATAATCAAGAAAATGAGTAAGAAAAATAAAGACCAAGTCATAGACGAACCACAGGTTCAAGATAATATAAATGAGACTGTTGAAGAGTCTCAAGCCGAAGAATTAACCGCAGAGGAGCAACTAAAAGATGATTTAGCAAAAGAGAAGGATAAGTTTCTACGTCTTTTTGCTGAATTTGAAAATTATAAAAAGCGTACAACTAAAGAACGTATAGATTTATTTAAAACTGCTAGTGAGGAAGTTATTGTTTCTTTACTGCCAGTGCTTGATGATTTTGAGCGCGCTTTACTGCACATTGAAGATGATAAAGAAGCCGAAGAATTAAGAAAAGGTGTCTTATTAATTTATAGTAAGCTGCTAACAACCTTAGAGAAAAAAGGTTTGGCTAAAATTGAAGTACGTCAAGGCGATGTGTTTAATGCAGATAACCACGAAGCAATAACTCAAATCCCTGCACCAACAGATGATTTAAAAGGAAAAATTATTGACGTTGTTGAAAAAGGATATAAACTAGGAGAGAAAGTAATTCGTTTTCCTAAAGTTGTAATCGGGCAATAATTAAAAATCAAAAATCTTTTCTTCGGAAATGATTAAGTATACAAGCATGGCAAAAAGAGATTATTACGAAATATTAGGTATTACTAAAAGCGCATCTGCTGCGGAAGTAAAAAAGGGTTATCGTAAGATGGCAATCAAATATCATCCAGATAAAAATCCAGATGACGAAAATGCGGAAGCTAAATTTAAAGAAGCAGCTGAGGCTTATGAAGTTTTAAGTGATGCTGATAAAAAAGCACGCTATGACCAATATGGACACCAAGCATTTGATGGCGCTGGCGGATTTGGTGGTGGTGGAGGTGGTATGAATATGGATGACATATTTAGCCAGTTCGGTGATATTTTTGGCGGTGGAGGCTTTGGAGGCGGAGGCGGATTCTCTGGTTTTGGAGGTGGTTTTGGTGGAGGCCAAAGACGTGCTAAAGGAAGTAACCTAAGAATTAGAGTGTCTTTAACTTTGGAGGAAATTGCCAATGGCGTTGAGAAAAAGATAAAAGTAAAACGTAAAATCCAAGCACCAGGTACAACTTATAAAACATGCGCAACATGTAACGGTCAAGGTCAAGTCACTAGAGTAACGAATACTATTTTAGGTCGTATGCAAACCGCGGCTGCTTGTCCAACATGTGGAGGCGCAGGACAGAGTATTGATAAAAAACCGTCTGATGCTGATGCACAAGGATTAAAAGTACATGAAGAAACGGTCTCTGTAAAGATACCTGCAGGTGTTGTAGATTCCATGCAACTAAAAGTTACAGGTAAAGGTAATGAGGCGCCAGGAAATGGGATCTCTGGAGATTTGTTAGTGGTTATAGAAGAAAAAGAACATGACACTTTAAAGCGTGAAGGTGACAACTTGCATTACGATATGTACGTGAGTTTGCCAGATGCTGTTCTTGGGACATCTAAAGAAATTGATACCGTTACTGGTAAAGTGAGAATCAAGGTAGACGCTGGAGTGCAATCTGGTAAAATCTTGCGTTTACGTGGTAAAGGAATTCCAAGTATTAATGGTTACGGAAGTGGTGATTTACTTGTTCATGTTAACGTTTGGACACCAAAAACACTAAACAAAGAGCAAAAACAATTTTTTGAAAGTATGAAAAATGATGAACACTTTGACCCTAAACCAGAAAGTACAGATAAATCATTTTTTGAAAAAGTGAAAGATATGTTTTCGTAAAAAAGAGGGTTTTTAATAAAAAACACTATATTTGATTTATCACTAATTTATAATTAGTGGTAATTTTTCTTTTTCATAGCAATTTTTTCCCATCCTTAATTAGATTTGAGGGTGGGTTTTGTTTTTTATGAAAATCTTGCTGTAAAACAAGAGGTTTAGCTTACTATTTTACTGCTGCAGCATATTCTTAGAGTTATAAATTTAAACAGATAAGAACACTTTACGTCATTTACATTTTTATCTTTACAGCTAATAAATACAACCTATTTTCACATATCATATGAATGATCTATTAGTTGCTGATTCGGTATCTAAAAACTTTGGAGATTTTAGAGCGCTTACCGATGTCTCTATTTCAGTTCCCAAAGGAAGTATTTTTGGGTTATTAGGCCCAAATGGCGCAGGAAAAACAACCCTTATTAGGATTATTAATCAAATCATGATGCCAGATATAGGCACTGTTTTATTGGATGGTGAGCCATTAAAACCGGAGCATATCAGAAATATTGGGTATTTACCAGAAGAACGCGGACTTTACAAATCAATGAAAGTTGGTGAGCAAGCTTTATATCTTGCACAACTTAAAGGATTGACTAAAACTGAAGCAAAACAACGTCTAAAATACTGGTTTGATAAATTGGAAATAGGCGATTGGTGGAATAAAAAAATTCAAGAACTCAGTAAAGGCCAGGCGCAAAAAATTCAATTTATTGTAACGGTTTTACATCAACCTAAATTATTGATTTTTGATGAACCATTTTCAGGGTTTGATCCTATTAATGCAAATTTGATTAAGGATGAGATTCTTCAACTAAGAGATGAAGGGGCGACCGTTATTTTTTCAACACATCGTATGGAGTCTGTGGAAGAATTGTGTGATCATATTGCTTTAATTCATAAATCTAACAAAGTATTGGATGGTAAGTTGACAGATATAAAGCGTCAGTTTAAAACCAATACGTTTGAAGTAGGCTTGCAAACAGATAGAGTTGATGAAGTCACAAAAATTATAAAAGAAAAGTTTGAAGCGTTTCCAGCGACATTTAGAAATCTTAATGATGACGTAAAACTTAATATTAAACTTAATGCAACAGATACGTCTAATGATTTGCTGTCATTTCTAACATCTAAAGCAGAAGTACATCATTTTGTAGAAGTAATTCCAAGTGCAAGTGATATTTTTATTCAAACTGTAAAGAACAACTAAGATGAACCATTTACCACTCATTATAAAGAGAGAGTACCTTACAAAAGTCAAGAACAAATCGTTCATTCTTATGACGTTTGTAAGTCCGTTAATTATGGTCGCTTTGTTTGCGGTTGTCGCTTACCTATCTCAATTAAATAATGATAAAGAACGTACTATCGCAGTGTTGGATGAAACAGGAGTTCTAAGTGATGTGTTTGCAAATACAGAGTACACGACGTACACTATTTTAACGGATACAAATTTAGAAACAGCAAAAGAACTTACGAAAGCAAAAGAAGATTTTGGGTTGCTGTATATTGAGAAAAGTAGCGATACTATAAATATGTTTTCTAGTGTGCAATTCTTTTCTGATGAATCACCCTCAGTAGGGATTATGAATAGTTTAGAAGAGAAAATAGAAAAGAAATTAGAAGACACTAAATTAATTAAAAATGGAGTGGATATTGAACAAATTGAAGCCTCCAAAACAAATATAACTATTGCCCAGGAAACATTCACAGGCGAAAAAACATCTAAGCTTGATAGTTGGGTGAAACTTATTTTTGGTGGCGCAGCAGGTTATTTGCTGTTTATGTTCATTATTATCTACGGAAACATGATTATGCGAAGTGTCATCGAAGAAAAGACTAGTAGGATAATTGAAGTCATTATTTCCTCTGTAAAGCCTATCCAGTTGATGATGGGTAAAATCATTGGAACGTCTCTCGCAGGAATTACTCAATTCGCCATTTGGGTTGTATTAGGTAGTATTTTGACACTAGTCATGTCTGCTATTCTTGGTATCAACTTATCAGAATTGCAAACACCACAGCAAGACTTGATGACTGAGGCGATGCAAAATCCTAAATTTGCGAGTGAAGTACAAGCAGGTTTTCAATCTTTCATTAATTTGCCAATCGCTAATTTAGTTATTGCCTTTATGTTCTTTTTTATAGGCGGTTTTTTATTGTATAGCTCATTATATGCAGCAGTTGGAGCAGCAGTTGACAATGAAACAGATACTCAGCAATTCATGATGCCAATTTTAATGCCATTAATTCTAGCGGTTTATGTTGGGATCTTTACAGTTATTGAAGATCCTCATGGTACAGTATCTACTGTGTTTTCATTTATACCATTTACCTCTCCAGTTGTCATGTTAATGCGTATCCCATTTGGTGTGCCTATTTGGCAACAAGTCTTATCTTTTGCAATACTGCTTTGTACATTCGTGTTTACAGTTTGGTTTGCAGCAAAGATTTATAGAGTAGGTATTTTAATGTACGGTAAAAAGCCAAGTTATAAAGAACTATATAAATGGATTAAGTATTAATAATGATTCAAGATTTAGCAAAATTAGAAGAAACAATTATAGAGAGTTCTGCTTGGGGAAACATTAAGATGTTTATGAGTCAACATGTAGATTTTGGAAAGGATATAAGTATTTCTATTTTTGATGTTGTAATTGTTATTACCGTAATTTTTATTACAACTTTAATTCTTAGACTCGCATTGAGAATTATTACAAGAAATTTACCGCCAGACGATAAAGGTAAATTTAATGTTGTTTTTGGCTACTTTAGGTGGTTAATTTATTTGGTGATTTTATTAGTCACACTAAATACCGTAGGAATTAATGTTACTGCTGTTTTTGCTGCCTCTGCTGCCTTATTAATAGGTATTGGATTGGCCTTACAAACCTTATTTCAGGATATTATTTCTGGTGTCTTTATTTTGATAGATCAATCTGTTCATGTTGGAGATATCATTGAGCTTGACGGTAAAGTAGGTCGTGTTGAAGAAATAAAATTAAGAACTACAAGAGTAGTTACCATTGATAACAAAGTATTGGTCATTCCTAACCATTTGTATTTAGTGAATAGTTTATATAATTGGACACAAAACGGAACCATTACAAGAGAAAGTGTCTCAGTTGGAGTTGCTTATGGTAGCGATGTTCAATTGGTTAAAAAATTATTATTACAGGCAGCAAGTACTAACCCAGATGTGATTAGTTCACCAGAGCCAACTGTGATTTTTACTAATTTTGGAGATAGCTCTCTTGATTTTGAATTAATATTTAGTATTAACGATAGTTTTAAAGCACAATTTCCTAAGAGTGATATACGTTTTGAGATAGATAGGTTATTTCGAGAGCACAACGTTTCTATTCCTTTCCCTCAGAGAGATATTCATATCATTCAAAAATCTGACAAATAATAAAATAGGAATACATATAAAATATGATTAATAAATCGAGCAAGTTGTTTTGTGTAATGGTGTTGTGTTTTTTATCACAACTCGTTAATGCACAGCTTACAGATTTAGCGCGATTAGAATATTCATTTATTCCCAAAAGTAACTCAGAAGATCAATATACTAGATTGCGAGCATTAGTTAATTATCCCATCAAAATCCAGGAGGATAGCTACTTAATAATTGGTGCTGAGTATAATCGTATTATATTAAATTTAGAGGATGAGTATCCTTTTAACACTTTACTTTTAGAGACCATAAATATTATAGATTTAAATATTGGCTATACCTTTAAAACTAGTGAAAAATGGCGTCTAGGTTTTAAGTTTAACCCGAGAATAGCTTCAACGCTGACTTCAAGCTTAACGTCAGATGATTTTTTCTTAAATGGAGGTGCTTTTGCCATCAATGATAGAACTAAAGATGAGAGTGCTAAAAAACCATATCGCTTAATTTTAGGATTAACATACAATGCCACCACAGGTGTTCCTTTTCCATTACCTTTTGTGAGTTACTACAGGAGAGTGAATGAGAAATGGTCATTCTCTGCAGGTATACCAAAATCTAATGTGAAGCATTTTTTTACTGAAAGTAGCATTCTACAAGCTTTTATAGGTTTAGACGGGTATTTTGCACACTTACAAGAATCACCAACTACCAACGGAAAAGAAGCAGAGAATATCTCTTTATCATTGGCTGTTGTTGGACTTGGTTACGAATATTGTTTTACAAAACATTTAGTAGCCTATTTGTATGCAGGCTACACGTTAAGATTAAATAACGTTTTGCGTGATGAAAATAGAGATGAAGTTTTTAAATTAGACGATGTAAATGCGTTTTATTTGAGAACAGGTATAAAATTTAAAATATAAAAATGGCGAAGATTTTAGTAATTGAAGACGAAGCGGCAATTAGAAGAGTATTAGTTAAAATACTTTCCGAAGAAAATGATGCCTATCAAGTTGATGAAGCAGAAGATGGACTAGTAGGTATAGAAAAAATAAGAAAAGAAGATTTTGATTTAGTGCTTTGTGATATAAAAATGCCAAAAATGGATGGCGTTGAAGTTTTAGAAGCAGTAAAAAAAATAAAGCCAGAAATACCAATGGTTATGATTTCTGGACATGGTGATCTAGATACTGCTGTTAATACGATGCGCTTAGGTGCTTTTGATTACATATCAAAACCACCAGATTTAAATAGATTGCTTAATACAGTTAGAATTGCATTAGATACTAAGGTTCTTGTTGTTGAGAATAAAATGCTCAAAAAGAAAGTGAGTAGAAAGTATGAGATGATTGGAGAAAGTGATGCCATTTCTCATATTAAAGATATGATCGAAAAAGTGGCGGCTACAGATGCCAGAGTTTTAATTACAGGACCAAATGGCACAGGTAAAGAACTTGTAGCGCATTGGTTACATCAAAAAAGTGATCGCTCAAAAGGGCCCTTAATTGAAGTGAATTGTGCAGCAATACCGTCTGAATTAATAGAAAGTGAATTGTTTGGTCACGTTAAAGGGGCTTTTACAAGTGCAGTGAAAGATAGAGCAGGGAAATTTGAAGCTGCTAATGGTGGTACCATTTTCTTAGATGAAATTGGAGATATGAGTTTGTCAGCTCAAGCTAAAGTATTAAGAGCTTTGCAAGAAAGTCGCATCCAACGTGTTGGTAACGATAAGGATATTAAAGTTGATGTTCGGGTTGTTGCAGCAACAAATAAGAATTTGAAAACCGAAATTGCCGAAGGTAGGTTTAGAGAAGATTTATACCACAGGCTTGCAGTTATATTAATTAAAGTGCCAGCTTTGAATGAGAGACGTGAGGATATTCCGTTGTTGATTTCTCATTTTTCAACTAAAATTTCCGAAGAACAAGGAACGTCTAAAAAAGAGTTTTCTGATAAAGCTATAAAATTACTCCAAGAGTATGATTGGACTGGAAACATTCGTGAATTACGCAATGTTATTGAACGTTTAATTATTTTGGGAGAGAAAGAAGTAAGTGAGAATGATGTGAAATTATTTGCGTCTAAATAATAAGATTATGAATACTATTGATATTAGTAAATTCAAAGTTACAGCGCCTATTAAATTAGAAAATACAGCAACAACTTTTGACTTAGATGCCAGTAAAAAAGACATTGAAAATGCACTAGAAGACGTCTGTAAGGATTTGGCTAAAATCCAAAACACGATGTATGCTCACGGTAAATATGCAGTACTTATCTGTATTCAAGGTATGGATACTGCTGGGAAGGATAGCATGATTCGTGAGGTTTTTAAAGAATTAAATGCTAGAGGAGTTGTAGTTCATAGTTTTAAGGTTCCTACGGAATTAGAACTCAACCACGATTATTTATGGCGTCATTATATAGCGCTTCCTGCTCGTGGAAAATTTGGCGTTTTCAATAGAACGCATTATGAAAATGTTTTGGTAACTCGTGTGCATCCAGGTTATATTATGGGAGAGAACTTGCCAGGTATTAACTCTGTAGAAGATGTTAATGAGGCATTTTGGGATCAACGATTTGAACAAATCAATAATTTTGAAAAGCATATTGCAGAAAATGGAACACTCGTTTTTAAATTCTTTTTGCATCTTTCTAAAGACGAGCAAAAAAACAGACTATTAAAACGCTTACATAGGTCTGATAAAAATTGGAAATTCTCTCCTGGTGATTTAAAAGAACGCAAGCTCTGGGATGATTACCAAGCATGCTATGAAGATGCCATAAATAGAACGTCTAAGGACCATGCGCCTTGGTATGCCATTCCTGCAGATGATAAGCCTACAGCGCGATATATCGTTGCTAAAACGTTGTTAGATACACTAAGTCAATATAAAGATATTGTAGAACCAGAATTAGATGATGAGGTCAAAGTGAATCTTGAGAGGTATGTCAAACAATTAGAAAGTGAGTAATCCATTTTTTTAAGTTGTCTTTTTAATTCTTGAATATTTAAAATAGTATCTTTAGCTTCAATGAAACAAACGATCTCATGAAGCATATACTCCTTGTTGTATTTCTTTTTACAACAGTTCAGTTTTCAGCACAAAATGATGCTGATAATTTTAAAAAAATCTATTCCAACTCGCTAACAAATGGAATGAGTTACCAATGGTTAGATTATTTGTCTAATCAAATTGGTGGACGGTTATCAGGCTCGTTAAATGCAGAAAAAGCAGTACAATACACCAAAGAAGAATTTGAGAAATTAGGTCTAGATAAGGTTTGGTTACAACCGGTTATGGTGCCTCGTTGGGTAAGAGGAGCTCCAGAATTCGCCTATTTTGAAACGTCACCAGGTGTCACTACAAATGTAAATATTTGTGCTTTAGGTGGTTCGGTTTCAACACCAGCTGGAGGCTTAAAAGCTAAAATTATTGAAGTGGCAACCTATGAGGATATCAAAACCTTAGGTCGCGAGAAAGTTCAAGGTAAAATAGTATTTATTAATAGACCAATGCAAGCCGATTTGTTAAACACATTTGAGGCTTATGGTGGTTGCTCAGTAGAGCGTTATGCTGGAGCTTCAGAAGCTGCAAAATATGGGGCAGTAGGAACAATTGTTAGGTCTTTAAATTTGAGATTAGATGATTACCCACATACAGGAAGTATGAGTTATGGTGATTTAGAAGTGAGTAATCGTATTCCTTCTGCTGCGATTAGTACAAATGACGCTGAATTATTAAGCGGAATATTAGCCCTTAACAAAAATATTAATTTCTTTTTTAAACAGAATTGTAAGCAACTCGCAGATGTGCAGTCTTATAACGTAATTGGGGAGATTACAGGTAGTGAGTTTCCAAATGAAATCATTGTTGTTGGTGGTCATTTAGATTCTTGGGACCTTGGAGATGGCTCTCATGATGATGGCGCAGGAGTTGTGCAATCTATGGATGTACTGCGTTTACTAAAAGAGAGTGGGATTAAACCAAAACGAACCATTAGAGCAGTTTTATTTATGAATGAAGAAAATGGTCTTCGAGGCGGAAAGAAATATGCTGAGGTTGCTAAATCAAAAAAAGAGAAGCATGTATTTGCCTTAGAAAGTGATTCTGGAGGATTTACACCTAGAGGTTTTAGTTTTCAATGTAGTGAAGCAATGTTAGCAAAAGTGCAAAGTTGGAGACCTTTGTTTAAGCCTTATTTAATTCATTATTTTGAAGAGGGTTATAGCGGAGCAGATATTGGTCCTTTAAAAAATGATACTGTTGTTTTGGCAGGTTTAAGACCAGACTCTCAACGTTATTTTGATCATCACCATGCAGCTAATGATACGTTTGAGCATGTGAATAAACGTGAGTTAGAATTAGGCGCAGCCTCTATGACAGCGTTGATTTACCTCATGGACAAATATGGTACAGAGACTATTTCTAACGCTGTTGAACTAAAAGATTAATATCAAAATTTGTATGTTTTTTTATTACGGAAAAGATAACACTTCAATGACGTAAGATGACATTAACTTACAAAATACAATTTTAATGAAGCATATTTATCTAATCATTGCTGTGATGGTATCAGCGATAGCATATTCTCAGGAGACCAAAAATCAATCGATTCCTTATTATGAAGTTCCAGAATATTCTAAAGAATTCACAGCAGGAACTATGGCTGCACGTATGGTTGATGCTTTAGGTTTTAGATTTTATTGGTCAAGTGAAGGCCTAACAGAAAAAGATTTAGCTTACAAACCAAGTGAAGATGTACGTTCTACTGCCGAAACCGTAGATCATATTTTAGATTTGTCTTACATAATTGTGAATTCAACTTTAAACATACCAAATGAAAAGGTGGATACATCTAAAATGGCATACGCAGATAAACGGAAACAAGCTCTAGTAAATTTAAAAACATCTGCAGATATTTTAAGAGCAAGCGATGATATATCTCAGTATAAAATCATTTTTGGTGAGAATGAAATTCCGTTTTGGAATCAAGTTAATGGTCCAATAGCCGATGCGATTTGGCATTGTGGACAGCTGGCATCTTTCCGAAGAACATCAGGTAACCCAATAAATCCAAATGTGAATCATTTTAGAGGAACAGTAAAACAGTGATTTTATGAATAACGTTTTTTATTAAAGGTCTATTTCAACTTGATTATTTAATAGGTCATCAAATGTTTCTCGTTTTCTAATGAGATGTGCTTTTTTATTATGCCATAACACTTCTGCAGGACGATAGCGCGAATTATAATTAGAAGCCATGGAGTAACAATAGGCTCCAGCATTTTTAAAAGCAAGAATATCATCTTCGGTGATTTCGTTAATTCGTCTGTTATTGGCAAATGTATCAGTTTCGCAGATGTAACCTACAACAGAGTAAAAACGTTGACGACCACTTGGGTTTGAAATATTAATAATCTCATGTTGTGATCCATAAAGCATAGGTCTTATCAAATGATTAAACCCAGAGTCTACTTGTGCAAAAACCGTTGAGGTCGTTTGTTTAACCACATTTACTTTTGTTAGGAAATAACCAGCTTCACTCACTAAGAATTTTCCAGGCTCAAAAGCTAGGGTTAATGGTTTTCCATAGGCTTTACAGAATTTGTTAAACCGTTTTGAAAGTTTTTCTCCTAGCTCTTCAATATTGGTCTCAATATCTCCTTCCTTGTAAGGGACTTTAAATCCTGATCCAAAATCAATAAATTCCAAATTTTTAAAGTTTGTAGCAGTATCAAATAGTATTTCGCTTGCATATAAAAACACCTCAATATCCAAAATATCACTTCCTGTGTGCATGTGAATGCCATTGATATTCATTTTTGTATTCTCAACGATTCTTAGTAAGTGCGGAATCTGATGAATAGAAATTCCAAACTTACTATCAATATGACCTACGGAAATGTTAGTATTACCACCAGCCATCACATGTGGATTGATGCGAATACAAACTGGTGTTTTTGGATGCTTTGTTCCAAATTGCTCCAAAATAGATAGATTATCAATATTAATTTGAACGCCAAGTTTTGCAGCTTTTTCTATTTCCGCAAGGGAAACGCCATTAGGCGTAAAAATAATTTGTTCAGGATTAAAACCTGCTTTTAAGCCTAATTGCACTTCTTGAATAGACACCGTATCCAATCCAGAACCCAATTGATTAAACAATTTTAAAACCGAAATGTTAGACAATGCTTTTACCGCATAGTTTAGTTTTAACTGTTTGACCTTACCAAATGCAGATGTTAAACGTTTATACTGAAACTTGATTTTTTCAGCATCATAAACATAAATAGGACTTCCAAAGTCCTTCGCAATCTGTAATAAGGTATTGTGTTCCATTATTTTTAAATCTTAAAATTCAACATATGTAGTGAGCCAAAATAAATGTAATCATTAGACAAAACATAAAAAATAAAATAAAATTGTTATTTTTACACAAAATGTTAAATAGTTAACATTTTGAAACGAATATTAAAAAGTTAAATATTAGTTTTAGAAAGTATTGAAATTTTTTAATAAGAGAACGAAGTGGTTATACATGTTCTCAATTTTATAATTATTTTTTAAAAGTCATCAAAATTTAAACGTGTGAAAACAATCGCATCTTGTGTACAAGACATCTTAGTGTCCAGTCCTTTTTTAGAAGAAGGTCTGTCACGACAAATCATTAATTTTTCTGCTTTAGCTAAAGATTTAAATAAACCAATATCTGAGATGCTACGTAAACCTGTGAAAGATGGTGCAATAATGATGGCATTACGACGACATCAACAACCTTTAAATCTTGAAAATTCTGTACGCTTAAAAAAAGTGTTTAAAAATTTGGGAGATATTACAGTGCGTTCAAATTTAAGCGATTTCACATTCCAAAATTCTAAAACCTTAATACATAGTCATTCTCGAGTATTAGAAAAAATCAGTACTAATCATCAAATATTTTATGCCTTTACTCGCGGTATGTTTGAAAGCAATATTATTATATCAACTTCAGAAAAGGATAGAATACTGCAGGCGTTCAAAAATGAAGCTCAAATAGGGTTACAAGAAAAACTATCTGCAATTAGTATTTATTTACCAACTGGTAATTCTAAAATTGCTGGTTTATACTATCAAATTTTTAAGCGATTAGCATGGGAGAATATTACCTTATATGAGGTCGTGTCTACAACTAATGAATTTACAATAGTGGTAGAAGAAGATTTAGTTGATAAAGCGTTTTCAGTCATTAAACGCTTAAAGGATTAATCCGCTTCAACGCAAATATAAATTGCTGAATTGGGCGTTCTACTTAGGGAAATAATATGTGTTCAAATCAATATTGAAAACTATTGGTAAAAACTATTAGTATGTTTATTTTTGTGCTTATTACAACTATTTAAATTACTTCGGGAATTGTAGCGAAGACGAACCATAAATTTCAAGATTAAATGAATTTACACGAATATCAAGGAAAAGAATTATTAAGCAGCTTTGGCGTACGTATTCAACGTGGTATTGTTGCACAAAGTGCTGATGAAGCAGTTGCTGCAGCTAAGAAATTAACCGAAGACACTGGTACAGGATGGCATGTGATTAAAGCACAAGTTCATGCAGGTGGACGTGGAAAAGGTGGTGGAGTTAAGCTCGCAAAAAACCTTGATGAAGTAAAAACAATAGCAGGACAGATTATTGGGATGGACTTAGTGACACCTCAAACATCTGCCGAAGGTAAGCGTGTACACCAAGTTTTGGTTACAGAAGATGTTTACTATCCTGGAGATTCTGAGCCAGAAGAATACTATATGTCTGTGCTTTTAAATAGAGGAACTGGTCGTAATATGATCATGTATTCTACAGAAGGTGGTATGGATATTGAAACTGTAGCTGAGGAAACTCCGCATTTAATTTTCCATGAAGAAATAGATCCTGCAACTGGAATACTTCCTTTTCAAGCACGTAAAATTGCTTTTAATTTAGGATTATCTGGAGCAGCATTTAAAGACATGACAAAATTTGTTACTGCTTTATATACCGCTTACGATAAATCAGACTCTTCATTATTTGAAATTAACCCAGTGTTAAAAACAAGTGATGATAAAATTATGGCAGTAGATGCTAAAGTATCTATTGATGATAATTCATTATTTAGACATAAAGATTTAGCTGCTTTACGTGATTTACGCGAAGAAAATTCTATAGAGGTTGAAGCTGGGGAGCATGGATTAAATTATGTTGATCTTGATGGTAATGTTGGATGCATGGTAAATGGTGCTGGTTTAGCAATGGCGACTATGGATTTAATTAAACAAGCAGGTGGAGAACCAGCTAACTTTTTAGATGTTGGTGGTACTGCAGATGCTGCAAGAGTAGAAATTGCATTTGAACTTATTTTAAGAGATCCAGCTGTAAAAGCAATTTTGATTAATATTTTTGGTGGTATCGTTCGTTGTGATCGTGTTGCTCAAGGTGTTATAGATGCTTATAAAAATATGGGGAATATTAACGTGCCAATTATTGTGCGTTTACAAGGAACCAATGCAGACATCGCTAAAAAATTGATTGATAATTCTGGATTAGATGTAATGAGTGCTACAGAGTTTCAAGAAGCAGCAGATAAAGTTCAGCAAGTTTTAGCTTAGAACTTTTTGCTTTTATATATTGACCTGTTACGTTTAAAATGTAACAGGTCTTTTTTTATGCAACTTTTTCTGTTTTTATGCATCTACTAATAAAACAATTAAGTCATGTGAAATATAGGAGTATTGTATTTAACCGTATTTGTTTGAGTCACTTGCTCAGATAACATGTGGCACGTCTTTGTCAAGACTAAATTATAAATATTTGAAGAAACTATTAATTTTTGGCTGTCCTGCTATGTTAATGAAATGCTAATCAATGTTAAACAGAGTTAATTGTATAGGTATAATGTAACTTCTATTAAAATTGTTCGTCTTTTAAGTATCAATCTAGAAAACAAACAATCATGAAAACATTAAAAATTTTAGCACTAGTCTTAGCGATTACCTTTAGCAGTTCGATTTCAGCTAGCACAAATCCACTTGAGAATGACGAACCAGAAAAGGTAACGGAAATAATAAGTGAATTATTGAAAAATCCGAGAATTCAATTTAAAACAGAATTGAGTGCCATGGTAGAATTTACAGTTAATAAAGATAATGAAATTGTAGTATTATCTGTAAGCACTGAAAGTAAAACTTTTGAGCGCTTTATAAAATACCGTTTAAATTATAAGAAGATATCTAAGGACGCTGTCGGTAATCAAAAAACCTTTATCGTGCCCGTGAAAATCAAGAATTAGAAAGTCAGATTTTATGTTATGAAAAGCGCTCAATTTGAGAGCTTTTTTATTAAAGACACAACCTTTTCCACTTATTTACATCTTCTAATAAAACAATTAGTCTTGATAAATATGGGAGTATTCATTGTAATGGTATTTGTTTTAACTACCTGTTGAGATGGCGATAAGTGTCAAAGTGCTATTCCTGGGTTCTATAGATTCTAGTGCACAGAAATAAGAAATAAACCGATGAATAGGATAGTTAATGTCAGGTAAATTACCACTTGCTTAACGTTTTTTTTTTTTTTTTAGCTTTCAATTTCATCAATATAGAGAAAATTAAACATGCTTTCAAACGAATTTGGCATAGCACAAAAGAATTGACGCTCAAATTCAGTTTTATCTTGACCTGATGCGTTTTCAGCACCTTCCATAAGGTTCTGGAGTAATTCAATATGTTTTAAGTCTAAGGAAATAAGAGTTGAGTCACAATACACGGTTTGTATTGTAGTTGCGATTTCTGATTGAGCACTGCACCATAAAGGAAGTATAATTAATAGTATGTACCCTTTTCTTAAATTTATTTACGATTACAAATGCAATCCACATTCCGTTTTAGGATTATTATTCCAACGACCCTCTCGATCACCACCAGGAACTGTACAATGTTTACAGCCAATAGAGTTATAGCCTTTAGCGACTAGCGGATGAAATGGTAAGTCATGCGCTGCAATATAGGCATCACGTTTTTCTTTAGAAATATCTACCAATGGATAAAATTTTAAGATTTCGCTTCGCAATTCAAAAATATCTAAAGTAGAACGATGATCACTTTGCCATTCCATTAAACCAGAAACCCATACTTTATATTGGTTTTTGATAATATCTAAAGGCTTTACCTTGTTTATAGAGCAACAAAAATCTGGATTCTTTGACCAAGTCTCATCTTTAATTGTGAACTCGTGTTCTTCTTTAAGTGCGCTAATAGAGGAAACTTTCAATCCGTAACGTTTTGTTAGTTCAGTCTTATAGGTCAGCGTGTCTTCAAAATGATAACCTGTATCAATAAAAAAAACGGTTTGCTCCTTGTTTACTTCGGAAAACAGCTTCAACAAGAAAGCAGAGGTTGCAGCAAATGAACTCGTAAGCATAACTTCAGAAACCTCAAAATCTTTATATAATTGTACAATACGTTCAGCAGCAGATAAGGGCTTATACTTTTTGTTAAGCGCTTTTATTTCTCCTGCGGACATATTAGGGATTACTTTTTGTAGTGAAGTTGTTTCAAACATAGGGATTTAATATAGCGTCACAAGTTACTATACAATTCCGAAGAACATATAGGGACACATTATTTTTGTGATTCTGATAATTTAAGACTTCTTTTTTTGAGGCTTTGGCATTGGACCCCTCAAATGAATGATTAATGCGTTTAGGAAATTTCTTAATACTTGATCACCACATTCCATATAATTAGCGTGATCTTCACGTCGAAACATGGCATTTAGTTCACTTTTGGTAATTCTAAAATCAACGAGTTCTAATATTTTTACAATATCATCATCACGGAGTTTATGTGCGACTCTTAATTTTTTGAATATATCGTTATTTGTCATCTAAAATTTAATTTTTATTCCCTTTAAAAAGTGAATCTATTGTATTGTGATTGTGAAAGTTAAAATCCTTTATGTCCTGTTTTAGAATATTTTATTATTGGTACATTGAATTAAAACGAAAGTACATAAATTTTAATAATAACTAACAATGCAGTTCATCGATAATGAAATTGGAATGTTCAAAAACCGATGAACGGTAATACGATTGTAAATTACTTTAAATCAATCAGTTATGATTAATTATGGTAGAAATGTAGGGAAATCACGACGAATGGCATGCTTTTTTTCGACAAGCTACTATTTATACATGCTTATAACCTAAACATACTTATTAAATTTATAAAAAGTAAAAAACATGAATCCCTCCAATATGATAAACCGCGTTGAAAAACTTAGTCTGTTATCTGAAATGATAGCTTTTGCGCAAGCAGACGATTCTATAAAATCTATTGAATACAAATTTTTGTTTAGCATTGCCAAGCAATTAGATATTTCAAAAGACGACTTTGACTACCTATTTGAAAACCCTGTGACTTATTTACATCTAAAATCGCATAGTGAACGCATTGTTCAATTTCACAGGTTAGTTCTATTAATGAATCTAGATAAACATATCTCTAGTAAAGAATTAGTGAAGCTTCACAATTTTGGATTACGAATGGGGTTAAGTCATGACGCTATAAATCGTGTTTTAGATTTAATGGAAAGTTTTCCTAATAGAATGGTTCCACCAGATTTTTTAATTGATATTTTTAAGGTTCAGTATAACTAGTTTTTTAAAAATTATCTTATAAAGGCTCTGGATTCTATTACTTTTGGATAAATATAAAATGCTCTATAATTTTAATTATAGAGTATTTTATATTTTTGTGAAGAGACTAGAAAATATAATCTAAGTAGATTATTAATCGAGTATGCTTAAATCCTTAGAGCTTTAAATATGAAAATCAAGTCACCTTTAACTTCTCCAATTTATCTTGATACCCTTTAAGTTGATCTCTCAACTTCGCAGCAATAATAAAATCTAGAGCTTTAGCAGCTTGCTCCATTAATTTGCGCTTCTCACGAATTTTCTTTTCCAATTCATCCTTAGTCAAGTATTCACTTTCAGGTTCTGCAGCTCTCGCAGCTTCTAGTTCATAACTATATGTACTTACAGAGTTTCTTGTCAAAGCACTATCCAAACTCTTATTCAAAGCAGTTGGCGTAATATTATGTTTTGTGTTATATGCAATTTGCTTTTCGCGTCTGTATTCTGTTTGGTCCATTGTTTTTTGCATACTCTTGGTTATTTTATCTGCATACATAATGGCTTTACCATTAAGGTTCCTAGCGGCTCTACCCACAGTTTGGGTTAGTGAACGATTAGAACGCAAAAAACCTTCCTTATCTGCATCTAGAATGGCAACAAGCGAAACCTCTGGCAAATCTAAACCTTCACGAAGTAAGTTCACACCAACGAGAACATCAAACACTCCTTTTCTCAAATCTTGCATGATTTCTACCCGCTCTAGAGTGTCCACATCACTATGGATATAGCGACTTCTAATTTGAATACGGTCTAGATATTTAGTTAATTCTTCAGCCATACGTTTGGTTAACGTCGTCACCAATGTGCGTTCATCTTTTTCAATACGTTGATGAATTTCTTCAATTAGATCATCAATTTGATTTAAACTAGGGCGAACCTCAATAATTGGATCCAATAATCCTGTAGGTCTAATTAATTGCTCTACAAAGACACCATCGGTTTTTTCTAACTCATAATCTGCAGGAGTAGCACTCACATAAATGACTTGGTTTTGTAAGGCTTCAAATTCTTCAAATTTTAGAGGTCTGTTATCCATGGCTGCAGGTAGTCTAAATCCGTAATCTACCAAATTTACTTTCCTACTTCTATCGCCTCCATACATGGCATGAACTTGAGAAATAGTGACGTGACTTTCATCAACAACCATTAAAAAATCTTCAGGAAAATAGTCTAATAAACAAAAAGGTCGTGTTCCTGGTAGTCGTCCGTCGAGATAACGAGAGTAGTTTTCAATCCCTGAGCAATAGCCTAATTCACGAATCATTTCTAGATCAAATTCTGTACGTTCTTTTAAACGTTTTGCTTCTAAGTGCTTACCAATCTCTTTAAAATAATCATATTGCTTTACCAGGTCATCTTGAATCTCACGAATGGCACCTTGTAAGATATCTGGAGACGTCACAAACATATTTGCAGGATAGATCGTGAGCCTATCGTAATGTTCAATGACCTCATTGGTTTGAATATTAAACTGCTCAATATCTTCAATCTCATCACCAAAAAAGTGAATACGAAACGCATCATCTGCATAACTCGGAAAAATATCTACAGTATCTCCTTTTATTCGGAAATTTCCATGCTTGAAATCTGCTTCTGTTCTAGAATATAAGCTCTGTACGAGTTTGTGCAATAGATTGGTACGTGAAATTTCTTGATTAATTTCTAATGAGATCACATTTTTTTGAAATTCCACAGGATTCCCGATACCATATAAACAGGATACCGAAGCGACAACAATCACATCACGACGACCAGAGAGTAGGGAGGAGGTTGTGCTTAAACGCATCTTCTCAATTTCTTCATTGATAGATAAATCTTTCTCTATATAAACACCAGATGTTGGGATGTAAGCTTCAGGTTGATAGTAATCATAATACGACACAAAATACTCAACAGCATTCTCAGGAAAAAACTGCTTGAATTCAGAATATAACTGCGCTGCTAATGTTTTATTATGCGCTAAAACTAAGGTTGGTCGTTGGACTTCTTCAATCACATTCGCCACTGTAAATGTCTTACCAGAACCCGTGACGCCTAGCAAGGTTTGATACTTTTCTTTAGAGTTGATACCACTAACTAATTGCTTTATGGCTTGTGGTTGATCACCTGTAGGTTTGAAATCTGATTGTACTTTAAAACGCATATTTTTTATCTATTCATCAAGTGCATTAATTGTAATAATAGACTCCTTAAGAAGTCTTACTTTTCCATAATAAACTTAGAACTGCTAAAAGGCCTATTCTCATATATAAAAATTACAATATTATTAATTAGTTAAACTATCGTCTCAACGCAAAGTGACCCGTAAATGTTCTACCATCAAAAAGAGTCACTACAAACCAATAATCGTCGCTAGGTACAGGCTGTCCATTTAAGGTGCCATTCCAACCAGCGCTTTCGTTGGTGAATTGGGTAAGCAATTTTCCGTAGCGATTAAAAACGGTAATATCTGTACCTTGATTAAAATTTGCATTTACGCCTTTGAGTTGCCATCTATCATTAAATGTGTCCCCATTAGGGGTGAAATACTTAGGAAATCCTAATACCGAAATGACTTGTTCTGTTATTCCGCAACCATTAGTATCACGAACAAAAACGGTATGAAAACCTGAAATAACATTAGTAAACGTGTTTTCAGATTGAAAATCACCACCAGGATTATCTAACACATATTCAAAATCACTATCACCAGTAGCAATGATAGTTACTGTATTGTTTAGTGCGCCTTCAGTGATGATCACATCTTCAATTATAGGGTCGCTGGACGGTACAATTGTTAATGTTCTACTGGACGAACAACCATTAGGATCTGTGACAATGACTGTATAAATTCCAATGGCGTTGATGTTGTTAAACGTGGTGTTGACTTCTGTAGTTGTTCCGTTAAATAACCATTCGTAGTAATAGTTATTAGGGTCATCGTTAAGAATACCTCCAACTAAAGTAATGGTTTCAGGAAAGCTGTTTTGACAATAAAGAAAAGATTCATCTTCCAATAAAACAGGGGTATATAAAACCACCAATTCTGCCGTAGAAATAGAATTGCATTGATTGTTGCTTTCAATCTTTACAAAAATAGTTTGTGAGTTTGGTGTTGTATTCTGAAATGTGCCAGATATACTATTAGTTTCCGCAGAAAGATCCATTTCGTTTGCATAAAAAGTAACTTCAGCATCCACCGGAATTTGATCTACAATAGTAGTCGTGATATCATTTAAATTAAAATCTGCAAAACCATCTAAAATCTCACCATCACATGCTTCTAGCGCTGTAATAAAAATAGTGTTATTGGTGACTTGAAGTTCTAATTCTGCAACGCTATAACAATTGGCTTGATTTTCAACACGAGCGAAAACCGTTTGAAACGGATTAGTAATTTCAAAATTATTAGCGTCAACAATGGCATTGATGTCTTGTTCCGCATTATTTTCTGTTAAGAAAAAACCCGAAATAAATAGGGACGAATCATTACCAGTGATAGCATCATTACTATCAAAAAGATTATATAATGCCAATCCACTTAGATTTTGAGCGCACTCAATTAAAACCGAATCAAAAACTATAGGATTATCTGCATATTCAATAATCACTTCTCCATATAAAAGACAAGAGTCTTTGGTTAGTTCTAAACTATAGGTTCCTGATTCATCAATTTCTAAATTAGGATTTGTCTCACCTACAAGTTCCACGCCATCTTTAAACCATTTGTAGGTGTTGTTATTTCCAGGTTCATTAGTTTGGATCGTATACGTAGCATCACCACAAATGGCATTACCGTTATTGGTTAACAAGTTAGGACCCAAATCTGTTGAGAGTCTAAAACTACCTGCTTCTAAAAACACTGCAGAATCAAATCTATAATTTTGCTCATCTGCAATAACTAATTTCACGTGATAGGTCTCACCTGGCAACACTTGAGCGGTTGCAGTTAAAATTTTCGTTTGTCCAGCAAAATTAGTAGGTGAAATAGCAGGATTAAAGCCTTCAAAATAAGCTTCATTTTCTGCATCGCAACCTCCAGGTATTTCTGGATGTACTGTGGTTACTTTTACGGGTGTTTGTGTTCCTGGAACTAAGGCAATATTAGTATATTGACTTCCTGCAACTGGTCGAATTAAAAAGCCAAATAAATCTGAGAAATTGCACGTATTAGGGTTGCCTTCTTGATATTCTTCCGAAGCAAAAATATATCTAAAACTAATTTCTGTTGCTACAGATGTGAAATCAAATTCTAAGATTGTTGCGTTGGTGGTATTGGTTTCGTCTAGTATGGTTTCTAAATCATTATCACCAGTCCAATTTGGCGCATCGTCATCACTCAGTGTTGTATTTGGTCCAGGCACATTTGATAATTGTCCCGTACTCATAACGATACCAGTCTCAAAAGGAAAGGTCGTGCCTGTGGCATCAAAATAACCAAAGCTTTGCTCTTGACCACCAAAATCACCGCCTACAAAATTCGTAACACTTACATTATCAATGCAATTGCTGTCAATAAGTATATTTTCAATTAATTCTTGAGGAGAAAACGTTTGGCTATCTACCGTAATGTTTTGACTAAATGTCAGCACAGTAGAGAGAAAGCATAAGATTTTAAAGATTGTTTTCATTTGCAATTTTGCCGAATGTAAAGATAGGGAATGGCAGCAATTTAGAGACTTAAAAAGTGTTAAGATTAATAATTACAAACGCAGCGTAAAATGCCCTTTTACTTCAAAATTAATAGCACCTTTTTTAACTTTTGCTAAATACCAATAATCATTTGCTGGCATTTGGTTGCCATTGTAAATTCCGTTCCAACCTAGAGCGTTATAGGTCAATGTTGTTAATAGTTTGCCATAGCGATCAAAGATATGGATAACGGTTCCTGGTAAGGTTTCTACACCTACAATATGCCAAGTATCAAAATAGCCATCACCATTTGGAGTGAAAAATTTTGGCGCATCAATAACCACAATTTCCTTAGTGACTTCTGCACAGCCATTTAAATCAATAATTGTTATGCTGTGATATCCTAAAGTTACGTTTTCGAAAACATTAGATATTTGTGGAGGATTAGTATCTAATTGATACAAGTAATTTCCTATTCCGCTAATGGTAACTGTAATATTATTGGGATCTGAAAAATCGATAGTCTCAGCGAAATCAATTGTTGCAGCTTCAGATTCTGTAACGTTGAAAACACTCGTAGTCTGGCAACCATCTTCTGAAGTTACCGTTACCGAATAGGTCCCAATATCAGTAATTTCAATCTCTGATGATATGTCACCAGTAGACCAGAGGTATAAATCTCCAGCAATATTTGTATTCGCACTAACTAGTAACGGTAAATTATCTAAACAAACAACTTGATCTGGGATCGCAATATCTGGTTTACGCCTTACTAGAGTTATAAATTCTGTTAACCGATAACATCCTGTTGTGTTATTTTCTACTCTTACATAAATCGTCTCAAATAATTGAGCAACGTAGTTAGTCGATAATGCATTAACGTTTGAGATAGCATCTTCTGCGGTTGAATGATATGTTACTGTAAAGTTGATTGGGTTCTGATTGCCAATAATTTGACTGTCCTGTTGTGTTAAATCAAAATTGAATAAACCATCAAAATCATCATCACAAGCTTCTAATGGATCAGGTTGATTTGCAATTGGCAATGGATTAACCGTAAGTTGGAATGCATAAATATAAAAACAAGTTGTCGTTCCATATTCTACTCTAATATAAATGGTGTCACTTGTTGTTGTATATGTGTAATTTGTATCTAGAGCATTAGTGCTGTTTTCGGCATCGCTCAAATTATTATAGTAGCTAAGTAAGACGTCTGCACTATCGTCAACAATCACAGTGTCTATTGTGTTTAAATCAAAACTACTTGTCGGGTTATCGCAAATCTCAAAGGCTTCAAATTCATTGATTGGTGGTGGTACATTGATAATAAGCTCTAATGGCAAAGAAGCAAAGCAATTGGCAAGTGTATTAAATACTTTGATATAAACAATTTGAGGGTTTGATGTGTTCGTATAATTAGTTGGATTTAAAATTAGATTCGTATCTGTATTTAAATCTTCTAGACTTTCAAAGTACGAGATTGTAATATAACTTGGAAGCACTGGATATAAATCAGGTTCTGAAACCGTTAAATCAAATGACGTCACTTCGTCATGGTCTTCATCACATAAAATAATGGTTTGCGCAGCTTGAGGATGCTCGTATATAAGCACATCAAATTGCGTAATATCGTAACAACCAGTTTCATTATTTTCAAGTCTTACAAAAATAATTTCACCGTTAGTCGCTAGGTAGTTATTATCTAAACTATTGGTTTCATTATTCGCATCTGCCTCGTTGTTATAATATGTAACCAAAAATAGTGCACTGGATAGTGAACCTAATACTTGATTGTTTTGAAGACTTAGATCAATACTTTCCTCTCCATTATTAGAAATATCATCACAAGCTAAGAATGTTGATGGCATATTGGCAATTGGCAGTGGGTTGACAATCAAATCAAAATTATAGGTGGTCCAGCATCCCGTCGTTGGGTTTAGGAGTCGTATAAAAATGGTAGTATTGTCTACTGCATAAGTGTAATTTAAAGCTAATATATTCTCATTATTTTCCGCATCTGCTAATGAGTTATGGTAGCTTATTAGAGTCCCAGTTTCGTTTGTTACTTCAGGATTTATAAGGCTTAAATCAAATGTGTTGAGCTCATTATCACAAATGCCAAATGTCTGAAAATCTATAATAGCTGGCGGAAGATTAACAATCAAATTGATGGGTAATGTGACGTAACAATTTGAAACCGTGTTATTAATTTTAATGTAAGCTGTTTGTGGATTTGAAGTATTTGTATAATTTTCAGGAGCACTAATAATTTCGGTATCTGTCTCTGCGCCATCAAAAGATTCATGATAAGAAATCACAATATCATCTTGTCTTACATCTAAAATTTCAACTTCAACATTTGTGAGATCAAAAGATACAAACCCATCATAATCTGTATCGCATTGTATTAAATCTGAAGGTGCATTCACATCTGGAACTTGGATCACATTAATATTAAAACCAACAATGGCGTGGCAGTATGTTCCGTTTTCAATCCTTGCATATACTTGTTGCGGATTCGTAAAATTGTCAAAATCAAGAGGGAACTCATTAAGATCCTGATCTGCTTCAAATTGAGATGGATGAAAGGATATACTTAATGTTTGAACAATACCTTCGGAAATTTCTAAAATTTGAATACTGAGATCAAAATTTTCAATTCCGTCGTTACTAATATCATCACAGACAAAAATATCTGAAGGTTCGTTAAATAGCGGAAGAGAGCCAACTTCTAATTCAAACTGCGAATTTCCGAAGCAATTAATATCTGTAAAATTCTCAACACGTACATAAATTGTTTGTGGGCTTGATGTGTTTTGATACGCTGCGTATTTATCGATAATATTGGTTCTATCAATAGCATCTTGTGCAGTTTCAAAATACAATACATCTTTTCCTGCTTGTCCATTAAGGATTTCTACGTCTTTTAAATAAAAGAAAAAATCGGCTATACTATTACCATCTGCCTCGCAGTTTTCAAAATTGGTAATCGGTATGAATTCTGGTACTGTATTAATGTAGGTGTAAAACCAAACAATAGCAAAACAGCCTGCAGATTCGCTTTCAACTCTTACATAAATATACTGCGACGTCGTATCATAACTATCTGGAGTTGCGATTTCATTTTCACTATTAAATGCGTTGTTATAATCGTTATAAAATGTGATGTTTAGATTGGTAGTGTCAGGAACGACCTCAATAATTTTGGTCGTTAAATCTACATTAAAGACACCATCTTGGTTATCATCACAAATAATAACATCTGTTGGGTAGTTAGCTGCTGGCGCACTAGAAATGTTTATTGTTAGAGGGGCAATATCAAAGCATCCCGTATTTGAACTCGTTACCTTAACCCAAATCACTTGTGGATTAGAAATATTATTAAAAAAGGGCTCTAAGATATTTTCGTTATTAATAGCATCCTCTTCTGTCAAAAAATATTTAACGTTTGAACCATTAACACCTGTGCTGACATAGGTATTAAAGGTTTCTAAGAAAATTGTTGTGAAACCATCTGTGTCTTCATCGCAATAATCTACGTCGTCTAATCCTTGAATATCAATAGGAGGATACACATTTAAAGTAATCTCAACGGTTTCTTCACAAACACCACTAATTACTGAAACATAAATTAACGTTGGACTAGCAGTTACCGTATAAGGGATTGATTTATCTAAAACATTACTAGTATTTTCTAAATCGTCTAGAGTTTCATAAAACGTAATTTCAAAATCGTCATGACCATTTACTAAATCGACCTCAATGTCGTTTAAATCAAAATTTGCAATCCCGTCTTGCGAAGCATCATCACAAACATTATAAGCTTCGGTATTAAACCCAGTAAGTGTAATACTAGAATGTAATTCTAATGGTACAATGACGAAGCAACCTGTAGCGTCATCAACAATACGAATATAAACCTCTTGTAATCCAGGTACAATATTTTGGTAATTATCTGGATCTGCAATGGGATTGTTTCCTGTTTGCGCATCATCAAACGTTTCGTGAAATGTCACGGTAACTCCTGTTAAACCTTGTAAAAGATTTTCAATAATACTGGTCAAATCAAAATCTGCAAAACCATCTTCGTCTTCCTCACAAGCATTAATCCATTGGGTATTGCTAGTATCCACCATTGGATTTTCAATGACAGAAATAGCTACAAAAGTTGTACTTGAGCACCCTGTCGATACATCATATACTCTAATATATAAGGTTTCATTTGGATTGATATTGCTGTAAGGTGAGAATAATGGATTTGCTCCAGTATTAGCATCCTGTTGCGAATAGTGATAACTTACAAATAGATTAGGATTTCCACTCGTAAGTTCATTTGATGTATCGTCTAGATTGATCATTGTGAATCCATCTGAAATTCCATCATCACAAACAATCAGCTCTGTTGGTGGATCTAATACTGGAGGTTCACTTACAATCAAATTGAACGACGTAAATGCTAAGCATCCATTATCTAAATCTTCCGTTCGAACAAAAATTTGTTGAGGAGACTCTATATTTTGATAAGTATTAGGCAGTGGATTGTCTCCACTTTGTGCATCTTCCGAAGTTAAATGATAGGTAATATTATAGTTTGATGGCGGTAAAAGGGAGGCTACTTCATTATTTTTTGTAGATAGATCAAAAGTTTCTACACCATTATTACTTGGGTCATCACAAATTAAATAATCTGAAATCATTCCAGAGGATTGCTCAGAATTTAAGGTTACTTCAACTTCGTCCTCTATAACACAAGATGTGTTATTTAAAAGAATACTAATTTCTACTCTATATGTCCCAGTTTCTGTGACTTCTAGAGTTGGGTTGGTTTCACCTGCAATTGGAGTGTCATTTTGAAACCACTCATAACTTGCTTGGCTGTTTTCTATATTTCCGTCAAGGTCTACAGAATCTCCACAAGTCACAATATCTGGACCTAAATCTACAGCTGCGTTAAAACTATTTCCTTCAATAAATACAGCAGAATCGTAAAACTCATCACCTTGATCTGCAATGACTAATTTAATACTGTATTGTACATTAGGTTGTATAGATGCAGTTGCAGTTAAAACAGTTGTGCGACCATTGTAATTGGTGTCACCAAGATTATAACCTTCAAAAAAAGTATCATTTGACGCTGGACAAAAACCAACAATTTCATCGTGGATTGTATTCGTGTTTACAGGAATAGAAGTTTCAGGAATAATAGCAATGTTTGTAAAAGGGCCAGTAGAACTGGCTTCTCTAATTAAAAACGCAAAACCATCTGAATAGGAGCAAGGATTGGTGCCAAGATATTCTTCGGAAGCTAATAAGTAATTAAACTGAATTTGGTTGGCTACGGAAATAAAATCAAACTCGATTGCTGTGGCGTTTATGGTTCCTGTGAGAGCGAGTGCGTTTTCCAAATCGGAATCTGTTCCCCAATTATCACCACCTTCATTAAGTGGACTCGTATTAATCGTGTTTCCTGCGGAATTTATATTTCCCGTACTGAGTAGAATTCCGTTTTCAAAAGGAAAATTAGAAGTGCCTCTATCAAAAGAACCGTAACTTGAAAGTCCGTTGATGGCACCATTAATCGATGAAGAAATATTTGTTATCTCAACACAACCTTGTGCTAAATTACTTTCTATAAGTGATTGAAGAGGTAATGTGTCATCTGTAATAATTTGCTGTGCTTGAGCGCCAGTAATTAAAACAAAAAACAGTGTAAAAAACCAATAATATTCCCTTATCATTCTTAATAGCTAATTGTGATTGAGGTCAAGTCGCTCTAGGCTTACTTTGGGATTAGCAAATTTAGGAAGTGTAAACTAACTAAAAAATACCCATTGCAGTGTATTTTTAGTCTAAGGGATGCTTTTTTGGATAAACTACTTATTACAATGATTTCATTTTAACCTATGTGCTATTATTTAAATCAATTACAGGCGTAAAGAAAAGTGTCCTTTCACTTGAAATTCAATGCTGCCTTTTTTGACATCAGCCAAAAACCAGTAGTCATTTGCTCTCATTAGGTTTCCATTATAATAGCCATCCCAACCACTAGACTGAGAGTCAAGTGTGGTTAGCAATTTTCCGTAGCGATCATAAATATAGATAATAGTTCCTGTCAAGGTTTCTACACCTGTAATATGCCAGGTGTCAAAATAAGAGTCATTATTAGGCGTGAAAAATTTAGGTGCATCAATAACTACAATTTCTTTGCTGACTTCTGAACAGCCATTTAAATCGATAATTGTTATGGTATGATATCCTAAGCTCACATTTTCAAATATATTTGATTCTTGTGGTAGATTATTGTCAATTTGGTATAAATAATTACCAATCCCACTAATGGTTACTACAATATTGTTTGGGTCTGAAAAATCTACAGTTTCTGTTATTTCAATACTTGCAGCTTCAGACTCTGTAACCGTGAAAACTTCTAAGGTTTCACAACCGTTTGGTGTGGTAACTGTAACTGAGTATGTACCAATTTCTGTAATATCAATTTCTGCTGTTGTATCATTTGTTGACCATATATAAGTGTCTCCTGTATTATTGGTGTTTGCACTTACCACAAGTGGTAAGTTTTCTAAACAGATAACTTGATCGCCAATATCTAAAATGGGTCTTTCAAAAATCACAATCATGAATGAGGTAGTGTTATAGCAACCTGTCGTATTATTTAAAACTCTCACATAAATGGTTTCATTGGTCATAGATCCATAAGAGTTTCCAATATCACCAACACCTTCTTCTGCTAATAGTTGATCCAAATAATAACTTACAGTAAAGTTGTTCGTATTTTGATTACCTAGTATTTGTGCATTTTGCTGTGTTAAATCAAATTCTAAGAAACCATCAAAATCATCATCACATGCTTCTAAGTCTTGTGGTTGATTTGCAATTGGAAGAGGATTGATAATTAAATCAAAATCATAAATAACAAAACACGATGTAGAGTTGAAAGATACACGAACAAAAATAGTATCACTTGTTGTGAGGTATGTATAGTTTGTGTCTAAAGCACTTGTCATTGTTTGTGCATCTGCAAAGGTACTGTAATAGCTTAAGTTTTTGTCTGTTGAATCATCAACTAGGATAGGAGGTATGTTACTTAAATCAAAACTATTGGTGTCGTTATCACAAATTTCATAGGTTTGAAAATCATTAATTACTGGAGGTAAATTAACTATAAGATCCAAAGGGACTACAGCATAGCAATTAGAAATTGTGTTATTTACCTTTATAAATACCGTTTGTGGATTTGAAATATTATTATAGCCACTAGGATTTTGAATGGCATTTGTATCTGCTTCCAAATCGTCCATAGTTTCAAAATAGGTTACCGTAATATTATCTTGTCTCACATCTAGAATTTCAAACTCAGACTGTGTGATGTCAAATTCTACAATACCATCATAGTTATCATCGCACATGACGATTGGCTCTGAAAGATTTACTTCTGGAACTTGTATAACATTAAGTTCAAAACTTGTAATGGAGTTGCAAATGGTTCCATTATCAATAACCACAAAAATGGTTTGTGGGTTTGCTGTATTTGCATATTGAATCGGTAATACATTGGTTCCATTTTCTGCATCAGATAATGTCGTATAGAATGTGACGTCTAAAGCCTCATTTGCACCCTGTGAAACTTCGTCTATCTTAATGTTTAGATCAAATAACTCACTACCATCATTTGCAATATCATCGCAAACAAACCAATCTGTTAACTGATTAAAAATAGGATTAGTTCCAACTTCTATAATGAAAGACGTTGTGCCATAACAATCTTCATCTGTTATGTTTTGAACGCGAACATAAACAGTTTGTGGATTTGAACTATTTTGAAAAGCGATCGTTTTATCAATTGCATTTACATTAGTATCTGCATCTGTTTGATTTAAAAAATAAAATACGTCTTTACCGGTTTGATTATTTAAAATTTCGGCATCTTTTATAGAGAATATAAAATCACCAATATCATCACTTGAATCTTCACAGATCTTGTAATTCGAAATTGCTGTAAAATTTGGCAATGTGTTAATGGTGATCTCAAAACTTTGTGTAGCGTAGCATCCAGTAATTGAATTTTCAATTCTCACAAAAACTGTTTCTGTAGCAGCTGGATAAGATGCGGTTGTCGTAATTATATTAGATGCAGTCTGAGCATCATTTAATGTATTGTGGAATGTAATATTTCTATCGGTTGTGTCGTTTACAATTTCTGAAATTTTAGTATCTAAGTCAATATTAAAAATCCCATCTTGATCATCGTCACAAATCACAATACTTGTTGGCTCATTAGATAATGGAGCTGGCAACACTTCAATGTCAAAGCTATTAATATCTGAGCAACCCGTTTCTCCAAAAGTAATTCTCACATAAAATGTTTCTGGATTAGAGGTGTTCGTATAGACTTCTGGTAGTGCGTTTGTGTTTGCTTCTGCGTCAGCTTCCAAAGAAAAATAAGTGACCGTAAAATCTGCCAAGTTATTAGTTATTAAACTATCAAACTGACTTAAATCTATGTTCGTAAAACCATCTTGATCTGTATCACATTCAACCTGAGTGCCAATAGGGTCAAAAACTTGAATGGGATCGATATAAAGCTCAATGAATGCTGCCTCTTGACATGTAGGACTTGTTAATGTAATGTATAAAATTTGCGGGTTTGATGTTGGTATAAAACTAGGCGCTGTGTCAATTGGATTGATTTGATTGTCTCTATCGTCTTCAGTTAAATAAAAATCGATATCAATATCATAATCCATAATATATTCCAAATCATCAAGAATATCTTCAGTGATATCAAGGAGATAAAATTCTTCTTGACCATCATTGTCCTCATCGCAGGCACTGAAATCTTTAATATCTGTTGCTGTTAGTAATAAATTAGTGTGTATCTCAATAGGTGTTATTGAAGCACAACCCGTAGTCGCATTTTCAACCCGTATGTAAAGGAGTTGTTCATAGATGATTATATTGGTGTAATTAGTGTCATCTGCAATAGGGTTAACTCCTAAATCAGCATCTTCTTGTGTGATATGAAATGTTACATTTACACCTGTTAAACCTTCTAGGACATCATCAATAATCAATGTTAAATCAAAAAGAGCAAACCCGTCTAGATCTTCGTCACAGGCATCAATGTAATGTTCGTCTGTATTAATAACGGGATTATTAATAACTTCAATATTTAATATTGTCGTTATTGAGCAACCTGTAATAGTATTAGTAACATTTACATAAAGTGTTTCATTTGGGTTTGTATTTACATAAGGTAATGGGATCGCATTGATGCCATCCTCTGCATCGTTTTGTGTAAAGTGATACGTGACTGCTAAATCTAAATTTCCGTTTGTAATTTCATTATCTTTTTGAGATAAATCGATCGTAGTAAATCCGTCTGCGGTTGTGTCATCACACTCAATTAAAATAGTTGGTGAGGTAATTACGGGTAATGGATTGACTACTAAATCAAAGTTTTGAAACGCTAAACAGCCATTTATAATGTCTTCAATTCTAATAAATATTGTTTGTGGGTTTGATGTATTCTGAAATGAGCCAGACACAGCATTCGTCCCAGTTTGAGCATCAGTAGCTGTTAAATGATAAGACATAGTATAAC
Organism: Dokdonia sp.; assembly: GCA_047622005.1. Lineage (GTDB taxonomy): Bacteria > Bacteroidota > Bacteroidia > Flavobacteriales > Flavobacteriaceae > Psychroserpens. Next base: position 2,786 of record JBLHML010000010.1, on the reverse strand, counting down.
TAGAATCAGGAACTGATGCTAAAACATCTGCATCTTTAGTTGATAACTCAAAAATCTCTATCTCGTCTCCACTTGCGTCATCACATAATTCATAATTTGAAATAGGTAGAGCCGTTTGCGTAGAACTTAGGGTGACCATAATTTCATCTTCTATAGTACAATTAGAACCTGCTAACGGGATTTGTATTTCAACACGATATGTGCCAGATTGTGAGGTGTTAAGTGTTGGTTGTGTTTCTCCAGCCATTAGGTTATTGTTTAGAAACCATAAGTAGGTTGCTAAAGGGTTTTCAATATTACCATTAAGTGTAACTGTATCTGCGCAGGTTTGAATATCTGTTCCTAAATCTACACTAGCATTAAAGCTATTACCTTCAATGAATACTGCAGAATCATAGTTTTTATCTGTTTGATCTGCAATAATTAATTTTATGTGATAAGCAACATTAGGTACAATAACAGCTTTAGCTGTCATAACAGTAGTGCGACCATTGTAATTAGTATCACCAATATTGTAACCTTCAAAAAAAGCTTCATTTGATGCACTACAAAACCCTACGATTTCATCATGAATAGTATTCGTGTTTACGGGAGTTGTTGTGTCAGAAATGACAGCAATATTTACATAAGGATTACTGGTGCCTGCTTCTTTAATTAGAAAAGCAAAACCATCAGAATAGTTGCAAGGAAAATCTCCAAAATATTCTTCGGAAGCTAATATATAGTTAAACTGTATTTGGTTAGCAACAGATGTAAAATCAAATTCAATTGATGTTGCATTAAGAGTTCCTGTAATACCTAAAGCAGTTTCAAGATCTGGATCGGTTGTCCAATCTGGCTGACCTTCATTTAATACTGCGGTATTTTGGGTGTTTCCTCCAGAAGTTGCATTTCCTGTAGATAGCATGATTCCGTTTTCAAAAGGGAAGTTGGAACTAGCACGTTCAAAATAAGCAAAACTTTCAAATCCGTTGACTTGACCGTTTACTAATGATTGTATATTGGAAGTTTCTGCACAGCCTTGAGTAAGGTTGTTTTCAATAAGTTGTTGTTCTGTAAATGAATTATCTACACTAATTTGTTGGGCACTAACAACACTACATAATATGAATAAGAAAGTATTGAGGGATCTTTTTAAAAACGTCATGTGTAAGCGGTTAAGTTTATAGCATTATAATTAGAAAAGTTTGGGACTTAGCTAACAAGTGGAAAAGTAAGTGTAATTAAGATTAAATACAAATAAACCCGATGAAATACATTGAACTTTAACATTTCAAGGGTTTTTAGAAGATTGATAACACTATTTTAAAAACATTAGTTAATTGTTTATTATTTTTTTAATATTTGTTTTTCGAACTTTTATTACAAACTACGGATGAGATATTCCTTATTATTTTTGATTTTTTTTCTTACCACAATTTGTGATTTCCCAGATAGAATATCCAGAATCATCGAAACAACCAGTTATTAATACATATCACAATATTGATGTCGTTGATAATTATCAATGGTTGGAATCACAAGAAACTGAGGAGGTGAAAGATTGGATAAAGGCACAAAATAAGTTGTCACTAAGATTTTTGAGAAAAATATCTAGACAAGCAGAGATTGAACCTCAAATAAACAAATTAATGTATTAGAGAACTGGCGGGTATGCTTGTCAAAATTTCGACGAATCTTCTAAAGATCGAATTTATTTTTCGACATGCTATACAAGTACAGGTTCAACAAGATCGCTATGTTATAAATATGGCTTAGATGATGATTATGATGTTTTGGTGAAATCCTCTTCCATATCTTCCAAAGGCGATATAGATATTTCTTATTATAAGCCGTCTAGAGCTAATGGTCATTTGGCATTTCAATACAATCGCAATGGTAGTGATTGGAAAGAGATTAGAATTGTAAAAGTAAAAAAAAGACGTTCTTATTCTGAAATTATAAAACACACAAAATCATCTAATTTACATTGGTTAAGAAATGGTTTTTTTTATGAGAAATTCCCATTTGATTCGTTGAGAGCGAAGACACAAAAACCTGCAATAATGTATCATAAGATTGATTCAAATCCTTCTGATGATATTCTGATTTTTAAATCAAGGAGAGCGAGCGATTATATTAGTATGTATGGAGCACCAGACGAGTCCTTCTTCATTATTAAAAAGGAAAACATCGAGACTCATATTTTTAGTTATTTCTACCTTGATGCTATTGATAACGATTTAAACTTCAAACCCTTTTTAATGAATATTAAGTATGATTTAGAAGGGTTTAATTTTAAAGAGAATCAAATTTATGTGACGACATATCTTGACGATAAAAAGCAAGTTATTTCTATACCTAAAAATGAACCGACTAAGTTTAAAGTGGTCTCTGCAGTCTACGATGATGCCGTTTTTATTTTTTTTAGAGTTTAGAGTTTAGAGTTCTCGAGGAGAATATCTTGTCGTTGTACCTAACTAAAGAGGGCAATCTTTTTTCATTGTTAGATATTGATGGGCGCGTTATAAAAGAAACAAAAACACCAAATGGTTTATTTGTTGATGGGATGATTACAAAACTACCTTTAAAGAATTCTTCTTTTATTTACAATCTTTCACCATCCCAAGTGTATTATATAAATTAGATTTAGATACTTTTAATTATGACCTTGTTAATAAAACTAAAGTCGGCTTTGATCCTAAAGGATATAAGTTTATCAAAAAAACTTTTACGTCTAAAGATGGAGCAGAGGTGCCCATCACTATTGTGTATAAGGATAGTCTCTCCCAAAATTCTGTAACACC
>JBLHML010000009.1:0-99107 GCA_047622005.1 Dokdonia sp. | reverse complement strand
AGCGAATTATTCGGTCATGAAAAAGGAGCTTTCACGGGTGCCATAAATCGTAAAATTGGACGATTCGAACTCGCGAATGGAGGGACCATATTCCTTGATGAAATTGGTGATCTGCCAATTGGCTTGCAAACCCGTTTGTTACGCGTACTTCAAGAAAGTGAGTTTGAACGTGTAGGCGGTGAAAAAACCTTAAAAGTTGATGTTCGTGTTATTACTGCAACTAACAGAGATTTAGCTAAACAAGTATTAGAAAACAAGTTCAGACAAGATCTCTACTATCGTTTAAATGTTTTTCCAATTGAGTGTCCACCGCTAAGAAATAGGATTGATGATATCCCGAGTCTTGTCCGCCACTTTGTGAACAAATATAATCCCAAAGTCAGTAATAAAATAAAATCGGTAAATCAAAAAACTATAGAGCGATTAACACGCTATAATTGGCCTGGAAATATAAGAGAACTAGAGAATGTCATAGAACGCGCTATAATAGTAAATGAAGGCGGACACTTGCGACTGGGCAAATGGTTCTTAGATAGCACTGTTGACACTATAGTTTCTGACAATCTCAAAACCTTAGAAACTATAGAACGCGATTACATTATTAAAGTATTAGAAAAAACCAATTGGAAAATACGTGGTAAAAATGGAGCTGCCCAAATACTAGGAATGCCACCTACAACTTTAGAATCTCGTATGAAAAAAAGAGAAATCACTAGGTAAAATAAGACAAATATTTAAGCAAATAACTCCGATATTTCGTATAAATACTAAATATCGGAGTTATTGACTTAATAATGAATTATTATCAGAATTCAAAAACAGATACAACTAATTGACATACAGTCACATAAAGCTAATTATTCATCACAATAAATGTTTGGCACTCTAATTGGATAGTATAAAGAGTTGATAATCAACAAATTCAGGCAACCCTTATCCTGATAACTAATTAATATTTAAATTAATAACAATGACTAAAGCTGATATTGTAACAAACATTTCTAATAAATTAGGAATGGAAAAAAGTAATGTACAAGCAACCGTAGAAACACTAATGGAGGAAGTTAAAGGCTCATTAGAAAGTGGCGATAACGTTTACCTTAGAGGATTTGGCAGTTTTATTGTCAAAACTAGAGCAGAAAAAACAGGTAGAAATATATCAAAAAATACGACTATCATAATTCCCGCACACAACACACCATCATTTAAACCCGCAAAAGTGTTTAAAGAATCTGTAAAGACTGGTGTTATCGTAAAATAAAAAATATTTTATTTTCGCATCAAATCAGTTTTGAAGCAATATAGAATTAATTAATTCCCTAAATTGATTAATAGCAGAACGACAAACTCGTTCAACAATACCGAGAAGTGCACTATTTATAGTGCACTTCTTATTTTATCAAAAGATCCACTTTGTTTCGACCTAAAGCTTATTTCTCATTTACTATTTTTTTTAAGAAATGTTTTAAATTCAAAGAACTTCTACTTTTAGCGCAGTGCAGTGCACTGCATAGGAAAAGAATATTTTCATATCAAAATGATCATTTGTGCCTGTAAGACACACACTCTAAATATAAAAAAAACATTACAAAACAGATGCTTTTTGTTACACAACACAAATAAGCCCAACCGTCGAAGCCTAAATAAGATAATAGCCTCTTTTAATTTAAGCTCTAGGCAAATCACTATCGTCCTTCAACGGTAAATGAGATTCTCCCATCAAGTAAACATCTACATGATATGCAGCTTGACGACCTTCAGATATCGCCCAAACAATTAATGATTGCCCACGACGTATATCTCCAGCAGCAAAAATACCAGGAATATTCGTTTTGTAATCTTTTGTTGTTGCTTCTATATTAGTCCTAAAATCCATATCTAGACCAAATTGATCTGCAAGTGTTTTTTCAGCACCTGTAAAACCAAGAGCTAGCAAAGCTAAATCACATTCCCATTCCTTTTCTGTGCCTTCAACCTCTATTAATTGAGGCCGCTCTCCTTGCTTAAAAACCCACTCAACTTCAACAGTTTTTAAGCCTTTTAGATTTCCTTTAGAATCACCAATAAACGCTTTAGTAGACACGCTGAAGACACGCTCTGCACCCTCTTCATGAGAGGACGTTGTTTTCAGCTTCATAGGCCAATACGGCCAAGGCTGATGGGCTGGACGACCCTCAGAAGGTTTACTTAAAATCTCAAAATTAGATACCGATTTTGCACCATGACGATTAGAAGTCCCTATGCAATCACTTCCTGTATCTCCACCTCCAATAACTATCACGTTTTTATTTTCTGCAGAAATCACTGCTCCAAAATCAACCAAACCGTCAACATATTGATTATTCAGTTTTAAAAAATCCATAGCTTGCGTTACGCCCTTTAAATCTGCTCCAGGAATTGGAATGCTCCTCCTCACTGTTGCTCCTCCACATAAAACAATGGCGTCGAAATTCTTTTTTAATACATTCGCATCCACATTATCTCCTACATGAGCATTAGTTTTAAAGATAATCCCTTCGTCTTCGAGAACTCTAACACGCCTATCGATGACGTTTTTCTCCATTTTAAAATCTGGAATTCCGTAACGCAGTAAACCACCAACTTTTTCATCACGTTCAAAAACAGTAACCGTATGCCCTGCACGATTTAGTTGTTGTGCTGCTGCCAAACCAGATGGACCAGAACCAATAACAGCTATCGTTTTTTCTGTTCTTACTTTTGGCGGACTGGCAACAATCCAACCTTCATTATATGCCCTTTCAACTATATTTTTTTCAATATTCTCAATCGTTACAGGGTCTTCATTAATACCTAAAACACAAGCTTCTTCGCAAGGCGCTGGACATAAGCGGCCTGTAAATTCCGGGAAATTGTTTGTTTTATGCAAAATTTCGGCAGCTTCCTTCCATTTACCTTTATAGACTTTATCGTTAAAATCTGGAATAAAATTTCCGAGTGGACAACCACTATGGCAAAACGGAATACCGCAATCCATACAGCGCGCACCTTGATCTTTTAGCTTTCCCTCTTCTAACGCAATGGTAAATTCCTTATAATTTTCAATACGTTTTTCTGGCGCAATATAGCTTTCGTCCTGACGCTTATATTCTAAAAATCCTGTTGTCTTTCCCATAATCTACGCTAATTCTAATTCTTCTTGTTGTAACCTAACTAAGGCTTTTCTATACTCTTCTGGCAATACTTTTTTAAACTTTGGAAGATAGGCTCCCCAGTCATCTAAAATGCGTCTTGCCAATGGACTAGCAGTAGCCTGAAAATGACTCCCTATAAGTTGCTCTAATTGCAATTCATCATCAACATTGTTTATTGGATCTATGTTTAAATCCTCTGAATTACAGTTTTGTTTAAACTTGCTATCTTCATCTAGCACATAAGCAATTCCGCCACTCATTCCTGCTCCAAAATTCCGTCCTACTTCACCCAGAATTACTGCAACTCCTCCAGTCATGTATTCGCAACCATGATCTCCAATACCTTCTACTACTGCTTTTGCTCCAGAATTACGAACACAAAAACGCTCACCTGCTTTTCCGTTTATATAGACCTCTCCAGCTGTCGCACCATATAATGTGACGTTTCCCGTGATGATATTATCTTCCGGGATAATAGTACACTTTTCCGGAACTTTGATTATTAATTTTGCGCCAGACAAGCCTTTTCCGAGGTAATCATTAGTATTCCCATGCACTGTAAACGTCAATCCTTTAGTTGCAAATGCTCCAAAACTTTGCCCAGCAGAACCATTAAAATCAATATTTATGGTGTCATCTGGCAAACCTTCAGCGCCATAAATTTTTGAAATCTCATTACTTACAACAGCACCAACTGCTCTATCAATATTTGTGATAGGCATCTCTAAATGTGTTTTTTGCCTTCGGAATAAGGCCTGATGTGCTTGTTTAATAATCTTGAAATCTAAATGCACATTCAAGTTGTGATCTTGGCAATAGGTATTATATAATTTCACATCATCAGCAACCTCTACTTTATGTAAAATTGGTGTTAAGTCAATGCCTGAAGATTTATAATGATCAATTGCTTTATTCCTATTTAATTTCTGAGATTGACCTACCATTTCATTAATAGTTCTAAATCCAAGTTTAGCCATAATTTCACGCACTTCTTGCGCTACAAAATACATGTAGTTAACAACGTGCTCTGGTTTCCCTTTAAACTTTTTACGCAAATCAGGATTCTGAGTTGCGATACCAACAGGGCAGGTATTTAAATGACACACACGCATCATAATACATCCTGAAGCGACTAACGGCGCAGTTGCAAAACCAAATTCTTCTGCCCCCAACAAACACGCAATTGCAACATCTCGACCTGTTTTTAATTGTCCGTCACATTCCAAAACGATTCTATTTCTTAAATCATTCATGACTAAAGTCTGCTGTGCCTCAGCAATTCCCAACTCCCAAGGCAAACCACAATGTTTTTGTGAAGTTAAAGGCGTCGCTCCTGTTCCCCCATCAAAACCAGCTATCAAAATCACATCAGCTTTTGCTTTAGCAACTCCCGCTGCAACGGTACCTACACCAATTTCTGATACTAATTTCACATTAATTCGCGCTGATCTATTTGCCGATTTTACATCGTAAATTAATTGTGACAAATCTTCAATAGAATAAATATCATGATGTGGTGGTGGTGAAATTAGCCCAACATAAGGTGTCGAGTTTCGTGTTTTTGCAATTTCTTTATTCACTTTTGGACCAGGCAACTGTCCACCCTCGCCAGGCTTAGCACCTTGAGCAATTTTTATCTGAATCTCGCTCGCACTTGTTAAGTAATTGGATGTCACTCCAAAACGACCTGAAGCCACTTGCTTAATTGCCGAATTTCTCCAATCCCCTTGCGAACTTTTATAAAAGCGCTCTTGATCTTCTCCCCCTTCTCCCGAATTAGATTTGCCTCCAATTCTATTCATGGCAACTGCCAAATTTTCGTGCGCTTCTTTGCTAATTGAACCATAAGACATGGCTCCAGTTTTAAAGCGTTTTACGATCTCTGTCCAAGGCTCTACTTCATCTATAGGAATTGGATCAAATTGATCGAATTCAAATAAACCTCTAATTGTCATTAAGCATTCAGATTGATTATTAACTAAATCTGAATACTCCTTAAAAGTGGATGCTTTATTTGTACGAACAGATTCTTGAAGTTTAGCAACGGTTAACGGATTGAACATATGCTTTTCTTGACCACGTCTCCACCTGTATTCTCCTCCTATTTCTATATCCACATTGGTATCATTAGATTGAAATGCTTTTTTATGACGTTTTGCTATTTCTTGTTCAATCTCTCTTAAGCCAATACCTTGAATACGAGTTGGTGTATTGGGAAAGTATTTTTCAACTGTTTTGGTATTGATTCCAATACATTCAAACAGTTGTGAACCTCGATAAGAATTTAATGTTGAAATCCCGATTTTGTTCATCACTTTTAAGATGCCTTTCCCGACTGCTTTATTGTAATTTTTAATGGCAGCTAAATATTCTAAACCAGTCACATCAGAATTATTGATTTGTTCCTGAACAATTTCATTTACGATATAAGGATTTACCGCACTCGCACCAAAACCAAATAATAAAGCAAAATGGTGCACCTCTCGAGGCTCTGCAGATTCTATGATTAAGCTAATTCTTGAACGTTTTTCTAATTTATGTAGCGCATGATTTAAATAGGAGCATGCTAATAATGCTGGAATTGGTGCTTGATTTTCATCTACATAACGATCTGAAAGAATAATGATATTTGCACCATTATCAATAGCTTTTGATGCTTTCGTCACTAAATTTTCTAGCGCAACTTCTAACTCATTTAAACCTCGACTTACTTCATATAACACAGAGATAGATTCGATTTTAAAATCTGGATTGGTATCGTAATCCCTAATCTTATCTAAATCGTGTTTTGATATAACTGGATTCTGAATTTTTAGCTTTTTACAATGGTCAGCATTAACATCAAATAAATTAACATCGCTACCTAAAGTTAAACTGATATCTGTGATTAACTCTTCACGAATACCATCTAAAGGCGGATTTGTAACTTGTGCGAATAATTGCTTGAAGTAATTATAAATTAATTGAGGACGCTCAGACAAAATAGCTATTGGCGTATCGCTTCCCATTGAACCAATAGGCTCTTTACCTAACTGAGCCATCGGACGAATAATAGTATTCAAATCTTCCTGTGTATATCCAAAAACGATTTCACGCTTTTTTAAGTCAATTTCATCATATTTAATGGGCCCCTTTTTAGCTTTAAGATCTTTTAGATGGACTAAATTTTCATCTAACCACTTTCGGTAAGGATGCCTTGATGCGATTTCTTCTTTTATTTCTTCGTCGTTCACAATTCGACCTTCATTCATATCTACCAGAAACATTTTTCCCGGCTCCAAACGACCATGATATTGAACATTCTCTGGAGCAATGTCAACAACACCTGTTTCCGAAGACATAATAACATTACCCAATTTTGTAACGGTGTAACGTGAAGGCCGCAATCCGTTTCTATCTAAAACCGCACCAATAAAATTACCATCTGTAAAAGGAATCGACGCTGGTCCATCCCAAGGCTCCATTAAGCACGAGTTATATTCGTAAAACGCCTTTTTAGCGTCAGACATGTTTGCGTTTTTCTCCCAAGCCTCTGGCACAAGCATCATCATAGCTTCTGGAAGTGAACGACCTGTCATTAATAATAATTCGACGACCATATCCAACGTCGCAGAATCTGATTTCCCTTTTAAAATAGTTGGGATTATCTTTTTAATATCCTCCCCAAACAAAGGGCTTTCCATGATTTCTTCACGAGAAAACATTCGAGACACATTACCGCGTAACGTATTAATCTCACCATTGTGACAAATATATCTAAATGGTTGTGCTAAATCCCACGTTGGAAAGGTATTGGTAGAAAAACGTTGATGCACCAAAGCTAACCTTGTATCTAAAGCTGTGTTGAATAAATCGAGATAGTACTCATTTATGTGTTCAGGCATTAAAAGGCCTTTAAAAATTATAATTTTAGTCGACAGACTTGGAAAATAAAAGAATTGAGCTTCAGATAATTTAGAACCATATACAGTATGTTCTGCAATTTTTCGGGCAGCGAATAATTTTAAGTTAAATTCTCTATCTGTTTGTTCTTCGCTAGCCTTTCCTATGAAGATTTGCTTAACAAAAGGCTCACTTACTCTAGCAACCCTACCTAGCACATCACTATTTACCGGAACATTTCTCCAGCCAATTAAATTAAGACCTTGTTTTTTAATTTCAGCTTCAAAAACATCTATACAATATTGACGCTGATTTTCTTTCTTGGGAAGGAACACATTACTCACCGCATACTCTCCCGCTTCAGGCAAATCAAACTCACAAAATATTTTAAAAAATTTATGTGGAATATCAATTAAAATACCTGCACCATCACCAGTAACACCATCTGAACTTACAGCACCACGATGTTCTAATTTCACTAATATTTCTAGCGCTTTATGTATAATATCATTAGATCGTTTTCCAGTTAAACTACATATAAATCCAGCACCACAATTATCGTGTTCAAATTCTGGCAAATAAAGCCCTTGTTTCTTCAGCATAATTCAGCAAATTTAAAGATGTTTCACACCTTATTACAAATGTAATATAGATGCTATAATTTGATTAAAAAAAAGATAGAAACACTTTTCAAGAATTCACAAAATGACTCTATTTAATTACAAAATACATAATGAAAATATAACCTAACTGCCAAATCAACAATAAAAAAAAATCAATAAAAATGACTTTTTATTGCGAAAACGTTTTCGATGAGTGCTTATTATTAAACACTATTCAAACAATTTACATTTACTACCTAATTTTCAGAAAAGATCAATTATCAATTTAATAAAAAAAACATATTAAATATTTTAACCCCTAAATTTTAGGGGTATAAAATTATAAATTCATAAAAATAATAAAATCAACCCTATATTTTTTACGGTATAGTGTCTTTTTATATAGATTTGACTCAATTAATCTATAACTAATAATTTTATGAAACATTTATTTACTTTAATTTTAGTATTTACTTCAATACTATTAACAGCTCAAGAAACAACGGAAGAGACTACCAAGAAAAAATTCTCTTTTGAAGGAAGTGTAGATGCTTACTACAGAACAAATTTAACAGCTCCAAATGACCAAGACCAAATAGCACCAGGAACATCCTTTGCTGATACAGCAGGTTTCTCTTTAGGCATGGCCAATATAATTGCCTCTTATGAAAAAGGTAAAGTTGGAGGAGTTGCAGATTTAGTATTTGGTCCTCGTGGAGAAGCTGCTAGTGCAACTGTACTCAATCAATTATTTGTATTCTACAATATAAGTGAAAACACAAAACTTACTTTTGGAAAATTCAACACCTTTCTAGGGTATGAAGTTATTGCACCTGCAGGGAACTTTAATTACTCAACTTCGTACTTATTTTCCAATGGACCGTTTTCTCATACAGGTATTAAAGCAGATTTCACATTATCTGAAGATTTTAGTTTAATGCTAGGTATCTTTAACCAAACAGACGTTACCGAATTTAATCCTGATGGAAGCTATGCAATAGGAGCTCAATTAGGGTATAATGGCCAATTTTTAAATCTACTTTATGATAAAGCTGGTTTAGGATTTGAAGTTGATTACACTGGTGGATTTGATGCTTCAGACGAGTTCTTTATAGGTGTAAATGCAGCTTATGCAGACAATGATGGCGAGGGCTTTTATGGAGTAGATCTTTACCCGCAATATAGTTTAAATGAATCTTTTTCTTTGGGTTTAAGAGGTGAATATTTCCAAACTATGAGTGAATTTATAGAAGATGATCTTAGTGTAATTGGATTGACTTTAACAGGAAGTTACACTATAGAAGATTTAACAATTAAGCCTGAAATAAGATTAGACAGTGGATCTGAAGATATTTTTATAGATACAGATCTCATGAATACAAAAAGCCTAGCCTCTTTTGTAGTTGGTGCTATCTACACGTTTTAATTGAAAATAACTAATACCAAATAATTATTATGGATAATTTTTTAACAATTTTACCAAATTTAATTGCGGCTCAAGAAGTTATAGCTGCTACTACCAAAGATATAGAAGAGGCAGTTAATGCAATTAATGGAGATTTAGGAATGCTTTGGATGCTACTTGCTGGTATTCTCGTATTCTTTATGCAGGCTGGTTTTACATTAGTAGAAACAGGAATGACACGTTCAAAAAACGCTGCAAACATAGCAATGAAAAACTTGCTTGATATTTGTGTTGGATCACTAACCTACTGGTTAGTAGGATATTCTTTAATGTACGGAGATACTTCAAATGGATGGTTTTTCTGGAGTGGTTTAATGCAAGGAGAAGGCGCAGACTTATTCTTTCAAACGATGTTTGCTGCAACTGCTGCAACCATAGTATCTGGAGCCATAGCAGGACGAACTAAATATTCAACATATGCCATATTTTCTGTAGTAATGACGGCCTTAATCTACCCAATTGCTGGTGGGTGGCAATGGCAAGGTTCTGGCTGGTTAACCGAACTTGGTTTTATTGATTTTGCAGGGTCTTCTATCGTACATTCTGTTGGTGGTTGGGCTGCATTAGTTGCCGCTTTTATGGTAGGACCCAGAATTGGTAAATATGTAGATGGCAAAGTGTTTTCTATTCCTGGACACAATCAAATTCTTGCAACACTAGGCGTCTTTATACTATGGCTGGGATGGTTTGGTTTTAATGGCGGATCTCAACTTGCTTGGGGAGGCGCAGATGCTATCGGAGCTTCAAATGTTGTTTTAATCACAAATTTAGCTGCAGCAGCGGGAGGACTAGGCGCATTAATAACAACTTGGATATGGTATGGCAAACCTAATTTACCTCAAACTTTAAATGGTGCATTAGCAGGATTAGTAAGTATAACCGCGGGCTGTGGAAACATGTCTGCAATTGGTGCTGTATTTGCAGGATTAATTGGAGGTATTATAGTTGTATTTTCAATAGAATTTATAGAAAAGAAACTTAAAATTGATGACGCTATCGGCGCAGCGTCAGTTCACGGAGTTGCAGGGGCTTGGGGAACTTTAGTAATAGGTCTTTGGGGAATTGATGGCGAAGCAGGAATAGGCTTATTTAATGGCGGTGGTGCTAGCCAACTAGGTACACAAGTTATTGGTGTTCTAGCTTACGCTGTTTGGTCTGTAGCACTGTCCTATATTATTCTAAAACTATTAAAATCTACAATAGGTCTTCGTGTTACTGAAGAAGAGGAACTATTAGGTTTAGACCTTTCTGAGCATGGTGAAATAGCTTATGCAGGAAAAAGAGATCGAGGCTAAGAAAAAACCATAAATAGCTAATAGTCCCTAAAGATTATTTTTATGGGACTATTGTTTATTATTTTAACGTGTTTAAAATTTAATGTCTAATGAAAAAAGTAGAATCTATTATTAGAACGTCGAAATTTCAAGATGTCACAAAAGCACTGCGTGACGTTGGTGTTAATTTTTTCTCTTTTTTGAATGTTACCGCAGTGGAAGATTATAATTTAACCCAAACTATTTACAGTCCAACAGATGATATTAAATGCTATTTATCTATAGTCGTTAATGATGATTTTGAGGATGTTACTATTAAGGCAATTCTTCAATCTGCATTTACAGGAGAAGCTGGTGATGGAAGAATATTCGTTACAAAAATAGATGAGGTCTACAAAATTAGAACAAAGGAACAAGGAACAATTACTTTAAGATAAAGAAGAATTAGAAGACATTGATGCGCATCATAAGCATTAAGAATTGTTATTTTATTTAATTAGTTAGGGAATAAGCCCTCAAAAATAAATTTTTGAGGGTTTGTTGTTTGAAAAAATAAGCACCAAAACTAATAGAACAGATTGTTATTAAAAACCCCGAAGTATTGTGCTTTGGGACTTTTAATAAGCTTTATATTTAAATTACAAAGGTAGCCACGCCGCAATGACAATTAGTTTTAAGCGGAGTTCCTACTGGCATTAATATTTCCGAAGAGAGAACGTGTTACCATTTTTTGATAAATTTCTATCTCCTCTCCTGCTGTAATACCTCGTTTTTCTAATTCTTGTATTTTCTTCAACGCATATTGTTGAATCGTCAACAATGGCAAAACGATAGATTCTCTAACTGCCACAGATGCCTTTCCTGCCGGCTCTTCTTCCATAAGCACTTTGTAACCTGTAAGCTTCAAAAGCAAACGTTTTGAGGTTTGATATTCATTATAAATAACATTCCAAAATTCTCCATACTCAGTATCTTCGCTCATGTATTTTGTTAAATCGAAAAATGACTTAGACAAGGACATCATACTATTTTCAATAAGGGTCTTAAAGAAATCTGATGTTTGAAACAGCAGTTGTGCCCTATCAAATTGATTTGTATCCTCATAATGTTTGAGCGCAGTACCAACTCCAAAAAACCCTGGAACATTTTGTTTTAATTGACTCCATGAACCCACAAATGGGATGGCTCTCAAATCTTCAAAAACCAAACCTTCTGCTTTTCCTCGTTTTGAAGGCCGACTTCCAATATTCGTTTTAGCATAATACTTCAAAGTACTCATATGCTCCAAATACGGGATAAATTTAGGATGTGCTTTAAAATTTTTATAAGCTTCATAACTTAATCTAGACAAGTCGTCCATGACTAATCTATTATCTGGATGCATTCTTAAATCCTTATCGCTTAAACTATTGTAAATCCCAGAACTGATTAATTGCTCTAAGTTATATTGCGATGAATCTAAAGTTCCAAAATTTGAAGAAATAGTCTGACCTTGAATTGTTAATTGCACTTCATCATCCTCTATAGTAGGTCCTAATGAGGCGTAAAAGTTATGTGTTTTCCCTCCTCCACGAGCTGGAGGACCTCCTCTACCGTCAAAGAAAATAACAGTGATTCCATGTTGTCTAGAAACCGTTGTCAAATTTTCTTTAGCTTTATAAATAGCCCAATTAGCCATTAAATAGCCACCATCCTTAGTGCCATCACTAAACCCAAGCATAATAGTTTGCTTGTTTCCTCTAGTTTCTAAATGCGCAGCATATTCTGGATTAGCATATAACTCTCCCATCACTGTTGGTGCATTTTCTAAATCGGTAATTGTCTCAAATAAAGGGCCTATATCAACCGTTAATTTATCCTGAAACGCCACTAATCTAAGCATCGCAAATAATTGCATGACATGCAATGCCGTTTGATTATTACTAATTATATATCGATTTGCAGCGACTTCACCATTTGTCGTTTGAATAGTTTTTATGGCTTTCATTGTTTTTAAAGCCTTTAAAGTTTCTTCGTCTTTAATTAAGGATAGATTGACTTCACCTTCAACTTTTGATAGAATTTGTACTTGTTCTTTTTCGGATAATTCGTGGTAATTCTTCGGAAATATCTTACTCCCACTTTCAATAGACACATCAACCATATCGTTAAAAAACTGAGCGTGTTTTCTACTATCTTGACGGATATCAAGATTTGCAAAATGGAAACCGAATAGATGAACTTTATTTAAAAGACTATTTACCTCATCAACATATAACGACTGATGCTTCTCAATTATAAGTTGTTTTATTACCTTTAATTCTGAAGTTAAAAAAGCTAATGTTAAGGACGATTCCTCGTGAGTTATAATTTTATACAACTCTGTTTCTAAAACAACAATTCTATCCTCTACACCGTCAAATGTTAACTTTCGCCTCAATCGTCGCGCATCTCTATAATAATTTTTTATTATGGTTTCTCTTAACCGGTTGGCCACTTTCAAAGTGATCTCTGGCGTTACAAATGGGTTTCCATCTCTATCACCTCCTGGCCAAAAGCCGATATTAATAATATCGTTATCAATATGCTTTCCGTCGAAAATATTCTGTTGAATGTAATCGTAAATCGTTCCGAAGGATTTATAAAACACATTTTCCAAATACCAAATTAAGCTTACCGCTTCATCATAAGGTGTTGGTTTTGTATGTTTAAAAAATGGTGTCTTTCCTAATTGAGCCAGTAAGTCATTGATAACCAGTAAATCATTCTCTTTAACTGCTTTTGTCAAATCTGTAATAATACCCAAAACAGATCCTGGATAAAATTGGGTAGGATGCGCAGTAAGCACAATACGCACTTTAAATTCCTCAAGATATTTTTGAAGTGTTTCTAATTTATTTTCAGCAGAAGCAGATTCTTTTAAACTACGCAAGGTCCCAATACCATCCATATTATTGACAATTGGAAAAGCGGCATCTTCAACAGCATCAAATAAGACAACTTGACGCTCTATATATTGTATAAAACGAAACAATAAATTAATCTGACTTTTATCTGATCGTCTCGCCTGATACTTCTTAAAGAATGATTCCACAATAGTCGTAGGATTATCTCCAGCTTCAAAACCCTTACTACAAGTTTCATGAAACAATGGCAAAAGCGCTCCTGTTTTTGTGATGGCATCAAAAGGTAAGGTCATAAAAATACTGTTATAAATCTGGTATTTAGACAGTACGTTTTGATTAAACCTAGTAAGCTTTGGTTGTGTTGGCATCCTATTATATTATTGTTGATTGACCTAAATGAATATTATTAAAATTCATATTAGTATCTCCAGGATTATTAATAAAATCTTCAATAAAATCACCTACTTTACTTGTAGATATATTGTCATATTTTGTATTCACATCTGGTGTTGAAATTTGTAGTTTCAAAGATTTATCGACAGCTATTCTTATCATTTCTGCCTCATTGAACAATTCAAAATGCTCTAATAACATTGCCGCAGATAAAATAGAGGCAACGGGATTTGCAATCCCTTTATTTGTTGCTTGGGGAAATGAACCATGAACAGGCTCAAACAGCGCATATTTTTTACCAATAGAAGCTGAAGCTAACAAACCTATCGAGCCTCCAATAACACTAGCTTCATCGCTAATAATATCTCCAAACAAGTTTTCAGTTAAAATAACATCAAATTGTTTTGGATTCAAAATCATTTGCATTGCTGCATTATCAACAAATAAGAAATCTAATTCTACGTCACTATATTGCCCAGCCACCTCAGTCACAACTTTTCGCCAAAGTCTTGAAGTTTCCAATACATTAGCCTTATCTACTAATGTGACTTTATTTCTTCTGTTTTGAGCTGCTTCAAATGCTAAATGCGCAATGCGCTCAATCTCTTCACGTGAATATTCACATACATCTGATGCAACGTCACCATCTTCACTGAGTTCCTTTTTTCCAAAGTAAATACCGCCAGTTAATTCTCGATAAATACTAATATCGACACCTTCAATGATATGTCTTTTTAAAGGTGACTTATCCAAAAGTGCGTCATAAGCTTTTACCGGTCTTATGTTTGCAAACAAAC
This sequence comes from Dokdonia sp., assembly GCA_047622005.1. Lineage (GTDB taxonomy): Bacteria > Bacteroidota > Bacteroidia > Flavobacteriales > Flavobacteriaceae > Psychroserpens. Next base: position 84,657 of record JBLHML010000009.1, on the reverse strand, counting down.
CAAGCTCCTTACGTAACCTCAGCAAACCTTGTTCTGGACGCACTTTGGCAGATGGGTCATTATCATATTTTGGATGACCAATAGCACCAAACAAAATAGCATCACTAGATTTACATACTCCCAATGTAGCATTTGGCAGTGGCTCATTGTAATTATCAATAGCAACAGCACCTACATCTGCTGTTTTAAATTTAAAGGTATGACCAAATTCTAAAGCAATAGCTTTCAACACCTTTATAGCTTGTTCTGTAACTTCTGGACCTATGCCGTCACCCGGCAATACTGCAATTTGTAATTTCATATACTTCTTGCGAAAGCAGGAATCTCTCCCTGACTTTCAGTTTTTTTGTTAATTAGTATGTTTTTTGAGCTTCGAAAGCTTCAATTAATTTTATATTATTTACGAGATAATCAATATCATCATAACCATTGATCATGCATGTTTTCTTGTAAGGGTCAATATCGAAATGTGCTGACAGATCTAAATCGTTTGCTGAAACAGTTTGATTCAAAAGATTAACCTCGAGAATAGTTTCAGGATGCTTTTCAATTTGAGCTATTAGGGTTTCTAAAAAAGCTTTTGAAACTTGAACTGGCAACAACCCATTATTTAAAGCATTTCCTTTAAAAATATCAGCAAAAAAACTAGAAACAACAACTTTAAAACCGAAATCTGTAATAGCCCATGCTGCATGCTCTCTACTTGATCCACATCCAAAATTATCTCCGGCAACTAATATGCTTCCTGTATATTTTGAATTATTAAGTACGAAATCTGAATTTACTGAACCATCTTTATGATATCTCCAGTCTCTAAACACATTATCGCCAAAACCCTTGCGATCCGTAGCTTTTAAAAAACGTGCTGGTATAATTTGATCTGTATCTACATTTTCAATGTGCAATGGAATGGCTCTAGATTGTAATGTTGTAAACTTTTCCATTAGTTTAGTTGTTTAGTGATATCAATTATTTTACCTTCAATAGCTGTTGCTGCTGCAACTAACGGACTCGCCAAAATCGTTCTAGACCCCTGACCTTGTCGTCCTTCAAAATTCCTATTAGAGGTGGATACACAATATTCACCTTGCGGGATTTTATCATCATTCATAGCCAAACATGCGCTACAACCAGGTTGACGTAATTCAAAACCAGCGTCTTCGAAAACAGTTTTCAGACCTTCTTCTATAATTTGGGCTTCTACTTGCTTACTACCTGGAACTAACCAAGCGGTAACATTATCTGCTTTTTGCTTCCCTTTTATATAATTTGCTGCAACTCTAAAATCTTCAATTCTAGAATTGGTACAACTTCCTATAAACACAAAATTGATAGGTTTATCTATTAGAGATTCTCCTTTTTTGAAATTCATATACTTTAGAGATTTTTCAAAAGAGGCGTCACTAACTTCTGGAATAAATTCTGAAATCTTAATACCCATTCCTGGATTTGTTCCGTAGGTAACCATAGGCTCAATGTCCTCTGCATCAAAATGATATTCTTTATCAAATTGAGCATCTGTATCTGTTGGTAAAGTTTTCCAATACGCTACTTTCTTATTGAGCTCTTCTCCTTTTGGAGCAAATTCGCGTCCTTCGACATAATCAAAAGTAGTTTGATCTGGCGCGATCATCCCACCTCTTGCTCCCATTTCGATACTCATATTACATACGGTCATACGACCTTCCATACTCATCTCTTCAAACACATTACCTGCATATTCGCAGAAATATCCTGTTCCCGAATTAGTACCAAGTTTTGCAATAATATAAAGAATAACATCTTTTGGTAAGACACCATTCTTCAATTTACCATTAACCGCAACTCTTAAACTCTTTGGCTTGGTAAGTAATAAGCACTGACTAGCAAAAACTTGCGCTACTTGACTTGTTCCTATCCCAAATGCAATGGCTCCGAATGCACCATGTGTTGAGGTATGACTATCTCCACAAACCATTGTTATACCTGGCTGTGTAATACCTAACTCTGGAGCCATTACATGGACTATTCCATTATACTTATGACCTAACTCATATAATGTAATATTATTTTTTTTACAATTTCCTGAAAGTTGCTCCAACTGTTTTCTTGACAATTCATCGGTTATAGGCTGATCTTGATTTTGAGTTGGCGTATTATGATCTGCAGTTGCTACAATTTGATTTGGTCTTAAAACCGGAACCCCACGCTCTTCTAATTCATTAAAAGCTTGCGGACTTGTAACCTCATGTATCAAGTGACTATCTATATATAGAATCTGTGGACCATTTTCAATAGTATCGACCACATGTGAATCCCAGACTTTATCAAATAATGTTATCCCCATTTTTCTATGCTGAAATTATTTGTCTATATACATTACTCGTTTCTATGATTTGATGAATATCACCATCATTGATTTCTTTCTTTCTATCTGCAAAACTTAAAAAGTTTGCATACACATCATCTAGTTGAAGTTTGGTTAATTCATAACCAACATTCTTAGCTCTATAAGCCAAAGCAGCTCTACCACTTCTTGCAGTCAATACAATTGCCGACTCTGTAACACCTACATCCTTAGGATTAATTATTTCGTAGGTTCCACGATCTTTAATCATTCCATCTTGATGAATCCCAGAACTATGCGCAAATGCATTTGCACCAACTATAGCTTTATTGGGCTGCGTATAAATCCCCATACTATCAGAGACCAATTGACTCATCCCGTAAAGCATTTCGGTTTTAATATTAGTATCTAAATTAAGATATGGATGTTGCTTTAACACCATCACCACTTCTTCTAAAGCAGTGTTACCTGCACGCTCTCCTATTCCGTTAATTGTACACTCTATTTGTCTTGCGCCATTAATAACACCCTCGATAGAATTTGCTGTTGCTAGTCCTAAATCATTATGACAATGACATGATAAAATAGCTTTCTCTATGCCTTTTACATTTTCTCTTAAATACTTTATTTTTGCACCATATTCACTCGGCAAGCAATAACCTGTAGTATCGGGTATATTTAGCACAGTTGCTCCTGCTTTAATTGCAGCTTCACACACTCTTGCTAGATATTCATTTTCTGTTCTACCAGCATCTTCTGCATAGAACTCAACATCCTCAACAAATGATTTTGAATATTTTACTGCCTCATACGCACGCTGAATAATTTTTTCTCTATCACTTTTAAATTTGTGAATAATATGAGAGTCTGAAGTTCCTATTCCTGTATGAATTCTTGGCCTTACAGCATATCTCAAAGCTTCTGCAGCTACTTTTATATCGTTTTCTACAGCTCTCGTCAATCCACAAACTGTTGCATTTTTTATAATCTTAGAAATAGCCTGAACCGACTTAAAATCACCTGGACTAGATACAGGAAAACCTGCTTCTATAACGTCTACACCTAACTTATCAAGCTGTTCTGCGATGACTACTTTTTGTTCTGTATTTAGTTTACATCCTGGAACTTGCTCTCCATCACGCAATGTAGTATCGAAGATTTGTATATTATTATCTGACATTTATCAAAATATATTTTCGTATTGTCTAACGAATGTATATTTTCATGTTGTAAATTCATAAGCGCAATAAATGCATTTTACGATGTTCAAAACATTAAACACTTATTTAAATACTGATAATCAGGTATTTAAACTAAAAACTTATTGATGACGAAGGGTCAAAAAGATAATTTATTTCTATTAGTAAAGTCCTTGACTAAATCTGAAAAACGACAATTCAAGTTGTACGTTGGACGTCTTGATGTCAATTCTGACTCCAAATTCTTAAACCTTTTCAATGTATTGGATAAGGCTCAAGGGTATGATGAATTAGTAATTTTAAAAAGTGGTATTGTTAAAAAACAACAATTAGCTAATGTAAAAGCACACTTATACAAACAAATTTTAATTAGCTTAAAATTAAATCCGTCTCACCAAAACATACGTTCTCAAATTAGAGAGCAACTCGACTTTGCTTCAATTTTATATCATAAAGGATTATACAAACAAAGTTTGAAAATTTTAGATAAAGCGAAAGATATTGCCATTCAAAATGAAGAAAAAAATCTAGGTTTTGAAATTGTAGAACTCGAAAAAATTATTGAAGCACAATACATCACCCGCAGTATTAATACAAGAGCAGATGAATTAACAATCCAAGCAAAAGAACTGAGTGCACTAAATGTTATCGCTAGTAAATTATCCAATCTCTCTCTGCAATTATATAGTTTTATTTTAAAGACTGGTTACGTCAAAAGCGAAGAAGAAAGCAAAGAAGTTACTACCTATTTTAAAGCAAGATTACCTAAATACAAGATTAATAATCTCGGTTTTAGAGAAAAATTATGGTTGTATAACGCATATTTATGGTATAGTTTTCTCCTTCAAGATTTTAAAAATTGTTATAAATATGCTTCAAAATGGGTTGATTTATTTAAAGAATACCCAAACATGATCCAGTTGAATCCAGTTTTTTTCTTGAAAGGGAATAATTATTTATTGGAGTCTATTTTCTTTATAAGAAACAAACCAAAGTTCGTTGAAATTCTTTCGAATCTGAAACTAAAAGTTGAAGATAAATCTTTTCCAAAGGATGAAAATGTTCAAACACTAACTTTTTTGTATTTCAACTTTCACGATATTAATAAACATTTTATTGATGGGAGTTTTGAAGACGGTTTGGAGTTAATTCCGAAGATAGAAAAAAACTTAATCCAATTCGAAAACAAAATTGATGACCATCACAAAATGGTGTTCTATTATAAATTTGCGAGTTTACATTTTGGAGCTGGAAACAACAAAGAATGCATAAAATACTTAGATAAAATTATTTCTAATAGATCGTTATCAATGCGCGAAGACCTATTATGTTTTTCAAGAGTTTTAAATCTTGTCGCACATTACGAAGCGGGTTTAGACTATCATTTGGACACCTTACTTAGAAGCACTTATAAGTTTTTGATTAAAATGAACGATCTTCATGAAGTACAAAAAGAGATGATAAAATTCATTAAAGGTCTTCAAGATATTTACCCTCACGAGCTTAAAAAAGCATTTAAAGAGTTACATGCAACACTCAAGCAATTCGAGGATCACCCTTTTGAAAGACGGGCGTTTTTATATTTAGATATTATTTCTTGGCTAGAGAGCAAGGTCGAAAACAAACCAGTTGGTGAGATCATTAGAACAAAATATTTAGAAAACTACAGTTCATAACTATATGAATGTAGCCCTAGTAATTCTCAGCGCAGGAAGTTCTAACCGAATGGGAACAGCTAAACAGTTACTACCAATTGGAGATACAACACTTTTAGGATTAGTTATCACTAATGCTTTAAAAACTAATGCAAACAAGGTTATCTGTGTATTGGGTGCAAATGTTGAATTAATAAAAAAATCCATATCTAAATTTGATATAGAGATCATAACAAATAAGAATCATCAAGAAGGATTAAGCTCAAGTATTGTTGAAGGCATAAATCACATCAAAGACAAAAATTTTGATGCTGCTCTAATTATACTAAGTGATCAACCTAAAGTAGATTCAAATTATCTCAATATCTTAATGCGTTCTTTTGAAAATAATCCGACTAAAATCACAGCTTCAGAATATTCAAAACATAGTGGTGTGCCAGCTGTTTTTCCGACGAGCTATTTCAAACAACTTCAATTATTAAAAGGTGACAAAGGCGCAAAAGACGTTCTAAACGTTCATAAAGCAAACGTCATATCTATAAAGAGCGAAAAATTAATGGATATAGACACTCAGGAAGAGTATCGCAATTTCTTGAAATCACTTTAAAAATCTGATAGGCAACACATTTAAGGCAAATATTGGTTAACTTTAGCTAAATATATATTGGCTATGGCAGGTTATAATTTAAAGATTAACGGAAAATCAGTTTCTGTAACCGTAGATGAAGATACTCCTTTATTGTGGGTACTTCGTGACGAACTTAATTTAGTAGGCACCAAATTTGGATGTGGAATTGCACAATGTGGTGCCTGCACGGTACATCTCGATGGCACTGCTGTGAGGAGTTGCTCAATCCCTGTAGCTAGTTTAGAAGGTGCCAATATCACAACTATAGAAGGCCTCGCCAATGATAAATTACATCCAGTACAAGAAGCCTGGAAAGAGCTAGACGTGCCTCAATGCGGTTATTGTCAAGCGGGCCAAATAATGACAGCAACCTCGTTTTTAAAACAAAACCCCAACCCTAATACCCAAGAAATAAGAAACGCCATGAATGGTAATCTATGCAGATGCGCTAGTTACAATAGAATAGAAAAAGCAGTTGCTCTAGCTGCTAAAAAAATGTCTTAAGCTAAGAAACCATGAAACGAGTATGTTCAAAATTTGATCACCCAAAAGAATGATTAATAGCGAACAGCATGTGACCATTGAGAAATAATAAATATTAACCCATGAAAAATCAAAACAAATTTACTTTTAGCAGACGAAACTTCCTTCGCACTTCTGCACTTGCCACTGGCGGATTATTAATTGGATTCAATTTCTTGACATCTTGTGAAGAGGCTGCCGTTCCTCCAGTAGATATTTCAAAATTAAATTTTAAAGATTTCAATGCCTTTATAAAGATTGCTGAAAATGGCTACGTTACCATCTTCTCGCCTAACCCTGAAATAGGTCAAGGCGTAAAAACAGCAATGCCAATGCTAATTGCTGAAGAACTGGACGTCCCATGGGAACATGTCACTGTTGCACAAGGTGATTTAGATACTAATAATTTTAGCAGGCAAGTGGCTGGTGGAAGTCAGTCCATTCGTTTTGGTTGGGATGCGCTTCGTCAAACTGGAGCGACCGCTAAACAAATGCTAATAAATGCAGCTGCTATAAAATGGAATGTCGATGCAGCATCCTGTTCAGCTTCTCAAAGTGTCATAACTAACGCTAATGGCGATACACTTGGTTATGGCGATGTTGTTAATGAAGCTGCGCATCTTGAAGTCCCAGAAGATGTGACTTTAAAAGAAAGCAAAGACTATAAAATCATAGGCAAAGATGCCATTAACGTTGATATCGAAAAAATCATTACCGGAGAATCATTATTTGGTTTAGATTATAAAGTTGAAGGCATGTTGTACGCCTCTGTGTTAAGACCCCCTGCTTTTGGACAAATTCTAGAATCATATGATAGTTCTGAAGCCAAAGCCTTACCTGGCGTAATTGATGTCATTACTATTGGAGAAAAGGCAAGAAATTATTTAAATCAAGATAGTTTTGATCCCTCTGCGCATTGGAGTGTTCGTTTAAGCAAAACAGATAAAGTCGTAGTGATTGGCAAAACCACTTGGGATGTTATAAAAGGCAAAAAAGCCTTAAAAGCTGTATGGAAATATAACTCTGTAACTGAGAGTACTGAGATGCATGACGACGAACTCGTTAAAATTTTAGATGGTAAGAATTTAGATACAAGGCGTGAAGATGGCAATATCAAGAAAGCATTTGCTGAAGCTGACACCGTTTTAGAACGCACTTACGAATCCCCTTTCTTGCCTCACAACTGCATGGAACCTATGAATTTTTTCGCGGATGTCACCAATGAAAGCGTGCAGTTAGTAGGACCTATACAAACTCCAGAAGCAGCAGCGAAGATCGTGGCTTCCTTATTAAATCGTAAACTTGAAGATGTTCATGTGAACATGACACGTATGGGTGGTGGTTTTGGAAGGCGTCTTTATGGTGATTTTGCTTATGAAGTAGCAGAAATTTCTGATAAAATCAAAAAACCTATTAAGTTGATTTCTACCAGAGAAGATGACATGTCATTAGGCGTTTATCGACCTGCTATAAAATATAGAATTGCTGCCTCAATAAAAGACAAGAAAGTCACAGGGTATCATTTAAAAGAGGCCGCTATCAACTCCAACATGTATGGCCTAATACCACATTTCTTTCCGGCTGGAGCGATAAAAAACTACAAAGTAGAATCTGGGAATTTTCAAAGCAATATCACAACAGGGGCTTGGCGAGCACCTTACACCAACTTTTTAGCCTTTGCTGAACAAAGCTTTTTTGATGAAATGGCAGAAGCATGTGAGAAAGATCCTGTACAACTAAGATTAGACTTACTTAAAAATGTTAAAGATGGCGAAGATCCTAACATTCAATATTCTGCAAAGCGAATGACAGATGCCATAAAATTAGCTGTTGAGAAAAGTAATTGGGGAAACACTAAAGAAGGCGTTCACCAAGGTTTTTCTGCGTACTACAGCCATAACACACATGTTGCCGAAGTAGTTGATATTACATTAAAAAACGGATTACCAATGGTTGAAAAAGTCACTGTTGCTGTAGATTGCGGAATTGTAGTCAACCCAACAGGAGCAAAAAATCAAATTGAAGGTGGCGTTATTGATGGGATTGGCCATGCAATGTATGGTGATTTCTCTTTTAAAAATGGAACACCTCAAGATGTCAACTTCAATACCTATCGCTTAATTAGAATGAAAGAGACACCTATCGTGAACACCTTTTTTGTGGAGAACGATTTATCACCAACAGGATTAGGTGAACCAGGATTACCTCCAGCTGGAGGCGCCTTGGCTAATGCTATAAAAACTGCAACGGGTCAAATACTAACCAAACAACCGTTTGTAAAATCTTTAATTAAATTTGATGGCGGCTTGAAGGTTTAAAATTTCCGAAGAAAACGAAGTTCAAAATACCTCATTCCTGATTTAGAATTTCACTCTAAAACACTCAGCCATCATCTTGTACAATTCAGGATGTTTGCGTTTCATGAGTTTGGGGTTTTCGAAAAAATACTCTGAAGCCACAGCAAAAAACTCTGCTTGTTTTGTACCTCCATAAGCTCTAATATCTGATTTATCTTTATTGATAGCTTCCATTTTATCGTGTACCAATTTCAACCATGGAATCGTATTCATATTTTGCATTAAGATCTTTGGGACCCCGTCGACATTGTCATCCATTTTATCAATGAGATGAACAAATTCGTGAATCGCTGTATTACGTTTATCCTTTGAGTTTTTGAATCCGTGATGCAAAGCCTTTCTAGACAAAATCATTTTATTTTCCAATCGCCCTGTACCAATAGAACCCGCAATACGTCTCGGCCCACTCTTATCAGAAAACTCAAAATCTTCATTGAAATTATCAGGATAAATAATAATACCTGTCACAGTTGGATAATGCCAATCCTTAAATCCGAATACAGGTATTACAGCACTTGATGCTATCAAAATTGTATCTAACTCTTCAATTTCAAAACCTACAGTATCGATATACACTTCTCCTAAAAACTGCATCATTCTATTTTGAAAACGTTTTTGCTCACTCGCAACCAGACGCTTATAGAATCCCACCTCTATGAGTAAAACAGAATGCCAGTTCACAGGGAATTGTTTGGTCGTTTTATAGTACATTTTATAAAATACAAAAATAACAAAAGCGAAAAGGGAAATAAAAACAATAAGGTATAACATAAGTAAACTGTATGGACTTGAAAGGCCTAAACTAATGATTTTCATACTTCCTAAAGGATCATTTACTAAAAAAAAAAACACTTTTAAAAGAAGATGTTTTTTATCAAAAAAATACTAGATGTAAAATTTCTACTAGATTTACTCGTGATTCTAATAACAGGCGTTAGTCAGAAACGAATAGACTATCGTAGAAAGCACGAAAGTTGTTTTCAAGATTTAAATGATGGCTATTGCAAACAGCTTGATAATTTTACTCAAGTTATTGATGATGTTATGTTCACGTACCGCATAGTAATCGCGTCTTATTTATAAATGCAAATTCATTCTTAAAACAGAATTTCAACTAAAACGTCTTTTAATGCGTTAAAGTTCTAAAGTAAGAATATTAATAGCATTCGTGCCAATTAGAATACATTTGAAATCTTATATTTGAAGATTGGAAAATCCTGAAAACATAGAAACTACAGCTCCAAAGAAAAGAAAGCATCGCTGGTTTCGCAGAACCTTGCGAGTGCTAGTAGGTATCTTACTTTTCTTGGTGCTACTGGTGTTTTTTGTGAGGAGTCCATGGGGACAACATATTATTGTCAACAAAGCCACAAGCTATGTTTCCAACAAAACGAATACGAAAGTTGAAATCGAAAAATTGTTTATCACTCTTGATGGCAATTTACAACTCAACGGACTCTTTTTAGAAGACAAAAAAGGCGACACCTTAATCTATTCAAAATCATTAGAAGCTAACATTCCGCTTTGGAAAATAATACAAGGCGAAGCTGTTGGCGCTGACGCCTTAAGTTGGGACGGTTTACGTGCTAATATTACAAGAAAAGACTCCATTTCAGGATATAATTTCCAATTTTTAATTGATGCTTTTGCTTCTGCCAAAACGACAGAAGATGCAACAGATACAATTAGTAATCCACTTAACTTGGTTATTGGAAACCTTAAACTCACAGCTGTTGATATTATTTTTAATGATGCAATTGCTGGTATTGACAGTAGATTTCAAATTGGCACACTTAAAGCTAATATGGAAACTACAGATCTTGAAAGCATGAACTTTGATGCTTCTCAAATTGAACTGAGTAACTCCAAAATTAAATACCTTCAAAAAACAGTTGCTATTGACACTGCAACTTCGGATATCCCATTGCCTAAATTTTCTTCTGAAAGTGTAAAACTAAATAATGTGATAGCGTATTATGAATCTCAACCAGACCAAATTATCGCAGATGTTGACATTACGGAATTCTCTACTGAAGGTACAATCATCAATGTAACAGATAATGATTTCAACCTTGAAAAAATCACACTCAAAGATTCAAAAATTAGCCTCACTACTGAAGCTCAAATTAATGGAATAGTACAAAAAACAGAAAACACTAAAAACGAAGCCAAAACAGATATTCAAGCTTTTAAATGGCCTATAATTAAAATTAACATCGCTGAAATAGACCTTGAGAATAACGAAATCGATTATCGTGTAGGTAACGCAAAACCACAACAAGGTGTTTTCAACCCTAATGCTATTGCTTTACAAAACTTAACACTCAAAGCCAACGATATACTTTTAAAAGACCAAAAAGCAGCATTCAATTTAAACCAATTCCGTTTCAACGAAATTTCTGGTCTCAATTTAAAGAAACTCACAGTTAATTTGAAAGCGACTGATCGAAATATGCAACTGAAAGACTTAGATTTTAAACTGAATAATAATTCTGTTACAGGTTATGCGCAATTACAATACAGTTCACTTTCGCAATTATTAGAAACACCAGAAACAACTCGAATCGAAGCGAACTTGCCATACTTCAATGTATCGTTAAAAGAACTTTTTAAGTTTCAACCACAACTCAAAAAGAATTCATATCTCTTAACATTGAGTAAACAACAGCTCACAGGAAATATCAATACTTCAGGAACTTTAGCTTTGATTAATCTTACAGACGCAACACTCAATTGGGGACATTCCACTCAAATTTCAGCCAGTGGAACACTTCAAAATGTGACAAATCCTGAAACGCTTCAATTTGATATTCCGCAGTTTTCCGCAGAAACCAAACGTTCAGATATTATAAAATTCATAAATGAAGAAGGTTTAGGCGTGAGTTTACCTAAAGAGGTTAAACTTGTTGGGAGATTTAGTGGAAATCCAAAAGATGTTTCCGCGAAAGCGACATTAACAACCACACAAGGTATGGCGACACTCGATGGTCGTTTTAAAAACACAAACACCATTATTTACGATACTTCTATTACCATAGAAGACTACAAAATAAACGAATTGCTAAATGATCCACAACTTGGTGTTTTAAGTCTAAATTTAAAATCGCAAGGACGCGGCAGAACCATCAATACATTAGACGCGTCTTTAGATGTAATGGTTTCAAAATTCCAACTAAATGATTACGCTATAAACGACCTCAATCTTAATGGAGATATAAAAAACGGAGAAGGAAAAATACGCTCCACATACAAAGACAAAAACCTCAACATCAATCTCGACGCTTTAGTTGTATTAGACTCCATAACTCCAGAAGCTACCCTAGAACTAGATGTTATTGGTGCTGATTTGCAATCTCTTGGATTGACAGAGCGCAATGTAAAAACAGCAATGAATATCTATGCAGATTTTAAAGGCAATAACGAAAGTTATGATGTTAGCGCTATCATAGACAAAGGTATTTTTGTTTATAATAATAGAACCTATTTATTAGGAGACTTAACTGCCTTGGCTTTTGTAGATAAAGACACAACTTCAGTTTCAATAAAAAACAAAATATTAGATCTTAATTTGAAGTCTAATACCGATCCGACAACCTTTAGTAAAGCGATAAAAAGGCACGTGTCAAGTTATTTCTTTAGGGATGAAATAGCCCTAGATTCTACTACTAATTTTGTCAATTTAAAGATAAATGGTAAAATTTCTGAATCTCCTTTACTCAACGATCTATTTTTAATTAGTGTTGAAGATTTAGAGACTATAGATATCGCTTTTGATTTCAATGAAAAAGAACGCCAACTCAAAGCGAATATAACTGCGCCACATATTAACTATAGCGGAAATAAAGTGGATAGCCTAGCCTTTTCGATGACTACTGATAAAGAAAATTTCAACTTTAATTTAGGTTTCAAAAACATTACTGCTGGACCTTTAGATGTGCCAAAAACGATTATTACAGGCAATCAAACCAATAATGAACTATCATTAGACGTCTTTGGGTTTCATAATGATGAAAAAATCATGAATATCAACACTACAATCACAGGTAATAGTGAGCGTTTAAGATTTACAGTAAATCCAGACAGTTTGATATTGAATAAGAGCAATTGGGTAATCCCTGTCGCAAATGAGATTATTTTTACGGATAAGAAATTAGAATTTCATGATTTTAAAATCTCAAAAGGGGACCAATCCATAGAGATTACAGATCAATTACCTAATATTAAAAAATCACATATAGCTCTAGATTTTAGCAACCTCAAAATTAGTGAAGTCTTTAATTATTTAAATCCCGATATTGAGTTATCGACTGGTGAACTCAATGGTAAATTCATTTTAGAAGAACCGTTTGCAAGGACTGGACTTATTGCAGATTTGAGCGTTGAAAAACTAAACGTTTTAGATACAAATTTAGGCGTTTTAAGCATTAATGGAAATTCACTTTCAGATAACAACTATACATTTAACGCTGGATTAAAAGGAGGTGATATTGATTTTGATCTCGTAGGAGATTATACGGCAACTAACACAGCTGCTAATCTCGATCTTAATCTCAATATCAATACCTTTAAAATGAAAGCGCTTAACACATTAAGTTTGGGTGAAATCAAAGAAGGTAGTGGCAGCTTTAATGGCGAGTTTAAAGTCACAGGCACAACTAAAGATCCAAATTATAATGGAATCTTAAACTTTAATGGAGCGCGTGTCAATGTATCTAAACTGAACACAAAGTTTACCATGCAAAATGAAACGCTCAATGTAAACAACGACGGATTTTCAATGTCCCAATTCACCATTTTAGATGAGAACAATAACGCCTTAGTAGTTTCTGGTGAGATAGGAACTAAAAGCTTTATCAATCCAACATTTAACCTTGATTTAAAGGCTAATGATTTTCAAGTTCTCAATGCCTCGCCAGAAGACAACCAGGATTTATATGGTAAAATAACCTTTAATGCAAACGCCAAACTTACAGGAGATTTACTAATCCCTAAATTAGACGCTGAGTTAACTTTAGGATCAGATACTGATGTGACTTATGTGATGCCCTCCTCATTAGCCAATATCGAAGAACGTGATGGTGTTGTTGTTTTTGTTAACCGTGAAAACCCTGATGCGATCCTCTCTCAAAACGAAAAACAGACAGCCACTATCAAAGGTCTAGATATTTCAACACGTATTAAAATTGGAAAAGACGCAGCTGTAACGCTAATTATTGATGAAGATACAGGAGATAATTTTAGAGCATCTGGTCAAGGAGAATTGATGTTCACAATGACTCCAAATGGTCTTATTACGCTTTCAGGGTCTTATGAAATTTCTGATGGACACTATGAACTCAACCTCTATAATTTAGTTAACAGAAAATTCTTAATAGCTCCAGGTAGTCGCGTCGCATGGTCTGGAGATCCTTTTGATGCAAAACTGGATGTTCGCGCTATTTATAATATAGAGACTTCCGCCTCTGCATTGATGGCATCCCAAATTTCTGGAGCTGATTCTTCAGTAAAAAATAAATACCAACAAGTATTACCTTTTAATGTTTATCTTAATATTGATGGTGAATTATTAGCGCCCGAAATCTCTTTTGCGCTAGATATGCCTGAAGAAGAACAGGGTGCCATTGGCGGACAAGTTTACGGTCGTGTGCAACAAGTCAATGCTCAAGAAGGCGAACTTAATAGACAAGTTTTTTCACTCTTAGTACTCAATCGATTTTATCCAGATTCTGGCAGTGATGGAAGTTCTGGAGGTTTTGCCACCCTAGCACGAGACAATCTAAACGATGCTGTTTCTGGGCAACTTAATGCGTTCTCAGATAAATTATTGGGTAATTCCGGGATTGAACTTGATTTCGGGATCAATAGCTATACAGACTATCAAGGTGAGAGCGCTATAGACAGAACCCAATTAGATGTCGCAGTACAAAAGAAATTATTTGATGATCGATTAATAGTTCGAGCAGGAAGCGAAGTCGATATTGAAGGCAACAGTTCTACTGGAGAATCAACACCATTAATAGGTAATGTAAGTTTAGAATATATCGTTTCAAAAGATGGAAGATACCGAATTAAAGGATTCAGAAAAAGTCAATTTGAAAATGTTATTGACGGTCAAACTATCGTAAGTGGAATTGCTTTAATTTTCACACAAGAATTCAATCAATTTGACGAACTTTGGGATGCTATTTTTAAATCACAAAGTGAAAATAAAGCCAAAGAAGAAGCTAATAAAAAAGCTGCAGAACCGCAATTAAAAGCGAAGGAAGAAGACCAATAAAAGTATAGAAGAGAAAAAGAACCAATGCCAATTAATAACACATATAATTAGTTTCTTTTTAGCTCATATTTCAAAATAAAACGGTAACTAAAGCTATGCTTTGATTCTCTATTTCATCTAAACAAAAAATAATTCAACTTATTGATACGACATTAAAAAGTTAAACTGGTATAAACCTTGAAAAAAACTATAACACATACTATCTATCTTTTTTTATTAGGAATTATTCTGCATTCGTGCAGTATTACAAAATACATACCAGAAGGTGAACGACTTTATACAGGAGCAAAAATTGAAATTAAAGCAGACTCCTCTGTTCAAAATGTTGATGATTTAAAAACCGAATTAGAAACCGTTTTAAGGCCTAAACCTAATTCTGAATTTTTAGGAATACGTCTAGGGTTATACTGCTACTATAAAAATCAAAAGGAACATCCTGGATTTGTAAATCGATGGCTATTTAAGCAGATGGGTGAAAAACCGGTGTATCAATCTGATATAAAAACTATTGAAGTCGAAGATATTTTGCGCAATAGACTGGAAAACAATGGGTTTTTCTACAGCACAGCAGAATCATCTTTTGAAGAAAAAGACATAGAAGCCTCAGTCACTTATACTCTAAACGTGCTTCCTCCATATAAAATGGTGGGTTTCAAATTAGATGCTATGCCTTCGCCACTTTATGAAGATGTCAAACGAACCAAAGCCGAGTCTCCATTGTCAAAAGATATGCGTTTTGACTTATCTAATCTTAAACTAGAACGCCAACGTATACATGCAGAATTAAAAAACAAAGGGTACTATAACTTCAATGCAGATTTTTTCATTTTTGAGACAGACACGAATCAATACAGAAATAAACGTTTTGATTTATACCTAAAACTTAAGGCTCAAGTTCCTAAGAAATCAACGGTTCCTTACCTCGTAAAAAATGTTAACATCTACCCAGATTATGATTTACAGGATTCGACTGCCACGAACGTTGAGCGTTTCAATTCTAAAAACTATTTCCAAGATTCCTTATTTTTTAAACCGAAGCATTTAGACAAATTTATCACCATAGAAGAAGATGATTATTACAATCCGACGACCTCAAAAAACACATCCAGACGCTTATCGAGCATTGGAGCATACAAATTTATAAACATTCAATATAAAGAAATTGATTCTTTATTAACTGATAGTTTGGGAGTGTTAGAAGCCAATATTTTTCTTTCACCATTGACAAAACGTGCTTTTCGGGCAGAGTTACAAGCGGTCACGAAATCAAATAATTTTACAGGCCCAAATATAGCATTGACATATAGCAATAGAAACCTTTTCAACGGTGGAGAAACGTTTAATCTCAGTTTGAATATTGGTTACGAAACACAATTTGCAAGTGGCGAAAACGCAGGTTTAAGTAGTTTGGAATATGGCCTAAAAGGGGAATTGATTTTCCCAAGAGTTATTTCACCATTTAACATCAATGATGACTTTTCTAAATATTCTATTCCGAAGACGAAAACCAGTTTAGCCGCTACCTATTTAAGGCGGAGTGAACTTTATACGTTGCTCAGTGGAAGTGCTCTTTTTGGATATGTATGGAATGCGAATAAATTCATCTCTTATGAAGTTAATCCAATTTCGATAAATTATACAAAATTAATCGAAACTAGTGACGAGTTTGAGGCTATTTTAGATGATAATCCGTTTTTACGACGCAGTTTTGAACAACAATTTATTTCGGGTCTTACCCTTTCATTCACCTATAATGAAATGACAAATAGAACTGACCCAAATCAATTTTTCGTAAATACGACTTTTGATGTCGCAGGGAATTCCATTAGTCTTTTTGGGAAAGAACAATCTGCAAACCAACCCGAAACCTTTTTAGGCTTAGAATACGCACAATACGCAAAAGCAGATATTGATGCTAGGTTTCATTTAAACTTCGGGAAAAATAGAGAACATACTCTAGCCACGCGCTTATTTGCTGGTTACGGGCTAGCGTATGGAAATTCTGAAGTCATTCCATTTGTAAAACAATATTTTTCTGGTGGTCCTTATAGTGTTCGAGCTTTTAGAATTCGCTCTTTAGGGCCAGGAACATATAACGATGATTCTGAGACCAGTGATGATGGATCTTTTGTGGATCAAACCGGAAACATCAGACTAGAAGCTAACGTAGAATATCGCTTTCCAATGTATTCCTTCTTTAAAGGCGCATTTTTTGTAGACGCAGGAAATGTTTGGAATTCTACAGCCAATCCAGTTTTTAATGGCGATGATAAATTCACTTCAAATTTTATTAATGAGCTAGGTATGGGAGCAGGATTTGGCTTACGTATTGATGTACAAGGCTTTGTCATTAGATTTGATTTAGCTGCACCTTTTCACGATCCATCCTTACCAGAAGGCAATCGTTTTGATTTTAAGATTGATGAACCTGTGCTTAATTTTGCTATTGGGTATTCGTTTTAGGGTATTGGTCTTATTGCGTTCCTGATTTGATTATTTGACAATTAATCTTAAAGCTAAAAGGACATCCATCAAGTCCCCTCAAGGGGACACCACTCATAGGTGATTACTCATGTTCTAAAGAATTATGCACAATTCTCTTGTCTCTTGTCTCTTGTCTCTTGATTCACAAAATTCATTCGCTAACAAATACATTTTAATTTTGAATTTAATACCTTGTATTAAAATACAAACCCAACTCAAATAAATATAAATGACAGATAAAGAACAATTCATGAAAGAAGCAGTAAATGCTGCTCTTAAAGGAATGAATAACAATGAAGGCGGACCTTTTGGTTGCGTTGTTGTAAAAGATGGAAAAATTATTGGAAGAGGCAATAACAAAGTCACCTCAACAAACGATCCAACAGCACATGCAGAAGTCACAGCGATTAGAGATGCTTGTAAAAATTTGGATTCTTTTCAGTTAGATGGCTGCGAAATCTATACCTCTTGTGAGCCTTGCCCTATGTGTTTAGGTGCTATTTATTGGGCGCGACCTGATAAAGTATATTACGGTAGTAATCAAGTAGACGCTGCCAATATTGGTTTTGATGATGAATTCATTTACAAAGAAATCCCATTGCCTTATGAAGAAAGAAGCATCCCATTTGAGCAACTAGCTCGTGAAATTGCATTAGAACCTTTCCAAGAATGGACAAAAAAAATGGACAAAACTGAGTATTAGTAAATGATAACCTTCATCCTAAATAACAAAACCATAAAAACGCCCCAACATTCTGGGATGACTTTATTGGATTTTGTACGCTACGAGCAACGTCTCACGGGAACAAAAATTGGTTGTCGCGAAGGCGATTGCGGTGCATGTACAGTTCTTGTTGGCGCCTTAGAAAATGACACCATAAACTACCAAAGTATCACTTCCTGTATTTCTCCCCTCGGAAATGCGCATGGTAAACACATTGTATCTGTTGAAGGCACAAATCTCCAAAACAAGCTCACTGCGCAGCAAGAAGCCATGAAAGCAAATTACGCAACACAATGCGGATTTTGCACACCTGGTTTTGTCGTATCACTAACAGGTTTTGCGCTTTCCAATTCTAAAAAAAACTACAGCAATGCATTAGATGCTATTAGTGGAAATATTTGCAGATGTACGGGTTACAAGGCCATTGAGAAAGCAGCACATCAAGTCGTTTCTAATTTAAAAGACAAAACGGAAGACCACTCATTCAATTGGCTAATTGGAAACGAATTTATACCTAAATATTTCGCAACAATCCCTGAAAGATTAAAAGATTTAGAAGCAAAAGACATCAATCAACCCAAAGGAAAATATGTCTCTGGTGGAACCGATCTATATGTACAACAAGCCGATCATCTAGTAGATAATTCGGTGCATCTTATTGCAGATGAAAATTATTTAAAAGGCATTCATATTGAAAACGATGTGTGCACAATTGGAACAAATTCCACGGTTTCAGATTTATGGAATCATAGTGCCATCAATAGCTATTTTCCGAATCTAAAACAACACTTAAAACTAGTGTCTTCTGAGCAAATTAGGAATATGGCTTCCTTTGGAGGAAACCTTGTAAACGCATCACCTATTGGAGATATGACCATTTTCTTTTTAGCACTTAATAGTGATGTCATCATTTTAGATCAAGAAGGCAACGAAAGAAAAAAAGCACTCAAACACTTTTATCAAGGCTACAAAACTTACGATTTAAAAGAAAGTGAATTATTAAGAGCTATTAGCTTCAAATTAACGACTAAGCGATCGTTTTTCAATTTTGAGAAAGTCTGTAAACGAACCCATTTGGATATTGCAAGCGTCAACTCTGCGATTCACATTTCCGTAGAAAATAATAGTATTACAGAAGCACATGTATCGATTGGTGGTGTTGCTGCTATTCCTAAGTATTTACATGAGACTTCAAAATTTTTAATTGGAAAAACGCTTTCTTCGGAAACGATCTTGGACGCTAGTGAGATGCTTCAAAATGAAATTTCACCTATAAGTGATGTTCGCGGCACGAATGATTACAAACGACTATTGGCTAGACAATTATTCTTTGCGCATTTCACGGAGTTATTTCCGAATAATTTCACTTTAAACGACTTTGTTCAGCATGCATAAAAATATATCAAATAGTGCTTTAGATTCTAAATTAAATGCGGTTTCAGTCTCATTGAAACAGAGTATTAAAAATTTAGATTCTTATACACATGTTCGCGGTGAATCTTTATACGTAGATGATGTCAATATTAGACAAGGCACGTTTCATGGTGTTGTTTTTGACTCGCCAAAAGCACATGGAAAAATAATACATATTGATTATTCTAAAGCAGAAGCGCTAGAAGGTGTTGAACGTATTTTTACCTACAAAGATGTTCCCGGCAAAAACCAAATTGGTGGTATCATACCAGATGAACCTTTATTTGCTGAAGGCGAAGTTCATTTTTGGGGAATGCCAATTGCTCTAATAGTGGCAGAATCTGAATTTATAGCAAGAAAAGCCAGAGCATTAATTAAAATAAACATAGAAGAATTACCAGTTATAACCACCGCAAAGCAAGCCAAAGAAAAAGGGAGTTTTATCAATGCACCACGCTCTTTTAGTTTAGGTGATTCTGAAAAAGCATTCAGCGATTGCGAGTATATTTTTGAAGGCGAAACCTTTTCAAACGGACAAGAACATTTATACATCGAATCTCAAGGTGCCTATGCAGAACCTTTAGAAAATGGAACTATAAAAATCACCTCATCAACCCAAGGACCAACGTCTGTTCAAAAAATAACAGCGCAAGTTTTGGGTGTAGCTATGCATAAAATCGAAGTGGATGTGATACGTCTTGGTGGTGGTTTTGGAGGCAAAGAGGATCAAGCAACACCTTGGGCTGTGATGGCTGCGTTGGCGACGTATCATTTGAACCAATCAGTGAAATTAATTTTGAATCGTCACGACGATTTACGTATGACAGGAAAACGTCATCCTTATGAAAGCTCTTATAAAATTGGACTTTCAAAAGACTTAAAAATACTGGCTTACGAAGCTGAGTTTCTTCAAAACTCTGGAGCTGTAGCAGATTTATCGCCAGCCATTGCAGAACGCACTTTATTTCATGCCACCAATAGTTATTATGTTCCCAATGTGAAGACAACGGTTATTAGTTGTAAAACGAATCTACCTCCTAACACAGCGTTTCGAGGTTTTGGTGGACCACAAGGTATGTTTGTTATAGAATCTGCTATTGCGAGAGCTGCTAATGAAATTGGTGTGCATTCAAGAGACATCCAAGAAGTCAATCTTTTAGATGAAAACGACACGTTCTCTTATGGTCAAATTGCAAAAAAAGTAGAAGCTAAAAACACCTGGGATTCTGCAAAATCTATATTCAATATTGAAAACTTAGAACGCGACGTTCAAGCGTTCAATGAGACGAACTCAACTTTCAAAAAAGGTTTGGCTTTTATGCCAATTACTTTTGGGATTTCATTTACTAATACACCAATGAATCATGCGCGTGCATTGGTTCATATTTATCTCGACGGTAGTATTGGAATTAGCACAGCGGCTGTTGAAATGGGACAAGGTGTCAATACGAAAATGATGCAAATTGCTGCTGATGTGTTTTCGGTTCCCATTGAAAAAATAAAGATTGAAACCACTAACACGACAAGAGTTGCAAACACCTCTCCTTCTGCTGCAAGTTCCACAGCAGATTTAAATGGAAAAGCAACATTAATGGCTTGTAATAGTTTGGTTGAACGTTTAAAAATTGTGGCTTCGAAACGTTTAAACACTTCAAAAGAGGCTATAGAATTAAAGAATGAATCTGTTTACATTAATGGTGAAAAATCAGCAATGACTTGGACAGAATTAGTAGGTAATGCCATGCTAAAACGCGTTGCACTAACTGAAAACGCACATTACGCAACTCCAGAAATCCACTTTGATAAGACCAAAGAAAAAGGACATCCATTTGCTTACCATGTTTATGGAACTGCAATTATTACAACAACTGTAGATTGTACACGTGGTACTTATCAATTTGATAGCGTTAAGATTGTTCATGACTACGGAAAAAGCATGAGTGAAGGTATTGATTTAGGTCAAGTTGAAGGTGCATTAGCACAAGGCATTGGCTGGATGACTATGGAAGAAATTGCTTATAATGATGAAGGACGCTTACTTTCAAACGCATTATCTACCTATAAAATTCCAGATATCTTTTCAGTACCTAAAGAAGTGGAAGTTATCCCTTTAGAAACCGATGGTAATGATATGGCTATATTAAAATCTAAAGCGGTTGGAGAACCGCCTTTAATGTATGGGATTGGTGCTTATTTTGCGATTCAAAATGCGATTAAAGCGTTTAATCCGAAGTATGACTTGAAATTTCATGCACCGCTCACTCCAGAGAAAGCACTAATGAGTTTATACCAAAAATAACGCCTTATCACTTTACACTACAAAAAAGAAAACATACTTAAAGGCGCACTCATCTACAGTGCTGGAGACACTATTGCTGCTCTTTTATTAGATGAATTTTCTTGGTTTCGTTTATTAGGCATGATGATAGTTGGAGCAACGTTTTATGCTTTTGAAATCCCCAACTATTTTGATTGGATTGTTAAAACAACCAAACATCTAAAAGGTATTAAAGCCACACTTACCAAAACGGTATTGGCTATTTTGTATTTCAACCCGTTGTGGATTGCTAGACATTTATTGTTTATTAAATTATTTTCTGGTCAGTTTGAAGCGGTTGGTTTTGATATTTTAGAAATTGCAGTGTGGTCCTTTGTAGTCAATATCCCAATTTCTTTTATTGCAAATTATATCATTCAAAATCGTTTTAAACTAAAATGGCGATTCTTAGGAAGCGCCTTTTTTTCTGCTTTGATGGCTATTTATTATGCGATGAGTGAGACTTTGTTTAGTTGAGTAACAGATTAATTTGTCATTCCGAACGAAACATGAGGAGGAATCCCATAGAACAGATTTCTCGTCGTTCACTCTTCTCTCTGTCGAAATGACAAACCACAAAATACAGTCTTTAAAGGAGTGATTTTAAATCCTCTTTCTTCAAAATTTGATATTCAGAAATATCATAATGCTCAATAACCTCATCCAATAGATAATCACGAACAACCAATATTAAATGTCGCTTTTTATCAGCTATAAATTGAGGGATTAAAATTTCCGCAGAACCATGCAAACCTTCATTTCTCAATTCTAACTTTCCTAATTCGTCCAAAATGAGATAGCAATGTTCCATTTCCGAAGAAAAATTTATTACCAAATCATTGGTTTTTTTAAACGTAGATTTCAAAAACCTAAACGGTCCAATCTCAACAATCTCTTGAGTTTCAGAATCTGTTTCAAGCTCAAATTCTTCTTGGGACTTCACATTAATGAAGCAACGTTTACCTTTAGAATTATCCGGACAAAGAAACCCATTAACATCATCCCGCTGTTTTGCCCAACTCATGAGCGCTGTTGTTTTTCCCGACCTAATAGGATCTGAAAGGATATATATCATTACGAAGGAATTTTAAAATGAATACAATTTGAAATGCTATTTGCTATAAAATATTTGAATCGCATATAGCCTTTTAAGTCTTTTGTCTCTTTCCAAGTGCACGAAATAATCTGTCTAAAATAAGGGAACAAGTCCATTGCATTGGTAATATCTTCCTTGTACTGCGACTCTTTTTTATTAAGATATTTTCGAACCAATTTTAAAAGTAAAGGACCAATAATCAAATACCAAAGCATTAAAATCAAGAAGCTACGCAACATGATATAAACACCCTTTTCCCAACCCAACAAATCACCTCCAAATAATATAAATGCTAAAACAATTATCACAACTGTAATTAACCAAACCCAAATCACTTTGGTTTTAAATGAGGCTTTTGATTTGGTCTTATCTAAATCTAAAGTATCAGGTTCAATGTAAAAATCAACTTCTGTTTTATTAGAAATAATAGTAATCATGCTTTTGATGAATACTCCTGCTAGAAGCCCGCAAATACCATATACTAATAGATAAATAGTAATCAAAACTGAAGTTGTAGACGTCTGTGAAACAAATTCCATTTTCTTCTGGATCCAAGCACCATAGATATTAATAGCGTCCCAAAGTCCGTTTCCATATACAATTGTTAAGATGAATATTTTTTGAACTGCAGACTCTAAAAATGTAACCATTCCTAAAACCATCAAAGTGGCGCCTTTCCATGAAAAATTACTAAACAAAAACGCTCCAAAAAGCGCCTGAAAACTTACTGCAACATAAGCACCAAAAGGAGAATATGGACTTACAGCCATTTTAATAATCAAGACAATGAGCAAGGCTTTTAAAATAGCTTGCCATTTATTTTCAGCATAATATGCGATTAAACTAATGAGTAAAATAGAAATCCCTCCAACAATTAATCCCGTAAAAGGGGTATTAAAAACATGTAAAAAACCACCAAGACCAGACTCATTTAAAGCCCAAAGCGCAGTTAATTTATCTATGATGGATTTGTTATTCTTCATTTTTATAGTGCACTTGTAGTAATTGTGCAACAACGCTTATCGCAATTTCTTTAGGCGTATCTCCACCAGTAGGTAAGCCAATTGGGCAAACGACATTGCTCATTCCTTCTTCAATATTCATTTCATTAATAAGCATATTATTAAAGCGTACTTTTTTTGTTTTACTCCCTATTAGGCCCAAAAACTTGGTGTTTTCTTTTAATGCCATTGAGATAATATCAAAATCTATGGCATGGTTATGAGTCAATACCAAAACGTAGCAACTTCTCCCCCAACGTACAACTTCTCTAAATGTTTTGAAATCTATTTCACTAACCTCACATTGATTTATACTGTCGTCAATATTTTTTTCATCAAACCATTGCGGTCTAGAGTCAATAAGACTAACCTTAAATGGTGTACCAACAAGCAGTTTTACAATTTCTTGTCCGATGTGTCCTGCTCCAAATAAAAATAATTCTGGTGATTGATTCATAGGTTCTATTATAAATTCTACTTTTCCTCCACAGCATTGTTCAAATTCTGGACCTAGAGTATACCCAGATTCAATGATTTTGTTGTCATGCAAAGCCTTCGAAGCTTGTTCAATAGCCAAAAATTCTAATTTACCGCCTCCAATAGTTCCAAAGAGCTTATTGTTTTCAGTAATTATCATACGAGACCCAAGAACACAAGGTGTTGATCCAAAACATTTTGTCACAGTTACAAGAGCAACAGGTTGTTGCTTTTGTTTAAATTCTGATAATAATTCAATCCAATTCTTCATGTATTTAAAAAAGGAAATTTAAAAATAAGCCTTTTTTAGAGCAAACCATATTTCATTTTAGCGATAAAAAAATTAAATTTTAAATAATTCGTAAATGTATTATAAAAAAACTTGTCTTAATAAAAGGCTAGAAAGTCTATGAATAGTGAGGAAAAGACGAATTATGAATTAAACATATTCAATATGACATCCAATGTCATATCGTGATACAAACATTACAATTAAGTTTGTACTGTAATTACAAATTCTCTATAATTAAATAACTAATTAAACAGAGAGAAGCTACAACAAAATGAAAATTATTATCCCTGTTGATTAATAGCAAATAGCTTCTCTCTTTTATTTCCAACTCAGCTTTTACTGCCAAAAAAATTATATTACTTTAGTCTTTTGGATTTTTATGAAAAAATATAAGACTTTAGGAAATCTATTAATAGATTTCAGATCATTCCATAGCATATCGCAATCAGAATTAGCCTCACAATTTGATGTTGATATTAGAACTGTGATACGGTGGGAAAAGAACGAATCTTTAATAAGCAGCGATAAAGAAGAGGCTATGACACTCATTACTTTCGTACCTTATCAAGTGATTCGAAATTTAAATACGTCTAACCAGATTCCAACATTTTACGATTTTGATTTACGTAAATATTCACTCTCTGCTATTTCAACCGATTTACCAGATGCAGATTGGATTAGATCCAGAATAGATTATAGAACTAATCGTATACAACCAATAGCAATAGAGAATCATTTTAAAAACATCATTCGCTTTACTGAACTTCAGAAAAATCCTTTAAAAAGTCAAAACATAGACTTGATGAGGGAAGCATGCATACTCTTACCAGAATTAAATATGGTTATCCTTGACCAATCTGGTTACTATTCTGGTCACTGCATTTACTTCCCAATATCTATGGATACTTATCTAAAAATCAAGAATCGTGACATTGATGAAAATCAGCTTGAATCGCGTGACTTGATTAATTACAAAAACCACGATAATCCAGTTTTTTACTGCCATAGTATTACTGCTGATTGCAACGAGAACTTTTTTCATATCATAGGCGCTGTTTTAAAATTCTTCAGAGACGCACCTATTAAGAACTACCTATATGCCTTACTAACATCTAGATATGATTCTCACCTGATGAGTGACCAGCTTGGTGTAAAAACTGTTTGGGAAGATTTTAAAGCTAAGAAAAAATATGGTCTCAAAGATGCTCCAAGATTAGTTGAAGGGAACTTTAATGCTTTTCTAAAACACAAATAGCATCTCACAAATTTCAAGAAAAATAGTCCAACTAAAAATTTGGTTTTTTGTGTAATCTTTAAGAATTTTCTACGACAAAAAATAGTATCTTGAAAGTTCATTCATTTTTATAATTCATAGTTATGTCAAAAACATATTACGATCCTGCAGACCTCAGAAAGTTTAGTAAAATTACCGAATGGGGAGAAGAACTTGGTAACAAATTCTTTGATTACTACGGGAAAGTTTTTGAGGAAGGCGCACTCACAGCTCGCGAAAAATCATTGATTGCGTTAGCTGTTGCGCATACTGAGCAGTGTCCTTATTGCATAGATGCTTATACAAAAGACGGCTTACAACGCGGTGTTACCAGAGAAGAAATGATGGAAGCCATTCATGTTGGTGCTGCTATAAAAAGTGGTGCTACTTTAGTTCATGGCGTTCAAATGATGAATAAAGTAAATAAATTAGACGGTTAATATTTTCGCGTTACCACAAGGGTCTGGCTCTCGGAAGTCGCTCTCTTCAAGGAGCTCCAACAAAGCCTCCATCCTTAACGCAGATTGTAACAAATAAAAGCAATAGTCTTAAAATTAATATGACGAAAGTAAAGACCCAATCCCTACAAAAAAAAGGAAGCGATTTAGCTCAAAGTAATAGACAACTCGAAATTTTATCAAATGGTATTTTCCAAAATGGAGAATTACCAACGTTTAAGACCAAAATTTCTGAGACGAGCCAATTTCCGCTTACAGCAAAAAAGTTAGAAATTCTACAAATCAATGTTGGTTACATGTGCAATCAAGTTTGTGATCATTGTCATGTTGATGCAGGTCCAGATCGAAAAGAAATCATGACACGTGATACGATGAGACAATGTTTGGAAGTTATAAAAACTTCTGGCGCACATACTCTTGATTTAACAGGAGGTGCTCCAGAAATGAATCCGGATTTTAGATGGTTTGTTGAAGAAGCAGCCAAAGTTGGGGTTAAAGATTTTATCGTACGCTCTAATCTAACCATTATTAGAGCGAACAAGAAGTATTACGATTTACCAGAATTTTTCAAAAAACACAACGTTCATGTCGTGAGTTCGATGCCACATTGGACAAAAGGAAAAACAGACAAACAACGTGGAGATGGTGTTTTTGATAAATCTATAAAAGCATTACAAGAACTCAATGCAGTTGGTTATGGTATGCCAGATAGCAATTTAAAGTTGGATTTGGTTTATAATCCATCCGGAGCATTTTTACCAGGAGATCAGACTGCAATGGAAAAAGATTTCAAAAAGGCATTGATGGAAGATTTTGGGATTCAATTCCATAATTTATTTGCTATTACAAACTTACCCATAGCACGTTTTCTAGATTATTTAATAGCTTCAGAAAACTATGAAGATTACATGTATCAACTCGTTGATGCCTACAATCCCGCTGCTGTTGCAAATGTGATGTGTACAAATACATTATCTATTAGTTGGGATGGTTATTTATTTGATTGTGATTTTAATCAAATGTTAGAGTTACCTGTAAATAGTAAATCCAAGCATATTTCAGAATTTAACGAAGACCAATTAGAAGGACGTAATATCGTCATTTCACAACATTGTTATGGCTGTACTGCTGGCGCAGGAAGCAGCTGTCAAGGAGTTGTTGCTTAACTATAAAACGTGCATGTTCAAAATTTTATCACCCAAAGGAATGTTTAATCACGAACAGCATGTGACCATTGAAAAACAATGAATAGAAACACATGAAAACATATTTATTCTACATATTTGTTTTATGTCCTTTCTTTGGGTTTTCTCAAGAGTCTCTTGACGAGCTACTGCGGCAATATAATAAGAATACCGTCCCTTATATATCCGTTCAAGAATTGGTAATGCCAAAAACTGAAGCTGTTATTTTAGATGCTAGAGAACAATCTGAGTACGAAATAAGCCATCTTAAAGATGCAATCTTTGTTGGATACGATCATTTCAATCTAGAACAAACGACACAACTACTTAAAGAAAAAGATCAAGCTATTGTTGTGTATTGCTCATTAGGAATTAGATCTGAAACCATTGCCAACCGACTAAAAAAAGCTGGTTATACCAACGTAAGAAACTTGTATGGCGGAATTTTTGAATGGAAAAATAATAATTTTGAAGTTTACAATTCTGAAGATAAAAAAACAGATAGCATTCATGCCTTTTCAAAAGCTTGGAGCAAATGGCTGCTTAAAGGAACTAAAGTGTATCCCAAGACAAAAAAAAGGAATTAAAATTGAAAACCGCATTAATCATCTTTACCAGAAACCCAGAATTAGGCAAATGTAAAACCCGTTTAGCCAAAACTTTGGGTGATCAATCTGCTTTAGAGATTTACAAGTTTTTACTAGAGCATACAGCAAATGTCACCAAAGAAGTTGAAGCGAGTCGATATGTGTTTTATTCCGAATACATTAATTCTGATGATATTTGGAGTGCAGCACATTTCAGTAAAAAACTACAAAAAGGCGATGATCTAGGTGAGCGTATGCATAATGCATTTGATGAATTACTAAATTTTGGCTATGAAAAAGTAGTGATCGTTGGTAGTGATTTGTTAGATTTAGACAAACAAATTATTGAAGAAGCTATTCTGGAATTAGACAATACTGATGTGGTTATTGGTCCTGCTGAAGACGGAGGCTATTACCTTTTAGGCATGAAACAACTGCATCCAGAAATTTTCAAAAACAAAGCTTGGGGGACCGAAACGGTTAGAGAAGACACCATTTTTGATTTAAAAAGCAAGGACGTATCTTTGCTAAAACCACTTAACGATATCGATACATTTGACGATATGAAACATTACAACCAACTCAAACAATTCTATACTACGCATGATTAAATTTATAAAAGAAACCTCCGACTATTTGCAATCTAAAGGTTTTCACAAACCTGAAGTCGGTATCATTTTAGGTACAGGTTTAGGTCAATTAACTGATGAGATTGAGATTATAGCAGAAGAGAGCTATATCCATATCCCAAACTTCCCAACAGCTACTGTAGAATTTCATAAAGGAAAATTAATTTATGGGAATTTAGCTGGTAAGAAAGTGATTGTTATGCAAGGACGGTTTCATGTTTACGAAGGGTATTCGTTACAAGACGTGACCTATCCAGTTCGTGTTATGAAACAATTAGGCATCAAAACTCTTTTAGTTTCTAATGCCTCTGGAGCTATTAATTTAGACTTTAAAAAAGGTGAGCTAATGCTGATTGATGATCATATTAATCTTCAAGGCGGTTCTCCTTTAGCGTTTAAAGGTGTAGGAGAATTAGGTGAACGGTTTGTAGATATGAGCGCACCTTATGATCTTGAAATCAATGCTAAATTTAAAGCTATTGCAAAAGCAAATAACATAAAGTTACACCAAGGTGTTTATACGAGTGTTATTGGACCACAATTAGAAACACGAGCAGAATACAGAATGCTAAAACTTATGGGAACAGATGCTGTTGGAATGAGCACAGTTCCAGAAATTATAGTCGCCAATCATTTAAATTTAAAAGTAGCTGCAGTGTCAGTTTTAACAGATGAATGCGACCCAGACAATCTCAAACCTGTAAATATTAGTGAAATCATCGCTATGGCTGGAAAAGCTGAGCCAGATATGATCACGCTTTTTAAAGAATTAATAAAATCACTTTAACTAGTTGGCAGTTTACAGTCTTCAGTCAAGCTGATACTGCAAACTGAACACTGCAAACTGCAAACTGAAATACTAAAAAAAATGAGTTACTTAAAAGCAACTAACGACCTATATAAAGAAGCTGCTCTAACACCTGATGTTGGTTTATGCTGCACAACTAACCCTATTTGGGAATTCCCAGGATTAAAAATCCCGAGAATCATGCAAGAAATGAATTATGGTTGTGGAAGCACTGTTCATGCTAGAGATTTAACTAATAATCCTAAAATGCTTTATGTTGGTGTAGGTGGAGGAATGGAGTTATTACAATTTTCATATTTCAACCGTGAAAAAGGAGGCGTTATTGGTGTAGATGTTGTTGATGAAATGTTAGAAGCATCACGCAAAAACTTCATAGAAGCTGAAGCGCAAAACGATTGGTTTAAAAGTGAATTTGTTGATCTAAAAAAAGGTGATGCTATGAATCTTCCTGTTGAAGATAATAGTATCGACGTAGCTGCTCAAAATTGCTTATTTAACATCTTCAAAGCAGAAGACTTAAAGCGTGCTATTGATGAAATGTATCGTATCTTAAAACCTCATGGACGTTTGGTAATGAGTGATCCTACTTGCGAGCAACCAATGAATGACACCTTACGAAATGATGATCGCCTTAGAGCACTTTGTCTTAGCGGAAGTCTACCAATTGCCGAGTATGTTAAAGCACTTACTGATGCAGGCTTTGGAACAATTGAAATTAGAGCAAGAAAACCGTATAGAATCTTAGACCCAAAAAATTATCCAACTGATGAATTAATCTATATTGAATCTATTGAAGTTGCTGCAATCAAAGACCCAATGCCAGCAGATGGCCCTTGTATTTTTACTGGTAAAGCTGCAATTTATTATGGAGATGAAGATTATTTTGACGACAAGGCTGGACATATTTTATTAAAAAATCAACCGCTTGCTATATGTGATAAAACGGCTGGAGCTTTACAAGATTTAGGAAGAGATGACATCTATTTTAGTGAATCTACCTTTCATTATGATGGTGGAGGCTGTTGCTAATTACAGCACAATTTTTTTAAAAAGAGCGTCTAATAGACGCTCTTTTTTTTTAACAGTAAATTCAAAAATCCCTGTAAGCAATTAATTACTATTTCGTCCAAAACAAAATAAAAATTTTTAGCTTATAGTAATGGCGCAAACGATAATTTCAAAGGTGTTGCAACACTCTTTGGAAGTGGAACAACCAATTACAAAAAAGCAATAAATTGGGCAACTATAACAACGCTTTCTGGATCTGTAGCTGCCATTTTTTTAGCGAATGAATTGGTGAAAAACTTTTCAGGAAAAGGATTAGTACCCAATGAGCTCATAACCATGCCTGTTTTCGCGATATCTATTGCATCTGGAGCTGCTTTAACAGTCTTTATAGCAACAAAAATAGGAATGCCAATTTCTACAACTCATAGTTTGGTAGGTGCATTATTTGGAGCTGGAGTTATGGCAGTTGGGTCCCAATTTGATTTCGAAAAGCTTGGCAGCACGTTTTTAATGCCTCTAATTGTAAGTCCCCTTATGGCTGCAGTTCTTAGTTTTATTGCCTATATCATATTTAGATTCTTTAGAAAGAAATTAGACATTACAAAAAAGACAAATCTTAATATTCATGAAACACAAGTAACTTCTATTGCTTCATTTAAGATGGATAATGTAGTCACATTAAAAACTAAAAAAACAATAGAAGCCACTTTAAATAATAAAATAGAAATTTATGATGGTGAGATTTTTGGGTTAAACGCACAAAAAGTTCTAGACACATTACACTTCCTTAGTGCTGGGATTGTAAGCTTTGCAGGAGGTTTAAATGACACGCCAAAAATTGTTGGATTATTATTAATTATTAATGCGGTTGATATTAAATGGAGTATGATAATTATAGCAATTGTTATGGCTGTTGGCGGACTACTTAATGCAAAAAAGGTAGGTGTGACAATGAGCAAAAAAATTACGCCTATGAATTCTGGGCAAGGGTTTACTGCAAATATAATAACAGGTTTATTGGTTACAACAGCTAGTATACATGGCTTACCAGTATCTACAACACATGTGTCAGTTGGATCAATATTTGGAATTGGAACTGTCACAAAAAAAGCCGATTATAAAATGATTGGCAAAATATTATTATCTTGGCTGTTAACACTTCCAATTGCAGCTTTGGTTAGTGGTTTATTATTTAAATTATTAGAAACACTTTCTTAATTCTTGCGTATCGAAAAGTATCTTGACATCATAAAAAATTCATATTCTAATTACTGGAATCACCTTAAAAACGAGGTTCTTCTTCAAAATAATTGGGATAACTATTTTTATGGATTAATTGCTATTTCACTCATTGTTTGGGCTTTAGAGTTCCTATTTCCATGGCGAAAGAACCAATCATTATTTCGAAAAGATTTTTGGTTAGACACGTTTTATATGTTCTTCAATTTTTTTATTCTGAATTTATTAGTGTTTATGGCATTAACTAATACTACAGCTCAATTCTTTAATGATATTTTAGGGTTTATCGGTTTATCTGTTTCTAGCTTTCAGTTATTTGATGTTGATGATTTACCAAAATGGCTAGGTTTATTTATCTTCTTTTTTGTTAGTGATTTCGTACAATGGAATACACATCGATTATTACATCGTGTGTCCTTTTTATGGAATTTCCATAAAGTACATCATAGCGTAAAAGAAATGGGATTCGCTGCGCATTTACGTTACCATTGGATGGAACCTGTCATCTATAAAACCCTACTATATGTTCCTATTGCTATTATAGGTGGGTTTGATGCTAAAGATGTTGCTATTGTACATTTTTTCTCAATTGCCATTGGCCATCTTAATCATGCGAACTTAGGCTGGGACTATGGAAAATTGAAATATATTTTCAATAATCCGAAAATGCACATTTGGCATCACGCAAAAGAACTTCCTAAACATGTTAGTTTTGGTGTAAATTACGGACTAACATTAAGTATTTGGGATTACATTTTTAAAACAGATTATGTGCCACACAGCGGACGAGACATTGAACTTGGTTTTAAAGGTGATGAACACTTCCCGAAAGATTTTTTACACCAAGAGTTATATCCGCTTAAAACGAAAAACTAAGGATTTTCGTAAGTATTTATAGCGATAATAAAATTTAAGCATGACCTATTTGAAATATTTTGTCGTCTTATGGATAAGTATGAGCACTTCTAGTTGTTACTCTGCAAAGACCGTTGTTATTGAAGACGTCATACAAGACATAACTGATGTTGAAACTATAACAGAAACTGTTACTGAAATTGAAGAGACTGAAATTGAAATAAAAGAAACAGTTTTATCAAATACCGAAATTAACGACGACGTTCAAACAGATTATGTTACTATAAATCCAATTGTTGACCATTCTCAATGGAACGAACTATTACAAAAACACGTCTCAGATCAAGGAAACGTGAACTACAAAGGTTTTAAAACTGACAAAACAAAGTTCAATGCCTATTTAGAAATGCTCTCTAAAAACGCACCAGAAGGTTCTTGGAGTAAAGGCGAAACATTAGCATATTGGATGAATGTCTACAATGCATTCACTGTAAAACTCATATTAGATAATTACCCTATAAAAAGCATCAAAGATATTAGCGGACCATGGACTCATCGTTTTATTAAAATAGGAGAAAAATGGTATACTTTAAATGATATTGAGCACAAAATCATTCGTAAAATGGATGAGCCTAGAATTCATTTTGCTTTAGTTTGTGCTGCTGTATCTTGTCCAAGATTATACAACAAAGCGTTTACTGCAAAAAACATAGAAACTGATTTAGAGTTATTAACCAAAGGTTTTTTAAATGATCCTACAAAAAATGAATTCAGTGAGCACTCTATTAAAATATCAAAAATATTCAAATGGTATGCTGGTGATTTTAAAAATGACGGTAAGGATTTAATTGATTTTTTTAATCGATATTCTGACATTGAAATTTCATCTAAAGCTAAAAAGAGCTATAAAGATTATAATTGGAGTTTGAATGAGTAAAACTAAACTTACACATTCCTGGTATAGATTTATATGATAAGCATAATTATTCCTATACTAAACGAAGCTGAATCTATTGAAGAGCTCCTTTTTCATTTAATAGACCACTCGTCTTTGGAGCACATTTCAGAAATTATAGTTGTTGATGGCCAAAGCACTGATGGCTCACAAGAAATCATTAAAAAACTAGATTTAAAAATTAAGCTACTCTCTTCGCCAAAAGGTAGAGCGAAGCAAATGAATACCGGTGCAAAAGCTGCGAAAGGGCACATTCTTTATTTCTTGCATGCTGATTCTTTTCCTCCTCTGCATTTTGATGAATTTATAATTTCCGAAGTAAAAAAAGGAAATAATGCTGGATGCTTTCGATTAAAATTTGATAGTAACCATTGGTGGTTAAGACTAGCGAGTTGGCTCACCCAATTTTCGTGGAGAGCTTGTCGTGGCGGAGATCAAAGTCAATTTATTACACGAGTACTTTTTGATGAAATTGGTGGTTTTGATGAAAGCTTCGCTATTTATGAAGACAATATATTGATTAACGAACTCTATACTAGAAACGAATTTGTTGTCATTAATAAAAAAATAGAAACCTCAGCACGACTCTATCGTAAACATGGTGTTTGCAAATTACAATATCACTTCTGGACAATCTATGTAAAGAAATGGTTTGGTGCAAGTGCAGATGATTTGTTCGCTTATTACAAGAAGTATATTCGTTGATTATTGTGTATTACGTCCTAACTCATCTGGATACAATTTATAAACCGTATCACTTTGAAATACTTCTTTTGTATCAATATCAATAGCAGATAGTTTCCCCTTAAACGCAGCTCCTGTATCAACATTCCAGACATTAATCGCATTCATGGGTTGGTCTTGATTAAAATTAGTTGTTGGTGTATGACCAATATAAATCTCGTTGTAATGTTTAAGTCGGTTTGGATATAACTCAGACTGTTTACCAATACGCTTATCCATTGTCAAAGCCATTTCCCAAAGGGTACGATCAAAATAGAAATTCTCTTTGTGCACCTCTCTTTCTACACCATGCATAGATGTAAATCCTGCGTGAAGAAATAATTTGTTATCATCATCAATATGATAGAGTCCCATATCTTCAAAAAAGTAGAGATGTTGCTTTTTATCTGCTTCGGAAAACGACTCGTAACTGCCAACAGTTTCTTTTCCACCATGTGCTAGCCATACGGAATCACCATCTCCTGTTCGCAACCATTGCTCACACCACACATCGTGATTTCCTTTAATGAAAATACAGTTATTCGTTTTTGACAACTCTATTAAATATTGAATTACTTGAGCGGAGTCGCTCCATCCATCGACATAATCTCCCACAAAAATCAGAGTATCGTCTGTATTAACCTTGGCAATTTCCATAAGTTGGATAAGTCCCTTTAATCCTCCATGAATATCTCCAATAGCTAATGTTCGCATAGTTCTCTTTCTAATTGCAAATTTAGGATATTCTATTCATTTTTATAAAAGGATTGTATAACGGTTTCCACAGGTTTATTTTGTGGCGTAAATTGATTGTCTTGATCTCCTCCAACTTCATCATGCGCATGAAACCATTTCCAAACAAACCCGCCAGCAAACCAGTCCTCATTCCAAAATTCTTCAAATAAAGCCTGTGTTGCATTTGATTGTCCCTCAAAATTCAAAGACGTTAAAGTATGATCACTTTGCCAAGGTTCTCTACCTGTAAAATCCACACTTCGGTAGCCATATTCTGTAAACAAAACAGGTCTATCGTATTTTTTAGAGACTGATGCAATAACAGTTTTATGCCCTTGCCATCCCGCTTTACAATCTGCAATACTTGGTGTTTGATTATCACTCACTGGGAAATAAGCATCAACACCAATAAAATCTAATGCTCTCCAAAATGGTGTACGCTTAAACTCATCCCAATTAGCTGCATAGGTTAGTTTCCCTTTGTAAATAGTTTTGATTTTGATAATTAAATTATGCCAATAGTCTGGACGTTCTTTTACAAAATTCTCTAATTCTGTCCCAATGCATAAGATTTCGGCACTGGTTTCTTGCGCTAACTCAGCATATTCTAGAATAAAACTAGTGTAAGAGTCTTCTAAAGCTTTCCAATTCTCTTCATTGGTCATTTTAATCAAACCTGTAAACTCACCATTCCAAACCCAAATTTGAGGTTTAATCATGATTTTAATGTTTTTTATCCTGAGTTCTTCAATGTACTGCTGACCTCCTGCTCTGGTTTCTCCAAACCATTGTCTATCTGTATTATGAATAATTTCTGGATGATCTAAATTTTTCAAGAATCCAAAAGGCATAATCGCTGCATAATTAGCACCAACATTAACTACTGGATTTGTATGTGTATCGTCAACAGCGTCTCTAGAAGCAACAAAACTAACACCATTAATTTTTTCTATTGGAGCTATTGACATCGCACAGCTATTAAACAAAAACAAAATACAGAAAACTAAAATTATTCTCATATCAAAGATTTAATTTCTAAATTTAAACAAAATGCTACAAGTTCATTAAGGATTTAACAAAACCTTCGACTGAACGGACACAGCAACCAATAGTTCCCCGACTTCTCGGGCGTAAAAAATGGAACATATCGTCATTATAGGAAATGGAATTTCTGGTGTTACTTTAGCAAGACACATTAGAAAACGCTCCGACAAAAAAATCACAATCATATCTGCAGAAACTGATTATTTCTTTTCAAGAACAGCACTCATGTACGTCTATATGGGCCATATGAAATTTGAGCACACCCAACCTTACGAAAACTGGTTTTGGAAAAAGAACAGAATCGAACTTCTCAAAGCCTATGTTAAGAACATTGATACTGATAATAAGATATTACAATTTGCTGATGGTGAAAACCTAAACTACGACAAACTTATCATCGCAACAGGCAGTAAATCCAATAAATTTGGATGGCCTGGACAAGATTTAGATGGTGTCATAGGCATGTATCACAAGCAGGATTTAGATCGTCTGGAAGTTCTAGCTCCAAATAATAAAGTTTGCAATCGTGCTGTCATTGTTGGTGGTGGATTAATTGGTATTGAACTAGCAGAAATGCTGAATTCTAGAAAAATCCCTGTAACTTTTCTCGTGCGAGAAGATAGTTTTTGGAATGGTGTATTACCCAAAGGTGAAAGCCAAATGCTAAACAGCCATATTAAAAATCACCATATAGATTTACGTTTATCTACTAATTTAAAAGAAATAAAAAGTGATGAGAATGGTTGCGTTACCTCTGTCATCATTGAAGAAACAGGAGAAGAACTCGCTTGTAATGTTGTTGGCTTAACAGCAGGAGTAACCCCAAATATTGATTTCTTGAAATCTTCAAAAATTGAATTAGGTCGTGGTGTAAAAGTCAATCGCTTTCTAGAAACTAATATTAAAGATGTGTATGCGATTGGTGATTGTGCAGAGCAACACGACCCTATTGGAAACCGAAGACCTATTGAAGCCGTTTGGTATACAGGACGAATGATGGGAGAAACTTTGGCGCAAACTGTCTGCGGAAATCGTCTCGAATACAAACCAGGACATTGGTTCAATTCTGCTAAATTTTTAGACATCGAATATCAAACCTATGGTTGGGTGTTTGCAAAACCAAGAGATCATGAAGAACATTTCCATTGGAAACACCATAAAGAAGATATTTGCATTACGATTGCATTCCATAAAGACACGAAGGAGTTTTTAGGTATTAATACCTTCGGGATACGAATGCGCCACGAGATTTTAGACAAATGGCTGACCGAAAAACGTGATATAGATCATGTGATGAGCTATTTAAAAGACGCCAATTTTGATCCAGAATTTTATAAAGCTTATGAAAGCGACATCCTAAAACAGTATAACGACACCTTTAACACCAATCTTACA
Organism: Dokdonia sp.; assembly: GCA_047622005.1. GTDB lineage: Bacteria > Bacteroidota > Bacteroidia > Flavobacteriales > Flavobacteriaceae > Psychroserpens. The sequence continues at coordinate 46,996 of JBLHML010000009.1, read as the reverse complement.
GCACATAAAAAAAGTTGGAAACGCATTTTTAGTAAAGCCTAGTAAACAATTTTCAACTTCATCAACTTATAGAAACATGAACCGAGCAAGATAAAAGTATTTTCACCCTAGAGAATCAATAATTGCGAACAACATGTGACAGATAAAAATAAAAGATACATGAAATTAATTAAAAATATAGGACTGGTCATCTTCTTAATAGGATTAACCATTTTTACCGCTTTACCGCTAATAGGAACCTTTACATTAGAAGCACCTGCGTTTAAAGAAATTGTCGCACAAAATAACATAAAAAGTGAGGTTTTCATCCAAGATTTAAAAGCGCAAGTTTTAGGCAAGACGTTTAATGGTATGCAAACGTTGTCTCCGAAAATATCTAACGCTTTAGATAAAGCCAATGAGGCTCATACTAAAAACAAGGAATGGGATAAAAAAATATATACCAAGTCTAGTGACATGGCTGCTTCAATTGGCAAGAAATCTGCTAATGGATTTATCGCCAATAACAAAGGATTAATGTGGCTATTAACCTTCGGTCTAGGTATTATTGGTGCCTTAATGTTCATTTTACCAAATGTCATATTACTTGGTAAGAAAGGCATAAAAAACGACGGCATTTATCACGAAAGCGGGACTAATCGCGGTTGGATTGGCTGGATGGTATTTATCTTTTTAGTGTCGTTTTATTTAGTGCTTTATTTTGCATCAGAATATGCTACGAATTGGACACTTTTAGTAGACCCAATTAGTGAATTCTTAAGCGGTAATCCTGCTGGACATTGGTTTGTTTATGGATTTATGTATTGTACAGTAATGACAGTCATGGCAGTAAGAATGTATATCAAATACCGTCACAACATTTATCAAGTGTTTAGAACCACATCGGTTTTATTCTTTCAAATTGTATTTGCATTTATCATTCCTGAGATTATGGTAAGACTTCAAATGCCTTACTATGATTTCAAAAATGCCTTTCCATTAGATTATGATTTCTTTTTTCAATGGAATCTAGATTCACTTATTGAAACGGGAGGCATCGGAATTTTCATTCTCGTTTGGGGAATTGTTCTCACCTTAGTTGTTGTTCCTATAATGGTCTATTTCTTTGGTAAACGATGGTACTGTTCTTGGGTTTGTGGTTGTGGTGGTTTAGCAGAAACACTTGGTGACCCATACAGGCAGCACTCTGATAAATCATTATTTGCATGGAAAGTTGAGCGTTATTTAGTTCATGGCGTTTTAGTCTTTGTCATCGTTATGACTGCAATGACTCTGTATAGTTTCTTTAGTGATACAGGCACTGTTTTAGGCATTAAAACATCAACCGTACAAAGTGTTTACAGTTTAGTAATAGGCTCTATTTTTGCAGGTGTTATTGGCACAGGCTTCTATCCTATTTTTGGGAATCGTGTCTGGTGTCGTTTTGGATGTCCTCTTGCTGCATATTTAGGATTTGTACAACGTTTTAAGTCAAAATTTAGAATTACGACTAATGGCGGACAATGCATTTCTTGTGGAAATTGTTCTACCTATTGCGAAATGGGAATTGATGTTCGTGCATACGCTCAAAAAGGAGAAAACATAGTGCGTTCTAGTTGTGTTGGCTGCGGTGTTTGCAGTGCTGTTTGTCCGCGTGGTGTTTTAAAATTAGAGAATGGCCCCGAAGATGGACGAATTAATCCTACAGAAATACTTTTAGGTAATGATGTGGATTTGATGGATCTTATTAATCAGAAGTAAAATTAGTTTACAGTCTCAGTTTTCAGATTTACTTAGATATTAAAAAGTTTTCAGTAAAAAATAAAACATGAAACATGAAACCTATTTTCATTATAATTATACTGTTGTGCAGTTTCAATATTTCGGTACAAAAGAAATATCAACGTGATTATTTTGACAATGGCACTTTAGCTTCGGAAGGTTGGATTAATAATAACCAAAAAATCAACTATTGGAAATACTATCACGCTAACGGACAACTAAAAAGCGAAGGTCATTACAAAAAGAACGAAAGAACGAAGTATTGGCTAATCTACAGGGACAATAGTAGAAAAGAGAGCGAAGGTCATTATGCCAGTGGTAACAAAAATAAATGGTGGTTATTTTATGATTCCGAAGAAAAAATAAATCATAAATGTCAGTTAAAAAACAATGAAAAAAACGGATATTGCCTGATGTACAAAAACGAGAAATTGGTATATGCTGTGAAATATTCCAAAGGAAAAAAAATAAAGCAATGGACAGATTATCGCTCATTTAGAAAAGAAAATAGCTTAAAAGACCTTCAATGCACAACATAAAAGTTATCATACCAGCTTATAATGAAGCAGATTCTATCGGCTTTGTAATCAAGGATATCCCAGATAGTGTTAATGAAATTATTATCGTCAGTAACCACTCTAATGATGACACCGAAATCAACGCAAAAAACGCTGGAGCAACAGTACTTATTGAAAACAATAGAGGTTATGGTTATGCCTGTTTAAAAGGCATGGATTATATCGCTAACTTAGAGAAAGCTGAACAACCAGATATTATTGTCTTTCTAGATGGTGATTTCAGTGATTATCCTGAGGAATTGACAAAAATAGTAGCTCCAATTCTAAACGAGAATATAGATTTTGTAATTGGGTCACGAGTAAAAGAACTAAGAGAAAAAGGATCGATGACTGTCCCGCAAATCTTCGGAAATTGGCTAGCTACAACATTAATGTCTATTTTATTTAGAGCTAAGTTTACAGACTTGGGCCCATTTAGAGCCATCAAATACGATAAGCTCTTAGACTTAAAAATGGAAGACAAAACTTACGGTTGGACCGTTGAGATGCAACTCAAGGTCTTACGCAAGAAATTTAGCTATACCGAAGTCCCTGTAAACTATCGAAATAGAATAGGTGTCTCAAAAGTTTCAGGTACGGTAAAAGGTGCTATATTTGCAGGCGCTAAAATCTTAGGTTGGATTTTTAAATACAGTTTTAAAAAATGATTCTTGAAACGATTATAATCGTTATTTACACAATTGCTTTATTGCTTATCTTCATGTACGCTTTAGCGCAGCTCAACTTGCTTTATAATTATTTATCATCTAAAAAAGCAAACAAAGAGTGTGAAACGTTTGACTTTACAAATCCAGATGAAATTCCTTTAGTTACCATTCAACTTCCTGTTTTTAATGAGATGTATGTGATGAAGCGTTTATTAGACAATATTGCGCTTATTGAATATCCCAGAGACAAATTAGAAATCCAAGTACTTGATGATTCTATAGACGAAACGGTTAATACCACTCGTGAGCACATAGAAAAACTTCAAAGTACAGGACTAGATATTAAACATATTACTAGAACAGATCGCAGCGGATTTAAAGCTGGAGCACTTAAAGAAGGACTTAAAATTGCTAAAGGAGAGTATATTGCTATTTTTGATGCGGATTTTCTTCCGCAGAAAGATTGGCTAGAACGTACCATACTTTATTTTAAAGACCCTCAAATTGGGGTTGTACAAACACGTTGGGGACATATTAATAGAAATTACTCCATACTAACAAAAATTCAAGCGTTTGCACTAGATGCACATTTTACTTTAGAGCAAGTAGGACGCAGTAGTAAAGGCCATTTTATTAATTTTAATGGTACTGCTGGCGTTTGGAGAAAAGAATGCATTATTGATGCTGGAAACTGGGAAGGTGACACCTTAACTGAAGATTTAGATCTCAGTTATAGAGCGCAACTTAAAAACTGGAAATTCAAATATTTAGAAGATGTAGAAACTCCTGCCGAATTACCTGTGGTTATTAGTGCTGCACGCTCACAGCAGTTTAGATGGAATAAAGGTGGTGCAGAGAACTTTAGAAAAATGTGTACTCGCGTTATCAAATCTGATACTATATCTACTAAAACTAAAGTACATGGACTACTCCATTTATTGAACAGTACCATGTTTTTAAATGTATTTCTTGTCGCTGTTTTGAGTATCCCAATGTTGTACATCAAAAATGAGTATGAGCACTTAAGATTCTACTTTTACTTTATGAGTTTCTTTGTCATGAGTACGGTAATTTTCTTTGTATGCTATTGGTTTATGTATAAAGAAATTTATGGCAGCGGATTCAAAAAATTCTTTAGTTACGTTGGTATGTTTTTTACTTTTTTCTCAATTGCTATGGGCTTTTCACTTCACAACTCGATTGCTGTTTTAGAAGGTCATGCTGGTAAGCGTAGTGATTTTGTGCGCACACCAAAATTTAATATAAGCACACTCAAGGACTCTTGGAAAGGCAACAAATATTTAAAGAAAAAACTATCACCTCATGTCATTCTTGAAGGAATCCTCATGCTGTATTTTGCATTTGGTTTATATAGTGCTTTTGTGGTTGGTGATCAAGGTGGTGATTTTGGATTATTTCCGTTTCACTTGATGCTTTTCATTGGGTTTGGCTATGTGTTTTTCAAATCTATAACGTCTAAGTTTTGATATCGTTTTGGAAGCTTAACAAGGTTCCTTTGCTACTTACTTTTGTTGGCTTTTTTCTATATTGGGCTTTCGCTTATGATATAGTTAGAACAGAGTATACTAAACTCATAACGTTATATTGCTCGGTTTGGTTAGTGTTTCTTTTACTTCTGAAATACGCCAAAAACAACATCAAATTTTTAACTGCCATTGCCTTTTTATCTCGAGCCATTTTCATTTTAGCAATCCCGAATTTATCTCAGGATTTCTATCGCTTTATCTGGGATGGACGCTTGATTCTAGAAGGGTTAAACCCTTATCTCTACACCCCAGAATCATTTGTACAGGCTGGAGGAAGTTTTCCTGTTGCTCAAGCCGAAGCGCTTTATGCTGGTATGGGAGAGCTCAACGGAAGTCATTATACGAATTACCCACCGATCAATCAACTTTGTTTTTTGATTGCTGCACTATTTTCTAGTTCGAGTGTTTTGGGTTCAGCCATTGTGTTTCGTTTAATAATTATCGCTGCAGATTTTGGAACTTTTTTCTTTGGAAAGAAGCTGCTTGAGAAACTAAACTTGCCAGAAAAGAACATTTTTTGGTATATCCTCAATCCGTTTATTATTATTGAATTAACTGGCAATCTTCATTTTGAAGGTGTGATGATTTTCTTTTTAATTTGGAGTTTATATCTCTTGCATAGTGGCAAATGGAAATGGGCTGCAGTTGTTTTTGCCTTATCTATTTCTGTGAAGTTGATACCATTGTTGTTTTTACCTTTACTGTTTTTCTATTTCAAAAAGCCTACAGTCATTTCGAGCGAAGTCGAGAAATCACACAATAATGAGATTCTGAAACAAGTTCAGAATAACGATTTGAATACACGCTTAGACTTTAAAAATTTAATTGGTTTTTATTGCATAATAGGTTTGACCACACTCCTGCTATTCGCTCCATTTTTCTCTTCGGAATTTATAAATAACTATTCTCAAACCGTTGCGTTATGGTTTAACAATTTTGAATTTAATGCGAGCATGTATTATTTGGCTCGTGAAGTCGGCTATCGGTTTACAGGATATAATGAAATTGCTGTGATTGGAAAGATCTTACCTGCTTTAATATTCTTATTTGTTATGGGATTGGCTTTTTTCCGAAGAAAAATAGAAACTAAAACACTCATAGTACATATGCTTTTTGCGTTCTCCTTTTATCTATTTCTAAGCACAACAGTTCATCCTTGGTATATTGCAATGCTTTTGATATTGAGTGTATTTACGAATTACAAATTTCCTTTAGTTTGGAGTTTCGTGGTTATCTTGAGTTACTTGGCTTATATCAATCTCAATAAAGCAGATAAGTCTGAAAACCTCTGGATTATCGCTCTAGAGTATACGATTGTTTATAGTGTGTTTATCTGGGAGGTGTTTATTTCTAGCCGATTTCCGAAGCATAAAAAAAAGCCAACTCAATTGAACTGGCTTCATCATAACGTATGAGTTAGACTGTAATAAAATACACTTCTAATTAATCCTCATCAAATTCTGGATCTTCTTCACCAGCTTCTAAATTTGGATTTTGCACAGCCTCTGGATCGTCATCTTCAAACTCTTCATAATCATCTACATCATAATTTTCCATGGTGAGCTCAAGTTTTGAACTCACTTTGACCAAATACTTAGTGTCTACTGTTACGACTTCTACAGCTTCTATAAGTTCATTCTTAGCATTTTTGAACGAAATGATATTTTCGTCATCATATCCATCAGGATATTTTTCTACCAATAGGGCTAAAACTTCTGGAGTTAACTTTTTAAAGTCAACAATGACTCTTTTTAAATTTTGATCGTTACGTTTCATTTTTTATAATAATGGGAGCTAATTAAGTCGAAATATACTCTTTATTTTTCTACTCGTATCACATCATAAACATCTTTTCTTCTATCCTTTAAATTTTTAACCGCACCAAAAGAATGAAGTTCTCTCAACAAACTCAAATCAACATCTGCCACTAATATCATTTCTGTATTAGTAGTGGCTTCAGCTTTTATACCATTACTAGGAAATGAAAAATCACAAGGGGTAAATACTGCAGACTGCGCATATTGAATATCCATATTATTCACATTTGGCAAATTACCAACACTACCTGCAATAGCAACGTAACATTCATTTTCTATTGCTCGCGCTTGCGCACATAAACGCACTCGAGAATATCCATTTTGAGTATCTGTTAAAAATGGGACAAATAAAATATCCATCCCTTCATCAGCTAATAATCTAGATAGTTCTGGAAATTCTGAATCATAACAAATTAATATTCCTATTTTACCTGCATCAGTATCAAAAGTCTGCAATTTTTGACCTCTCTGCATTCCCCATATCTTGGCTTCATCCGGAGTGACATGAATTTTCTCATAACGCTCTAAACCCCCGTCTCTACGACATAAGTAACCTACATTAAATAGCTTATCATCAATAAGTTCTGGCATACTACCCGTAATAATATTGATGTTATAAGAGATTGATAATTGCTGCATTTTCTCAACAATCACCCCTGTGTATTTTGCTAATTCTCTAATTGCATCAGGCTCGTGCATGTGATTATACTTCGCCATTAGTGGTGCATTAAAAAACTCTGGAAATAATGCAAAATCAGATCTATAAGCTGCCACACTATCCACAAAATATTCCACTTGTCGCATCAATTCTTCCAAACTATTGTACGTACGCATTTGCCATTGGATTAAACCCAACCTTACAACAGTCTTTACAGTGCTTGCCTTTCTACTTTTTTTGGTATAATAAATATTATCCCATTCCATTAAAACTGCATATTCATTAGATGCCGTGTCTCCTTCCAAATAGCCTTTTAAAATACGAACTGGATGAAAATCATTAGAGATTTGAAAATTTAAAACAGGATCATGAATTTCTTTACGTTTTACTTTTTCTATATATTCTTTGGGTGTCAGTTCTTTGTGCTTATGGTAATTAGGCATTCTACCTCCAAATACAATTCCTTTTAAATTCAGGTTCTCACAAATCTCTTTTCTATAATCATACAGGCGTCTTCCTAATCGTAATCCTCTGTATTCAGGCTTTATAAAAACATCTATTCCATAGAGAACATCACCTTCACTATCATGGTTTTTAAACGAATCTCCAGTGATAATATCTGCATAAGTGTGGTTATCATCAATTTTATCATAATCAACAATAAGTGATAATGCGCAACCTGCAATATTGCCATCAATTTTAATGACCACTTGACCTTTAGGAAAAATATTAGTTAACCGTTCAATGTGATGCTTTTTCCAATAAGAATTTAAAACACCTCCATAAGACTCTAAAGTTGCCAATTTTAATTCTTCAAAATCATCAACCGTTAAATACTTTAATTCAATATTTTCAATTTTATGTTCATCCATTATAAATCTAAGAGGTAAGCAAAAATTAATGGTGCCACAATAGTCGCATCACTCTCAATTATAAATTTTGGGGTATCAATGTCTAATTTCCCCCAAGTAATTTTCTCGTTTGGTACCGCTCCAGAATAAGACCCATAACTTGTTGTAGAATCGCTAATCTGACAGAAATAACTCCAAAATGGTGTCTCTGGACGCTCCATATCTTGATATAACATTGGCACAACACAAATAGGGAAATCACCAGCAATACCGCCTCCAATTTGGAAGAAACCTATTCCTTTTTGAGAATTGCCTGTGTACCAATCTGCTAAGAATGTCATGTATTCAATACCAGATTTCACTGTACTTGCATTCAATTCGCCTTTAAGCACATAGCTTGCAAAAATATTCCCCATGGTGCTATCTTCCCATCCTGGACAAACAATAGGCAGGTTTTTTTCCGCCGCAGCATACATCCATGAATCTTTTAAATCGATTTCATAATGCTCTTCTAAAACACCAGATAATAATAATTTGTACATATATTCATGCGGAAGGTAGCGTTCTCCTTTAGCTTCAGCATCCATCCAAATCTTAACAATATGTTTTTGAATTCTACGAAAAGCTTCCTCCTCAGGAATACAAGTATCTGTCACACGATTTAAACCTTTCTCTAATAAATCCCATTCATCTTGAGGTGTTAAATCACGATAATTTGGCACACGTTTGTAATGTGAATGCGCCACTAAATTCATGATATCTTCTTCTAGGTTTGCACCTGTACAAGAAATGATATGCACTTTATTTTGACGAATCATTTCTGCAAATATCTTTCCCAATTCGGCAGTACTCATAGCTCCTGCTAGCGATACTAGCATTTTTGCTCCAGAGTTTAACTGATCTTCATATCCTTTTGCTGCATCAACCAAAGCTGCTGCATTAAAGTGTAAATAATACTTTTCTATAAATTTTGAAATTTCTCCTTTATTAGTTGTCATCGTTGTTGTTGTCATTAAATTTAGAAACGGTATTCGTATTTCTTTTAGATTCATTAATTGTATTATCGAAATTGTCGTCTACGTTGTCGCTTAAAAACTTATACGTAAGCATTTTGTAGTATAACTTGGCTGCAAGAAAATCAGACGATTTTTCTTTAGGGTTTGGACATAATTCCACAATATCAAAACCTACTACATTCTTTTCTTCAAATACTTGGCGTAAAAACTCAATCGTCTCGTACCACAGTAATCCTCCTGGCTCTGGAGTCCCTGTAGATGGCATAATTGAAGGGTCAAAAGCATCTAAATCAAAAGTGATATATACGTTATCTGTCATTTGGTCTATTGCAGAATCCATCCAAGCATCATCTTCTGCCATGTCATGTGCAAAATACGTTTTCTTCTTATCCATTACAGTCGTTTCCATAACATCCATACTGCGAATCCCAACTTGTATTAAGTGTGTAGTTTGGCTCGCTTCATAAACAGCACAAGCATGGTTTAACTTACTTCCTTGATAATCAGGACGTAAATCGGCATGTGCATCAATTTGTAAAACAGTTAAATCATCAAAACATTCGTTAAATGCTCTAATAGCACCGATTGAAATAGAATGCTCTCCACCAAACGTCGTTACAAACTTATTACGCTTGATATACTTTTTTACAGTTTCGTGTACGTCATATACCATTTTTTCAGGAGATGAGTTTTCAGTAATTGCATTAGCAAGAAAAACTCCTTGCTTGTACACTTCTGTTTCTGTTTCAATATCATAAAGCTCCATGTTTTCGGAGGCATTTAAGAAAGCCTCCGGCCCTTTATCTGCTCCTTTTTGCCATGTACTTGTGCCATCATAGGGCACAGGGATTAAGACGATCTTAGAACTATCTAGTTTAGTGTATTGCTCTTCAATTCCTGCGTAAGTTTTATTATTCATTTGTTTAATTATTGATTGTTTAACGACACTTCTAATGCTTCATTTTTGAATTGATAATCGTCACTCGCTTTATCGTAACCTAAAATTTTAAGTAAGTCTTCACTTTTTTGTTGTTCACTAAATAGTTTTGTGGTGATGTTTCCATCATCATCCTTTTGTATTAAAATATGCTTTGGAGAAGGGATTAAGCAATGTTGTAAGCCCCCAAATCCACCAATAGTTTCTTGATAAGCTCCTGTATTAAAGAAGCCTATATATAATGGTTTCTCTTTATTATACTTAGGAAGATAAATAGCGTTCATGTGTTGTTCGCTGTTGTAATAATCATCGCTATCACAAGTTAAGCCTCCTAAAAGCACGCGCTCATAACTTTCGTGCCAACGGTTAATTGGTAACATTATAAAACGCTTATTAATCGCCCAAGTATCTGGCAATGTTGTAATGAAAGAGGAGTTAATCATATTCCATTTTTCACGATCGTTTTGTTGCTTTTGATACAATATTTCATAAATAGCTCCTCCACTTTCTCCCACTGTAAAGCTTCCAAACTCGGTAAAAATATTTGGCACACCAACCTCTTCTTCTTCACAAACTGATTTGATTTGATTTACAATTTCATCAACGATATAAGCATAATCAAAATCATAAGCTAGTGAGTTCTTTATTGGGAAACCGCCTCCAATATTTAAGCTATCCAATGTTGGGCTAATCCTTTTAAGACTTGTATAGACCTTTAAACATTTGTTCAGTTCATTCCAATAATACGCGTTATCACGAATACCTGTATTAATAAAAAAGTGAAGCATTTTAAGTTCTACTTTTTTATTGTTCTGAATTTGATTCTTATAAAAAGGCACAATATTTTTATAACCAATACCTAATCTAGACGTATAAAACTCAAACTTTGGTTCTTCTTCTGAAGCTATTCTAATTCCAACATTAAATTTCCCTTTAATTTCTTCAGATAGCAAATCTATCTCCTCATAATTATCAATGATAGGAATCACATTCTTGTGGCCATTATTAATAAGCCTAGCAATATTTGTAATGTACTGAGCACGTTTAAATCCATTACAAATGACAAACGTATTATCCGTGATCTTACCTTCAACTTTTAAACGTTCTACAATATCAATATCAAATGCCGACGATGTTTCGATATGAATATCATTAGTTAATGCCTCATCTAAGACATGTTTAAAATGAGAGCTTTTTGTGCAATAGCAATAGTTATATTCCCCTTTATAATTATTCTTCTCAATAGCGTCTGCGAACCATTTTTTAGCACGATTGATATTGTTTGAAATCTGAGGTAAGTATGTGAATTTTAATGGTGTACCATACTCTTCAACCAATTTCATGAGGTTAATATCATGAAACTCTAATGTTTTATTTTGGAGCTTAAACTCCTCTTGAGGGAAATCAAAAGTTTGATTCACCAAGTCAATATATTTTGTATTCATTATAATTTTTTAAAAAGTTAAATATAAATGATGAAGGTTAACGCAAGATTAAGCCAACAAAAACTTAATATCAAAACAATAATATTTAATCATTTTTGATATAAAAAAAACCTATTTTAAAAAATCTCATACTTGCAATTGAGCATGAGTCGTAGGAATGAATCCAAACAAATGTTGGCTCATAAAAATGTAGTAAGCGGAAGTTAGCTCTAAAATTTGGATACTTAACCTGTAAGCTGCTCTTGAATATGACTTCCTAATTATCAAAAACCCAAACGTATAAACAGTGTTCAATGTGTTCAGCTGTGTGCCTTACTCCTGAGAAAGTATATTCTCAAAAAGCGACGCAAATTTAATTTATTTTTTGACGTGCGAAACATTTTTGTTTTTTATTTGAAATATTTTTTAACTGTCAAATTGGGCTTATTTATTATTTAATTTTTAATTTTATAGTTAACTCAGTTAAAAGGGGGTTTCACTAAGTGATATACAGCGCTAACTAAATCTCATTTGCAAGTCCTTCTTGGAGTAGGTAGATTTGATGTAAACAAAACATACATAATTATGAAAACAACAACGAAAAAAATTGTAAAAGCTATTAGCTTTATGGCTATTGCAATAATCGCTACACTTATCTCAAACCCTGTGTATGCGCAGCAAACTCAAAATACTGTTTCAACAACTGCTGCGGATCAAAACATATCCGTTACAGGAAAAGTGACGAATGAAAAAGGACCACTACTAGGCGTTAATATTATGCTCAAAGACAGCAAAATAGGCATTATCACGGATGAGAATGGAGAATTCACATTTCCGAAGTCACTGAGCGCTGGTGATATTTTAGTGTTTAGTTACTTGGGATATGAAAAACAAGATATTAAAATTGATTCTAAAACAACTTACATTAATTTATTAATGTCGTCTGATCTTATTGAAATGATGGGTGCACCAAGTGCGGACAAGCCCTACAAATCTAAGCGTTCAAATTAAGATTTAATTATTAAAAATGAGATATCTATTGCTCTTCATAGTTGCATTTCAATCTCATGCTCAACTATCTGATTTTGATCATATTAATTTTTCAAAAGCAGATCAAATGGCATCGATGTGCAAAAATGAAGGGCTTGATAATATGCCTAAGCTAACTTACAACCTCACCTCAACCTTAGATACAGATGTTGAGCGTTTTAGAGCTATTTATATGTGGGTTTGCCACAATATTTCAAATGATTACACTCTTTATTCGAAAAATAAGCGAAAAAAAAGCAAGTATAAAAACGACAGTGTTAAGCTTAAAGCTTGGAATGATCGCTTTAAAAAAGAGGTCTTTCATAAACTTCTAAAACAGGAAAGAACAATTTGTACAGGTTATGCCTACATTATTAAGGAGCTCTCTAAATTAGCTAATTTGAATTGTGAAATTGTTCATGGATATGGCAGAACGAGTATGACAAATATTGACGAATTTGATCCACCTAACCATTCTTGGAATGCTATAAAATTAAATGGAAAATGGTATCTCTGTGATCCAACTTGGGCAAGCGGTATCCCAAATCCCGAAACCAATATTTTTCAATTTGAATATAACAATGGGTACTTTTTATCTAATCCTAAGTTGTTTGTTATTAATCACTTTCCGGAAGACCAAAAATGGACACTTTTAAAAAATGAAGTCCACTCCTTTGAAGAATTTCTAGATGCACCAATTCTCTACGGTCAAGCATATGCTGCATTAAGAGAGCATAACACTCCAAAACAGATGCATCATTTGTTGCATAAAAACGAAAAAGTAAAATTCAAATATGAACTTCAAAAAACTATTGCAGTAGAAAGCGTTAATTTTATAATTGATGATGGACGCAGCAATAAAAAGATAACTCCAAACTCTGTTAACATAGACAAACGATCACTTGTATTAGAACATCAATTTGACTCCAATGGATTTTATGATGTGCATTTATATATTGGTGATGACTTGATATCTACGTATACTTTTAAAGTCAAAGGGTAACGACAATTTATTACAACATTTGTAAGGTGTTAATCTCTTGTGTCGTTAAATGTTTCCAGTGACCACGAGGTAAATCTTTTTTAGTAAGCTGACCTATTTGCACGCAATCTACACGAACTATTTCATATTTAAGATGATCAAAAATAGTATGTAAAATAGTGTTTCCTGTATTTTTAATTTTAAGTCCTATTGTAGTTTTAGGAGCTCCATCTATATAACTAATGTCTTCAACTGCTACTAGTTTACCCATTGGCTTAATACCTTCCTGGATTTTCTTAAAATCCTCATATTTCAAATCTTTATCTAATTCGATTTCAAATAATCTAGATACACCAGTTTTAGAATTAGTAAATTTTTTCACAATTAAATCATCATTTGTAAATAACAATAATCCTGTTGAGCCCCTACCTAATCTTCCTATTGGTTTTATACGAGCGGTTGTTGAATTTGCAACAAGATCCATAACCGTTTTACCTTTACTATCACTTGTTGTTGTGGCAAAACCTTTAGGCTTATTTAGCAGAACATAGGTTTTTTTCTCTGGGTTTATACGAGCGCCATCAAAACGAACATCGTCCTCAAATTTCACTTTATAACCCATTTCGTTAATAATCTTACCATTTACAGTAACACTACCAACAGCAATATGCATATCTGCATCTCTACGAGAACAAACACCAGAATTTGCAATGTATTTATTTAATCTAATTTCATCACTATTAGAAATTCTCTTTGGTGCTGAAGGTGTAGATATCTTTTTCTTAACAGGTGCATTTTCACGAGAAACACTCTTCAACTTTGCCTCGTCGCGTCTTTTACCTGCTTTTTTATTAGTAGGTTTACTGCTTCCGTTTCCCTTCCTTCCTTGCTGTTTGCTCATGATAAGTAAATTTTGCGCAAAGGTAGTATATTAGTTGAACTAATCTACGAATTTGGTTGTAGATTGACGTTCTCTATTAACCTTTAATTGAGTAACATCTGGCCTTGAATAGTGCCCAACAGGGTCAAAATTATGACGTTCTTCAAGTACGCGATTAAAATCAATAGTATGATAAATTAATCCTTCTTTGTCTAAAACAGGCTCTACTAACCATTCTCCATCTGGTCCTGCAATACAGCTTCCGCCATTTGCTAAAATTTTAGGTGTTTTTTCTAATATTTTATCTACATGTGGTGTTGACGCGGGAAAATCTTCCGCAGTCATCAAACAGGATACCGAAATCACATAAGACCTTGATTCTCTTGCTATAAACCGTGTGATATCTTTTGTATTATGATCGCTTCCTGGCCATACAGCAATATGTAAATTTTCACCCAGCCCGTATAGAGCCGCTCTAGGCAAAGGCATCCAATTTTCCCAGCAATTTAATCCACCAACTGTAAAATCCTTAAGCGGATGAACTTGTAAACCATTTCCATCTCCTGGAGCCCAAGTCAAACGCTCATCATACGTTGGTTGTAGTTTTCTGTGAACAGATTGAATAATCCCTAATTGATCAATATAAACTAAAGAAGCATAAACACTATGGCCTCCGCGATCTCCTGGACGCTCAATAATCCCTAAATACACAGCTATTTTATGCTGTTTTGCCAATTCACAAACACGATTTAAATCTCCCTTTTCAATAGTAATCGCATTTTTAACGTAATGTGCGTGTAATTCTTTATTTACTTTAGTATCCCACTCTGCTCCTCCTGTTAATGCCAACCAAAATGGATACCCTGGAACTAATCCTTCACCAAAAACAATGAGTTCTGCATCTTCTTTTGAAGCTTCAATAATAGCCTTTTCAACTTTTTTCAGTGTTGCATTCTTATTCAACCACACTGGTGATATTTGAGCTAGTGCCACTTTAAGTTTATGATTCATTTAGATTCTATTTAATACAACATTGACATTAATTAATACGATACAAAATACACCTGCTACAATGATAAATTTCAATATATTATGGAGTATCAGATAATGGACTTTGGTCTTAGATTTCCAAAGTAATAGTAGGAAAAAAAGCAACAAAATTACAGAGAGGTAGAAAAATAAGTACATGTGACCTACATCGTAATTAGTGAGTAACAAATAAACAGGCACAATTGTTAAACTTACTAAAATCGTCAACATAATTTTTGATACCTTTTCGCCGTAAACAATTGGTATTGTTTTGTAATTAAGCAGTAAATCACCTTTAAGGTTTTCTAAATCCTTGGTCAATTCACGCATTGAAACAATGAGGAATAGGAATACTGCATGAACAAAAATGACCGACTCAAAATTCTTGTAATAGAGAAAAATCGCAAAAAATGGTAATATTGTTAAAATCGCAGATGTTAGATTACCAATGAACGGAAGCCTTTTTAGTTTGTGTGAATAGAACCATATTCCGAAGATATAAAAGACAAAAAACAACACTGCACCAAACGAGACGTAACTCGCCATAACGACCGCTGAGAAATTGAGCACGAAATAAAAGGACAGTTTTGTGTTTTGACTGACCAATCGATCAAGTTGAGATTTATTAGGACGATTGATTAGATCTTTTTCAGAATCATAAAAATTATTAATGATATATCCAGCAGCAATTGTTACTGCAGAGGCTAAAACAAGCATTAATAAATTAAGATCAGAAAGAACATCTTTAAGTGTTTTGTCATATGCTAAAATATAGACCGACGTCAAATATTGGGCTAAAACAATGACCAAAATATTATAACCGCGAACTACAGAAAACATACTAAAAAACTTAAGTAGAATGTGTTTTTGTTTTCTTGAAAAAATAGTGCTCATGTTAGTGCTTTACTTTTTTGATTGTTATAGCAATTTCTTTTGATAATCTATCAGCAGACTCGGGCAATAAATGATGACCATCGGCATAATAATACTCATCGCCTCTGGTTGAAAAATTAAAATAAGGAACTTTCAATTCAGCACTCAAATCATTTATCACATCATCAAAATTAGACTTTAGAGTATTTTCAATTTCTAGAAGCTGAAAATCTATAGGAGGTCTTACTAAATACACCTGACCAAAATTTTGTAAATAATTAATAGTTTCTCTAAGATACTCCAATCGCAAATATGAAAAATTATAACCCACTAATTTACCCCTATAATTATCCAATGTTTTCTCTTTTTTATGTTCTATAAATTCGTCTGTTAGTGTTACAGTTAATTTCATAAACCCATCATCTCGGACCACTAACGGTGTGTTATTGTATAGAATCTTGATATAAAGTTCAGAATAATTATGTATTAAATAATTGAAATTGGGATTTGAATTTACTTTTTTTAAGGTTCCTAAAAAATTATCTTGTTCATCAAATGTTTTTAAATCATTTGGATCCTTACTTTCAGTTGACAATACCCAAGGGTCCACACCTAAGATAAAAATTTGATTTTTAACAGTCGTATCTAATTTTAGTTTAATACTATTCAAATACGTAGGACCATATGGACTTGTATTATATGTGAATGCATAATTATAACTATTTATTCCATGTAACTCCTTATTAATTATTGAAGGGTTTAAGCCTTCTGCAATTCTAGATGAACCAAGGATTAATGAAGATTGCTTACTTGAAGTGAACTTTTTATAAAATGGATCGGTAGTAGCATCAGCCATTAAAAACACAGCCATTATACTGGCGATAATTACGTTTCCAAATATGACTATTTTTATTAAAAATTGTTTCAATGTTTACTATCTTAAAATTGAAAATATATAAACGGTTGGTCTTTTGCACCAAATAAAAAGATAGTCATAGCCAATAGGTAGTAAAATACATATCTCACTGGCTTTGAAAATCGTTTATTTATATGTTCTAAGGTATGATTATTTTCTCTTCCAAACCAATCAAAAACTATTAAAACCATTATAAAAAAGAGACTGATGAGCATCTTTTCTTCATCCATAAATTCTGGTATAGAGAGTAGAGACGACGAACATAATCTCTTGATATAAATAAATGCTTCAGAAATACTGTTTGCCCTAAAAAAAATCCAAATTATGGTTACCATAGAAAAGGTTAAAAGCATAGATAACAGTTCTTTAGGCTTTGCAAAAAACTGTCCTTGTGCTGCGACATTCAAATATTTCCGGTTGTTATTAAATAAAAATAAAGGTATAAACAACAAGGCATGCAAAAAGCCCCAAAACACAAACGTCCAGTTCGCACCATGCCAAAAACCACTTACTATAAAAATTATAAAAATGTTCCTTATCACAAAAATTTTTGAGCCTCGACTTCCTCCCAAAGGCACATACAAATAATCTCTAAACCAAGTAGATAGAGATATGTGCCATCGACGCCAAAACTCAGCTATATTTCTAGAAAAATAAGGTACTGCAAAATTTTGTTTAAAATCAAACCCAAAAAGCTTAGCACTACCAATAGCTATATCCGAATACCCCGAAAAATCCCCATAAATTTGAAAAGAAAAAAGCACCGCACCTAATAAAAGTGTGCTCCCAGATTGGTCTTCCGCACTGTCAAAAATAATATTCACATATCTAGCACAATTATCTGCAACAACCATCTTTTTAAAAAATCCCCAGAGCATTTGTCTAATTCCATCAGTGGCTTGATTGTAATTAAACTTGCGAAGTTTATAAAATTGAGGTAACAAATTTTTAGCGCGCTCTATAGGTCCTGCAACCAATTGAGGAAAGAAGCTAACATAACACAAAAATGGTAACAAATCATTAGTAGGTTCTAATTTGCGTCTGTAGGTATCAATACTATAACTTAAACTTTGAAATGTGTAAAAACTAATCCCAACTGGCAATATAATATCTAAACTAGATAATTCAATTGATTTACCAAACAACGTAAATGCTTCAGTAAAACTTTGGACAAAAAAATTATAATATTTAAAAAAAGCAAGTGTACCAATATTTACAAAAATACTGACTAACAATAATTGCTTACGTTGTTTTGCTTTATCATTTTTTTGAAGTTGTAGACCTACAATATAATCTACAAGTGAACTAAAAAGTATTAGAAATAGAAATCTCCAATCCCACCATCCATAGAACAGATAACTAGCAAATATGATAAGCAGGTTTTGAAATTTTGCTTGTTTTGGCACAAAAAACCAATACAATAGAAAGATTATTGGTAAAAAAATTGCGAAATCTAATGAATTGAATAACATACTAGTCTATAAATTTTAGTATGTGACAATCCATTTTAATAGAATTATTTTAGAAACTCTAGAAGTTATAAACCACTTCTAATTTATAATCTTTAAGAGATTGTCTTGCAGTATCAATATCTTCAGTAAATCCCAAGATATAACCGCCTCCACCAGAACCACAAAGTTTAAGATAGTACTCGTTGGTTTCAATTCCTTTTTTCCATAACTCATGAAACTGTTGAGGAATCATAGGTTTAAAGTGACTCAATACCACTTTAGATAACTGCTTTGTGTTTTTGAATAGTGATTTCACATCACCTTTCAAGAAATCATCTACACACGCATCTGTATGTTTAATAAATTGATCTTTAAGCATACTTCTAAACCCTTCTTGTTTCATGTTTTCCATGAAAATATGAACCATTGGAGCGGTTTCTCCAACAATACCAGAGTCCAACAAAAACACAGCGCCTTTACCATCAATTTGTTGAGCTGGAATTCCTGCAGTTTCTATATTATCTTGTGAATTGATTAAAATTGGAATACTTAAATAACTATTTAAGGGATCTAATCCAGACGATTTTCCATGGAAAAACGATTCCATTTCAGAAAAAACTACTTTGAGTTTTAATAATTTTTCTCTCGTCAAATTCTCTAAAACAGTGATTTTGTCATGAGCGTATTTATCATAAATAGCTGCTACTAAAGCACCACTACTTCCTACTCCGTAACCTTGCGGAATTGAAGAATCAAAATACATACCTGCTTCTACATCACTTGCCAAAGTCTCAATCTCAAAAGTGACTAATTCTGAATCGAGTCCTCTTAAGTAAGACACAAATCGGGTTAGACTTCCATTAGATTTAATAGCTTCTTGCGACGGATTTTCATCTGTCTTCAAAGCACCATTATAAAAATTATATGGTATAGATAAACCTTTAGAATCCTTGATGATTCCATATTCACCAAAGAGCAAGATTTTAGAGTAAAAAAGAGGTCCTTTCATAGATTTCGGGCAATTCCTTTAACAAATATACGTATTATTATTGTATTTGGTTCGCACCAAAGCCAATTTGATCACTTATGTAATGTTCGTTTTGACAATAGGCAACTAATTCATCTTTAATGAATTCTATGACACTTTCTTTTTCGTTTTCGGGATACAAAACATGAACATTTGCACCAGCATCAAGGGTAAAACATATTTTAGAACTCGTTTTAGTTCTGTAAGCCCAAATAGCATTAATGATTTCTAAGGTATTTGGTTTCATTAATATAAAATAAGGCATGCTCGTCATCATCATTGAATGAAGCGTTAATGCCTCACTTTCAACTAATTTTATAAACGCCTCCAAGTCTCCAGTTTTGAAAATTGAAATTAGCTTAGACATGTTCTCATGAGCTTGTTCAAAACGTCTTTCGGCATAAGGGTGATTATGCATCAAATTATGACCAATAGTACTACTTACCTGCTTTTCTCCTTTATCAACTAGAAGAATCGTGTCTTGGTAGTTTTTAAAATTTTCATGAACGTGATATGGATATTTAATTCCGAAGAAATCAGAACTACCTTCAATCTGTTTGTGTGTTCCCCAAACAACTAGGTCACCTTCAATACTTCGACATGCGCTGCCTGAACCTAAGCGCGCTAAGAATGATGCTTTTTGATTAAAGTACTCTTTAGACACTTCGACTTCACTCAGTAACTTTTCTATACTCATTAAACAAAGAGCCAGAGCACTCATTCCTGAGGCAGATGAGGCTATTCCAGAACTATGCGGAAAAGAATTAGAGGTTTCAATCTTAAAATGATACGCCTTTAAAAATGGCAAATAGCTTTCAACTCGTTTAAAAAAAGTTTTAATTTTTGGTTCAAAATCTTTCTTTTTCTCACCATCTAAAAACACATCAAAAGAAAAATCGTAATTATCTTCTTTTTTAGAAAAATGTAGAGTCGTTATTGTTTTACAGTAATCTAGAGTAAAACTAACTGAAGGATTTTCTGGGAGTTGATCTTCCTTTTTACCCCAATATTTCACAAGCGCTATATTACTTGGTGACGCCCAAGTAAAACTTCCGTTTTCTAGAGTTTTTGAATAGGGCTGTGAAATGAAATTTTTTTCAGTCATTTAATCATGTTTCAGTTTACAAAGATTATTTAAAACAGACTTTGCAAAATTGTTGATTTATGTTTTGCAAAAATAAGAAATATCTAATGGTCTTTTTCATTTTCCGAAGACATTGCAATTAACTTTACCGTTGTTTTATAATTTCGCGACGTGGCTCTAACGTTTAGTTTTTTCTCAAACAAATTCATATTAAATTTAGAGTTGCCATAACCAACGGAAGAATGGAAATAAATACAGTCATCAATAATACTAAACACTTGGTTATCAGGAGTAATTTTCATCAACTCTACAACGAATTCTGGCTTTGGAGTTTCACTGAGTAAGACAAAATAACTAGTTTCCTTTTGCTCTCCGGAAAACGGACAGGCATCAAAAATTCGGATTAAATCAGTTCTCGTTCTAACAATAACCGGAACATCAAATCCAAAATGAGATTGTATGGCCTCTTTTACTTTTAATTCAATTTCAATTTTATCACCTGAAGATTCTAGAATAATATTACCAC
Organism: Dokdonia sp.; assembly: GCA_047622005.1. Classification (GTDB taxonomy): domain Bacteria; phylum Bacteroidota; class Bacteroidia; order Flavobacteriales; family Flavobacteriaceae; genus Psychroserpens. Next base: position 25,963 of record JBLHML010000009.1, on the reverse strand, counting down.
TTTGAATATAGGTCTTCACCGTTTCAAAATCCATTTTTGAAAGCAACTCACGCAGCTCCACCATTGGGACTTTTTTATGGCCACCAACATTGATTCCTCTTAAAAGAACGATATATGTTTTCATGACTGAGACATGTTTTTAGCAGCAATATACGCACCTGACCATGCATTCTGAAAATTAAACCCACCAGTAACTGCATCAATATTCAAAATTTCTCCAGCAAAATATAAGTTCTCATGCAACCTGCTTTCAAAGGTTTTAAAATTTACTTCTTTTAAGCTAAGACCTCCTGCTGTAACAAATTCCTCCTTAAAGGTGCTTTTTCCCGTGACATGAAATACTGCTTTCGTCAATTGAGAAGCTAGTTGTTCTATTTGCAGTCTATTAAGATCTGCCCAACGTGTTTCATCAGTCATTTGCGATGCTAAAACTAGTTTTTGCCATAGTCGTTTTGGCAATTCAAATTGAGCAGATTTAAGCACTGTCTTCTTAGCTAAATCTAGCTTTAAGTTCTTTAGTTGCTCCAAACAATCATCAAAAGATTGTTTTATAAAATTCACTTCAATTTCAAAATCATAACCACGTTTAGCCAATTCTATAGCTCCAAAAGCAGATAATTTCAAAATAGAGGGAGCGCTCATTCCTACATGTGTAATAAGCAATGGTCCTTCGCTCCATAGATTTGAATCTACCACGCTTACCTCGACATCTAAGGCAACAACACCTGGAATATCTTTAATACGTTCATCTTTAATATCAAAAGTAAATAATGATGGGACAGGTTGAGAAATGGTATGACCTAAGTCTTCCAAAAGCTTCCATATCTTAGGATTACTTCCCGTTGCCATCATTAATTTATCTGCAGAAAAATCGCCTTGAGACGTTTCTAAAACCCAATTAGTTTCTAAGTGAATTATAGATTTCAAAGCATGATTATACAAAACATCAACCTTATGCTTTTGAGCTTCTTGAAGAAAACAATCAATTATAGTTTGTGAACAATCAGTAATAGGAAACATTCTACCATCCTCTTCAATTTTTAGAGCAACGCCTCTATCTTCAAACCATTGAATGGTATCACCCGTCATAAACTGATGAAAAGGACCTAATAGTTCTTTTTCGCCTCTTGGGTAATTCAGAACCAGCTCTGACGGAATAAATTCTGCATGCGTCACATTACAACGTCCACCTCCAGAAATTTTCACTTTTTGGAGTCCGCTTTTTCCGCGTTCTAAAATAGCAACTTTTAATTCTGGGTTTTGCTCTGCAACATTTATTGCAGCAAAAAAGCCTGCTGCTCCTCCTCCAACTATTACAATATCATACGTCTTCATAGTCTATCTGGATTATCAGAGATTATGGCATCTACACCATAAGACGCCATGCGCTTTATAGATACATCGTCATTAACTGTCCAAGTAATAACTTTGTAGCCTTCATTTTGTGCAAACTTAACATTTCGTTTTGAAAGTAGCGCATAATTAGGGTGAAGCGCATAGGCATTTATGGTTTTGGCAAATTTCAAAGCATCTGTTAAGCTCGCTTTTGTCAAAACACCTAACCTCAAATTTGGATTGATTTTAAATACATCTTCAAGCTCATCGTGCTGAAAACTAGAAATTATAAAATCCTCATTTTCCCACCCTTTTTCTTCAATAAAATAAGCCACTACTTTACAGGTTTCTGTTGCGGTATCTTTTCCTTTAAGTTCAATATTTAATACGCCTCTTTTATTAAGTACAGTAAGTACTTCGTGAAGTGTTGGAATAGAAAACATCTTATCAACCAATAAATATTTTAGCTCTAACAAGGTATGCCTCCCTATTTCTCCAGAGCCATTTGTTATTCGATCTAGTGTATAATCATGAAATACGACCAGTTCTCCAGAAGCGCATTTATGGACGTCAATTTCAATACCATCGACACCAAGCTCAAGTGCTTTTTCAATAGATTCTATTGTGTTTTCAACAACATAGGCTTTTGCACCTCGATGCCCTATTTTTAATGGTTTTTGCATAACGTATAAATGTATAAAATTAAGTCATAGAACTATCAACATTATGATTTTATCATATTTTTAAGACTCTTAGTTTTCTAGTCTAAAGAAAAAATCTTTTATTTAAAAAAGAAATACATATTATGAATTTAAATATATATCTACTCTTATTGACATTATTAATTTCCACGTCATGTAACACAGGGAAATTAAATGTGGTTGCAGATTTGCCTTCAAGCTTAAAGGAGATTTCAGCTATTGAAAAAACTAAGACTTCTGATATATTGTGGGTAGTTGAAGATGCTGGAAATAAAAATAATTTATATGGACTAGATGTTAAAGGAGATATTATCAAGGATATTAGAATTGAGAATATTCAGAATATTGATTGGGAAGATTTAACATCAGATTCCTTCGGAAATATCTACATTGGTGATTTTGGCAACAATAATAAAAAACGTAAAAACTTTGCAATCTATAAAGTGTCTAATCCAGAAAAAGCTAATGCTATTGCTACTGCAGAGGTTATTAGTTTTAAGCTTCCGAAGACAATGAAATCTCAAGATTTTGAATCCTTTTTTCTATACAATGATACTTTCTATATTTTTAGCAAAGACCACAAGGAAACAAAGCTTTTCAAAGTGCCAAATACAATTGGTGATCATGAAGCTAGTTACATTTCCGAAGTGAAATTAAAAGGAAAAAATACGAAAGTTACGTCTGCAGATATAAGTGAAGATGGCAAAACCGTTGTTTTATTGAACCATGGCCAACTATGGATACTTGCAGATTACGAGTCTGATGACTTTTTAAGCGGAACAATTGAAGCCACTACCTTTGATCATGATTCTCAAAAAGAAGGCATCAATTTTATCGCCTCTAATACTGTTTTAATAACTGATGAAAAAAACAAACATTCAGGAGGAAACTTATATACATTCAGCTTGAAATAGCTTAATCTTTAGCATTAAAATTGTTATGTTGAATGTACTTGCCAACAACAACCGCTGTTATGATTACCAAATAAAACTGTCCAACTAGACCAATAAAAACAGACGCTTTCTGCGCAATTGGCGTAATGGGTAAAATATCACCATAACCAATAGTCATTAAAGTAACATAGCTATAATACATGAGTTGTTCTGTAGTATCAGTATTTACTCCAGGTATACTTACTATTCCTGAAAAAGAATTTGGACTTATGATTTCAATAGAAAGGCAAAGAAAAAAAGCGAGTAACCCTAACGAGATATATCCACTAATTAGTCCTAAAATAACATTCTTACCTACTATTTTCGCCTTCCATACTTGTTTAATAATTTCAATAGTAACTATGGCGTAGAATAAAAAATATAAGGCAAGTTTTAAGTAGTCAACCCTATTCTCTATTTCTAAATTAACAAAACCCATAATAGCCATAACAACTGATATCATAAGAATCACCAACATAAAACGAAATAACTTTTTCCTTTTAGCAACTAATAAAACACCCAATGCAATATTTAATAGCAAAAACATAGGCATCATCCAGTTTTCAAACCAAGTCCTTGGCATGAAAAGCGACCCAAATAGAATACATAATTGGGTTGATAAAAATAATTCAAAGCGACGTGAGTATAATTTTTCTATCATCCTTAAACATTAATCATCCATAATAGACTCGTCAAATTCGTAATCTTTATAATTAACTTTAAACATAATACTATACAAGGATGGAATAAAAAGCAAGGTGATTACAGTACCAAATAATAATCCAACCATAATACTTACTGCCATACCTTCCCACATTTCTCCTCCACTTAAATACAAAGGGATCAATCCTAAAACTGTAGTAAATGTTGCCAATAATATTGGTCTAAAACGTTGTAAACATGCAGCTATAATAGCATCTTGAATAGGTCTCTTAATTTCAGATTCCTCAATTTGAATTCGGTCAATTAAAACAATAGCATTATTAATGACAATTCCCGCTAATGAAATCACACCCAAAAATGGCATAAACCCAAATGGTTCTTGAAAAACAAGTAAACCGATAACTACTCCAATAATTCCTAAGGGGATCGTTGCAGCTACCATTATTGTTTTTCTAACCGAATTAAACATAATAATCAATAGGAGAATAATAATAAAACCAGACAATGGCAAATAACCAATGACTGCTCCCATATTTTCTGCAGTATTTTCTGCATCACCACCAAACTTGTACGTATAACCTTCTGGCCATTCTTTAGAAACCTCATCCATGTAAGGCGTCATTTCTTTCATAATGGAAGACGCATTACCTGTCGCATTTAACTCACTGCTCACATTTATAGTTCTATCAATATCTAAACGCTTAATTTTTGAGTATTGCCACTGTGGTTCAATATTAGCAACTTGAAGTAATGGCACACTTTTACCAGAATTTTGAGCATAAATATTTAAGGTTTCAATGGATGCTAAGGTTTGTTGCTGACTTTCATTACTTCGCATTAATATTGGAATGGATTTATCATTTTCACGATATTCACCAGTTTTAAAACCATCTAAAACTGTTTGCAATGATGTTGCAATATCTGCACTTGTAACGCCAGCCATTTGTGCTTTATTCTGATCGATATTGACAACAAATTTTTTCGTTTTCGGTCCCCAATCATCTTTGATATTCTTAGTTCCTGATACCGTTTTTAGTTTTTGCTTCGTTTGTTCTGAAAGCTCAGCAAGGACATCAGGGTTATCACCAGAAATCTTTACTTCAATTGGTGTTCCTCCACCTCCAGAAGCTAACAGTCCAACTTTAATATCAGCATTTGGAAAATTATTAAAGCAATAGTTATCCAATTTCTCTACCATCTCATTATTGTAGATAAAATCTGAGGTATTAATCAAAATATGAGCATAACTTGGATCGGGCTCGTCTGTTGTATATCCTAAATCATAAGACTCTGGTCCTGCACCAACATAAGACGACCAATCTAATATACCGTTTGACCTATTAGCGTTGACTAATAAATCTGAAACAATATAGTCTTCAATTCCTTTTATAACATCTTGAGTTGCTTCTATTCTTGTGCCTTGAGGTAAATTAACATCTACCGTTACCATATTACGATCACTATCTGGAAAGAAAACAAATGGAATATAACTAAACCCCTTTAAGGATATAAAGAAACATATCACGATGACTACTAACACCATACGCTTATAAGCAAGCGCAAATAAGATTAAATCTTTATAATACAACTTTAATTTATTAATAATCCCGTCAATAAAACTTTCTTTTTTCTCTGCTTTTGGTGTCACTTTTAAAAACAGATAACACAATAATGTGATTACAGTCAAGGCTAAAACCCAAGACGATAATAGAGCTAAAGAAATAACGACAAATATAGGCCCAACAATATCACCCATTGTAGATTCTGCCATGTAAAATGCTAAGAAAGCTGCAGAAGTGGTTAGGGTAGAAATTAATAGTGGTGTAAATAATTCACTACAAGCATCAATAGCTGCTTTTTTAGCGTCCATGCCATTTTCCATTTTAACCATTATAGTCTCAGCAACCACAATAGCATTATCTACCATCATCCCTAATGCCATAATTAGAGCTGCCAGTGTCACTTGGTTTAACCCCATATCAATGAGACTCATAAGCATTAATGTCATGATGGTTACCATAGGAATTAAACTGGCAATAATCCCTCCTGTTCTCAATCCTAAAAACACAAGCATTACAATCAATACAATCGTAATTGCCTGAATTAAATTAACTATAAAAGCACTAATCTTAACATCAATATAAGTATCTAAAGATGATAAACGTTTCAACTCTAATCCAACAGGCAAACGTTTTTCCCACTCTTTAATAACAACATCCATATCAGCACCCAATTGAATAACATTGGCACCTTCCTTTAGGCTCACATGCATAGAAATAGCAGGCTGACCGCTCACTGTAACCACTTGTTTTGGCGGATCAATATAATCTTGTCTCACCTTTGTAATATCACCTAAATACACCAACTGTGAGCCATCGCCAACAGGTATTAAAGTTTGCTTAATATCTTCTACTGAATTAAAATTACCTGTAGGTTCTAAAATAATTCGTTCATTGCCTAGATTGACTTGACCACCAGAACTTAATATATTTGTTGAGCTAATAATACTTTGTAGTTTAGAGGCTGATAAGCCATATTCTTTTAATCGTGCATTATCAAATTCTATAAATACACGTTCGTCTTGAACACCTCCAACTTCTACTTTGGCAGCCAAATCCAATTTAATAAAGTCGTCTTTAATATCATCAATATAATCTTTAGCCTCTGCATAGGTAAAGCCATCTATCACTAAACCAACTGCAATGCCAAAGACCTCTCCAATACCATCATCATTTAAGTTGGGTGTAATGCCTGATGGCAAGCCTTCAATCTGAGTTAATTTTCGCCTTAACCTATCCCAAACAGCTTGCAATTCTTCTGGCTTAACCTGTTCTTTGAGTTCTACAGTGACCACAGACAATCCTGAACGTGATGTACTGGTTACTTCTTTTAACTCCGGTATTTCTTGTACAATTTTTTCAACTTTATCAGTTACCAACAACTCAACCCGCTCTGGACTAGATCCTGGAAATGAAGATACGATAGTTGCAACTCTTACAGTATAAGGTGGCATGCTATCTCGTGATAAGGATTGGTAAAACACCATGCCGAGAATCATTATGGTACCAAGAACTGTAAACGTAATTCGGTTTCTATTGATGGAAAAGGCTGCTAAATTCATTGCTATTTAGTTTAATTTTACGTCTTGTCCGTCTAATAAGGTTTGTAAACCTGCTATAGCAATTTTTTGTCCAATCTTGAGACCTGATTCTACCTCAAATCCTTCTGGTGTTAAATCCCCAATAGTAATGGTTTGTTTTTTTACTGTTGCTTTATTTGTATCCCCTTCAACTAAAAAGACGAATCTACCTTTACCATCTTCTCCGACTGCGCTTGCAGGTACAACAATCGTGTTTTTTAATATGTCTTCGTCAACAAACTCAAAAAGAACATTCGCAGCCATACCACTTTTAATACGTTCATCTGAATCGGTAACCATAACAGTAATTGGATATGTTGAAGTACTAGAATCCAACGCTGGTGCCACTTCTGTAATAACAGCCTTAAAAATTTGACCTTCAATTGCGGTAAAAGACACCTTAACGTTCATGTCTTTTTTAACCGCATTTATAACAGATTCAGGTAAACCCAAAGAAATTTCAATTGCAGTTCCTGCATTTAAAACACCAATGGCTTGTCCTGGTGATACATTTTCATCAACCTCAACAGTAACAGAGGCAATAACACCATCTTCAGGTGCATATAAATATCCAAATTGGATTTGATCTTGCTGAATGGCAACAGTTCGTTTTGAAGATTCAAAACTAGCAACCGCAGTTCTGTATGAGTTTTTAGCAGCTTCATAATCACTTAAGGACGCACTTCCTTTTTCATATAAAATGCGCACACGATTTAACGATAATTCAGCTGTATTCATTTGAGATTCAGAACTATTCTTAGATTCTATTGAAGATTCATAACTTAGTCTTGCAGAAACATTATCTAAGGTTCCTAACAACTGCCCTTTTTTGACATCTTGACCAAGATTCATGTCTAGTTTAGTAATAATCCCGCTACTTCTAAAACTTAGATTTACAATTTTTTCTGTTTGAGCAGTACCACTAAACTGTCTAGATTTTTCGCCTCCTAAATAAGAAACCTCACTATATTTCACGGGTCGTAAAACGACCTCTTCTTGGACTTCTTTTTCTCCACAGCTTATGAGTAAAAAAACCATGACTAGGCTGCTGATTTTAAAGATTCTATTGGATAGCATTATCATATATGTGTTAAATGTTAATCATTATTTTGTGTGAATTCTAAAAAACGATGAATGAAGTCTTCCCGTTCACTTTTGTCTTGCAATAAAAAGAACAATCCTAAAGAGCGTTCTAATTGCATTGAGACCTGCAAGTAATTATATATCGCGCTAGCACTCGCCTGTTGTGCTTGTAAATAATTGTTTTGAGCATCTAATAATTGCACAATATTAACAGCTCCACTCGCATACGAGGTTTGTGTTAAATCCAAAGCTTCTTTTGCGGTGTCTTCGAACACTTTCGATAATTCAATATTAGAAATTTGATTTACCAAATCTAATACCGAATCGTTAATATTTTTCTCTATACTTAATTCAATATTTTCCTTCGAAATCTCAAGTTGTTCTTTTTGAATCGAAGCTATTTGTTTGTTTATATTTTGCTTATTCTGATTAAATATTGGGAGTGATACATTTAGGCCAACTGTGTAATATCCTTGGGGAATATCTCCAAAAAGAAAATCTGTACCTGCTCCAGATCTTGAAAACTCATAATTATACTGACCTTGTAAAGCCACTGTTGGTAAAAAACGTCCTGCGCCATATAATCGCTCACTGCGCTCTGTTGCTTTCAAATTAAAATCCAACGCTTTAAGTTCAGGTGCATTTACTAGGGCTTCTTTCACCAAAAATTTCACAAACGGTTGTCGTAATGTAGGATCATCCAAAAACTGGCCTAGCTGCTCATAATTATAATTACTAAACACGCCTTTTTGTAATTCCGCTTCTTCAACATCAATTTTGGCGTCAATAGGGTTATTTAATAATTGATTGAGCGCATAATAACCCTGTTCTAATTGATTAATGGCTTCAACCATTTGCTGTGTATTCTGAGCCTTTTCGGACTTAAAACGCAACACATCAGATTTCCCTGCTTGTCCCGCTTCATAGTTTTCAGTAGCGATCTTCAAATTGTATTTCGTGAGCTCTAAATTTTGATTTTGAATAGACAAATTAGCCTTTAAGATTAAGGCTGTAAAATAAGCTGTAGCTGTATTGAAAACGGTGTTAAGCGCTTCGCTATTATAATTCTCTTGTTGAGCATCTCGAAGAGATTTCTGAATGCTAATATTTGCATTTACCGCTTCAGAAAACAAGGTCTGCTCTAAAGTCAAATTTCCAGACGTCACTACTTCTGGATTTTGCCCATTGCTCACAGCTGCCAATTCTGGATCTAGATAAGTCCCTGTCGCACCTGCAGTAATATTGGGTAAATAATCACTTTTTGCAAATTGCACCTCTTTTTGCGTTAAGCTTATATCTCGCTCTATGGTTTGCAACTCTAAATTTTCAGTAATAGCTTCCTGCATGACGCTAACAAGCGTATAAGTCTTATCAGCAACAATCTCCTTAGGGTTTCCAACGAAACTTGTGGTCGCTATTAGACTGTATTTAAGTGGCAAGCCAATTTTATCAGCAGTATTATAGTTAACCGTTAAATTACTTTTAGATTCTAGCTTAGTACTTAAACCAGATAACCCATTGCCATTTACAACAGACTCTACAGTTAAAGAAATACGCCTAAAAAACTGATTTAATTGGGACTGATCATGATTTGTTGCAAGAATACCATTCATCACATCTTTTACAGGATTTGCTGAAAATGATGGTAATTTCTTTTCAATCAATATATCTGCTAGTTGTTTTATTTCTTCATCAGAAAAGTAAAATCCTCCTGCTAAATACACCGCATCAATGTCCTCAAGATTTGAAGTGATATCATCCAAAGATTCAAATGTGATAAGACGAATTTCCATATCTAATGCGACTCCTATCTTACTAAATGTTTCGGCTATTGGTAAATTATCTGTAAATGCTTTTTCAAGAACAACACCAACAGTTTTGGGGTTAGATAGTTTTTTAAGAAACTTTAAATCTTCAGTATAAGACTGTGACGTAATAATAGATGTATAGTTTTCGATATTAGAAACAAGGGTTTCATCGGTTATTAACTCCTCACTTAAAGCTCCAAAAAGAATTGTTGGTTTCTCGTAAGTCCCAATTTTAGAAATCACTGTATTATTAACAACACCAAAGGCAATAATAATGTCTGTTTCATTTTGCAATAAGGCATTATAATTACTTAGTGCTCTCGCAGAATCAAAGTTATTGACTAATTTGTTGGCAACAGGAAATTCTAAAATAGCGTCTTCACCCACAACCGCAAATATTTCGTTTGAAAGCTCAGATAATAAGGTTTCTATTTCAGCTGAGTTATTATCTAATAAAAACCCAATTTGAAAGGTTTTTGTTTGAGAAAAAGCAAATGCAGTAAACATTAACGTTACTACGAGAATGTATTTTTTCATTGATTGGTTAATTTTAACTTTTTTTCAAAGTTATGATATTGAATTGAATAAGGCAACCATAAAGTACTCAGTATCCTATTGTAAAACAACAAGAAAAGTTAACTTTTAGCTCTTATACAGTTATACAATCCACCTTAATTTAAATAAAAATACGCAACCTCATTTAAAATATAAACCTAAAGAAGCATCACTATTAAAATTGAAAGCCGAAACCAAAGCTAAATCTCATACTATCATCTGACGTGAACAACCCTATATTTAAAGATAACATATCTACCATATTAACAAATAACCCACCACCTACAGAGGTATTTAAAGCATCCTCATTAAACTCAGAATTACCCACTAAATCATCATCTACCCAAACACGACCATAATCGAAACCTCCATAAACACCATATTCAATTGGCACTATTGATGTACTAAGACGTTTGAGATTGTACCTCAAATCAGTACTATGAAAAAAAGATCGTTTTCCTGAAAATCGTTCATTTCTATACCCTCTCAAACCATTATTGGCTCCTAAACTAGGCGCCTGATAAAACTCGAAACCATCACCAAAATTAAGATACCCCTCTACTCTAGATGCTAAAACTAGATGCCCACTTGAACCCAATCGATACGCAATACCCAAGGTTGGAATTAAATAACTAAAATCATTAGAATTACTAATATTGCTCGTATAACCCAAAGTTAATTTAAAATCTAAACCAAGTGTTGGAAATGCTGGTTCATCAACATTGTTAAAACCGTATGAAAACTCTGCATTTATAAAGTTATCGCGATCTGGTTGTAGGTCACTTTGAAAAAAATCATTGATAAAACGCTCTTCATTATTTTCAATTTCTATCGATTCAAAGTTAACACCTATAGATAGCTCACTCCCGTACTCGCCTCTTCTAATTAATGAAGCTCCAACAGAGTAGGTAGATTGTCTTACTCTATTGAAATCCATATCCTCTTCTTCCCCATCTGGATTATCTATATTAAAATTTGGAGTTGAGTTTCCATATCCAAAAAAGTTAGTCGCAAAATTATGGCTTGCAAATCTTGCTTTTAGACCAAGATTAACATTATCCGCTATTTCTGCGAATTCCCCTTTATAGTTAAAATCCACACCTCCAGTTGCAAAAAACACATGAGCATTTATTGAATGTTGTGAAGAAAACGTTTCACTATCGTAGCCATTTTTCGTAAACAAACCTCCTAAACCTAATTTAAATCCATCATCTGGATTAAATCCAAAAATGGGTAGTATAACTTTAGAATTATACTTTACTTTTTTGTAGTCATAAAGGTTCGTGTAGTAGTCGTCTTTAAGATGGCGATGTCCTTCATTAGTTATGAATTCACTTTCTTTAGATTTATAGTCATAGACATGAACCTTTTTACCATTAACAATGTTATACGTATCCTTATTTTGACCACCAATCAAACGCAGTACTATTTTACCTTTACCATTTCCTTTAACCTCAAAATAATCGCCATCATCTAATCCAAATACCCAAATTTCCTTGTTCTCTTCGGGTTTATAAATACGTTCATGAAATAAATCCTTTTTTTCACCTTTCTTAATTCTGAATACTTTTATAGACGTTTGACCATTTTCAAGTCGTTCAATCTCAAACCAATCATCTTTATCAGTACCTCTAACGGTCGCATATTTATTAACAATCTCGAAATATTCATCTGAAATCAAATTGAGGTTTTCGCGTCGCTGAATAAGTTTTTCTTTAATAGTTTGAATAGTTTCGTCTCTTACTTCAATAGGGAAATTCAAAAAGGCATTATCAATAACAGCTTCTGTTAAATTTTTTTGAATACGTGCAACCTCTTTATCCCAATCTGCTTTAGTTGCTGTTGTAAGCAAAGCAACATCTAAAGGAAAAGGCTCGACATTAAACCATTTTGGATCTTTGAGTTTGCCTTCATAAGAGCGTAATAATCTAATGGGTGGTATTAAAAACGTAGCTGTTTTCATCAAATACCCATCATCCATAAGTGAAAATGCTTGATCTCTATCCCTTGGTATTGGTCTGTAAATTGTTTTTCCATCTTCTTTAAAAACAGCCCATCTCCATTGATCTTGATGTCTATCCCAATCACCTATAACCATATCAAATAGCCTTGCTCTAATATAAGCTGACTCGTCAACTTCATGAGTTTCTTTCCCCCTAAGTTCCTCTAACATATCATGGGTGCTAATTAATTTATTAGAATAACCAAAACCTGCTTTATCCCCATGACCATCGCCAGTGCGTTCTTCAATCATATAAATTTCATCACCAAACTCATCATTAAATTTACCCATGGCTTTTTGTTTTGGCACGTAGAAAAGTTTGGGGTTTGTATAAAACACATTGACTGCTTTAGACATTTCTGCAATGGTAAAAGGAGCATAAGGGTGAGATGCTGTAAAGGCATCTAAAACAAGCGCTTCCGTTTTTGTGCCTTCTAGTTCAGGAGTCAAATATTGATCCTTAAAAAGTACCGCTTGTAAGTACTGTACACTATTCTTTCTCAACGCACGCATCGTGTATTCTCGCCCTTGAGGATCTTTAAAACGCAAAGATTTGGACTGATGCCCTCCACCTTTTCTCACAGGTGTTAAACCGCCATAAAGCGTATCTAAATTAACTGTGGGCAACTCAACTTCTGTGCTAAAATATTTACGATAGCGCTGACCCCAAGCTTTTTGATACCCTTTACTTTTATTTGTTTCTTCCTTTGAGTAAATTGATGCCTTAACGATTTTTGGCATAGATTGAGCGAAGCTAGTTTCAACACTTTCATTAGCCTTTAATACTTCAGCTTCAAAAACAGGTTTCCCAGTACCAGCAGCATAAAAGCGAACCCATGAGGACCCATCTTTAAAAACATGTAATACCGCATAGCCTTGATGTCCGTATGAAAATTTTCCGCCTCCAACATTTCTAGTGGCACTTATTTTCGAACCGGAACCACTAACAATCTGCGGTAAATTATGTTCTATTATATATTGCAAACTATGTTCGTGACCAGAAACAAAAAGCGCCTTATCATTTTCTTGCGCTAGTGTCACTAACAGTTCTTTTAATTCACGATATCTCTTATTATTTAAATCTGCATTAGACCCACCACTCGTATTACGCAATACATTTTTCAAAGTTCCTAAAACAGGAAGCGGTGTCATGTGAGATTTAAAACTATATTGACCACCATGAGATCCATTTGTAAACATGGGATGATGTAATGCAATAATTGTAGTCTTTCCACGCGCTTTTTTAACTTCGCTTTCAAATTCATCAATAAAACGGGCTCTTGTTTTAAATTCACATTCGTCATTTAATTTAGGATGTTTATCCCAATCAGTAATGTACCATTGACTATCTACCAAAATCAATACGATATCTTCAGAAACATTTATCCTTTCAATTGGGCAACCGTTTTCTGGTAAAAAAGTGTTTTTTCCTAAAATATCTTCAATGTATTTTTCTTGGCGTTTTAAGCCCTCAATACCACCGCTGTACCAATCGTGATTTCCAGGAATAAAAATTGTATTCCCTTTAAAATCCTTAACCGTAGCTGTTTGAACATTCAGTTGGTGTTCAGCAAAAGCTCGATTTTCGTCATTTTTTTTGGGTAATCCCTTTTCATAGATATTATCACCTAGAAAAATAGCTGTACTATTTCCTGAAGCTTTATTTAATTCTAATTTAAAGGCTTTCAACGCACTTGAAGCTTCATCAATAGGCGAATTCCCCGCGTCTCCAATTAAATAAAACGAATGTTCAATTTCTTTATCTGGAAATGTATCACTACTGTTGTCGCTTTTATATTGCGGTTTAAATGTTGCACAAGCACTGCATAATAGACTTAATATGAAAATAACTGCTAGTTGGTTGGCGTTTTTCATTTTAAAGAGTTTGATTTATAAATATATTGATTCTTGTTCTAATACGTCTTAAAGATTTTCAATAAAGTCGTATTAAGTAAGTTCAGTCTCAATAACCACTTCGCTTTGCAGTGTTTTATGAACAGGACATTTTGAAGCAATCTGTTTTAATCGCTGTCTTTGCGACTCATCTAAATTACCTATAAAAGTTAATTTTTTTGATAAATGATCAATTCGGGTTGGCTTATCTAAATCCAACATTAAATCATCACTATGCTTTTTAGAATAGGTGATATGAACATAGACTTCTTGTAAATCCCATTTTTTACGCTCGGCGTACATTTTTAAAGTCATTACTGTACAAGCTGCCAATCCTGCGCTAAGAAAATCGTAAGGTGAAGGCCCAAAGTCATCTCCTCCAATCGAATCTGGTTCATCAGCAATAAAACTATGTTTTACTGTTTGAATTGTTGTTGTAAAATTATCATCTTTCAAATTCAAATGTGCGACCAACTGTTCTCCAGAAATATCCAACATCACATTTTTCTGTTCTGGAAAATAGCGTTTGACCCAAGTACCAATCATATCGCCAACGTAAGAACTGTCTTCAATTTTGCTCAATAAATGATCGGCATTATCTAAACTCACAAAACTTTTAGGATGATGTGCATTATGATATAACTCATGCGCATTTTTAATACCAACAATAGTATCAATTGGAGAATGTAAAATGAGTAATGGTTTTTTTAGTGATTTAATAATTTCTGGTAAGTCGGTTTTATCAAAATCAGACACAAATTCCTCATCAATTTTAAATGGTCGCCCTCCAATATTAACTTCAACGCGACCTTTATTTTTTATATCGTCTATGCCATGAGAAAATAAGTGCTTCACATGACTTACTGTTGATGGAGCTCCAACAGTTGCAACAGCTTTAATATTGTCTAATTTAGAGGCAGCTACTAAAACCGCTGCGCCACCAAGAGAATGTCCAACCAATAAAGATGGGGCCTCATAATGTTCTTTCAAAAAATCACTAACGGCAATAAGATCATCAACATTTGCCGAGAAATGACTGTCGGCAAACTCACCTTCACTGCGTCCTAAACCTGTAAAATCAAACCGCACTACCCCAAAACCGTGATTTGTAAGTGCTCGACTAATGTTTCTCACTGCACCTAAAGAACTGCTGCACGTAAAACAATGCGCAAAAATGGCAAAATGACTTGGTTTTTGGTTTGCAGGCAATTCTAGGTATGCTTGTAACTTATTCCCTTTTTTGTTTTCTATTTTTAGTCTTTGGTTATTCATAATCTTTTATTGTAATGATAATTCGGTTTTTAAATGACTGAGTTTCTCTTGATTGATATTCGCATTATAATTTTTTAAAAGCATTTTTAATTTAGGGTTAATAAAAGTTTCACAAAATGGTTTTTCAGGATTGCTATTGTAGTAATTTGTAAACGCTTCTAGTGAGGCTTTAAACTCACAAAAACTTAAGACAAGTGTCACTAATTTATCTTCATATTGGGTATTTAAAGCTGTTAAAATATAGTTGACTTTTGCTTTTTGCTCTTCTGAAAACGTATAAATCGCAGACCGATACTTCACACGCATTGAATGATTCTTAGTACTCTTATGCGTTAGCAAATGAATTTCTATAAGCACTTGAAGGCTTATAATTTCAGGATTATATGTTACAATAACAGCTTCTGAAAACGTTGAAAACTCCTCTTTAGATGCAATAAAGCCCTGCTCCACAAGCAACACACCTTTCAATGACTGAAATACTGCTTCTGTGCACCAATGGCAACCACCTCCTAATCCTATTTTCTCTGTGTTATTCATTATTTTACAACTTCAATACGTCTTCAAAGACTATCATTCGTTTATTATATTATAATTATTTAGAAATTGAATTACTTTTTGCTCAGCCATTTTATGCGTTCTTCATTATTATTTTTATTTGTCGCATAGAACATTCATAATGTAAATTCACTTTAATTAACACCAGCTATTAAATGAATGTTTCACAAGGCTTCAGCAATTCTTTTTTTGATGTTATATAATAGTTCAAACTGATAACATTGGTTCCTGCCAATTGTAAAGCATGCACTTTTATACTTTTCCTTTTGTTGAAATCAGTCCTAGTGATTCCATACTTTTTATTCTGAAATGTAACTTCGCTATACCCTTTTGGCAGTTCCTTTATACGCTTTAAAATTGACATTAAGAACTACAAGACAACATGGAACAACCTACTTTATGCCTCGCCCAATCTGGGCGTTTAGCGAACCATTTTTCGTGCTCTGGTTGCTCTGTATAGGGTCGTTTTAAAAGCTGATATAACTCATCAATCAATTGGTAATTGCCTTTATTGGCATCATCAATTGCTAATTGAGACATATAATTTCTGAGTACATATTTTGGATTTACTACATCCATTTTTTCTTTTCGTTCTGTATCTGAAATTGACTCTTTTTTCAATCTCAAATCATAACTCTCAAACCAATCTCTCCACTGTTGTGCAATCCCATCAGCCACTTCATTTGGCGTATAAAAAGCAGCGTTTACAATCTCCAATCCTTTTTTTGAATCTCCTTTTTTGAAGTTGCTCAAATTTCTAAAGAATATGGTCATATCAGTTTCCGTTAGTAATAAAACATCTTCTAACTTTTGAATCAATTCATTGTCTTTGTCGTCATTCTGCACCAAACCTAATTTAGAACACATCATTTCTAAAGATTTGTTTTCAAAATCAGTTTTATAATTCTCCAAGATTGTTTCTAAAGGTTCTACCTCTTCAATGAGTGGATACATAGCGTTGGCGAGTTGATATAAATTCCAAAGTCCAATATTAGGTTGATTACCAAACCTGTAACGCTTATGTTGCTTGTCAGTTGTGTTTGGCGTCCAACCAAAATCAAATCCTTCTAACCATCCATAAGGACCGTAATCTATTGTTAATCCAAGAATGGACATATTATCTGTATTCATGACACCATGCACAAAACCAACACGTTGCCAGTGGATAATCATGTCAAGAGTTCGTTTAGATACTTCAGCAAAGAGCTTAATGTAGCTCTCTTTTGAAGGTGTTCCTATCTTAGGGAAATGATACTTAATTGCATAATCAACTAACGTTTTAAGGGTTTTATGGTCCTTCCTAGCTGCGAAGATTTCAAAATTTCCGAAGCGTAAAAAAGAAGGTGCAACACGAGAAACAATGGCTCCTTTTTCATAAGCCTGATTACCATCATAAAGCATATCTCTCATCACTTCATCTCCAGACAAAGCCAATGATAATGCTCTTGTTGTTGGCACTCCTAAATGAAACATCGCCTCGCTACACAAATACTCTCTAATTGAAGAACGCAAGACAGCTAAGCCATCAGCTGTTCTAGAATATGGCGTTTCGCCAGCTCCTTTAAGCTGCACTTGCCATTGTTTCTCATTATGTTCAACTTCAAACAAGTTAATTGCTCTTCCATCGCCTAGTTGTCCAGCCCAATTCCCAAATTGGTGTCCGCCATAACACATAGCATAAGGCGTTGTGTTTTCTAATACTTTATTTCCTGTAAACGTCTTGATGAAAGATTCACTAGATATATCAGCTTCAGAAATCCCTAAAGCTTTTACCATCTCTTCGGAAATGTGGAGTATTTCAGGGCTTTTAGTCTGTTTTGGTGTCACATAAGAAAAACATGCTTCTTTGACTTGGCGTCTAGAATTCTCTTTAACTGGATCTGCCGGAAGCTCTACGGGAAATTTATTTCTTAAGTTTAATTTCATTACTATTTTCTGTTATAAAGAAAGTTCAAAATAATTGTTATTATCAGATAATCTACAAAAAAATTAGTCGTTAATCTCACTAAAAAATCACAAATTTAACCTCTGAAAGTCTTTCGCTAATTTACGACTAACCTAATTCTTAAACAGTCATTAATTAAAGTTTAGTATTTTTACTAAATAAACTATAGTCTTTATGGATACTCTTATTATAGAAGTAGAAAAACATGTTGTTAACCTTCTAAACGAATCTTTAAAAAATACGTTTACATATCATAATTTACCACATACTCAAAGAGTGGTACAAAAGACTAAAGAATTAGCTCAAGCTGCTCAATTAGATACTACACAAACAGACCTTCTAATTATATCAGCTTGGTTTCACGATACTGGATATTCTGTAGGTGTTGAAAATCATGAAGAAAAAAGTGTAAAGCTTGTAAATGTTTTTTTAAAGAAACACAATGTATCCCAAGAAGATATTGATACTGTTTCTCAATTAATTTTAGCCACTAAAATGGGTTACAAACCTAAAAATGATTCAGAAAAGATTATTAGAGATGCAGATTCATCTCATATAGCAAGTAAAAACTATAAAGATATCTGCGAGTTATTGAGAAAAGAATGGGAACTAACTTGTGATAAGAAATTAACTGAACCTGAATGGTTGAACGAAAACATTAATTTTCTAACTAACAACCATCGTTTTTATACTGATTTCGCGTCGGCAAATTGGGAAAAACAAAAAGGAAAAAACTTAGCTCAATTGCTTAAAGATCAAAAAAAAATTAGATATGAAGTTTCTAAATTAAAACAGAAAAAAGAAGAGTTAGATTTTAAAAAGAATAAAATAGAACTCCCTGAACGTGGTATTGAAACGATGTTTAGAGTTGCCCTTAGAAATCATATCACTCTAAGTGATATTGCAGATACAAAAGCCAATATATTACTATCTGTAAATGCTATTATGATTTCTTTAGTGCTTTCAAATTTAGTGTCTAAACTTGATAATCCATCAAATCAATACTTGATTTTGCCAACAGCGGTTTTTGCTTTATTTACAGTTGCTTCAATTGTCTTGTCTGTTTTGGCCACACGTCCAAATGTGACTAGCGGAAAATTTACTAAAGAAGACGTTGCTAACAAAAAAGTAAATCTTTTGTTCTTCGGAAATTTTCACAAAATGAAACTCGATGAGTTTGAATGGGCTATGCAAGAAATGATGCAAGATAGAGATTACCTCTACAGTTCACTCACCAAAGATTTATACTTTCTTGGTTTAGTATTAAACAGAAAATACAATTTATTGAGAGTGACTTACACTGTTTTTATGATAGGAATTATCATAAGTGTAATAGCATTTGTTGTAGCATTTCAATTGGCCGAAACAAAAGCAGTAACCGAAGGTATTAATTCCTTTCTATAAGGTAGGAGAAAGTTTAAGCCCTAATTTCTTTCATTAAATCATCATAAGTGTAAAAGGATTGATCGTCTTTATCCTTATGATATAAGACACTTACTCTAATCGCTTTCAAACCAGTAACAGCCTGTAAATCTTGAAGTTCAACAACCTCAACATCATCATCCAAATACTTTTTAGACTGCAAAAATTTAATGTATTTTAAATATTCAATCTCATCTTGTTTTTGAGAATACACAATACTTATTTTCCCTTTTTGAGTAACACGCTCAGTGGTCCCTTTAATAAAAGCTTTATCAACTCGTTTTTTTACAATTTCATATCTAGCATTATAAGTACCATCTACGTCAAATTGCTTCTCATCCATTCTAAAACTAATTGATAATGGCTGATTAAAGACTAAAACCATTGAAGCCACATCAAGTTTGACAGGAATATTAGGTTGCATTAAATAAAATGAATTTTCCATTTCGCACATCACCTGTAACTGCCACAATCTTAAATTATATAAATAAACAGGATTAAACGAATCGTCTTTAGTGATAGATTCTCCTATATACATATTGTGCTCTACACCATCTGTCTTAAAACGCTCAAAGTAATGAGGATACATAGCCTGAGCATCTAGTTGTTTTTTATCCAAAAGTGCAGCCATTTCTTTATTTATCAAAGCTATGGTATCATCAAAATCTTTACGATGTTTATATAGTGTATTTACTTTTTGATCTATGCTTTCAAAATAAGTATTAACCTCTACATTTAAAACATCTATTACTTTTAGATGCTCAAATAGAGGATCAATATCCTGTTTTATAAATGCTGAAATTTGCTGTTCACTATCCACTTGAAAATTTAAATTCAAGTCTTCCAAAAAGTTATTGATTTGAAATAAAAACTGCTCATAAATAGGTAAATGTTCTAATTTAAAAGCACTATTTAGAATAGATTGAATTGATTCCAACTGCAATGTTAGATCTTTTTGCGTCGCAGAGTTTCTCGCCTCTGAAGACCCCTTAATATCTATTTGACCAAATAATGGATAAATATTTTCGAATGCTATTTTATTAAAACTAGGTTTATTACCATTAAATTGATCTTTAATAAAATTTTTCGCTTCCTTTTCAAAACGCCAATTGACGCTTGGGTGAATAGACGTACACTCCTGCTGAATAATAGCTTCAATTAAATTCAGCTCTTCACTCTTAGAGCGTTCAACTGCAGACACAATAAAAGGCATAACATCTTTCAATTTGTTAGCGTTGATACTATTTAAAACTTTAGGACGGTCTGAAACAATTTCTAGAATACCCATTAAGCCATCATCATTAGCTATAGGGGCTAAAATTGCACTTTTAATATTTTGTTCTTTTAATGTTTTATACTGTGGAGCCTTACCTTTTGACAAGTCATAAAACTTGTCGACATCAGATATCGTATAGAATTTCTTCTCTTGTAATAAGGTATTATACGAACTGGTGCATAACGTACCTGAACAATTATTTGCATCTAATTTATTTAAAAGAAAACTATTCATACCAGCGCCATATACACGCTCAAAAGCGTCTTCTTCTTCATTGTAGATAGAGAAGCCAACTTTAATATCGTTAAGTCCCAATAGTGATTGAAAGATTTGATGAAAATCCTCCATAAAACTTTCATCTTTTCGCTTATCCTCTCCTATTAAACTAGATTTAATATTTGATATGGATTGATCATCTGTAACATTAAAAATGTTAGAAATCACAAAACCTTTAAACGTGTAGCTATTTGGTGGAAACTTTTCTTTCCACAGTGTCATGTTATCAAAATTATCTAATAAATCATCTGCATCCTCTTGAGTAATTATTGGAGCATTTTTAGAAGGGACAATTTCAGTAAAGTCAGCATTATATAATATTTTATAATACTGCATAATACCACTAGAATCAGGAATTTCGTAATAAAATGGTCTTTTAAAATTGATATGATGTTCATAACAAGCAGACAAAATTATAGTACATGCCAGGATATACATATCATCTTTTGGCATGTTTTTAATTTCTAACTCGAAATCATCACCAGCTGTTTTTATAATAGATTTAAAACGTTCTGAAGAATTAAAAATCAAATTATGAAATGGTACAGATGCGGTCTTAATTTCATTTTTAGTCAAAATTGGACTGAACGAATCTTGAAGAATGACACTTATTTCTTTCTGCCTTGTAATTAAGTCCTGTGGATTAGTAATACCATCTCGAAGTTCAGGAAAACCTTCAGCAGTTTTTAAAACACGACGCGCTTTTGCAGCAATAAATTCATCATCACTTCTTGACAAGACTTCATAATGCTGTAGAATCTTGTCAAAACTCACCTTTAACGTAAAAGGAGATTCAATATTTTCATTAATATCGTTCATAATAACGTTTTCGTGAATACAAAGTTACAAATTAATAGATTAGTCGCTGTTAATAAGACTTTCTTACCATAAGAATGTTACAATTAAAAACAAAAAATAAACACTATTTTTCATTGATACTATAGCATCTCCTGTTCATTTTCTTAAATTAACACAAAGAACTGTTGCACTATCAAGAGCTAATTAAAAAAGTCAAAATCTTTTGGAATTTTTTAGGGCAAAAAAAAAGCTGACTTATAAAAGTCAGCTTTCTTATAATGTGCGGGAGAAGAGACTCGAACTCTCACACCTTGCGGCACTAGATCCTAAGTCTAGCGTGTCTACCAATTCCACCACTCCCGCATTATGCATGTAAACCTGCATTTGCCCAAATTAACGGGATGCAAATATAAAAAATAGTTTCCATATTCAATTAACTTTATTTAAGAAAATATTACTCATCGATTTTGTACTTTTGAAAGAATCCAAAAACAACTAAAACATGCAACATATTCAATCTTATATTGAAGAACATAAAGACAGGTTTCTTAGTGAACTTATTGAACTTCTCAAAATTCCATCTGTAAGTGCAGATCCTGCTTATAAGGATAAAGTAATTCAAACTGCAGACGTTATTAAAGACAGTCTTTTAGAGGCTGGTTGTGATCACGTTGAAATTTGTGAGACTGAAGGTTTTCCAATCGTATATGGTGAGAAAATGATTGATAAAGACTTACCTACCATTCTCGTTTATGGTCATTATGATGTGCAGCCAGCAGACCCTATTGAGTTATGGGATTCCCCACCTTATGAGCCTGTAATCAAGAAAACAGAGATCCATCCAGAAGGTGCCATATTTGCTCGTGGTGCTTGTGATGACAAAGGTCAAATGTACATGCATGTTAAGGCTATGGAGTTTATGACAAAGACGAATCAATTGCCTTGTAACGTCAAATTCATGATTGAAGGTGAAGAAGAAGTTGGCAGTGTCAACCTTTCAAAGTTTGTTAAAGCCAATCAAGAGAAATTGAAGAATGATGTGATACTCATTTCAGATACTGGAATGATTTCCCAAGATGTACCATCAATTACAACAGGTCTTCGCGGCTTGAGTTATGTTGAAGTTGAAGTTACTGGTCCAAATCGTGATCTGCATTCTGGATTATATGGTGGCGCAGTTGCGAATCCAATTAATATTTTAACGAAGATGATTGCGTCCTTACACGACGAAAATAACCGTATTACCATTCCTGGGTTTTATGATAAGGTCGAAGATCTTTCTGATGCTGAACGTGCAGAAATGGCTAAAGCGCCTTTTTCATTGGAAGCCTATGAAAAATCAATTGGTATTGATTCTGTTTACGGTGAAAAAGGGTATTCAACCAACGAGCGTAATTCTATTAGGCCAACGCTGGATGTCAATGGCATTTGGGGTGGTTACATTGGTGAAGGTGCTAAAACAGTGATTGCTAGCCAAGCATTTGCTAAAATATCTATGCGTCTAGTGCCAAATCAAGAATGGGAGGAAATTACAGCCTTATTCAAAACACATTTTGAAAGCATTGCTCCTGCTGGCGTAAAAGTTAAAGTAACACCTCATCATGGCGGACAAGGTTACGTTACACCAATTGATAGTCTTGGTTATGAAGCAGCTTCAAAAGCGTATCAGGATACGTTTGGAAAAAAACCAATTCCACAACGAAGTGGCGGAAGCATTCCTATTGTATCGCTATTTGAAGAAGAGTTAAAGAGTAAAACGATATTAATGGGATTTGGTTTAGATAGCGATGCTATTCACTCGCCTAACGAACATTTTGGCATTTGGAATTACTTTAAAGGCATTGAAACCATTCCTCTATTCTACAAGTATTTTACAGAGTTGAGTACATAAACAAAATGCCACCAATTAATAGTTGGTGGCATTCTTTTTTTTTCTTTAAAAATTGTAAGACTTTAAAACTGTCTTATTTTTTCACAACCTTATAAGTTCCAGATTTCTCTTTTGTATTTACCTTCAGAAAATAGAGCCCTTGAGGTAAGTCTTTTATATTTAATTCTGAGCTTTCCGTAATCGTTTTATTTAGTACTAGTTTCCCTGAAACATCAAACAAATTTACATCGGTAGACATTTCCGAAGAGAATTCTATTGTAATAAAATTCTGAGCTGGTATTGGATATATTTTTAATTCATCCGTAGAAAAAGAATCTAGACCTAAAGTATCAAACAATAAGCATTCGCTACGCTCTATGCACGTCCCAGAAGTTACCTCTACGGCATAAGTAGCATTGGCAACAGGAATATAAGTTTGATTTGTTGCGCCAGAAATAGCTGTGTCTGTATCACAATTAAACCATTGATAGCTTGCAGAGTTTTGATTAGATGTCAACATCGTCATAGTTTGTGCCACAGTATTATCCAAAGCTACCAAACCTCCCTTAGTGACCATATAGCCCGTAACTAATTTAGCCATTTCCTGTAAATACGGTAAATCTAGCGTTGCAAATCGATCTTGAGCTGTATGATAAAATGGTGTTTGATCATTGGTTTCCCAAGACTCCCCTACTAACAAAGCAGTATATCCTACTCCCCAAAAACTAGCGTGATCACTAGCAGTCGTTCCTGGATTAACCTCAATAACATTTAAATCAAAAGTATACGAGTTTAAAACTGCTAAAATATCGTCTTTCATTGCCACAGAACCTGCAATATTTCTATAATCTATATCAAACTCGTTATCTCCTGGTTGCCCAACAGCATCGCCATCGTAACCAATCATATCCATATTTAAAACACCAAGAATATTATCACCATTGGCTGCTGCCAGATTAGCATAAAACTGAGAACCACGAAGTCCTATTTCTTCTTCATCCCAAAGCGCATAAATAATCGTATTATCTAAACACTGTGTAGATAAAATTCTAGCAATTTCTAGAACTGCAGCTGTACCAGAGGCGTTATCATCTGCACAAAAATCTGCTACAGTATCATAATGTGCACAGACAATATAAATGTCATTTGGGTTTGTTTTACCTATTTGAGTTGCTATAACATTTCTTCCGTTTGTATTGAATAGTTGTTCTGTAACCGATATATTATCTAAAGCTTCTAATCGTTCAATAAGATAATCGCCAGCCAATCCATTATTAGCCTGTTGTCTATTTAAAATGGTAACTGTATTACCATCAACGACTGTTGTTTGTTCTCCTGTGAACTCATTAATTGTTAATGAAATTTCATCAATATCAACTTGATTTATAATGTCTTGAATGTTTTGTGAATACGAAGAAAATGTACAGAGTAAAATGCAAAGTATTGTAGTGTGTAAAGCTTTCATTGTGGGCAATTTTTCTTTTTATAATACTTCAAATATAGTGTATTTGAAGTATATCTTTTGAATAGAATTTTGATAATTAAAATTTTTACTCTACATTTGTAGAGTTAATTCTAAACTTGTAGAGCAATGCAATTATCTAAAACCGAAGAACAACTCATGCAGTATCTATGGAAACTTGAAAAAGGGTTCATGAAAGATTTATTACTTGCGTATCCAGAACCTAAACCTGCTACTACCACTGTTGCTACGCTTTTAAAGCGAATGATAGACAAAGGTTTTGTGGCTTATAAGCTCTACGGAAAATCGCGTGAATATTACCCTTTGGTCAAGAAGAAAGACTATTTTTCTAAACACGTTAACACGTTGATTAAAACCTTTTTCAATGATAGTGCTTCACAGTTTGCTTCATTTTTCACAAAAGAAACAGACCTTACGAAAGCGGAATTAGAAGATTTAAAAGCTATAATCGATAAAGAAATTAAAAACAAACCGAAGTAGATTATTACTATAAAAAATAGAGAGAATCTACAAGGTTCAATGAGACAATAAAAAAACAATAAAAACCATCAAATTAAGTAATCATGCTCATCTACCTTTTAAAATTTAGTGCTTGTCTTGCTGTTTTTATGGTATTCTACAAGCTATTGCTAGAAAAATCTAGCGTGCATCAATTTAAACGCTTCTATTTACTAAGTGCTTTGGTTTTAGCTCTTGTAATACCATCGTTAACTTTTATTGAATACATAGAACCTGTCGTTGCAGAGGAGTTTACCTCTTTTGTAATCTCAGATTTTGAAATGGTCGAAACGTTACCTAAAATTATTGAAGTTGATTATACACCTATAATACTATGGTCGTTATACGGATTCGGAGTTTTTATTTTTCTGTTGAAATTTTGCTTCAACCTTAATACTATTATCTCTAGAATACGACGTAATCCTAAATTAAAGTCAGGAGGTTTTATCAATGTATT